>NZ_CALPDD010000001.1 GCF_943193205.1 Alistipes muris
CCCCCCCCCCCCCCCCCCCCCACGTCTCTTTTTAGCCGTGTATGTTCGTTATTCGGCCTGTTCCGGGCGCATGACTACCTTCACAAGGTTGCCATCGCTGAGTATCTTCTTCGCCAGGGCTTGTATGTCGGCGTTGGTCAGTTCGCGCAGCGCCTTTTCGTAGCCGGCCAGATAGTCTTCGCCCGAAGTGTACTTCGCGCGGATGTAGCGCATCCATTGGTGGTTCTGTTCAAGGCTGTTCTTCCAGCTCTTGAGCATGAATTCGCGGGTCTTCTCGACGTCTTCGGTCAGCGGGCCTTCGGCCGCTATCTTCTCGATTTCCGCCATCACGATTCCCAGCAGTTCGTCCGCCATCTCTTCGTTGGTGTCGAATGCGATGTTCAGTTTGTAGGTCTCGTTGGGCAGGTATTCGGTGCCGCCGTAGACTTGTACGCCGTAGGTGCCGCCCTTTTCCTCGCGGATCGAAACTAAGTAGCGGGCGTCGAGCGCCTGCGTCAGGAACGTCAGCGCCAGCCGGTTCTTGAACGTGTAGGGCATCTCGCCCGAGAAGAGGTAGTGTACCGATACCTTGGGCTGCTGCATCGGCGCGCGGAAGTCTTCGGTCACTTCGCCCTTGACCGGGGCGCTGTGGTCGTCGATGGCTTCGGCTTTCGTCTTCGTCACGGGCAGCGAGCCGATGTATTTCTCGGCCAGCGGTTTCAGCGTCGCAGGGTCTATGTTGCCCACAAACGTGAATGTGAAGTTGTTGGCGCCCGCGTAGAGTTTGTCATGAATCACGGGCAGCATCCCGAACTCGAAGCCGTCCATTACTTCCACGGTCGTCATCCGGCGGCGGGGGTTGTTGCCGTAGGCTGCGTCTAAGTAGCGTTTTTCCATGACGAAGTCGGGGTTCGATTCCGCATTTTCCAGCTGCGAGCGCAGCATCTTCATCAGCGTCGCGTAGTCCGTCTCGTCGTAGCGCGGTTGTACGAAGTTCAGATAGAGCAGTTGGAGCATCGTCTCGATGTCTTTCGGCGAGCACACTCCGTTGATTTGGGTCTGGTAGTTGTCTACGCCGAGTTCCACCGACGCCGAGATGCCTGCCAGTTGTTTGCGCAGGTCCGAGGCCGAGAATTTGCCCGTTCCCATCATCGAGACATAGACGGGCAGCCATTCGGCCATCGGCAGTTCTGCGTCGGTCAGCAGCGAAAGACCGCCTTCCGATACCGCGTTCATGCGTACTTCGTCGGCTTTGTAGGTCGTGGGTTTCACCACAATCTTCACTCCGTTCTTCAGCGTCCATTCCGTCGTGCCGTAGGCCGCGTCTTCAACCGTTTTCTTCACCGGCGAGCCTTTCAGCTTGGTGCCTGCGGGCAGCAGCGGTTCTTTCACGGCCGTGTCTTCGTAGGCTTCCAGTTCCGAGTCCGTCACCCGGTCGCGGATGGCCAGTATCTCGGCTTCGGTCGGGGTCTCAAGACCTTCTTTTTCCGGGGCCGTGATGACGATTACTTGGTTCGCCGGCGTTATGAGGTGCTGTGCTATCGCGTTCACCGCATTTACGTCGATGGATTTCAGCAGCATGCTGTCGATCTGCCATTCGGTCTCGGCCGCAGGCATCGGCGTGTTCTTGCTGAAGTTGTCCAGGTAGACGTCCACATATTCCGCGTTCGTGCGGTCGTTGCGGTTCGTGTACTTGCGTTCCGCGCTGCGCAGCAGGTTGTTCTGTGCGCGCTCGAATTCGCCTTGCGTGAAGCCGAAGCGGCGCACTTTCTCCATTTCGCCGTAGATGGCCTCGAAGCCTTCGGGCAGTTTGCCGTCCTGCGTCATCACCACGAACACTGTCACGTTCATCGTCGGGATTACGCCCAGGATGTCGCCTGCGCTCATGCCGCCGCCAAGGAACGGCGCGTCGGGTTTCATCGCGATTTCTTGCAGCCGCGCGTTGGTCATCGACGACATGTAGGCCTGCGCTACGTCGAGCATTTCGGCCTGCACCGTGTTGTTGAGTTCCTTGGGCAGGGCTTCGCGCTTGATGAACAGCTGGATGCGCGAGCCTTGCATTTCCGGGTCGGTCGTGATGCTCACGATGGGTGCTTCGTTGTCCGGTACCGTGATTTTCTCCTTGTGCGAAGCGTTCGCTTCCGGAGCCGGTATGTCGCTCATGAGTTTCTTCACCTTGGCTTCGACGGCGTCCACATCCACGTCGCCCACTACGATGACTGCCTGGTAGTCCGGGCGGTACCATTGGTGGTAGAAGTCGCGCAGCGCCTGGTGGTCGAAGCTCTTCAGATAGTCCAGATAGCCGATCAGATTGCGGTGTTCGTATTTCGAGCCTTTGCCCAGCGCCTTGATCATCGCCATCATCGAGCGCCATTGGGCACCGTCGCGCGTGCGGAGTTCTTCGCAGATTACGCCGCGTTCCGCGTCGATTTCGTCGCCTTCGAGTGCAATGAAGTGCGACCAGTCGTGCAGAATCAGCAGTGCCGAGTCGATCACTCCTTCGCGGGCCGTCGGCACGTCCTTGATTTGGTAGGTCGTGTGGTCCCAGCCCGTCGCGGCGTTCAGGTTGTAGCCGAATTTCACACCCACGGTCTCCAGGTATTCCGTCAGCATCTTGCCCGGCAGGTTCTTCGTGCCGTTGAACGCCATGTGTTCGAGGAAGTGGGCCAGACCTTGCTGGTCGTCGTTTTCCTGAATGGCGCCTACGTCATGCAGAATGTAGAAGTCTGCCTGTCCCTTCGGTTTTTCGTTGTGGCGGATGTAGTAGGTCATGCCGTTTTCCAGCTTGCCCGTGCGCACCGCTTCGTCGGCCGGAATCGGTGCCATCATGCCCGGTTGGGCCGCCATGCTTCCCGCGGTGAGCACCGCAAGCAGCAGGAACATCAGTTTTTTCTTCATACTCTTTTCTTTTTTTAGGAAGATTGTTTCGTTGCAGGTTCTTCCGGGCGGTATTCGATGATGTCGCCCGGTTGGCAGTCCAGTTCGCGGCAGATCGCTTCGAGGGTCGAGAAGCGGATCGCCTTGGCCTTGCCGTTCTTGAGAATCGAGAGGTTCGCCGGGGTGATTTCCACGCGTTCGGCCAGTTCGCCGAGCGAAATCTTGCGGCGCGCCATCATCACGTCGATGTTGATGATTATAGCCATTTCCCCCCCCCTTTCATAGCCATACGGATTGTCATGGTCGTTCAGATGGTTAGTTTCTGTTCTTCGCTCAGGTTCTGCCCGATGGCGAACACTTCCGCCGCGAAGATTATCAGGATGCCGATGATGATCGTCGAGTAGGAGAGATGGAACGCCGTGTCGACGGTGTACTGGCTTCCCGCCAGCAGTTCGGCCGCCCGGCGGTTCATCGTCCACACGACCAGTCCGTCCATCAGTTCCGTCGCTATGGCCAGTCCGCCGATGGCACGCAGGTACCATACGTTGCGTTTGTCCAGCGTGCGTTCTTCGCGGATCGAGCGGCGTACGGAGTTTATAATCAGGAACATCAGCGCGATTATCGTCAGATAGGCCAGCAGGGTCAGCATCACCGAGACATAAATCCAGCCGCTGCCGCCCAGCGAGCGGAAAGCCAGCCCTATTATCGACGTCCCGGGTGCTTCCTGTTCCACTACAAGCCCGATTTTGCGGATTTTCGTGTCGATTTTCACGTTCGGGTTTTCCGGCAGGGCAAGGACGTTTTCGGGGCTTTCGTCAATAGTAATGTTTTCAAGCATGTAGATAAGCCGCGGCGTTCCCGAGCCCCAGTTGCGGGCCAGGTTCATGCCTATTTCGTCACCGTCGGCGTAGCCCCGGTTGAATCCGGGCAGGAATTCCAGCGCAAGCCCCGCCGTCAGCGCAATGAAGAACGCTATGTAGATGGCCAGCAGGCGTTGCAGGAACGGTTTCTTGTTCTGCATGTTCCGTGTGTTTTGGTTCTGCGGTCCGCGTGCGGACCCTTCGACAGCAAAGATACGATTTATTTCTGAAAAACAAATAATATTTATCGTTTTTCGATAAAATAGGTTTCGCAGTCATAAAAAAAGACGGTCGGACGACCGTCTTCGTTAGTCCCGAGACCGGTTCCGTCATTCGGCGTTGTCTTTCAGCTGGCGCCAGTACGAGGCTTTCAGCGCCATCGAGATCGAGGCGATCAGTATCACCACGGCCAGCATCACAAGAATCGTGATGATTTTCACGCCTATCGCTCCGCAGACGGCCCCGCATATTCCGGTTGCAATCACCGCCGCTGTGCCGAATATCAGACTGATGAAGAACATCGTCCATTTGCTGCCGTAGGTCGCTGTGTTCGACGCGCGGAGCGCTTCGATGGGGTTTTTGCCTTTTTCCAGCAGATAGTAGTAGGCCAGCGACCACGACAGGGCCAGTACGATGCCCGGGATGAACAGGAACAGCATCGCCGCATAGATGCCCATGATTTGCAGTATCGAGGTCAGCAGAAATTCGCCCATGCAGCGGCGGTATTTGCTGTCGAAGATTCCCAGCGGGTTGATGACGTTGCCTTTGGCTAGTTCCGCAGGCAGCAGCGTAATGGCGATGGTGGTGCCTACGTTCAGATAGGGTATCCATATCGTCACCAGCCACAGCGCCACGGCCGCCATAATCGACGGGGCGTTCTTCACTCCGATGGTCAGCGCATCGTTGAGTGTCTCCGCAAAGTTGAGTTTCTTGGGTTCCAGAAGTTCCATAAGCATTTGTTTAAGGGAGGGTTTTCTGCCGCTAAGTTACGAAAAAAACACTACCTTTGTATATCCTTATTCCCG
The DNA here is from genome assembly GCF_943193205.1 of Alistipes muris. GTDB lineage: Bacteria > Bacteroidota > Bacteroidia > Bacteroidales > Rikenellaceae > Alistipes > Alistipes muris. The sequence continues at coordinate 4,742 of NZ_CALPDD010000001.1, forward strand.
CAAAGTCATGCAGGCACAGAAGTCTCTCTATTCTTATCGTATCGAGCCGCAGGAGGTCGATTTCACCTTGCGGGCGACTATTCCCGCGTTAGGTTCCGCCGTGCTCAATACCGCGGGCACCGATGCCCACGGCAAGGGTTTCGGCGTCGATGCCCTGAATGCCGACAACCATTCGTGGGTCCTTTCGCGTATCGCGTTCGAGTTCGACAGCCGCCCCGCGCAGTACGCCGATTACACCGTCGCCACGTGGATCAGCGATTACGGGCGTGTGCTTTCCACGCGTAATTTCGTTCTCTCCGACGCCGAGGGGCACGAGTTCGGGCGCGCCGTTTCGCAGTGGGCCATGATCGACTTGGCTTCCCGCGCCGCGGTCGACCTTTCGTGGGTAGGCGACGCCCATGCCGATGCCATCGTCGACGTCCCGCCCCCGGCCGCCATGCCGCGTAAAATCCGGGCCGTCGAGCCGTCGGTCGTGTGCGAGCACAAGGTCGTTTACAGCGACATCGACTTCAACCGCCATGTCAATACCATGCGTTACATCGAGATGATGCTCGACATGCTGCCCGTCGAAAGGCTCACTTCCGAAGCTCCCGTGCGGCTCGACGTCCATTTCCTCAGGGAGTGCCGTCTCGGGCAGACTTTGACCGTCGGGGCCGAGTTCCGCGACGAGGGGGCCTTGTTCGAGATCGGCAGCGGCGAAGGGGCCGTGGCCGTGCGGGCCGCCGTCGAGTGGAAATAGTCGTCGCTCAGTCAGATACATGGAACGGGTTTTGCAGCGTCGCTGCAAAACCTTTTTCATACTTATGGAAACCACCGAAGTCAAGACCAAGTACAAGGTCAGCATCGACCTGTTGAACGACGCCGTGGGCAAGGAGATCGCCACGTCGCTCCAGTACATGTATTTCCACACCCGGTTCGAGGATGCCCGTTACCGGTATCTGTCGCGTATCATGCGCGAGATTTCGATTGCCGAGATGCGGCATATCGAGGAGTTTTCCGACCGTATTCTCTTTCTCGAAGGCGACGTCGACATGAACGCTGCGTTCCGCACCCGGCAGATTACCGACGTCAAGGAGATGCTTCAGTTCGCCGTGCAGTTGGAGGAGAGTACCATCGACAGTTACAACCAGGCTTCGCGTATCGCCGCCGAGCACAACGATGCCGTCACTCACAAGATGTTCCAGGACATCATCGTCGAGGAGGAGCAGCACCTCGATACGTTCCGCACCGAGTTGCAGAACCTCACCGATTACGGCGAGGAGTACCTGGCGCTCCAGTCCGCCGCCGGCAGCAAGCACACCGCCCGCGCCCTGCACCACCATTCCCACGACGAGTAGCGCCGGCTGCCCGTTTCGTCGCGGAGCTTCCTTCGGGAGGTTCCGTTTTTGTTTTCAGTGCGGCCGCATCCAAATTTATTTGGCATTGCCCTCGCCTTGCGTTATCTTTGTCATAGAGTAAGCAAGCATTCGCTATGAAAATCACGATTCTTGGCCCTGCCCATCCTTACCGGGGCGGGTTGGCTTCCATCATGGAGACCATGGCCCGGACGTTCCGGCGGCGGGGCGACGAGGTGTCGGTCCGCACCTTCACCCTGCAATATCCCTCCCTGCTTTTTCCCGGTAAAAGCCAGACGGTCGACACTCCGCCGCCCGGCGATTTGTCCATCGTCCGGTGCGTCAGTACGGTCAGTCCTTTCAGTTGGTGGCGGGTCGGGCGGCAGCTGCGGCGCGAGCGGCCCGATTTCGTCCTGTTGAAGTATTGGACGCCTTTCATGGCGCCGTGTTTCGGTACCATCGCCCGAATCGCACGCGGCAACGGCCATACGAAAGTCTTGTGTCAGATCGACAACGTCGAGCCCCACGAGCATCATGCGGTCGACAAGCCGTTCAACCGCTTCTTCCTCCGGTCCGTCGACGGGTTCGTTTACATGTCCGAGCAGGTCCGCCGCGAGCTCGCGGCCTATACCGACGCTCCGGCGCTCTTTTCGCCCCATCCGTTGTTCGAGCATTTCGGCGGCCGCGTCGACCGCCGCGAGGCTTGTGTGAGGTTGGGGCTCGACCCGGCCGTGGGTTATGCCCTCTTTTTTGGGCTCATCCGCGATTACAAGGGGTTGGATTTGTTGTTGGATGCGTGGGCCCGGCTTCGGCGCGAGGGGCGCATCGGCGGCAGGAAGCTGATTGTCGCCGGAGAGTTCTATACTTCGCCCGAGCCTTATTTGAAGCAGATTGCCGCGCTCGGATTGCAGGACGAGGTCATCCTCCACGACCGTTTCATTCCCGACGCCGAGGTGAAATACTATTTTTCGGCGGCCGATTGCGTCGTCCAGCCTTACAAGACTGCTACGCAGAGCGGCGTCACGCAGATTGCTTACCAGTTCTGTACGCCCATGATTGTCACGAACGTCGGCGGGCTCGCCGAAATCGTGCCCGACGGTCGGGTGGGCTGCGTCTGCCCGCCCTCGGCCGAGGGGGTGGCCGACGCTATCGAGCGTATCTACGCACCCGGGGTCTTGGAGCGGTTCCGCGAGAATTGCATCGAGGAGCGGCGCCGTTTTTCGTGGGAGGAGATGTGCAGCCGCATTGCCGAGCTTTATAATATGGTGCGGTAGCCGCTAAGCAAGCCGTTACGAAAAAGCCGGGAACCTTTCTGCAAAGTTCCCGGCTCGTTTTTGTCCGCCCCGTTTATTTCTTGATGTTGGGCAGTTCCAGACCGTAGCCTTTCTTCCGGTCTTCGAGTTTCAGATAGAAGCTGAATATGAACGCCAGTACCCCGAACGACGAGAAAATCATCATCGGCGTCGTGTAGCCGCCCGTCGCGTCGAGTACCTTGCCGATGAGCAGCGGCACCAGACACAGGCCGATGTTCTGTATCCAGAATATCAGGCAGTAGGCCGAGCCCAGTATCTTTTCGTCGATGATTTTCGGTACGCTCGGCCACAGCGCCGCCGGTACCAGCGAGAACGATACGCCGAGCGTCACCACCAGCGTCAGCGCCAGCCATTGCGACGGGAAGAGCGGCAGCAGGAACGCAAAGCACAGGTGGCAGCCCGTCATGATGATGGCGCCTATCATCAGCATCGTCGCCCCCTTGCCGCGGAAGTCCAGCAGCGCCCCCAGGAACGGCGTCAGAATCATCGCCAGTATCGGGAAGCAGCTGAACAGCCGCGCGGCCGATTCGGCGTCCACGCCCAGCGTCACCTCCAGGTAGTTCGGGGCATAGCGCTGGAACGGGAATATCGCCGAGTAGTAGAGTACGCACAGCAGGGCCACCAGCCAGAACATCTTGCTCGAAAATATCTGTCCGAGGTCCGAAATGTGGAATTCTTCGTCCGACGATTTTTCTTCTTTCAGTTCCCCGGCCGCTATCAGCTGTTTGTCCAGTTGCTTGTCCATCACGACGAATACTGCGTAGCACAGCATGCCGATGACAAGCAGCGCCGTGCAGAAGCCTACCGGGGCCACGATGGATTGGTCGAATTTGTTCGAGATCATCGGGGCCAGCCACATCACCGCAAAGACGCCCAGCCGCGCGATGGCCATTTCAAGGCCCATCGCCAGCGCCATTTCCTTGCCCTGGAACCATTTGGCTATGGCTTTCGAGACGGTCGTGCCCGCCATTTCGCATCCGCAGCCGAAAATCATGAAGCCCAGCGAGGCCATCTTCGCGCTGCCCGGGAACGAGGTCCACCAGCTGTCGAGCCAGCCGCAGAGCTGCGTCGTCTGGAACCAGTCCGTGATGCCCACGAACTTGACCGTCGCGCCCAGCACCATCAGTCCCGCCGACAGCAGGCCCGTGAAGCGGATGCCCATCTTGTCGAGGATGATGCCCGCAAATATCAGGAAAAATACGAATACGTTCAGGAAGTACTCCGACGCCGCATAGGTGCCGAACGTCGAACTGTCCCAGCCGCGGGCCGTTTCGACCAGCGATTTGAGCGGCGACATCACGTCCACGAACATGTAGCCGAAGAACATCATCGACGCGATCAGTATCAGCGCCGTCCAGCGTGCTGCCGCCGAATCGTTGAGTTTGCGTTGGATTGTTGCTGTCATTTGTTATCTTTTTGGATGTTAGTTCTTTGCATGGGGTGCATGGCGTTTGAGTATTTCGTAGGCTTCTTCGATGCCCAATTCGCCCGCTTTCGAGAGGTCCAGACACCCTTTGCGCGTGTCTTTCATGTAGAGCTGGACGATTCCGCGGTTGTAGTAGGCTTCCGCGAACCACGGGTTCAATCCGATGGCTTTGGTGTAGTCCTCGAACGCTTCCGGCAGGTTGCCCGACAGGGCCCGCAGGTTCGCCCGGTTGTAGTAGGCGTGGGCGAATTCGGGGTAGAGTTTGACCGCCTTGTTCAGGTCGGCTATCGCCTCGTCGTAGCTGTAAGTGCGTTTCGGGTTGCTGTTCAGCCGGTTCGCCGGGTCCGCGTCTATCGTGATGCGTTGGTACGAGTTGTCTATCGACGATATGAAGTCGATCATTTCGGCCCGTGTCGTCGAGCGGTTCAGATAGAGGAACGGGTTGGTCGGGTTCATCTCGATGGCCGACGAGTAGGTGTTCACCGAGTTGGTGTATTGTTTGATCTGCGATTGGGTCACGCCGCGTTCAAAGTAGTCTTTCCACGTCGGGTCGGCCGTCTTCAGCCGTTCCGTGCAGCGTTTGTCGAGCAGCAGCAGCGTGTCGGGGTGCAGGTCGCTCACACGGCACGAGAGCACCAGATAGGGGTTGCCGATGCTGCGGCGGAAGTCTTCGACCCGTTGCTGGTGGTGGCGTGCGGGTTTGGGCAGCGTGTCGGGGCGCATCAGCGTGAATTTGAACAGCGGCAGCAGGCGCATTTCGTCGCGGACGCCCGTGCGGCCCGCCATCTTGTCGAAGTCGGCGCCGGCCGGCCGGGTGTCGAACGACAGCAGGCGGTCGAAGCGCTGCGTCGTGTCGGCGTATATCGAGTAGGTGCTGTCGTTCAGGCGCGTGCGGTATTCCGCTATCTTGCGTTGCGCCGTGTTGCGGTCGGCGCGGGCTCCCTTGGGGTCGCGCAGCAGTTCGCGCAGGCGGCCGCGGTAGATGTAGGCGTTCGCGAAGTCCGGGTAGAGCCGGATGGCCGAGGTGTAGTCTTCGACCGCTTTTTCGATTTCGCCCAATTGGGTGTGGACCCCCGCACGGTTGTAGTAGACCAGTACGTTGTTCGGCGAGTAGGCCGCTACCCGGTCGTAGTCTTCCAGCGCTCGGTTGTAGTCGCCCACCTGCGCGCGCAGCATCGCCCGGTTGAAGTAGGCCAGCGAGTTGAGCGTGTCGAGTTCGATTACTTTGTCGAAGTCGGCCAGCGCCTGCGTCGGACGGTTCGTCGACGAGTAGACCAGCGCACGGTTGAAGTAGGAGAGCAGGTAGGCCGAGTCGCAGGCAATGGCTTTGTCGAAGTCGGCTTCCGCTTCCCGGTAGCGGCGTTGGTGCATGTAGAGGTCGCCGCGTTGGTTGTAGCCGTTGGGGTTTTCGCGGTTGGTGCGGATCGCCGTGTCGAAATTTTCGTAGGCACGCAGCGTGTCTTTCAGATGCAGGTAGCTCAGTCCCCGGCAGATGAAGGCGTCGGCCACCTTGTTTTCCTGGCGGATGAATTTGTCGAAGTCTTCGATGGCTTCGGTGAATTGTTGGTTCAGCAGGCGCGTCACGCCCCGGCTGTAATAGGGTCCCGGCAGGTCGGGCCGCAGGTCGATGGCTTCGCGGAAATCTTGCAGCGCGTCGTCGTAGTTGCCCAGTCGCGAGCGCGTCACCGCACGATAGGTGTAGGCTTGGGTGTAGACCGGGTTTTTGGCAATGGCCGTCGTAAAGTCCGCTTCGGCGCCTATCAGGTCGTCCAGGTTGTACTTCGCTATTCCGCGCAGGAAGTAGCCTTCGTAGGCGTCTTCATCGAACCGCAGCAGGGTGTTGAGCGTGCGGATGGCTTCGCGGTAGTTGTTGTCCATCATGCAGCGCTGGCCCATCCAGAAAAAATACTCCCGATTGTACTGCGCCCGGGCCCGCAGGCCGCTCAGCAGCGCCGTGCCCAGCATGATGAATGTGATGATTTTCCGCATCTTGTTCGTACAACGTGTTTTTCCGGCGTTTTATTTCCCTGCCGGTCATCGGCCAATTTTTAATTATGAATTATTCCTGTTCGTACCCGAAGCGGCGCAGTTGGCGCGGGTTGTTGCGCCAGTCGTCGTTCACCTTGACGAACAGTTGCAGGAATACTTTCTTCTCTAAGAATTGTTCCAGGTCTTCGCGCGCCGCCTGCCCTACGCGCTTGAGTTTTTCGCCCTTGTGGCCGATAAGTATCCCTTTCTGCGATTCGCGCGACACATAAATCGTCGCCGCTATGCGGTCGATGGCCGGTTCTTCCTTGTAGCTGTCGATTTCGATTTCGCAGCAGTAGGGGATTTCCTTGTCGTAGTTGCGCAGGATTTTTTCGCGGATTATTTCCGACGCGAAGAAGCGCAGGGTCTTGTCCGTCAGCGTATCTTTCGGATAAAACGCCAGGCCTTCGGGCAGCCGGTCCAATATCGTCTTGAAAAGTCCTTCGATGTTGAATCGTTCCTTGGCCGACGCCGGGACTATCTGCGCTTCGGGCAGTGCCGCGTGCCATTTTTCGACCAGCGCTTCCAGCGCTTCGGGCGTCGTGAGGTCTATCTTGTTCACCACTACGATGGTCGGTATCCCGCTCCGCGCTATTTTGCCTACGATTTCTTCCGAGCGGTCGCCTTGTTCCACCGTGTCCGTCACATACAGAATCACGTCGGCGTCGGTCAGGGCTCCCGTCACGAATTTCATCATCGACTCCTGTAGTTTGTAGCTCGGTTTCAGAATTCCCGGCGTGTCCGAGTAGACGATTTGGAAGTCGTCGCCCGAGACGATGCCCATGATGCGGTGGCGCGTCGTCTGCGCTTTCGAGGTGATGATCGAGAGTTTTTCGCCCACCAGCGCGTTCATCAGTGTCGATTTCCCTACGTTCGGATTCCCGATGATGTTTACGAAGCCCGATTTGTGCATTTCCTTATCTCGCGTTTTTATCTTCCAAAGGTAGTTATTTTCTGCGGATTTTTCCTATCTTTGTACCAAATTAACCTCAAACCAATTTGCCTATGTAGTATAACGGGGATTGTTTTTTTGAATTCTATTTGAATTTTCCGTACCGTCTACGCACTAAAAGCGCCGGTACCTACATATAAAAAGCGTTAATTTTGCATCTTGTCTCTGAAATCTCGACAGTTTCACATGGCACAAGAAGTGAAGTTGATGCTCACGTGTTCAGCGTGGGCTTCACTTTCGTATTTGTGCCAAAGGTTGTCGAGAACCTCAGAGACAGATATAAAGTTTTGTCCCACGTTTTTTATATGTTTATCTCAAACTTAAAAAATCGCTGTGGGACACGGCAAAAAGAGAAAAAGATGAAAAAAGTAATTTTTAGTGTATTCGTACTTGCTGGAATTTTTTGTGCTATAGATGCTAATGCTCAGTACAAACCGACGGCAGAGGATATAGGCAAAGACTGTACAACTCAAAATGGGAAATTGGGGACATGGAAAGAGGTCAATGTTAAGGATTCGAGAGAGAATAATTATAGTAATTCTAACTCAAATTCTTTTTCGGGTTCTGCGTCCGCATCTATCGGAAGTGCGTCTATAGGAGGAAATGCCTCTCATTCTCGTTCCAATTCACAAGGAAATTCGCGCGGAGAGGAAATATCTTATAAGGATATTCGATGTGTGGAGGATAAAAATGCAACGCTTCCTCAACAAACACCCGTAAGATGGTAATTTATGAAAGCTTTATTCTTAACAATCATTTTGGCCGTATCTGCTTTGCTGACTTCTTGTGGCTCGATTAGTCCGGAAAATTTTTCATATGTGAGACAAGCTGCTCAAACATACCAGCAATCGCAAAGTGGTGGTACCTATGTTGGTATTGCTTCAACTCAATCGGAAGCAGAAGCAATGGCAAAAAGAGCGGGATATCCGAGATATCAATGGTATCCTTCTACTGGACAATGTTTTGGTTACAACTAATTCAATTATAGAAACTTTTTTTAGATTCTATAAAGTAGTAAATAAGCGGCTTTTCCTGCAACAGGAAAAGCCGCTCGTCTTGTCGGTCCGGTCGTTTACCTCCGCATCATCCCGCCCGGGAATTTGGGCATCCGCAGGTTGCCGCCCGCCACGGTCTTCATCATCTTGCGCGTCTGCTCGAATTGTTTCATCAGCCGGTTCACATCGGCCATCGTCGTGCCGCTGCCCTTGGCTATGCGTTCGCGGCGGCGGGCATTGATGATTTCGGGCTGTGCTCGTTCGGCCGGGGTCATCGAGCCGATGATCGCCTCGGTCTGTTTGAATACGTCGTCCGGTATGTCTATGTCCTTGAGTGCCTTGCCCATGCCCGGCAGCATCGAGGCTATGTCTTTCAGATTGCCCATCTTCTTCACCTGTTGGATTTGGGCGATGAAGTCGTTGAAGTCGAATTGGTTCTTGACGATTTTCTTCTTCAGTCTCCGGGCTTCTTCTTCGTCGAATTGTTCCTGCGCGCGTTCTACCAGCGACACCACGTCGCCCATGCCCAGGATGCGGTCGGCCATGCGTTCCGGGTGGAATACTTGCAGGGCGTCCATCTTCTCGCCGCTCGATATGAATTTCAGCGGTTTGTCCACCACCGAGCGGATCGAAATCGCCGCACCGCCGCGCGTGTCGCCGTCCAGCTTGGTCAGTACCACGCCGTCGAAATCCAGCCGGTCGTTGAATTCCTTGGCCGTGTTCACAGCGTCCTGGCCCGTCATCGCATCTACTACGAACAGCGTCTCCGAGGGGTTCACCGCCGCCTTGATGGCCGTTATCTCTTCCATCATCGCCTCGTCCACCGCCAAGCGGCCCGCCGTGTCGACGATTACCGCGTTGTGGCCTTTCTGCCGAGCGTGTTTGATGGCGTTCTGCGCTATTTCGACCGGGTTTTTGTTGCCTTCTTCCGTGTAGACTTCCACACCGATTTGCTGGCCCAGCACTTTCAGTTGGTCGATGGCCGCAGGGCGGTAGACGTCGCCTGCAACCAGCAGTACCTGACGCCCTTTTTTGTTCTTCAGCAACGCCGCCAGCTTGCCCGAGAAAGTCGTTTTACCCGAGCCTTGCAGCCCCGCAATCAGTATCACCGCAGGCGTGCCTTCCAGCTTCACGTCCGTCGCCGTGCCGCCCATCAGCAGGGCCAGTTCGTCGCGGACTATCTTGGTCATCATCTGCCCCGGCTTCACCACCGTCAGTACGTTCTGACCCAGCGCTTTTTGCTTCACCGTGTCGGTGAAGGTCTTCGCTACCTTGTAGTTCACGTCGGCGTCGATGAGCGCACGGCGGATTTCCTTGAGCGTCTCCGCTACGTTGATTTCCGTGATGCGGCCTTCGCCTTTGAGTATCTTGAACGACCGTTCGAGTTTGTCTGTCAGGTTTTCAAACATGGTTTTCCCAATTTGGCTTCAAAGGTAAGCAGAAAATCGTACGCCTGCAAATCCGCTCCGGACTTTACAGCAGGCCCGCTTCGTAGTAGGCTACGATCTGTTCGATGATGCGGTCTTCGCCCTCCTTGTCGTAGGCCGACTTGAGGTCCTGCCCGAAGATTTTCGAGATGCCCTGCCAGAATCCCGCCACGAATCCGCCGCGGAATTCGCGCAGTACGTCGTAGGCCGTGCGGTTGGTTTCGCGGTCGATAAGTTTCAGCAGTACGCGCCCTTGCGTGCGGGTCATGTGTTTCAGTACGGGCGTGTATTCGTCCTTGATTTCGTCGTAGACTTGTTTGATGTAGGCTTTCTGTTCCTTTTTCGTCGGCAGGCGCAGCAGTTCGGCTTCCATTTCGGCCATCTTGGCCCGGGCGGTTTTCGCTATCGGGTAGACTTTCTTCACCGCGTCGACCAGCCGGCGGTAGCGGCGCAGGTCGGCCGGGCGTTGGAAAACGGGGACGGGCACCACATGAATCAGCGGCGTCGAGTCGCCCTGTTCCACGGTCCATTCCTGGTAAAGATAGCCGCGGCCCCCTTGCGCCCGGAGTTCCGGCTGCGCGGCGCACAGCACGCACAAAAGCAGCAGCAGCTTTTTCATGGTCCGTAAATTTAGTTATCTTTGTCGGGCTGTCCGCGCCGTGCATCTTCGGCGGCGCGGGCCGGTCCATGCAAAAATAATCAATTCGTTCCCAATACGGAAATCATCATGTTGGAAAAAGGACTTACGGCCGTCAGCCGCACGACGGTGACGCCGCAGAATACCGCCGCCGCCCTGGGTTCGGGCGACATGCCTGTTTTCGCCACGCCCGCCATGGTTGCGCTGATGGAGAACGCCGCCATGTTGGCAGTCGCCGGGGCGTTGCCCGAGGGGGCCACCACCGTCGGCGCCGAAATGAACGTTACCCATATCAAGCCCTCCGGTCTCGGTACCGAGGTCATCGCTTCGGCCGTCGTCACGGAGGTCGACGAGCGGAAAATCACCTTCACCGTCGGGGCCCGCGATGCCGAGGGGCTTATCGGCGAGGGTACCCACGTGCGTTTCGTCGTCGACCGCGCGCGTTTCCTCGCCAAGGTCCGGTAGGTTACAGGCCTGCCAGGTGCTGGAGCCAGATTGCCAGCATGCCCGCCAAGTAGCCCGCCAGTACCAGCGGCGATATTTTGCGCAGGTACCATCCGAATTCGATTTTTTCAAGTCCCATCGCCACCACGCCTGCCGCCGAGCCGATGATAAGCAGGCTGCCGCCCACTCCGGCGCAGTACGAAAGCAGGTGCCAGAATAGGCCGTCGGTTACGAACCCTTGCATGAATGCCGGGTCGGCGCTCGCCGCTGCCGTCGCGGCGTCCGCCACCGGGTACATGCCCATGCAGGCCGCTACCAGCGGTACGTTGTCGACGACCGACGACAGGATGCCGATCAGTCCTGCAATGGCGTAGGGTTCATGCAGGTGCTTGTCGAACCATTGGGCCATCCCCGTCAGGATGCCTGCGCTCTGAAGCACTCCCACCGCCATCAGAATTCCCAGGAAAAACAGAATCGTCGGCATGTCGATGTGCTTGACTACTTTCGACACGCGGTTCTGGATGGATTCCTCCATGTCGCGTTTGCGGTCGTAGAGGATTTCGGTCAGCGCCCAGTTTGCGCCCAGGGCGATAATCATCCCCATGTAGGGCGGCAGTCCCGTCAGTTCCTTGAAGACGGGTACGAACAGCAGTCCCGCTACTCCCGTCACCAGTATCGTGTGGCTCATGCGGCTGTCCACTCCTTGCGGCAGGGGCGCCGCTGCGGGTTCCGTCGTCGCCGCCGTTTCGCCCCGGCTTACGTAGCGCATCGCTATCGCCGTCGGCACCGCCACCGAGACCAGCGACGGCAGCAGCAGTCCGTACATCAGCGGTCCGGCCGTGACGTTGCCCCGCATCCACAGCATGATCGTCGTCACGTCGCCGATGGGCGACCACGCGCCGCCGCTGTTGGCCGCCGCCACAATCAGTGCGGCGAATATCCACCTTTCGCGGCGGTCGTCGATAATCCGGCGCAGAAGCATGATCATGATGATGGCCGTGGTCATGTTGTCCAGCACGGCCGACATGAAGAACGTGATGACCACCAGCAGCCACAGCAGCCGTCGTTTGCTGCGGGTCCGGATGCGCGACGTGATGACGTTGAATCCGCCGTGGGTGTCTATCAGGTCCACGATGGTCATCGCGCCGATAAGATAGACCAGTATTTCGCACGTGCTGCCCAGCTGGGCGGTCAGCTGCGCGCCGATTTGCGGGTCGTGGCCCGCCAGGCTGAATATGGCCCACAGTGCGCCGCACATCAGCAGCGCCACGGCCGATTTGTTGATTCCGATTTTGTGTTCCAGCGCGATGAGCAGGTAGCCCGCGCAGAAAATCGCGATGAGGGTTGCAAGCATGGTTCAGGATTTCGGGGGTGCGTGATTATCGGATGCGTTTCTTGGATATTGCGTTTTTTTGATTACCTTTGCAACTGCTTTCGAGCAGCGATTGAGCTGTGGTGTAATGGTAACACAGCAGATTTTGGTTCTGTCGTTCCAGGTTCGAGTCCTGGCAGCTCAACTCCTTTCAGCAGAAGCGGGGACCCGGCGTCGGGTCTCCGCTTCGTTTTCGGGCCGGAACTGTCAATAGTTCTTTTTGCCCTGCAGGCGGTCGGCGGTCTTGTCGACAGCCTGGCCGATTTTGTCGGCGGTCTTTTCCGCGCCCTGCTTGATGTTGTCGCCTACCTTGCGGGCCGTGTTGCCCATGCGGTCGGCAGCGTTTTCCACGCCGTTTTTCATCTTGTCGGCGGTCTGTTCGGTCTTGTTCTTGCAGTCGGTGGCCTGGTTGAGTTTGTCGCCGAACTGTTTTTCGGTTTGCCGGTTTTCCCAGCTGTTCTTCGTGTCGTTCATTGTCTTGATTTTTTACCGTTCAACATGTTTTCTTCGTCGGGTGATCATCGAGACGATCCACAGCAGAACGACAGCTCCGGCAATCGAGGTCAGGAAGCTGCCCAGCGTGCCTACGGGTACCCACCCGAACCACGAGAAGATCCAGCCTCCCAGCACACCGCCGATCAGACCTACGATCAGATTGATGACGAGGCCCGAGCCGTCGCCCTTGACGATCAGGTTGGCGATCCATCCGGCCGCCAGACCGATTAAGAGATACCACAGAAAATACATAGTTTTCGTTTTTTTGACTTAACGTCTGCTTCGTTGCAAATTCCGTTCCCCAATTCGCCGGACGGGTAAAAATACAGGGGCAATACGTACCCCGCCCCGATGGAGAATGAATCCATCGGGGCGGGTGAACGTGTTGATACCTTGCGGAACAGACAGGGCCGCCCAGCGGGCGGCCCTATTATCAGAGGTGTTTATTCTTCGTGGCCTGCTTCTTCCAATGCTTTGGCCAGTTGGTCGGGACACGAGGTGCCTCGGCCGCGGCAGTCGATGCCTTTGAGGCGGGCGACGGCTTCTTCGGCGCGCATTCCGCGCACCAGCGCCGCAATGCCCTGTGTGTTGCCGTGACAGCCGCCCGTGAAAGCTACGTGGCGGATTACGCCGTCTTCAAGTTCGATGTCCACTTGTTTCGAGCAGGTGCCTGCGCAGGCATAACTTATTTTCTTGTTCATGTCGTGCCGTGCGGATGGCTTATTTCTGTTGGTTGCTGTTGTCGGCCACCACCATGTTCTTGTCGATGCGCAGGGTCACATCGCTGTCCACTTCGATAAGCAGCGAGGTCTCTTTCACTTCCTTGACCGTGCCATAGATTCCGCCTGCCGTGATTACCTTGTCGCCTTTTTTCAGTCCGTCGCGGAACGCCTGCATCTGTTTGCGGCGTTTGGCTTCGGGGCGCCACATGAAGAGCCACAGCACCAGCACCATCAGGCCGATCATGATCAGGAAGCTGTATTGCTGGAAAAATCCGGGTTGGGGTTCGGCGGGCATCGCCTGGAGGAAATTCATCATAACTCTTTTTTGTTTTGTTGTTTCTGGTTTTGCTTGGGCAAATATAACAATATTTTCGGGATTTCCCGAAATCCGCACCCCCTCATCGGCGATTCCGGGTACAGATTCACCCGTTCGGAACAGTCGGCATCCCTTTGCCGGCTACGGGTGCAAGCGGCTCGTTTCTCAAGTGTGGCCTGCCGCTAAAAATATATTCGGTTTGTAATCGTTTGTTTGTCAGTTGTTTGCTTGGTTTCGGCTTCTGCGTTCGCGGTTCCCCGGCGGAATTTTTTTGGTAACTTGCTTGAAATGCGTTACATTTGTTGACAAATTGCACTTTCCGCCGCTCTCCGGGGCGGGTCCGTGCGGAAGGTCTGAAGCGGGTGTTTCGGGCCGGATTCCGCCGCGGAGCCGTCCGGTTGGCGGAATAGTTGCAGGTTACCGAAGTCGAACCGTATACCGTGCTGCGGCCTATGAGCCAGATTTTTCTGACATACAAGGGATTTTTGCCTTTGATTCCGTTCGTCGTGGCGTTTCTGTCGGTGTGCTGGATTCACCCGCGGCTGGTCAAGCTGGCTTACCTCAAGGGAATTGTCGACAATCCCGATTTCCGCAAGTTGCAGCGCAGTCCCGTTCCCGTGCTGGGCGGTTGCGCCGTCTTCTTCGGCATTTCGCTGGGGTTGGGCATCGTCAGCCCGTTTTTCGATTCTTCGCAGCTGCCGATCATCATGGCGGCTATGACCCTGATGCTTTATATCGGGACCATGGACGATATTCTGAATCTGTCGCCGGGGTTCCGTTTCTTCGTCGAGGTGCTTTGTTTGGTGCTGCTCGTCGTCGCAGGCGGTTTCAGCATCAGCCATTTCCATGGGCTTTGGGGTATCGGCGCCATCCCGTGCTGGTGGTGCAGCGCGCTGCTCACGGTCTTCGCCGCCGTCGGCATCATCAACGCCATCAACCTCATCGACGGGGTTAACGGCCTTTCGTCGGGTTATTGCATCATGGCGTGTCTGATTTTCGGCACCTTTTTCTTCTTCGCAGGCGATCTGGTCATGGTCCTGCTCGCCATCGTCTGCGTCGGGGCTTTGATTCCGTTCTTCTTCCACAACGTTTTCGGCAAGAGTTCGCGGATGTTCATCGGCGACGGCGGTACGCTCGTCATGGGGTTGGTCATGTCGATTTTCGTCATCCATACTCTGGACGCCCGGTCGTTGGGTGCGGTTTTCGCCGCCAGGGGATTCGGGCTCATCCCGTTCACGCTCGCCGTGTTGTCGGTGCCCGTGTTCGATACCCTGCGCGTCATGTCGGCGCGCGTGCGGCGGCATGTTTCGCCGTTCCATCCCGACAAGACGCACCTCCATCATTTGTTCATCGACCTCGGGTTTTCGCATATCGGCACCACGTTCTGCATCCTTTCGCTCAACGCCGCGGTCGTCGTGTGCCTTTGGGCCTTGTATGCCGTGGGGGCTTCGGTCGAGGTGCAGCTCTATGCCGTCGTCGCGCTGAGTTTCCTGGTCACTTTCGGGCTCTATTATTTCGTGCGATGGAACGAGCGGCGCAGGAATCGTTTCTACCGCTTCCTGTTGCGGTTGGGCCGGGTCTCGCAGTTCGAGCGGCGGGGCGTCTTCCTTTGGTTCCAGCATCTTCTCGACCGGATATGACAGTTTCAGGCAGGTTGCTTCGGCGCCTGCTTTTTTGTTGGCCGTCAGCGCATCCGGCAGGGCGGTTCCAGGCCGCAGGCGTCCAGCAGGTCCGTGTCGCGGAACAGGGTTTCGGCCGCTCCGTCGGCTGCGATTTCTCCGTCGCGCAGGACAATCATCCGGGGGCAGAGTTCCCTTGCCATTTCCATGTCGTGGGTGGCTGCCAGCATCGTGTGGCTAAAACGTTTTAGCAGTTCGAGCGTCTGCCGCCGGGCCCGCGGGTCGAGGTCCGAGGTGGGTTCGTCCAGCACCAGCACCGAGGGTTCCATGGCCAGCACCGTGGCGATTGCCGCGCTGCGTTTCTGCCCGCCCGAGAGGCGGCAGGGCGATTCCTTGCGCAGGTGCAGGGCCCCCACGGATTCGAGCGCCGCCGTGACGCGGGCTTCGATTTCTTCCGGCGTCAGTCCCATGTTCGCCGGGCCGAACGCCACGTCTTCTTCCACGGTCGGCATGAACAGCTGGTGGTCGGGGTTTTGAAAGACCAGTCCCACCGTCTGCCGCACTATCGGCAGCGTGCGGGGCGTCAGGCCGATTCCGCCGACCGACACTTCGCCCTCGGTGGGCAGCAGCAGTCCCGCCGCAAGCAGCAGCAGGGTCGATTTCCCTGTGCCGTTTGCGCCCACGAGGGCGACTTTTTCGCCGTGCGTAATGCGCAGCGAAACGTCGCGTAGCGCTTCGCGGCCGCCCGGATAGCGGTAGCCGACGCGGTCGAATTGCAGGTAGTGGTGGCTCATCGGAAAAGACGTGTCAGGGTTTCTACCGGATAGCTCCAGCGCGCGGCGATCAGTGCAAGGCTCCAGCCCGTCAGAAAGGCGGTGTCGGCGCGTCGCCAGCGCGGCTTCCCGGCCGTGCAGTCGGGTATGCGTCCCGTGAAGCCGCGGGCCAGCATCGCCCGGTGTATCTGTTCGGCCCGGTCGAAGGTGCGCAGCAGCAGTTGCCCCACCAGCGTGCCCCACACCCGCAGGGCGGGGTGTTTGCGGCCGAAGCTGCGGGCGTCGCAGGCCCGCGACATGGCCAGCGCTTCTTCGAGCAGGACCCGCAGGTAGCGGTAGACGAACAGCAGCTGTACCGTCAGAAAGCGGGGGATTCCTGATTGCTGCAAGGCCCGGCAGAGGGCGTAGAATCCCGTGGTGCCTATCAGCACCAGCAGCGCCGCCATCGAGAGGATGCCCCGCAGCAGAATCGCGGCGAATTCGATGCCGCCCTCCGTTACGGTCAGCGTTCCTATCCGCAGAGCCGGGGTGCGGTCGTAGAGCAGGTTGAAGATGCCTATCAGCGCCACGAACGGCAGTACCGCCAGCGAGCGGCGCAGGAGCGGCCCGAGCCGCATGCCGCCCAGCGTCGCCGTCGCCATCGGAAAGAGCGCATAGAGCAGGATTTCCGACAGCTGCGGGAGCGGCACCGACAGCATCGTCACCAAATAGACCGTCGTCGCAAGCAGTTTCGCCCGGGCGTCGAGCCGGTGCATCGGGCTCTCCGCCCGGGCGTTCCGTTCCAGCGCGTCGAGTGCGCAGAGGGCATTTTGCAGGCTGTTTTTCATGCCCCTTTGCGTCGCGTGCGCAGCAGCTGCGTGCCGCCCCATGCAGCCAGCAGCAGCACGCCGCAGCCCACCAGCCCGGCCGTCGTGGTGCCGTAGTCGGGCAGGGCGGCGGTGGTCTCCTGAATGGCGGCGGCCGTGCGGTGCAGGCCGTCGGGCGCCGGGGCCATTTCGGCGGTTCCGGCCGTTCGGCTTAGCGACCATTCCAGCCCGTCGGGCTGCGACGAAGCGAGCCACGAGAACGAACCGCCCACGAGCAGCGCTGCCACGGCGATGGCCGCCAGCGTTCGGACGAAACGGCGCTTGGCCGGCTGCTCCTGCGGTTCGGTTCCGGCCAGCAGTTCCGGGCGGTAGCGTCTCACCGCGCAGAGCAGGGCTCCCGTAGCGAGCCCCTCGCCGATACCGATGGCTAAGTGGATGGGAAGCATGAAAAGCAGGAATTTCCCGATGGGCAGCGCCGTGATGGCCGAGGCCTCGGTCTCCAGCGTCACGGCCAGCGCGCCCAGTTCGAGCCCCGCCACCGATGCCAGTACCGACGCTGCGAAAATCCGGCCCGGCGTTGCGTCCGGCCGCATCAGGGGCCTGAATACAAGCGGATAGGCCACCAGACACGAGAGCACCGCCATGTTGAATATGTTGCAGCCCAAGGCCAGAAATCCGCCGTCGGCGAAGAGCAGGCATTGCAGAATCAGCACCGACGAGAGGGCGAGCAGCGCCGCCCACGGTCCCAATATCGCCGAGAGCAGGATGCCGCCCACGATATGGCCGCTCGACCCGGTGCCCGGAACGGCGAAGTTAATCATCTGCGCCGCAAAGACGAAGGCTCCCATGACCCCCATCAGCGGCACGATGCGTTCGCTGTGCAGCACGTCGGTGTGCAGTCCGCTCCGCGCCGGGCGCAGTTTGCGGACCGCCGTGCCCAGCAGCACCAGCGAAGCGGCTCCCGCGACGGCAGCCACCGTCGGCGAGACCAAAGCGTCGGACATGTGCATGGTGTCCTATTTTTTGGGTGTGCGGCGCGGCTCGAAAAGCGGCCGGGGTGCCAGGTGGGTCTTGCGGGCCGGGTCCCAGTCGGTGTGGTCGGGGCGTTCGGTCTCGTCGAAGCGGATCAGCGGCAGCAGGAACAGCCATGTCGTCAGGCAGAAAGGCGCGGTCAGCGTCGGGATGCCCAGCGGCGCGAGCATGACGTTCATGCCCGCCTGCACGAATACCGTCACGACGATTCCCAGCAGGGCCCACACGGCCGAACGGCGGTTGGGCTTGTAGAAGACCGTGCCCAAAGCTATGGCCGTCAGCACGGGGCTGAATCCGTAGAGCCCGCCCGCGATTCCGCTGCCCGAAGCCTCGAACAGGATGGCTACCAGCAGCGCCACGGCCGAACCGACGGCTGCCCACAGCGCAGCGCGAGCGCTGCTCAGCAGCAGTCCGACCAGAAAGAGCAGCCCCGTCACCCACGAATCGACCAGGAACACCTGTCCGACGCCTTTGAGCCAGTAGACGATCAGGTGGCCCAGCCGCAGGTTTTCGCCCGACGCGAAAAGCGTCGGCAGCGTCGGGTCGCTCAGGTGGGTGGGCGGCATCCCGTGCATGGCGCGCGCCGCCAGCAGAAAGAGCCACGTGCAGAATACGAACGGGAAAGTCAGCGAGTTGACTTTCCACGGGGCCATCACGTTGTTGAATCCCGTGCGTACCCAGGTCGTCATCGCCGCACAGAGTATCAGCGCCAGCCACATCCAGAAGGTGTTGCCCAGGAACGTGGGGAAGGCGCAGCCTACGAGCACTCCGTTGAAGCCCCACAGCCCTTGCGTGCCGTCGTCTTCCGGGAGCCGCAGCAGCCTGCCCGTCAGCGTGGAGACCGCCACCGCGACGAGTGCGCCCCACGCTACGATGCCCGTGCGGTTGGCGCACGAGCCCCAGATGATGCCTGCCAGAAACAGCAGGCCGGTCCATGCGCTGGGCTGGAACATGACCTGCCCCATGCCGCGCAGCATTTTCTTGAGAAGGCCGACTCCGGCGTGGGCCGTCGGCGCAGAGAGAGTTGTTGCCATAGTTTATAAGTCGTTTAATCGGTTATCGCCACGGAAATTCTTCCGGCAGCGGGCGGTGTTTGACTTCTTCGCGCACCGTCGAGCAGAACCGGCGGACCAGTCTCTTGACCGGGCCCGTTTCGTCGCCCAGCGCCTTGTAGAGCAGTCCGCAGCCGTTGGGCAGGCGGGTGATTCCGGCCGCCGTGCGGGTTGCGTCGTCGACGAAGGCTTCCGTGCGGGCGTAGATGCGTTCGGCCTCGTCGGGCGGCGTCAGCACAATGGCGTTGGCGAAGACGTCGTAGCTGCCCATCACGCCCAAGGCCGCCGGCGGCTCAGACGCCGGGCGGATGACGAACTTTTCGCGGAACAGCCGTTCGCCGTCGGGGCGTTCGGCCTGCGTCGTCACGGAAAGCACGTCGTAGGCGAAGCGTTCGCCGCGGTCGAAGTATTTGCGGCCGCTCATGTAGATTTCGGCATAGAAAAGCGTCGCCGTGGGGTCTATGCGGATCGTCGTGTCGGCGATGAAACGCGTGTGGCGGCACGGAATCGTCGGCTCGGGCAGGTATTCCAGATAGGCGTCCGTTTCCAGCTCGAAGCACTGCCGGAGCCCCGAATAGTTGTAGCGCATTTCGGCCAGCTTGGTGGCCGCTCCCGTCGAGAGGTGGGCATAGGCGCCCTTGCGGACTGCGAAATGTTGGCGGTAGCGGTCGCCGTCGACATTGGGACCTCCCGACGAAAGGATGTAGACGCACGGCATTTCGGGCATCCCCTCGTCGAAGTAGAGTTCCTGCTGGACGATGAGCGGTGCCCGGCGGTCGAGGTCGCGCATGATGGAGCGCCCCTGGCCGTCGAGCTCGAAACCTAAATAGAGGTAGCCCGTCTTCCCGGGGGTCCCTACCGGCATGGCTTTCGGCTCGGCCAGGTAGGGGGCCATTTCTTTGGCGGCGGAGAAGTCCATCGCTTCAGACCATTGCGGTTTCGAGTTCGGGTTCCTCGTGGCGTTCGACGTCGAACAGGGCCATGCGGCGGATGAGTTCCACCAGTTCCTCGATGCCCTCGCCCGTCATGCAGTTCGTGAAGACGAACGGTTTGCCGGGGCGCATCCGCTCCGAATCGACGCGCATGACCTCCAGGTCGGCATGTACGTAGGGCGCCAGGTCGGTCTTGTTGATGACCAGGATGTCCGACTGCGAAATGCCCGGGCCGTCCTTGCGGGGGATTTTGTCGCCCGCGGCCACGTCGATGACGTAGATGAAGAAGTCCACCAGCGCCGGGCTGAATGTGAGGGTCAGGTTGTCGCCGCCCGATTCGATGAGCACCACGTCGCCGTCCGGGAAGCGGGCTTCCATCTCCTCGACGGCCGCGATGTTCATCGAGGGGTCTTCGCGCACGGCCGTGTGGGGGCAGGCGCCTGTCTCCACGCCGATGATGCGTTCCTCGACCAGGATGCCCTTGAGCATCTTGCGCACGTGTTTGGCGTCTTCGGTCGTCACGATGTCGTTCGTGATGACCAGCACTTTGTAGCCCATTCCCAGCAGGCGGGGCGTGATGGCTTCGATGAGGGCCGTTTTGCCGGAGCCGACGGGTCCGCCGATTCCGATTCTGCATGTGTTGTTCATTGGTTCAGGTGTTTTGTCAGTTCATGAAAAGTCGTTTGGTTCCTTTTTCGTGCAGCGAGGCCAGGATGTCGGTCTGCGGCGCGAAAGCGTTCATGTCGCAGTAGTCCGCTCCGGCCGCTTCGGCATAGAGCGCTTCGGTTTCGGCCGAAAGCCGGAACAGAATGCGCTGCGTGTCGTAGTGCGACACGCGGACGCAGCGCAGCGCGGCGTTCAGCACCGTGCCGATGGCGCCGTATTGGTGCGAGCAGAAAAGTTCGCGTTCGCCTATGCCGTTGGCCGCGAAGACGATGCCTTGGGCCGCAGGGTAGCTGCCGGGCGTGCGTCCGGCTTCGATTTCGGCCAGCCAGCGGGCCGCGGTCGGGTCGTCGGCGATGCGGGTGAAAAGCTCGGCCAGTTTCTTGCCCATGCGGCAGGTCATCTGGCGGGCTTCGGCGTTCAGCTTGCAGAGGATGGCCTGCGTGTCGGCTTCGACGATGCCCTCGAAATCCTTGCGCAGGTAGCTGCGATGGGCGTGCAGTGCCGCCACACCGTCGGTCAGGGCCGCCTGCCGGGCGATGCAGCGGGTGTAGGCTTCGAGCGTGGGCGCATCGTGCACGAGCCCCGTGTCGGCGGCCGTCTCCAGTCCGTTGGAAAACGAGAAGGTGCCGACCGGAAAGGCCGAGTCGGTGAGTGCCATCAGCCGCATCAGCAGCGCGGCGCGGTCAGGCGTGGGCATGATGGTGGTGGTGTTCCGTTTCGTTTTCGTGGTTGGCACCGCCGAACAGCCGGCGGATTTCGTGGGGCGCGAGGTAGGGGATCACTTCCGAGCCCGGCTGGAACGAGCAGTAGACGTGTTCGATGCGGTGGGTGCGCATGACGCTGTCCATCACTTTCTTGTCGACCGTCAGCGGAACATAGACTTTCGTGCCTTTGACGACGGCGGGCCAATGCTGGTTGCCGATGGCGTGGCCCAGTTCGAGGGCGATGTGGATGATTTCCTCGGGCCGTTCGGACGCGAGTTCGCCGAGGTCGGCCACCAGCACATCGTTGAGCCGGATGCGGAGCGCCACCATGCGGTTGGCGTCGGCGTCGTATTCCAGGATGTCGCCGTCGAGCAGCTGGGAATGGCGTTCGAGGGCCACGGCATATTCGCTGCCGCGGTCGCCGGGCGCCACGAAACGGCTTTTCTGGGCCGTCCATTGGTCGAGTTCGACGGTTTCGATGTCGGCTTCGGCGGCACGTTCGGCCCACTCGGGCGCGTGCAGGTTGCCGACGATTGCGGAGTAGATTTTCATGGGCAGGAGTGTTTTGTTGAGAGGTGGAGAAAAAGTCCGGTTCCGGAACCATGCGTTTCCGGAACCGGGCGCAACGTCAGCTGAACCAGTAAAGCTGGCTCAGCGGGAATTCGCGGGCGGGCTTGACATAGGCGCGGACGCCGTTGACCAGCACGTCGAACGTTTCGGGATTGACGTCGATTTGCGGCATGCCGCCGTTGCGGACCATGTCGAACTTGGTGATCTGGCGCGTGCGGCGCACAGGCAGCACCATGCGGTCGAGCGAAAGCCGTTGCTTGATGCCGCTTTCGCAGGCGGCGTTCGAGACGAACGAAATGCAGGTCTTGGGCAGCGCACGGCCCCAGGCGCCGAACATCGGCCGATAGTAGCACGGCTGCGGCGTGGGCAGCGATGCGTTGGGGTCGCCCATGTTGGCCCAGTTGATGACCCCGCCCTTGATGACCATCTTGGGCTTGGCGCCGAAGAAGTGGGGTTCCCACAGCACCAGGTCGGCGATTTTGCCTTTCTCGACCGAGCCTAAATAGTCCGACACGCCGAACGTGATGGCCGGGTTGATCGTGATCTTGGCCAGGTAGCGCAGCACGCGGAAGTTGTCGTTGCCCTCGGCGTCTTCGGCCAGTTTGCCGCAGGCGTTTTTCATGAACGACGCGGTCTGGAACGTGCGCATGAACGATTCGCCGATGCGGCCCATGGCCTGCGAGTCGGACGACACCATGGAGAGCACGCCCAGGTCGTGGAGCACGTTTTCGGCGGCCTGCGTCTCGGGGCGTACGCGGCTTTCGGCGAACGCCACGTCCGACGGGATTTTGGGGTTGAGGTTGTGGCACACCATGATCATGTCGAAGAGCTCGGCCTGCGAGTTGATGCCGAACGGCAGCGTGGGGTTGGTCGACGACGGCAGTACGTAGGGCATCGAAGCGACCTTCAGCAGGTCGGGCGCATGACCGCCGCCCGCACCTTCGGTGTGGTAGGTGTGGATCGTGCGTCCGTCCATGGCGGCGATGGTGTCCTCGACGTAGCCGCCTTCGTTGAGGGTGTCGGTGTGGATGGCCACCTGCACGTCGTAGCGGTCGGCCACGTCGAGCGCTGCGCGGATGGCCGCCGGGGTCGAGCCCCAGTCTTCGTGGACCTTCAGTCCGCAGACGCCCGCTTCGATTTGTTCTTCGATGGACTGGGCCACCGAGCAGTTGCCCTTGCCGAGCATGCCCACGTTGACAGGCAGCGTTTCGAGCGATTCGAGCATGCGTTCGGTGTTCCACTTGCCCGAGGTGATGGTCGTGCCGTTGGTTCCGTCGGTGGGGCCGATGCCGCCGCCGAAGAGGGTGGTGATGCCGTTGCTCAGCGACGCGTAGGCCTGCTGGGGCGAAATCAGGTGGACATGGCCGTCGATACCTCCGGCCGTGAGGATGAGGTGTTCGCCCGAAATGGCGTCGGTGGCCGCTCCCGTAATCAGGTCGGGGTGCACGCCGTGCATGGTGTTGGGGTTGCCCGATTTGCCGATGCCCGCGATTCTGCCGTCCTTGATGCCGACGTCGGCTTTGACCACGCCCAGAATCGGGTCGATGATCGTGACGTTCGTGATGACGATGTCGAGCGCCCCTTCCTTGGCGGTCATCGTGTTGGCCAGCCCCATGCCGTCGCGCAGGGTCTTGCCGCCGCCGTAGACCACTTCGTCGCCGTATTCGCGGAGGTCCTTCTCGATCTCCACGTAGAGGTCGGTGTCGCCCAGCCGGATTTTGTCGCCGACGGTCGGACCGAACAGGTTGTTGTATTCCTGACGTGAAATTGTTGCCATGTTGCTATTTTTTTGCGTTGTTGTCGTTGTGCGGAGCTGCGGCCTGCTGTTTCTTGTAGGCGGCTTCGGCTTCCTTTTCGGCGATTTCCTTGAATCCGGCCAGACGGACCTTGCGCACGGCCTTGAGCCGCGCCGGGAAGTAGGTCGGGGCGTCTTCGTCGCCCGTGTAGCCCATGACCAGCCCGTTGAAGCCGATGATGCGGCGCTTGCCGGCGTAGGCGACTGCCTCGACTTCTTTCTGGTCGCCCGGCTCGAAGCGGATGGCCGTGGTGGCGGGGATGTTCAGATGGCAGCCGAACGCGGCGTCGCGGTCGAATTCCAGGTAGCGGTTGACCTCGAAGAAATGGAAGTGCGAACCCACCTGAATGGGACGGTCGCCCGTATTGCGGACCACGAGTTTGACGGTTTTGCGTCCTGTGTTGTATTCGATAGGGTCTGTAGCCAGCAGCACTCCGCCCACAGGGACGGGCTGCGCGGGCTTGAACCCCGGTTGGTTCGGATAGAGCCCTGCGGCCTGCCGCTGGTCGGCAGCCGGGGCGGATTTTGCGGTATTGTCCATGATTCGGCTTTTTTAGGTTATTTGATGGGGTGGTGGATGCTCACCAGGCGCGATCCGTCGGTGAAGACGGCTTCGACCTGCAGCAGGTCGACCATGTCGGCCACACCGTCCATGACGTCGCTCTTGCGCAGGACGCTGGCTGCGGCGGTCATCACTTCCTCGACGGTCTTGCCCGCCCGCGCTTCTTCGAGCGCCGTGGAGGTGATGTAGGCCACGGCTTCCGGATAGTTGAGCTTGAGCCCTTTCTTCATGCGTCGTTCGGCAATCATGCCCAACGAAAGGAGCATCAGTTTGTCGATCTCTTTCGGTGATAAGTGCATAGTTGTTGTGTTTTTTTGAGGATTACGGCACCCGCCGCCCTGCGTTCGCGGGGAGACCGACGGCACGTCTTCGCGCTCAGTTCAAAGAATATGCCAGGACGGCGAATGCGGCTGCGGCCCGGAATTTGCTAACTTTGCGGCAAATTTTCTCAGAATTATGTTTCGAGCAATGCTTATTGCAGGATTAGGAGGCTTCGTCGGCACCTGCCTGCGTTTTCTGACTGGAAAAATCTTCCACTTCGCGGGGGCCGAAGCCTTTCCGTGGGGAACCTTCACGGTCAACCTGATCGGCAGCTTCGTCATCGGCATCTTCTTCGGGATGGCCGAGAAGACGCACTTGATTTCGCCGTCGATGAACGTGTTCCTCATCACGGGATTCTGCGGCGGCTTCACCACCTTTTCGTCGTTCTCCGACGACATGTACCTGCTTTTGCAGCACAAGCAGTGGCTCGGGTTCGGGCTCTACGTGGGGCTCAGTTTCGTGCTGGGTCTGCTGCTCGTATGGCTCGGCAGATCGTTGATTAAAACGATTTAGCAAGCAGTACCAAAACGAAAACGGGCTATTCGGTATGTGCCGAATAGCCCGTTTTGCCGTATGCGTACCGTTATTTGCGCGCTATATAGAAAAGGTCGAAGCTCTCGTCGCTGACGGGTCCGAGCCGATAGTCGTCCATAAGGATGGAGGTGGTCAGTTCGGTGTTCTCCTTGAGCAGCTTGCGGCGGTTGATGCGGTTGAGGATGTCATAGGGAATCTGGAGCAGGCGCCGCGGCAGACGGTGCTGGAGGTCGAAAATATCCAGGCGGGCCATCCGCTCCACGCTCCGGCGGTTCTGCTCGTAGTAGGCCATGACCTTGTCGTTGCCGGAGACGCCCAGCATTTCGACCTCTGCGAAGATGCCGAGCAGTTCGCGCAGCTGACAGGCCGTATATTCGCGCACGTGCCACGGATTGCGCGTGAGCGACATGGGGGCGTTGGGCGTGGTGACGATGAACCGACCGCCGGGACGCAGCACCCGGTATATTTCGCGGACGAACTCCGCATCCTGCTTGATGTGTTCGATGACCTGGAACGAAATCACGCAGTCGAACTCCCCGTCGGCGAAAGACAGCGGCGGTACGGCGGCTTGCCGGAACACGACGCCGGGAAAGCGGCCGAAGTCGACGGGCGGAAGGTGCTTGTCGACGGTGACGAAACGTGCGGCCTTGGGCGCCACGGCTTCGATGCCGTAGCCCGACCCGGTGCCGATTTCGAGCACGTCGCCCCCGATGCGTTCGGCGGCGGCATGGTAGGCCAGCAGCGAGCGCTGGAACACAAAATTGTCGGAAGCCTCGCGCGACACGCGTTCGGCGGTCTGGACCTTTGCCATCATTTGCGGATTTGGATGCCCCGGTCGTTCATCTCGACGGTGCCTTGCTTGAGCAGCATGCCGACCGACCGCTTGAATGTTTTCTTGCTCATGGCCGTGAGCCGCCGGACCTCCTCGGGGTCGCTGTCGTCGTTGAGCGGCAGGTGACCGCCGTTCTGCCGGAGCAGTTCGAGCAGCGTTTGGGCCGAATCCCTGACTTGTGCGAATCCCTGCTGCTGGAGCGTGACGTCGATACGGTTGTCCTCGGTGATGCGGCGCACGAAACCCCGCAGGCGGTCGCCGACGGCGACGGGCCGGAAAATCTGGTCGCGGTATATCATGCCCCAATGGCGGCTGTTGACGATGACCCGGTAGCCGATGGGGCTTTCGGAAGCGACGAGCAGACCGACCTCCTCGCGCGGACGGACCGTAATCTGGTCGTTGTCGATGAAAGCCTTGAGCTTGTTGGTGGCCACGCAGCGCCCCGTGACGCTGTCTTCGTAAAGGTAGACCACGTAACTGTGGCCCGCGAGAATGCCGCCCTGCTGGTTGCGGTTGGGCAGGAAAAGGTCCTTGCCCACGAGCCCCCAATCGAGGAACGCGCCGTGTACCGTCTTGTCGACGACCTTCAGGAACCCGGCCTCGCCGACGCGCAGAAGGGGTGTCTCGGTCGTAGCTACGAGACGGTCTTCCGAATCGTGGTAGACGAAGACTTCCTTGCGGTCGCCGGGCTTGTCGGTGAGCGAGACGTAGCGGTTGGGAAGCAGCACTTCGTCGTGCTCTTCGTTTTCGAGGTAAAGCCCGTAGTCGGAGATGCGGCTGACGGTGAGGGTGTGGGTGCGGCCTGCTTTGAGCATGGTGGAGTCGGTTTGCCGGCAAAAGTACGCTTTATTTCGTTGCGGCGCAACTTTCCGGCGAATTCGCTGCGGCGGAAAGTTGGCGGATGGGGAAAAATAATTACCTTTGGATGACAAAAAAGCATTTTATGAAAATACGCATAGCCCTTTGCCAGGTAGACATGGAGTGGGAACATACGGCCCGCAATCTGGAACGGCTGGAATCCGTCGTCGCGGCGGCCGAAGCCGACGTGGTGGTGCTGCCCGAGATGTTTGCGACGGGGTTCAAGCTGCGGCCCGCCGTGGTGGCCGAACCGCAGGACGGGCTGGTGGTCACAACGATGCGCCGCTGGGCCGCGACCTATAAGAAAGCGGTGGTGGGGAGCGCCGTCATCGCGGAGGAGGGCACCTACCGTAACCGCATGTTTTTTGTGAAGCCCTCGGGCGAAATCCAATGGTACGACAAGCGCCACTTGTTCCGTCCGGGCGGCGAGGGCCGCGACTACACGCCGGGCGACAAACGCGTGGTGGTGGAGTACATGGGATTCCGCTTCCTGCTGCAAATCTGCTACGACCTGCGCTTCCCGGTGTGGAGCCGCAGCCGGGGTGACTACGATGCCATCATCTACTGCGCCTCGTGGGACAACAAACGGCGCGATGCGTGGTGCGCCCTGCTGCGGGCGCGGGCCATCGAGAACCAATGCTACGTAATCGGCGTGAACCGGGTGGGGACCGACCCCGACGCGGTGTATATCGGCGACTCGCAGGCGCTGGACTACCTGGGCCGCACGATAGCGGGTGCCGACAGCGGCGAATGGACGATGTCCGTGACGCTCGACCTGGAGCAGCAGCGCGCGTTCCGCGAATCGTTCCCGGCATGGCAGGATGCCGACGATTTCCGGCTGGAACCTTGAGAAGTTCGGCCGGATTGTGCTATCTTTGCCGCTCGGCGGCTCCGGAGCCAATAAACCGGGGCTGCGGTACGTTTCTCTGCCGATGAAAGAAGATACGATCAAAATACTGGGTGCCCGGGTCCACAACCTCAAGAATGTCGACCTCGAAATTCCGCGGCGCAAGCTGGTGGTGGTGACGGGACTGAGCGGTTCGGGCAAGTCGTCGCTGGCGTTCGACACCATCTATGCCGAGGGCCAGCGCCGCTACATGGAGACGCTGTCGACCTATGCGCGGCAGTTCGTGGGGACGATGGAGCGGCCCGACGTGGACAAGATTACGGGACTGAGCCCGGTGGTGGCCATCGAACAGAAGACCACCAACAAGAACCCCCGCTCGACGGTGGGCACGGTGACCGAAATCAACGACTTTCTGCGTCTGCTCTATGCGCGCGCCTCGCGTGCCTATTCGCCGGTCACGGGCGAGGAGATGGTCCACTATTCGGACGACCAGATAGCCGGCCTGATAAGCAAGGATTTCGCGGGGCGGAAAATAGCCCTGCTGGCACCCGTGGTCAAAGGCCGCAAGGGCCACTACCGCGAACTTTTCGAGACGCTGGCCAAGAAAGGCTACCTCTATGCCCGCATCGACGGCGAAATCCGCGAAATATCGGCGGGAATGCGGCTGGACCGCTATAAAATCCACACCATCGACCTGGTGGTGGACCGGATGACCGTGAGCGACGACGCGCGAGACCGCATCATGACCTCGCTTAAGGAAGCGCTTCGCCAAGGCAAGGGAACGATGGCGCTGTACGACTACGGCACCGACGAACAGCGCTTCTATTCGCGCCACCTGATGTGCCCCTCGACAGGGGTGGCATTCGAGGACCCGGCGCCGCACACCTTTTCGTTCAACTCGCCCAAGGGGGCCTGCCCCCACTGCAACGGACTGGGCGAGGAAGCGGTCTTCGACCTGGCGAAAATCATCCCCGACAAACGCCTTTCGATTCGCGAGGGGGCGGTCGAACCGCTGGGCAAGTACCACAACAACATGCTTTTCGCGACGCTCGAAATGCTGGGGCGCCGCTACGATTTCACTCTCGACGACCCGATGGAGGCCCTCTCCGACGCAGCGCTTCATGCCCTGCTGTACGGCGATTCGGAGCCGCTGACCGTGGACCTTTCGCAGTTCAGCGCGCCCTCGGGCGGGCGGCAGTTCCTGTCGTGGGAGGGGGTGGCCGAATTCATCGGCCGCAGCGAAGACGACGAGACGGCCCGCGGCCGCAAGTGGCGCGAACAATTCCTGGTCTATAAGACCTGCTCGGCGTGCGGCGGCTCGCGGTTGAGGTCCGAAG
This sequence comes from Alistipes muris, assembly GCF_943193205.1. Lineage (GTDB taxonomy): Bacteria > Bacteroidota > Bacteroidia > Bacteroidales > Rikenellaceae > Alistipes > Alistipes muris. Next base: position 33,443 of record NZ_CALPDD010000001.1, read on the forward strand.
CGTTGCAATTCCGCATCGGCGGCAAGAACATAGCCGAAGTGTCGGCCATGTCGATCGACGAATTCGCCGGGTGGGTGGACCGCATGGAAGAGATGATGTCCGAACGCGAGTGGCGCATAGCGCAGGAAGTGGTCAAGGAAATCCGCGAGCGGCTGCGCTTCCTGCGCGAAGTGGGGCTGGGCTATCTGTCGCTGGCCCGCTCGTCGCGGTCGCTGTCGGGCGGCGAAAGCCAGCGCATCCGGCTGGCGACGCAGATAGGCTCGAAGCTGGTGAACGTGCTCTATATTCTGGACGAACCCTCCATCGGTCTGCACCAGCGCGACAACCAGCGGCTTATCCGCAGCCTGGAAGAACTGCGCGACGCGGGCAACTCGGTCATCGTGGTGGAGCACGACGAGGAGATGATGCGCGCGGCCGACTTCATTGTGGACGTGGGTCCCAAGGCCGGGCGTCGGGGCGGCCACATCGTAGCGGCGGGCACGCCGGACGACATCTTGAAGTCCGATTCGGTGACGGCCGACTATCTGACGGGCCGCCGCCGCATCGAAATCCCCGAAAAACTGCGCGAGGGCACGGGCGAAAGCATCGTAATCCGGGGCGCACGGGGCAACAACCTGAAAAACATAGACGCCGAATTCCCGCTGGGCAAACTGATTTGCGTGACGGGAGTGAGCGGTTCGGGCAAGTCGACCCTTGTGAACGAAACGCTGCGCCCGATTCTTGCTAAAACGTTTTATAGAGCGTTGGACCGCCCGCTGGAATACGACACCATCGAGGGCATCGAACATGTGGACAAATTGGTGGTGGTCGACCAGTCGCCCATCGGCCGCACGCCGCGCTCGAATCCGGCGACCTACTCCAACGTGTTCACCGACATCCGCAAGCTGTTCGAGCTGACGCCCGATGCGCAGATACGCGGCTTCAAGGCGGGACGCTTTTCGTTCAACGTCAAGGGCGGCCGCTGCGAAGAATGCCGCGGAGCGGGGGTGCAGACCATCGAAATGAACTTCCTGCCGGACGTCTATGTGACCTGCAAGGCGTGCGGCGGCCACCGCTACAACCGCGAGACCTTGGAGGTGAAGTACAAGGGCAAGTCGATAGACGACGTGCTGAACATGACGGTCAACATGGCGGTGGAATTCTTCGAGAACATACCGAACATCTACCAGAAACTGCGCGCCATACAGGAAGTGGGGCTGGGCTATCTGACGCTCGGGCAGCCCTGCACGACCCTCTCGGGCGGCGAGAGCCAGCGCATCAAACTGGCGTCGGAACTCTCCAAACGCGACACGGGCCGCACGCTCTACATTCTGGACGAACCGACGACGGGCCTGCATTTCGAGGACATCCGCCTGTTGCTGGAGGTGCTCAACAAGCTGGTGGACCGGGGCAATACGGTCATCGTCATCGAGCACAACCTCGACGTGGTCAAGGTTGCCGACCACATCATCGACATCGGCCCCGAGGGCGGTGTCGGCGGCGGGGAAATCGTAGCGGCGGGAACCCCGCACGAAGTGGCGCAATGCCCCCGCAGCCACACCGGGCAGTTCTTGAAAAAGATGGGGCTGTAAATTGTTTTGTCTTAAAAATGATTATATTTGCATAGTATTCAATTCTGTTGCCTATGAAATAGTGGTGCCTGTGCGCACATTGTAGACATATTCGGAAAAAGCGTTAGCTTTTATTCTTGTTCTTGAAACTTAGGAAACTTCACAGAGCAACCAAGAGTAAAGCGGTGACGCTCACGCCCTCACGGCGTGGGCTTTACTCATTTATTTGGTTGCATGGTATCCTAAGACCTCAAGAACAGATAAAGAGTTTTGTCCGCGCTTTTTTTATGTGCGTGCCTCGACCTCGAAAAGGACAAACCGAGTATTTTTCTAAACTACAATCGAATTGTATGAAGAAATTTTGTGCGCTGTTTTTTCTTGCAGCTATGATCTTCGCAGGGTGCAGTGAAAAAGATGATGCGATAGCTGAAAATCCGAACCGGCCCGGAGAAACTCCGGGACAACCTTCCGAAACACCGGGAGAGACTCCTGCTTTGACAATCGGGACTACAAAATACACGTTTCCTGCCGAGGGCGGTTCTGTGCAGATACCATTTGAGGTAAATGTCGACTGGAAAACTTCGATCGAGTACCGCACGGAGGATTCCGGATGGCTGACCTTGACGCCCGAAAGCGGCGAGGCCGGAAATGTCGTATTGACCATAACGGCCGAATCCAATTCCGCTACCGAGCAGCGGAGTGCTGCCGTTCATGTTCTTTATGGAGAACAATCCTGTGAATTGGCAGTTGACCAGATGAAGAAGGTTGAAAATATTGATGTTACCGGTAAATTCGATCCTCTTTTCGCTCATGTGCTACAAACGGGTGGGTATATTGCTGATGCGGCTCATATCACGACGGAGGAATTGAAAAGTATCACGTGGCTATCTGTTGGTTCTCGCAATCTGACCTCTTTGCAGGGCATTGAATATTTTACAGCATTAGAACGTTTGGATTGTTCCTCTAATCTGCTAACCTCATTGGATGTTTCGGGATGTACGGCATTGAAAAATTTAAGCTGCAATTCCAATCAATTGGCATCGTTGAATGTTTCCGGCTGTACGGCATTGGAATGGTTGAGCTGCCAGAGTAATAAATTAACAGCGCTGGATATTTCCGGATGTTCAGCTATGAAATATTTGTTTTGTGATTTCAATGAATTGTTATTGTTGGATGTTTCCGATTGTACAACATTGACGTATTTGTGGTGCATGGGCAATCAGTTGCCCTCATTGGATGTTTCAGGTTGTGCAGCTTTGAGAGATTTGGCATGTGGTGTCAATCAGCTGGCTTTTTTGAAGCTTTCTGGTTGTACAGCATTGGAAAGTTTGGCTTGCAGTTCTAATAAATTAACAGTGCTGGATATTTCAGGATGTAGGTCATTGGAGAAATTGAATTGTGATTCTAATCAATTGACCGTGTTGGATGTATCGAACAATACTATGCTGACTGAATTGAATTGTTCTTCCAATGAATTGTCGTTGTTGGATGTTTCAAGCAATGCAGTATTGGCGAAATTGAAATGTTACTCCAATCGATTAACAGCTTTGAATGTTGCGAACAGGTTGGTAGAATTGGATTGTAATGCTAATAAGCTGACTTCTTTGGACGTTTCTAATTGTATGTTGCTGACTATATTGGATTGCAGCTCTAATGAATTGTTATCATTGAATGTTACGGATTGTTCGGCATTGGAGCAGTTGAAATGCGATTCTAATAAGCTACCCTCTTTGGAAATTTCTTCTAATACGGCATTGCATTATTTGATTTGTAACGATAATCCCGGAGATGGGGCGGTTTTTCCTGTTACAGCATGGTTCGATAATAATTCCATACCCTCTGGATATGATAATAATGTTTATTATTTCTTCACGTCTTGGAACTGGACTTATGATGGTCACACCGTTACAATCAACTATCGTAAAGCTTAGTAAATTGTGATTGAGAGAAATAATTATTAAAAAGTTTTTTATTATGTTCAAGAAAATTTTTGAATCCTGCGAGGAGAGCATCGTTCAACGTGTCAGCAATCCGTATTTCGGGACATATATTGCCGTCCTTTTGATCGATAATTGGAAGCTGCTCTACACGTTATTTACCTTTAATTCGTCCGATACGAGAGTGGAGAGAATCGCTATCATAACGGATTATATAAACCAAGCCGGTGGATTATCGTGTTTGTTCTTCAAATGCGCACTGATTGCATTCATCCCGTTCGTAATTTATTATGTATTGTTGCATCTATCGGGATATATTTCAAACTTGTCTGAGTTATGCATAAAACCGTGGCTTCTGAAACTGGTCGACAAGGGATCGGTCGTCGAGAAAGCAAAATACAATAAATTAGTTTCTCGAATAGAGACTTTGCATGTGAAATTAGACGAAGAACGGAAAAAACGTTTGGAAACGGAGACAGAACTGGATGAATTAAATAAAAAACTTATGAAACTGCAAAATGAACAAGTGTTGGCATCTGTAAACAGCCAGCAAGAACAGAAATCGAATGTTAAGGAGGTAATTAACGATAGGAAAAATAAGTCTTATTATCGAATTCTGGAGGATATTCGGGCTCAAAATTTGAATGAGGATTTCGAGGCTTTAATTCGTAAAATACAATCGAATGAAGATATTTACGACGATGAGCCGATCGTGAAATACGGAATCAAGCATGGTTTGATTTATAAATCCGATGCTCGTTATTTCTTTACCGATACGGGAAATGCGATTGCTAAGATTTTTATCAATACGTCTTTGCCTAAGATTATTAAATCCAAATAATTACAGGTTTTTGGTGTGTAAAAGTGAAAAGATCTCGCAAAAACTGCGAGGTCTTTTTTTGTCTGCTCTTCGGCACCGAAATTGCAATCATGGCCGCAAAACCAAACCATTACGTGCCATGAAAAAAGCAGTGATAATCCTGAGCGGCCTGCTGCTGTGCGCCGCCGCGGCGACGGTGATCGGCCAGAAGAAGATGCTTTCGCCCAAGGAAGAACGCCGCGAAGTCCGCGAAAAACGCCGTGCGGAACGCATTGCGAACTACGAGAAGATGATGGACTCGCTGGTTCTCTCGCGCAACTTCCAGTTCAATCCCCAGACGATGCAGCGCCAGCCGGCGGGCCCCATGCGCCAGATTGTCAACCCCTCGTTCAACGTAGGCATCTGGGACGGCACGGCCGACATCTGTCTGCCCTATATCAAAGGCTACGTACCGCCTTACTACACGACGGTAATCAACTATACGGTATCGGACCTGCAAGGCTACACGACCGAACAGACCCACGAAGGGTGGATGGTGACGTTCAACACGTCGCTCTATTCGGCGGGGACCTACACCTTCACGTTCGAGATATTCTCCCGCACGGGCGGTGCCAATCTGACGATCAGCAACCCGTGGTACAACCCGGTGCAGTATACGGGTTCGATTTCGCAGCTCTACTGACATGAAGTTTCTTTGCCTGCCCGGCGCCGTGCTGCTTGCAGCCGGTGCCGTTTTTGCGCAGACGCCTACCAGGCCGAACTGGCCGTGTCGACCGTGACGGGAGAGACGATTCTGCTGCTCACGACGCCCGATGCGACGATGCGCTACGTAGTCTGGCTGTGGGACTAAACTTTGTAAATCAGCGCGACGGCCGAAACGGAAACACCCTCTTCGCGCCCCTCGAAACCGAGATGCTCTGTGGTCGTAGCTTTGACCGAAACCCGGTCATCGTCTACACCCATAGCACCGGCGAGCGCGCTGCGCATGGCGCCGATGAAGGGCCGCAGCTTGGGCCGCTGCATGCGGACGGTGCAGTCGACGTTGCCGATTTCAAACCCCTTTCGACGGAGAAGCGCGGCGACGCGCTGCAACAGAATCTTGGAATCTATGCCCGCGTAATCGGCGGAGGTGTCGGGAAAATGCTCGCCGATGTCGCCCAGGGCGGCGGCACCCAGCAAGGCGTCGCAGATGGCGTGAATCGCCACGTCGCCGTCCGAATGGGCGACGAACCCTTTGGCGAAAGGAATTTCGACCCCTCCCAACACCAGCTTCAAGCCGTCGGCCAGCGCGTGCACGTCGTAGCCGTGTCCTATTCTGAAATCCATATCCGGAGTTTTTGATGCCCGAAGTTACGAAAAATTCCCGGTCCGCCAACCGTCCGCCAACGAAAACGCCGTGCCCCGCAAGGGAGCACGGCGTTTTGCGTAAGCGAGAGGACAGCCTATCGGTTGGCGTACATGTCGTTGTAATAGTTTTCGTAGGCACCCGAAGTGATGTTGTCGAGCCACGGCTGGTTGTCGAGGTACCACCGCACGGTCTTCTCGATGCCCTCCTCGAATTGGAGCGAGGGTTCCCAACCCAGTTCGCGCTGGAGCTTGCGGGAGTCGATGGCGTAGCGCATGTCGTGTCCGGCACGGTCGGTGACGTAGGTAATCAAGTCGAGCGACGCCCCCTCGGGATTGCCCAGCAGACGGTCGACGGTGCGGATAAGGACCTTGACGATGTCGATGTTCTTCCACTCGTTGAACCCGCCGATGTTGTAGGTCTCGGCAACCTTGCCGCGGTGGAAAATGGTGTCGATGGCGCGGGCGTGGTCTTCGACGTAGAGCCAGTCGCGGACGTTCTCGCCGCGGCCGTAGACGGGAAGCGGACGGCGGTGGCGGATGTTGTTGATGAACAGGGGTATCAGCTTCTCGGGAAACTGATAGGGTCCGTAATTGTTGGAGCAGTTGGTGACGATGGTCGGCATGCCGTAGGTGTCGTGGAACGCCCGCACGAAGTGGTCGGACGAAGCCTTGGACGCCGAGTAGGGCGAATGGGGATTGTACTTGGTGGTCTCGACGAAGAATTCTTCGCCGTAGGGACCCCGGCCGTCGGCGTCGCCCTCGGGGCGGGTGAGCTCCAGCGCGCCGTAGACCTCGTCGGTCGAAATATGGTAAAACAGCTTGTCCTCGTACTTTGCGGGCGACGATTCCCAATGGACCTTGGCGGCCTGGAGCAGCGAAAGGGTCCCCATGACGTTGGTACGGGCGAACGTGAACGGGTCCTTGATGGAACGGTCCACGTGGCTCTCGGCGGCGAGGTGGATGACCCCGTCGACGGAGTATTCCTGCATGAGGGCGAGCATGCGGTCGAAATCGACGATGTCGGCCTTGACGAAGAGGTAGTTGGGGCACGCCTCGATGTCGGCCAGGTTGGCCAGGTTGCCGGCGTAGGTGAGTTTGTCGACGTTGATGATGCGATAGTCGGGATATTTCCGGACGAAAAGCCGGACGACGTGCGAGCCGATGAACCCGGCACCCCCGGTGACGATGATATTGCGCTTGAAATTCATGGTTATGAATTCTGTTCGGTTAAGTTGCTGATACACACTCGGAGCGAATCGGTCCAATAGGGAATCCGCACGCCGAAAGTCTGCTTGAAAAGGGTTTTGTCGAGAACCGAGTAGGAGGGCCGGACGACCTTGGAGGGAAACTCCGAGGAATGGCACGGCTGGATGTCGCACGCGGTATGCCCGGCGATTTCGGCAATCATGCGGGTGAAGTCGTACCACGAACAGACACCCTCGTTGGAATAGTGGTAGACGCCTGTACGGCCCTCGAACTTGCGGTTTTCCATGATGTCGAAGATGGCCGCCGCGAGGTCGTAGGCGTAGGTGGGGGTTCCGGTCTGGTCGAAGACGACTTTCAGCTCGGGCTTGTCGGCGGTGAGGGCGAGCATGGTTTTGACGAAGTTTTTGCCGAATTCGCTGTAAAGCCAGGCGGTGCGGATGATAAGGTGCCGGCACCCCGATTCGATGACGGCCTGCTCGCCGAGTAACTTGGTGCGGCCATAGACCCCGGTGGGGTTGGTCGGCTGCTGCTCGGTACAGGGGGTGTTGTTGAGGTTGCCGCCGAAAACGTAGTCGGTCGAAATGTGGACGAGGAGCCCGCCGACCTTGTTCATGGCGACAGCAAGATTTCTGACGGCCGAAGCGTTGAGCAGCTCGGCGAGGGCGGCATCGTCTTCGGCCTTGTCGACGTTGGTATAGGCGGCGCAATTGATGATGGCCTCGATATGCTCGTTCTGCACGGTTTGCAGCACGGCGTCGGCGTCGGTGATGTCGAGCTCGGCGACGTCGGTGAAGACGTAACGGTCCTTGGAATGCTGTGCGACGAGACGGAGCTCGCTGCCCAACTGGCCGTTGGCTCCGGTGACCAGGATATTCATAGGTAGAGGTTTTCAGCGTAATCGAACGGCGGCTCGATGTCGGCGAGCCGGGGATGGCAGGCGTCCTTGTCGGAGAGAACCGCATCGGCGGCGGGAATGCGCCAGTCGATGCCCAAGGCGGGGTCGTCCCAGGCGATGGCTCCCTCGGACTGCGGGGCGTAGAAATTGTCGCACTTGTACTGGAACACGGCCCGCGGCGAAAGCACGGAAAAACCGTGGGCGAACCCGCGGGGAATGAAGAACTGACGGTGGTTGTCGGCCGTGAGCTCGACGGCGACGTACTTGCCGAACGTGGGCGACCCCCGGCGGATGTCGACGGCGACGTCGAGCACGGCCCCTTCGATGACGCGGACCAACTTGGACTGGGCGTGGGGCGGTTTCTGGAAATGCAGGCCGCGCAGAACGCCGTAGGACGAACAGCTTTCGTTGTCCTGCACGAAACGGACGGTGCGGACCTTGTCGCAGAACTCGCGCTCCGAATAACTCTCGAAGAAATAACCGCGGGTGTCGCGGAAGATACGGGGTTCGAGGATGACAACGCCCTCGATGTCGGTGCGGATGACTTCCATGGTCAATCAAGATTGGTATATTGGGTCCGGTCGAGCTCGTCGACCACCTTCAACAGATATTTGCCGTATTCGTTCTTGAGCATGGGCTGTGCGAGCTCAATCATCCGCTCGCGCGAAATCCAGCCCTGCCGGTAGGCGATGCCCTCCAGGCAGCCGATTTTCAGCCCCTGCCGCTTTTCGAGCACCTCGACGTAGATCGAAGCCTCGGCGAGTGAATCGTGGGTGCCCGTATCGAGCCAGGCGAAGCCGCGCGGGAGGGTCCGGACCTTGAGCTGCCCGGCTTGGAGGAACTGCTGGTTGACGGTGGTGATTTCGAGCTCGCCGCGCGCGGAGGGCTTGATGCAAGCCGCGACGTCGACGACCTTGTTGGGGTAGAAATAAAGACCTACGACGGCATAATTGGACTTGGGCTGCCGGGGCTTCTCCTCGATGGAAAGGCAGTTGCCGGCCGCGTCGAACTCGGCGACGCCGTAACGCTCGGGGTCGTCGACCCAATAACCGAAGACCGTAGCCTTATTCTCCTTTTCGACGGCGTCGACCGCTTCGCGGAGAATCTGCGAGAACCCGGCGCCGTGGAAGATGTTGTCGCCGAGGACCAGGCAGACCGAATCGCTGCCGATGAACTCCCGGCCGATGATGAATGCCTGGGCCAGGCCGTCGGGCGAGGGCTGTTCGGCATAGGAGAAGCGCACGCCGTAATCGCTCCCGTCGCCCAGGAGCCGCCGGAACGCGGGCAGGTCGTGGGGCGTGGAGATGATGAGGATGTCGCGGATGCCGGCCAGCATCAGCGTCGAAATGGGGTAGTAGACCATCGGCTTGTCGTAGATGGGGAGCATCTGCTTGCTCACGCCCTTGGTGATGGGGTAGAGCCGCGTCCCCGACCCTCCGGCCAGAACGATTCCTTTCATAGAACTTATGCCGTTTTGAATGTGATGTTGTCGGTACGGATAATAATAGAAATGATTCCTATTCGGATTCTTTCAATATATGTTTGACCCAGGATGTGATAGAATACTTATCATAAATATCCTTGTTCACCTCCGTATAGGGCGTATTTAAGAAGCCGTTCGGAACAACCGGATTGTTTCGGTCTACGACCAGGATATTGTTGGGATTGTAAAAATCGTAGTTTCTGATGTCCTGGTTGGTTGTTATTAATTTTCTTTTCGCCCCCAAAGTTTCCAGACACCGCAAGGTCAGCCCTATTTGCTTAGGATGCTGAACGTCCATGACGATCCGGCTTCTTCGATACAAATCGAGCAAGGACTTTTTTGACAAAGGCACGAAATGTACCGCCTTGGATGAAATCCCTCGCATTTCCCGGTTCTGAAATTTGTATTTGTAGAACATGATTTTCCCTTGAAAGAAAAAATAAGTGAAGCATTTTCCTCCGAAGGCTTTTATTTGTTCTGTTATGGAAGTGACGAACCGGAAACGGTCGCTGTGGGTAGTGCCGACGAACAGACAATCGTAGTCGTACGGACCGGGGTATGTTCCGACCTCCTTGTATTCGTCGAAATAAAAGAGCGGCAGAAACGAAAATCCCATTTTTTCGCAATCCGAACGGTCGAACGAAAAAACACGGTCGAACCGCCCCGACAGATTGACGGCATTGGGATTGTTGGCGATGGAATCCCAATAATACATGATGGTTCGGGCTTCCGGATGCAATCGGAACAGAAAGTCGAGATTGTGCCGGGAGAAAGATTCCCCCTTGATGAAAAAGATATAATCGTATTTCTTGTCCTTGGTCGCCTCGATTATTTTTTTGTGGTAACGGTTGATATATCCGGCGATTAGATTGCGGTTAATACGGATGAGCGCCTTGACGATGAAGCTGTTTGCAGGGCGTTCGTCGTAGAAATCGACGGTCGCACCGAGGGCCTCCATAGTCTGGGTGATGTTCTCGGGAATCCCGAAAGTACGGGCGGACAGGAACAGAATTCTTTTGTTCTTCAGCGGCATATTCCGTTATTTATATAACCCTTTGTCCTTCATTTCCCGGATAGAAAGCTCGTAATTGTCCTGCTGGACGGGCTGACGGTCGACCCAGCGGGTAAATTGCTGTATGCCGGCATCGAACGACCACTTGGGCTCGAAGCCGAGCATCTTTCTGGCAAGGGAAATATCCGCATAATTATGGCGTATATCTCCCAGACGGTAATTGCCGCTGACGGTAACGGGGACGTCCACACCGTAACACTTTTTCAAAGTATTGGCGACCGTAAGCACATCCGTAGCGACACCTGTCCCGATGTTGAACGCATGGCCGGATATTCCCGGGACGGTCAACCCGAGAATCGTAGCATCGACGACGTCGTCGATATAGACGAAATCCCGGGATTCTTTTCCGTCCTCGAAAATATTGATTCCGTTTCCGTTCTTGATGCGGGTGGAGAAGATGGAGAGTATGCCTGTGTAGGGGTTGGAAAGCGATTGCCCGGGGCCATAGACATTCTGATAACGGAACGAGACGGATTCGATGCCGAGACTTTTGCAGACCATGTGCACCAACTGCCCCTGCACCTGCTTGGTGATGCCGTAGACGGACCCTGGATGGATTGCAGAATCTTCGGTGGTTCCTACGAGCTTGAGAGGCTGGCTGCATCCCGGATATTTTACCTCGAAATCACCGTTTGCCATGGTTTCTTCCGGCCGCTCTTCCGGATAGACGAACGTACCCAACTCGTCGCTCCAATAACGTCCCTCGCCGTATATGGCCCGCGATTCCGCAACGACGACCCGTTTTACCGAGTGGGGCTCGTTGGCGAGAATGTCCAATAATAGGGCGGTACCTCCGATGTTGACTTCCACATATTTCTGAATTTCATACATGGATTGTCCGGTTCCGGTTTCGGCTGCCAGATGCAGGACGAGGTCTACTCCTTCGAGCGCTGTTTGCCAATCCTGCCGGCTGGTAACAGAACCTTTGATGAACCGGACTTTTTCCCGGATGTTTTGGTACAAAGGAGATGTCGTTTCGGGGGTCTGTCCATGAATCTGCGGCGACAGATTGTCGAGAACCACAACCTCATGTCCTTGCGAAACAAGTTTGAGTGCAGTATTGGAGCCGATGAAGCCGGCTCCGCCGGTGATGAGTATTTTTGACATTCGGATAAATTTTTAGTATTGAAATTTCGATTGTATCCGTCGTTCCTTTGCTCTGCTGCAGAGAAAACAACATGCAGATCAATCGAAAGATAATCAATAGATGAATGTACGGAGTTTTTGATTGATGTGCAACAAAATCGTCATAATTTGTTGGCGTAAGAATCGGAATGCTGCCGGGCCTTATTTTTTAAGATGGCCGACAAGTGCGAAAAAATCTTTCCAACCGGTTGTTTCCGTAGGACGATAAGGCTGGAAACGAATCGGTGCTCGGATGATTTCCAAAATCTTATCGGCCCAAGAATCGGGGTCCCGGTAATTCAGGAAACTGGTACCTTCGTATTTTCCGACCACATCGTGAGCATAGTCGGTATCAGCGGCCAGAATGGGAAGTCCCGCGGCCGCCGCTTCAAAGAGCGGCAGTCCGAAACTTTCGATATAGCTCGGAAACAGCAGGGCGAGAGCGTTCCGATAGAGGAGCTGCAAATTGTCGAACGGAACCGGTCCGTTGGCAGTGATGTTGTTCCGGACACCGAGTTTTTCGGCAAGCCGGATGGCTTCCGGAAACTCTTCTTGGCGGAAAGTGAATACCAGTTCGACTTCGTTTTTGAGTTCCGGATTTTTCCGGAACAGGACTGACAGGGCTTCTATGAGCAACGAGTGGTTTTTATAGGGGATCGGCGTAGCAGGATAGAGGAATATCTTTTTGTCGGAACCCGCTTGCTGTTCGGAATAGTTTTGCAGGGACGGTGTATCCGGCAAATGGGGTGTGATGATATGGATTCTTTGGGCGGAGATTCCGAATTTCTGCTGAATTCCCTTTTTGATGGATGGAATCTGGGCGATGTAATGGATGTTGGGATTGTCAAAGAATCGGATGACCCATGAATAAATGTTCTTATACACAGACATCTTGCGTTCCGAGGCCTTGAACAGGTTCCACCGTTTGGCATGCAGGGGTATCGGCTGATGAAAATATACGATCTGGGGCACCCGTTTGTCGAATCTCAGCCCGTTGTTTTGCAACGATATGATAAGGTCTGGCCGGATGGCTCTGCGCTTGAGTTCCTTGGCGAAGCCGCAGAAGTCGAACTTCAGTCTTGCCCATTGCGAACGTGTCGCGACGGGGATATATTCGATGTTGTCCTGCGGAACGCATGTATGGCCGGGGTCGACGAATATATAATATTTGTCGTCCGAAAGGGGTAGATTGCTGACGAACTGCCTAAGAATGGTAAGCCCTCCGCTGATTCGGAGCGATGTGGCTGTAACGACGATAGTGGCCATTTCAAGGAGATATTAATAGACGCAGATTCTTTGGGAACCGTCGAAGACGCTCATGTATGGAATGAACAGGTCTTCGTAGGTGCCGTATATGACACGGCAATATATGGTATAGGTATAGACCAGTAGCAGCATAGTCAGTACCAAACGTGTCTGCTGTTTGTAGCGGGCGATAATCATGACCAGCATGACTGTGAAACCTCCGGCGAACAAGGCGGTGAGCCGGTTCAACTCGGGGAGCGCCTGAATGAACAATCGGTTGAAACACAATCCCAATACGTAGAGGTTGAACAGCATGTTGAACAAGGCGTCCGAAGCGAAGAACTTTTTGCGGAAATAACCGAAAAAGAAGAGGAAGAGCGTGCTGTTCAATAACGAAAGTGCGATGCGCAGAGGCGTCATCTGATGGGCATCGCTGACTTCCTGCGACATGTAGGCGTTCATTTTTCCCTGGACCGTGGAATTCATGTGTTCGTAGGCCAGGGACGCCATTTGGAGGAGGTTGCCGAATACGAAGTCGATGAAGAATCCCAACGAAACCGCCACGGCGTAGAGCAACAAGAGGCTCTTGAACGAATAATGCCGGGTGGCGACAAAGTATACGGGGACAAAAACGATGGCGGTACGATGAATCGAGAACGCGAGGAAGACCATCAGCAGAAACGGCACCAAGCGCCGTTGCAGGATGTAGATATAACTGCACAGAATGATAGCGGCAGCAAGCGTATAACGAATCGGAAAGACACCTGCGACGAACAGCGAAAGGAGAATGACGCATGGCGACTGCGTGTTCATTTCTCGGGCGAACAAGGACCAGAAAAAGACCGTCAACCCGCATTCGACGAAAAGGAAAACCGTATAGGAATCGGTGACGCTTCTGACGGCCCGGTTCAAGAACGCATAGCCGAACTCGAACTCAAAAGAATCGGGATGGGATATGCACGACCTGAAGAACTCTTCGTAGGGAAGCCAGTCGGTTCCGGTGCGCCATCTCAACGCCTGGAACAGAACGATCAGGCACGCGCTGGCGAAAAGCAGGAAATTCCTCTGCGACGGCCTGGTATAGAGCCCGACGACGCAACAGGCGGCGAGGAGGAAGAAAAGAAGATGGTAAATCATCTCAATCGGTCAATACGCTCCGGAACGATTTCAAGGAAGCCTCGAAGGAGTATTTTTTCTCGAACAAACGCCTTGAGGGCTCATTGTACTTGGTGGGGCGGTCGAAGTTGCTGATGGCGGTAATAAATTCGTCGGCCGTATTGCATTCTCGGGCGACCGAATCGTCGAATTCGTATCCTTGCAGCGCTTCCGTACTGCCGATGATGAATTTGCCGTTCATGAGCGATTCGGCCGTTTTGACCTTCATGCCGCTTCCCGAAAAAATGGGCAGTACGACGAAGTCTGCTTGCGCGAAATACAACGCCAGATCGGGGACGTTGCTGTATATTTTGATGTTATCGTAGTGCCCGAATTCTGCGGCGAGTTTGTCCATGCCCGCACCGACGATGGTCAACTGCATGTCGACATGCGGAAAGACGTGTCTGACGAGCCATCGGATACCTTCGACGTTGGGGTAGAAATAACTGCCTATGAACAGAGCCTCTTTGACGGGACCGGCGGGCGTATCGGATGCCCGGAGCGGCGATGCCTTGAAAGTAATGGGTATGAGGGCATCCGCCTTTCTGCCGTACTGCTTTTCGATGGCCTGGGAATCGCGGCTGTTCAGTGCGATTATCTTGTGGGAATATTTGATGGAGTTCTTTTCATTCTGAAAACTCAGGATCGGCCAATAGATTCTCAGGAAATCGTGCTTTACCCGAACGTAATCTTTCATGAACTTGTATTCGAGATTATGGAAGAACGTGTAAGTCCGAACTTCGGGGAATCTTCTGCGGATTTTTTTTGCCAGCCGCCCCAGCAGAGAACTGTCGAGAAAGACATCGGTAATCTGCTTGTCGGCGATTATCGAAAGGATTTCCTTTTCCTTGTCCGAATTCAGCCCTCCCATATACCCTTTGAGAATATCCCCTGCGCGGGTCAGTATGCTGCGGAGCGAAGAGCGGTTTTTGTAAGGTTCGATGATATATGTCGTTACGTGTTCCGGCCCGAAAATCGTTTCGATACTCTCTTGGTTGCGGTCGCTGCATTGCAGCCCGCCGGAATACCGGCTTTCGCTGGTAAATCTTACGAACAGAAACTTTCTCATGGGTGTATCTATGCTAAAAGCCGCGCAAGTCGCGCGCTCCATTTTCTGTAATCGTGCGCTGCGGCGAAAGCCCTGCAACGGGCTGCCATGGCGGCGTATTGAGCGTTGTCCAGCGCGAGCAGCCGGGCCGCCTTTTCCCGGAAATCGCTTTCGTCCCCGGCCTTGTACAGCAAACCCAAACCTTGGGCTTCGACGTCGATGCCGATCAATGTGTTGTCGGACATCAGAATCGGTTTGCCGAGCGCGATGGCGTCGAGAAACGCGGTGAGTCCGACAAGAATCCGGCCCTCCTGTTGGAATTTCGCGACGGGGAGGCAGATGAACCGGGTGCGCGAACAGACTTTCATCAAATCCGTATAACCGATTTCGTTGCGGACCGAGCTGCCTGCTCCGAAGACCTTGTACCTGGAAGTCAGCCCGGGGATTACGCGGAAGAACAAATCGTAGTCCCGGTAGACTTTGCCCGCCGAAACGAAATCGTATTCGTAACAAGCCGGGGCCGAAGCCGGTAACGCATGCCGGGCGTAAAATTCGAGGTCCGGGCCCCAAAAGAGGTACTCGGAATTCGACGGATTGCCGAACGCCTCGCGCACCGTGGGCGAGAAGAACAGGAGCTTGTCGTATTGCTCGATGAGATGTAATCTTGTTGCCGGGTGGTGGACTACGGTGACTATTTTGTAGTGTCCCAATCCTATTTTATTGGCTAACAGAAACCCTTTTTCATATCCGGGCAGGGCGGAAAAAACCGTTTTGCAGCGGCAATGCCGCAAAAATATCCGGAGGTTTTCATATAGGAGATTCAGACGGCACAGGATTCCCCCCCCCTTGTGGGTTTGATGGATGGCGCAGAATATCAACCGTTTCCCCCCCCCTGCGAGAGCATCGACACCCCACATGTGGTGGAGCGGGGCGTTGCGGTCCAGGTGGAAACGCAATTCCCTTTCGCTGCACGAATAATCGTTGAGGTATAATATGCTTCTTTTCTTCATGAAGCGTTCTGTAACCAGGGAATCAGACATCCCATTTGTCGTTGTCCGTGAGCGGCTTTTGGAGAATGCCGGTTTCGGCGAGAATTTTTTTGATGCCGCCTATGATGCGGGTTTTGCGGGGTATCGGCAGCCGGGGTATTCTGACACCCGCCCATGGAGACATGGACTTGTATTTCAGAAACTCCTGCAACATCGGGTGGCTGCATTCCCGGAACCAAGGCTTGATGCCCAGAAAATGGACGATGGCAGGGTTGTTTCGGTATCGGTCGATCTGCCCGTCGAATTCCCAGGAGATGTTGCGGCAGGCAGGCTTCATGAAAAATTCGGTCATGAAATTATAGGTGAGTTCGAGCCACCGGATGTTGTTGTTGAATGCCACATTCAGAATGTCCTGGTCGTGGAACGCCAGGCCCTCGGGAAACCGGGCCAGTATCCGTCCGAAAGTTTCGTCGACATGGTGCTTTCTCCAATATTTCAGATTGAGCAGGAGCACTCCGGCATTGAAGTAACCGTACTGCGGTTTTATTTTCAGACGGTTATAGGACAAAGTGGAACCCGAGTGGTCTTTCTGGTCGGCGACGGCAGCCAGCGGAAATTCCCCCCCCCTCGGGTTTTTGAGGAGTTCGGTTTCCCATAGTTCTTGTAGGCAGCTACGAACGATTATGTCGCCGTCGAGATACAGAACCTTGTCGATTTCTTCCGGCAGTACCGTATGGGCGGATAACCGGAGGTAGGTAGAGACGGATATTTTTTGCTGATGGAGCCCGTCGAATTTGATGGATGAATCGGGGACCGTATGATAAAAAGCTATTTTATGCCCGTATTGTTCGGCGATTCGGGTCAACAGGCCCTTGTTTTCATCCGACAATGCCGTGTAAATTACGTGGAGGTTGATAGTAGCATGGGGATTGTTCTCGAACAAGGAGATCAGCATGATGCCGGTGGGCATTGCATAGCCGTCGTCCGGACACACAAGAATTTCCATATTTCAGATTTCAATTGTTTTTCAACCGATGGAGGAACTTGACGATTCCGCATCTTGTCAACAACATGGAGGAGGCGAGAACCGTTCCGAAAACCGCGGCATTGCACAGGGCATATCCGATGAATCCGCCCCAGTTTTCGTAGGGGTCGGCCGTTATCCATCTGCGGCACGCATACCATAGCAGGACGGCCCATACACCCAAGACTATGTGCTTGGCATACAAGACTACATAGCTTTTGATGCTTGTTTGCAGTCCGCATCTGAACAGAAATATCGGTTTCCAGATGAAAGCGAACAGGGTCAGACTGATGAGTACACCCGTGAGGATGCCGTTCAGTCCCCAATAATAGCCCAGCAGAACCGACAGCCCGATGTTGAGGACGGCTTCGCAGATGGGTGCCCAGATGTCCTGATACAGCCCGAACGCGTTGAGGTAGGATTCGACGGTCGTGCGGCTCATTCCTATGTACATGATTCCGACCATGAGCATCAATGTCGACGGGGGGAGCAGGTATTGGGTCCCGATCCAGAGGGTGACGAACGGCCGGGTGAGTATGACGGTGCAGAAACAGATGATGGCGATAAGCAGGAATTTGAGGCTGAAAAGCTCGTCGAAAACGGAAAGTATCGTTTTTTTGTTGCCCTCGGCCACCAGGTTTCCAATGCCGGCAGTCATGCTGTTGAATGCAGCCTCGAACAAGAGCGTCACGCCCGAAACTATCATGAGATAATTGCCGTAAAGGGCGACGGCGGACAAGGACAGATAGGCATAAATGATGATGGGGCTTGTCTGTGCGAGAATGTACCCGCTCATCTTGTGGAAGAATATCTGCTTGACCTTTACGATGACGCACGCATATTTCTGCTTCAGTTCGCTGAATGTCGCCGCGTCGGTTTTGAGTTCGGGAAAAGTCCGGCGGGTGACCCGTTCGAGCGAAACGGTTGCCAGGATGGCGAAAACGGCTTCGAGCACGAGCCACCACACATAAGGGTCGGGAAGACGGGCGATGGCGACCGTTTGGCATACGATTTTCAGAATCATCCAGGAACGATACCCGAACTGAACCTTGTAGTCCAGCTGCGACGCCGTGAGAATGACCTGTTTGTAGGTGATGAAGTAACTCAGCAGGGCACTGAACAGCATCACCGAAAACGATCCGTAGGCATACCATAGCGGCAGGTCGGTCTTGGCGAAAATCCACGGGAAGAATACCATGAGCGCGAGCGCACCGAGCATGACGGCGAACGCGATCCGGCGGTACAGATGTCCTTGGAGAGAGATGATTTCGTTGATGCACTCCTTGTCCTTGTCGCAAATCGGCTTGTAGAGCGTGAACCCGACGGCTGCACCGATGCCCAGTTCGGCGAGGTTGAGGAATTGCAGCAGGTTGGTGGCGGTGGTGTTGAGACCCAGAATTTCCGTTCCGAGGTAGTCGAGAAAGATTTTCCGGGAATAGAATTTCAGCAAGAATTCTATTCCGAAAAATGACAGAGCCACGACCGAATTTCTCAGACTGCGGGTTGTTCTCGAGTTACATTCCATGGAAACCGACGTTGCACTCGGGGGCTGACTTATGCAGCCAGGACCGGCGGTGCAAAGTTTTGTGTTTTCAGTATGTTGGAGGAAGTTTGAATTTCGGGCAAGCCGCTACCGGACCCCGATGGCCGAATAGACGAGCCCGGCATCGGTCAGGTCGGCGGGGTCGTAGAGATTGCGGCCGTCGAGCACCAATTTGCCGCGCATGGCCCGCGCTACGACGCGCCACGAGGGGATGCGGAACTGCTTCCATTCGGTCACGACCATCAGCGCGTCGGCGTCGACCGTGGCTTCGTACATCTCTTTGGCGTAGCGGACCCGGTCGCCGATGCGGCGGCGGCATTCGTCCATCGCCACCGGGTCGAAAACGACGACTTCGGCCCCTGCCTGGGTCAGCCGGTCGATCAGCACGAGCGACGTGGCTTCGCGCATGTCGTCCGTTTCCGGCTTGAATGCCAGCCCCCACAGCGCGATGCGCTTCCCCCGCAGGTCGGGCCCGATTCGGGCCACGAGCTTCTCGAAAAGCAGCGATTTCTGCGCTTCGTTGACTTCCTCGACGGCGCTGATTACCCGCATTTCGTAACCGTGTTCGCGCCCGGTGCGAATCAGAGCCTTGACGTCCTTGGGGAAACACGAGCCGCCGTATCCGCAGCCCGGATAGAGGAACTTGGTTCCGATACGCGCATCGGAACCGATTCCGCGGCGGACCATGTTGACGTCGGCACCCACCAGCTCGCAGAGGTTGGCGATGTCGTTCATGAACGAAATGCGGGTCGCAAGCATGGCGTTCGCCGCGTATTTGGTCATTTCGGCCGACGGAATGTCCATGAAGATGATTCGGTAGTTGTTGAGTACGAACGGCCGGTAGAGCTTTTCCATGAGTTCCCGGGCCCGTTCGCTCTCGACGCCGATGACGACCCGGTCGGGGCTCAGAAAATCCTTGACGGCGGCCCCCTCTTTCAAGAATTCGGGGTTGGACGCCACGTCGAATTCGATGTCGGCGCCCCGTTTGCCGAGCTCTTCGCGG
Organism: Alistipes muris; assembly: GCF_943193205.1. Classification (GTDB taxonomy): domain Bacteria; phylum Bacteroidota; class Bacteroidia; order Bacteroidales; family Rikenellaceae; genus Alistipes; species Alistipes muris. The sequence goes on from NZ_CALPDD010000001.1 coordinate 52,885, forward strand.
ATGGCCGCCTTGACCTTGGCGGCGGTGCCTACGGGCACGGTCGACTTGGTGACCAGGAGCGTGTATTTGTTGATTGCGCGGCCGAACGTGCGGGCAACTTCGAGGACATATTGCAGGTCGGCCGAACCGTCTTCGTCGGGCGGGGTGCCCACGGCCGAGAAGACGATGTCGACCTGGTCGATACATTGGGTCAGGTCGGTGGCGAAACGGAGCCGCCCGGCCTCGACGTTGCTGCGGACCATCCGGTCCAGCCCGGGCTCGTAAATGGGGACCTCTCCGGCGAGCAGGGCGGCGATTTTGTGCTTGTCCTTGTCGATGCAGGTGACGTTCGCGCCCATTTCGGCGAAGCATGTTCCCGACACCAAGCCGACGTATCCGGTACCTACGATTGCGATATTCATGTGAGCAAATATTCTCGGTTTAACTTTGCGGAAGCAATTTTTTCCAGCATCCGCTGTTTTCCAGCTTGTTCCAGCAGTATATTCTGAACTGGTCGATCAGAACGGCCACGAAGAACAAGGCCGCCAATATGCAAAAAATCAGGAACAGACAGGCGATTCCGCTGTAACTTGCATAGATGCCGGCAATCAACTTGCGGAATGTGAAGTTGAAAACCGTCAGATTGGCATGGAACAGAAACACGGCGAAACTTGATTTGCCTATGCGGTTTATTACAGGACTGTATGGTATCCGAAGTTTGGCGAATTTCAGTATCAACATAACTGACAAAACGATGACCAGCGGGTTGGCGTAGGAATAAAGCAAGGCAACGAAGCGTTCGCCGTTGTTGCAGACCAATCCGACGGTCAGCGCCGAATTGAGAATGACAGCTACTGCAAAGAACCCCATTCCCCCCCCCTCAATGGGTTGCCGTGCAATTTCAGATACCGGGCGAGCAGGTACAGTCCGATAAAGGAAAATGTGGAATATCCCTGTTCTACGAAAACGGCGGAATTGGTCCAGCCGTAGAGTGTCTGGAACGAATAAAAAGCAAGGAGCGTCAAAGCCAGCTGCCGTTTGGTTGCCTTTTCAGCGAACAAATTCAGCATCGGGGCAAGAATGTACAGCCCGATGTACGCCTTGATGAACCAGTTGGCTTTCGTAAAACATAGGTAGGGTGCAAGCTGTCGCAGACCCGGCTGCTCCTGTCCGGCGATTATCATCAAAAGGTAGAATCCCAGCAGAAAAAAGGCGCATTGAAACAGAAAACTGCAAAAACCCCTGACCGAAACCCGAATCGAAAACCATCCGGAAATAAGGATGAAAATATTCACGCAGCCGATGGACGCCGATTCGATGAGGATTCGTGTCCACGTTCCGGCGGGTGCCGCATGGAACTCGGCCAGCGTCGGAAGTCCCAGCAGCCAGAAATCGGCATGAACCACAAGAATCATGAACATGGCGATGATTCTCAGCAGTTCAAAATTGGACTGCCGTGGCGGCTGCACTGCGGAAGATGCGGAACTGCTCATTTTAATGTTCGGTTTCCGAAAAGGTGATATTCGGGGATTTGAACAATAGCTTTTTTGCCGTCAGCAGAATATTGTATTGCCTCAACAAAGCGGCCATGATGAAAGTCAGCAGGGAGACGGTGCCGACGATCCACGCCAACGACCCGAAGATGTTCTGAAACGAGACGTAGCGATACAATATTATTGTGGCAGTGGCGACGAACGCCGTATTGATTGTTTGCGGCAGGATGGCCCGGTAGACCTCGGTCCAACGGCTGTGGAAAGTACGGCGATACATGACGGCATAGGAATTCACGAAGTTGATGAACAGCGTGATGTCCCATGCCCATGCCATGGCCGTGAGGGTGCCGAATCCGAGCGCGGCGACCAGGAACCCCGTGACCGTGACCGCGGTGTTCATGACGCCGACATAAAACATGTGGTCGGTTTTCCCTGCGGCCTGGAAAAGAGCTCCCGACGTGGACAGAATCATTTGGAGCGGCAACGACAGCGCCAGAATCCGGAAGACAGGAACTGCCGGCTCCCACGCGGCGCCGAAGAGAATGTTGACGATGTCGTGCGCCCCGAAAAAGAGACTTAGGCCGATAGGGAAACTCAGAGAGGCGATGTATCTGACGAGCGTGGTATTTTTCCGGGCCAGCTCCTGCTTGTCGGACTGCAAGGTGGAGAGGATAGGGTGCAGAACCGGAGAGATGACGAACGTAATGTTCTGCAGCGGCAGCTGCATCAGCCGATAGGATTTGTCGTAGTAGCCCAGGTCGGCCATGGTGAAGTATTTCCCGATTACGAGCTTGTCTGCGTTGCGGGAGAAATAGTTGCAGACGCAGAACAGAAACTGGAACGCGGAGTAGGACCAGACCGTGCGGATGGCGCTGAGGTCGGGCCGGAACACGACGGACTGCGGATAATTGCAGTAGTTGACGGCGAAAACGCCTACCGAGGAAAGGACCGGGGTGACCAACAGCGCATAGATGCCCCATCCGTGCAAGGCTCCGGCCACGGCGATGGACCCGCAGACAATCTGGACGGACAAGGTCCGCAGGGCAATGGTCCGGAAACGCTTCTCGCGGAGCATCAGCCCGTTCGGAACGATGTTAAGCGCATTGAAGAAAAGACAGATGCACAGATAGCGGCAGACGTCGGAAAGGGTGGGGTCGCCGTAGTAACGGGCGATGGTATCGGCCGAAAGGAACAGCACGAGGCTCAGTACCCCTCCGGCGCACAGCCCGGCCGTGAACAGCGTATTGATTTGTTTCTTGGAGAGGGTTTTGAACTGGACGATGGCCGCACCGATTCCCATGTCGGTGAAGATGTCGAGAAAGACCATGAGCACCGTGGCGATGGCCATGGTGCCGAATGCTTCGGGCGAAACGTTGCGCGCGAGGATGGCCGTTATGCCGAGCGAAATGACGATGCCGGAATATTTGGCCAGCGCAATCCAGAAGATGCCCTGTGCGATTTCTTTCTTGACGGAGGTCATTTACTTGATCAGCCGGTAGATGCCGTATTTGGTGAAGACGGCTTCGATTTGCGGATTGTTCTGGCACTGCCGGCCCGTGTTGATGTTGCAGAGGGCCATGTCCTGCACTTCGTCGTTCGACAGATAATCATTGCCCGCGGTATTACGGGTGACGACTTTGCGGATGGGGGTGCCTTTTTTGATGGCCATGGCATTGAACCAGACGTCGTCCGCCGTGGGACAGATGGAGGTGAAGACCTCGCGGTTCAGCACTTCGGCGTCCAGCGAGCGGGGCGGATAGAGCACTCCTCCGACACCCGTGAAGAAATTCCGCGAGGGGGTGTTCGGGTCGCAGAAACACAGTTTCCAGCGGTTGTAGGATTTCAACTTGCCTTTGCCGTCCGGCAGCATCGTATGAATGCGGCAGGCGTGGATGGCCTGCGGTTCGGCCAGATAGGCGTTGACGAGCCGTTCGACGATGTCGAAGTCGTACAGCGCGTCGTCGTCGACCGTGATGATGACGTCGTCGGGGCAGGCTTCGAGCGCCGGGATGAGTTTCTTGTAGCTTCGGATGTACTCCTCGGTTATCTTTACTTCCAGCCCCCGGGCCTGTAGCCGGACCAGGGTGTCGGGGAGCGGCTGCGCGGAGCATGGCGGGTCGAGCCACAGAATGATCCGGTTGGCTTTCTTAGTCTGCTGCATCAGGCTTTCGATGGTGAAGCAGACGTCTTCCAGACGACGGCCGTAGGTGGTCAGCGAAAGGACGATGTCGTGGTCGCAATATCTTTCGGAGCTGACGCCGGGCTCGGTGCTGTGCAGGATTTTGTCCTCCAGCTGGAGCCGCCGCATGAAGAACTTGATGTTCTGTACGTTGGCATGTATTTCGTTTAGCTGGCGGCGTTTTCTTTTGAGAGAAGAGAGTATTTTCATGATAGGCGTGTGTTTTCAGCGTTGTGCAGCGATTGCTTTTTCGTATAAGGCCAAATCTTCGAGGATGGCCCGGCGGGCGGCGTTCGGCTGCTCCTCGGAGCCGAGCCATTGGTCGGCGAGGGCGCGCGCCTCGTGCAGCCACCGGGGCTCGGCCGTGCAGGCGTAGAGCATGCCCAAAGTCATCGCCCGGGTTTCGGGGTTGGTGATCTGCGGCAGAAATTCCAGATATTCCTGCTTGCAGCGTTCGTATTCGTTCGTGTGGCCCAGGATGCGGTGGCTGAGCATCAGCAGGGCTGTGTATTTTCCGCGGATTTTGGACGCCGGGGGCAGCGACACCTGGCCGTAGCGCGTCAGAAAATAGTTCACGGCCGCCAGGTCGCTGGCATCGGGACCTTTCCGCAGCAGGCTGTTGGCCAGCGCCCGGCGGGCCTTGGGCAGGTAGCTTTCGATTTTGTCGTAAATGTGTTTGCCGCCTTTGGCGAATTCCACGATTTGGAGGTATTGCGGCGCGATGTCGAGCGTTTCGACCGCCAGCATGTCGGTGATTCGGACGATTACCCTGCCGCCGTCGCGGCCCTGCTGGCTGAGCAGCACCCCCTCCACTCCCGAGAACTGGCCGCCGACGATTCGGACCCGGTCGCCCTGCTCAAGGTCGATTTCCGACGGCGAGAAGCAGGGAACCGCATGTTCGTAGGCTTGGGCGATGCGCATGAACTGCGTCATTTCGTCGTCCGGGACATAGCGGTAGTCGGTCGGTTCCTCCCGTTTTTCGCCCGTCGGAATCAGGTTGTAGGCGGGGTAGGCGTTGTGGAACCTGCGAAGTTGCGGCAGGGTTCCTCTGATGAATATGTAGTTGTACAGCAGGGGTTTGCGGATGCGTCCCCGGCCGTTGTCGCGTGCGGTCACATCGACGAACGTCGGTGCGAAGCATTCCAGCCGGGCGGCGGAGCGGGCGTTGAACTCGTCCGCATGGGCCGCTAGTTGTTCGCAGGCTTGCAGGCTCGACCGGAGCACGGTCAGTACGTACCAATGCGGCGTTTCCTCGGTTCGGTTGCAGGGCTTCGGTTCGGTTGCGGACATACCTTCTCCTCTTCGGAGTTTGTATAAACGGCTTGTCCTTAACAGGTTATGTCGGTTAAGCCGGAAACTTCCGAAAACTTCGTTCCTTTCCGTGGAAAATTCCGTCGCTTGAAAAAGCGCGTTTCCTGCATCCGGAAAGGGGGTTCTTAGTGGGACAAAGTTAGTATTTTTTGCTGAATTAGCAACATCGCCCCCGTCGATTTTTTGCGGTGGGCAGGTTGGCGGATTCGCAGAGCAGGACAATGGAGGCCCCGGTTTATGCTGTGGGTTGGTAATCAGTTCGTTGTATTGCTGTGCGAAAATTTGTCGCCGCATATCCTCCCGGAATTTCCGAAAACTTCGTATACTCCCGCTCGGCAAAATGCAAGTAAACTTGCTTTTGCGCTCGCTTATTCGTATTTTTGTCCGAATCAATAATTGTTACGTCATGTCTGAAATTGCAGGATTGGAGCCCCGCTTGGTGTGGGAGCAGTTCGACGCCATCACGCAGGTGCCGCGACCCTCGAAAAAGGAGGGCCGGATCATCGACTTTCTGGTAGCTTTCGCCAAGCAACACCAGCTCGAATATAAAAAGGACGGTGTGGGCAACGTCGTCATCCGCAAACCCGCCACGCCCGGTTTCGAGGAGCGTCCGGCTGTCATCCTACAGTCGCATATGGATATGGTCTGCGAGAAGAATTCCGACGTGGAGTTCGATTTCGACAACGACCCCATCCGCGCCTACATCGCCGACGGGTGGGTGCGGGCCGAGGGGACCACGCTCGGGGCCGACTGCGGCATCGGCATGGCCGCCGCGCTGGCCGTGCTGATCGACCCGCAGGCCCAGCACGGGCCGCTGGAAGCGCTCTTTACGGTCGACGAGGAGACCGGCCTTACCGGGGCTTTCGAGCTGGGCGAGGGGATGTTGCAGGGCAAATACCTGCTCAACCTCGATTCGGAGGACGAGGGCGAGTTGTTCATCGGCTGTGCCGGGGGCATCGACACCATCGCCACCTTTACCTGTTCGATGGAGGAGGCGCCCAAGAATTATTCGTTTTTCCGGGTCGACGTCTCCGACCTGCTGGGCGGCCATTCGGGCGACGACATCGACAAAGGGCGCGTCAATTCCAACAAGACCGTGGCGCGGCTTCTGTGGGGCGGGATGCAGTCGTGCGAGCTGCGTCTGAGCTATTTCTCGGGCGGCAATCTGCGCAATGCCATTCCGCGCGAGGCGTACGCCATTTTCGGCGTTCCGACCCGGCTCAAGAAGGATTTCGAGAAACGTTACGAGCTCTTCGCCGCCGACCTCGAAGCCGAGTTCCGCCTGCGCGAACCCAATTTCCGCATTACGCTCAACGAGATGCCGCAGGTGGCCGAGGTGCTCGATGCCCGGTCGCAGTTCGCGCTGATTTACTCGCTCGTGGGGGTGCCCAACGGCGTCGTGGCCATGTCGGCCGCCGTGCCGGGGCTCGTGGAGACCTCTACCAACCTCGCGTCGGTGAAGTTCGCCGGAGAAAACAAAATCGTCGTCACCTCGTCGCAGCGCTCGTCGGTCGAAAGCGCCAAGACCTACGTGATGCAGATGGTCGAGTCGGTCTTCGCGCTGGCGGGCGCCGACGTGGTCTATTCCGACGGTTACCCGGGCTGGACGCCCGACCCGCAGTCGCGCCTGCTGGCCGTGACGGCCGACGCCTACCGTCGGCTGTTCGGTACCGAACCCAAGGTGCGGGCCATCCATGCCGGATTGGAGTGCGGGCTGTTCCTCGAAAAGTATCCCGACCTGGAAATGGTGTCGTTCGGGCCTACGCTGCGGGGCGTCCATTCGCCCGACGAGCGCCTCGAAATCGCCACCGTTCCCAAGTTCTGGGAGCTGCTCAACGAAGTGCTGCGGACGTTGTAGCCGCCGGCGCTTGGAATTCCGGGAGTTGCAGGGTGCAGCTCCCGGATTTTTTCGTATCTTCGCATATTCCGTTAAGTCTTTTTCGTATGCTGAAAAGCCGCCTTTGTCTTCTCTTTGCCCTTTGCGCATGCCCGGCGGCGGCCCAGACTTTCGACGACGAATATTACCCTTTTGCCGAGTACGAGGAGCCCCGGCCCATGCTGGTGCCCGATTCGGCGCTGTTCTATCGCGCCGTGCAGGCGGCTCCCGACCTGTACGGTTCCGTCTCGGCGTTCATCCTGCCGCAGGTGGCTTTGCAGCGGCGCGGACAGCCGTTCGGTGCGGAGGTCGCCACGGCCGACGGGGCGCAGGTGCCGTACCGCTGTTTTCAGGCGCTGCGCGGACTGGGAGCCGAGGAACGCGCGGAGCCGGGCCTGGCCATGACGGCGGAGCACCTCGGGGGTGCAGGCGGTGTGCGGACGTTCGGATTCGCGGACGGGATGCCGCTGCTGCCTTACCGGGCTTCGGTATCGTTTTCGGGGCGGAATCACTTGGTCGGGGCCAAGGTCTCGGCCGTCGGCGAGCTGCCGCACGACTGGCGTTTCGCGGCGGCGCTCGATTTTCGGACCGGGCGCGACCTCTATGCCGACGGGGTTTTCACCAATGCCCTGACAGCGGTGTTCCGGCTGGAGAAGCATTTCGGGCCGAATCATCGGGTGGCGTTGCTGGCCGTAGTCCCGCCGTCGGTGCGGGGCACGCGCCTTTCGTCGGTCGGGGAGGCGTTCTCGCTCACGGGCGACGCGCTCTACAATCCGGCGTGGGGTTTTCAGAACGGCAAGGTGCGCAATTCGCGGGTGCGGCGCGAGACGGTGCCGTGGACAGCGGTTTCGTATCGCGGCTGGCTGTCGGCGAACACATCGCTTTCGGCTGTGCTGAGCGCCGAGACCGGAAGCCGGAGTTATAGTGCGTTAGGGTGGTACGACGCCCGCACGCCCATGCCCGACAATTATCGTTACCTGCCCTCTTTCGCCCTCGACCCCGATACCGGGCAGGCGTGGCGGGCAGCCGACCCTCGCTATACGCAAATCGACTGGGACGGCATGATGGCCGTCAACCGGCTGGCCGGCGGGCATGCGGTCTATGCGTTGGAAGACCGTGTCGAAAGGCTCTGCAACCTGCGTCTCGATGCGGCGGTTTCGGCGCAGGTAAGTCCGCGGCTGACGCTCGACGGCGGGATTTCGCTCGGCCGCGAAGCGACCCGCAGCTTCAAGCGGATGCGCGACCTGCTGGGGGCCGGGTATGTGGTCGACAGGGACCAGTACCTGGTGGACGACGACACCTACGGCCGTCTGTCCGAAAACGACCTGCGCCATCCGGGGCGGGTCATCGGGCAGGGCAACCGTTTCGGCTACGACTATCGGCTGGTGCGGTTCCGGGCGGCGGCGTATCTGCGGGCGGTTTACCGCGCCGACAGGTTTCGGGCCGATGCGGCGGCCGAGTTGGGCGCGGCATCGACTTATCGGCGGGGACTGATGGAAAAGGAGCTTTTTCCCGGCAGCCGCTCTTTCGGCCGTTCGCGCCGGATGCGTATGGCGACCTATGCGTTCAAGGCGTCGGCCGGGTGGGCATTTTCGCCGCGCAGTTACCTCGGTTTTTCGGCCGCGGCCAGTGCTTCGCCGCCCGATGCCGACGCGATGTTCTTTCAGCCGCTTTACAACAATCTGAGCGTGGAGCGGATCGTTCCCGAACAGCTGTTCGCCGCCGAGCTGAACTACCGTTCGACAGGACGGACGCTCGAATGGCAGGCCTCGGCGTTTCTTACCGCTTCTTTCGACGGGATGGATACGCGGCGTTATTTCGACGACTTGGCGGGCCTCTACTGCGACCTTTCGGTGATGGGTATCGGGCGGCTGGCCTGCGGGTTGGAAGCGGCCGCTTCGCTGCGGCTCTCCTATCGGTGGCGGCTGTCGCTCGCCGCGTCGGCAGGGTCGTACCGCTATCTCCGCAATCCGCGCGTGACGGTCGTTTCGGACACCGCCAACAGCGCGGTCGACACGCGGGCCGAGAGCTACATGGGCGACTGCGTCGTGGGCGGTGCGCCCGCTCTGACGGCCTGCGCCGAAGTCTGCTACTTCGGGCCGAAAGGGTGGGGCGCCCGGCTGTCGGCCGGATATGCGGGAATCCGCCATGTCGAACCCATGCCCGTGCGGCGGACCCTCCGCATGGCCCGGCAGGGCGGCAGTGTTCCCGAGGCTTTCGATGCTTTCACGCGGCAGGAGCGGCTGCCGGACGCTTTCACGGCCGATGCGTCGGTTTACAAGTCGTTCATGATAGGCCGTTCCCGGCTGGTCGCTTCGCTCGTCGTGCGCAACCTGCCCGGAAGCCGCAATACGGTTTACAACGGCTATGAATCCATGCGCGTGCGGCGCGTCACGGCGGGCGATGCCGTCAGCTGGTGGCCCCATGCCACGCGCTACACCCACTCCTATCCGCGCACGTTTTATCTGTCGGTCAGTTATAGTTTTTAGGCGTCGCGGGCAGGGGCTCCCGGCGCATATACATAAGGTAAATGCAATTTATTTATTACCTTTGCCACGAAAACACCCCAAAGTTATGGCAGGTTCCAATTTCGTAGACTACGTCAAGATATTCGCCCGCTCGGGCCACGGAGGTGCCGGCTCGGCCCATTTTCGCCGCGAGAAGTTCGTGGCGTTCGGCGGTCCCGACGGCGGCGATGGCGGCAAAGGCGGCAGCATCGTTTTGCAGGGCGACAGGCAGTACTGGACGCTCATCCACCTCAAGTACCAGCGCCACCAGTTCGCCGAGGACGGCCAGTGCGGTTCGGGGGCCCGGTCGTCGGGCAAGGATGCGCCCAACATCGTCATTCCTGTGCCGCTGGGTACGGTGGCTAAACGGCTTGTGGAGCAGGAGGACGGCACGACTTCGGTCGAAACCGTGGGCGAGGTGACCGAGCACGGCGAGCAGCTGGTTCTGCTCAAAGGCGGCCGCGGCGGGTTGGGCAACTGGCATTTCAAGAGTGCTACCAACCAGACCCCGCGCTATGCCCAACCCGGCGAGGAGGGCGACGAGGGGGCTTTCATCCTCGAACTGAAAGTGCTGGCCGACGTGGGGCTGGTAGGCTTTCCCAATGCCGGGAAGTCGACTTTGCTGTCGGTCGTTTCGGCGGCCAAGCCCAAAATCGCCAACTACGCGTTCACCACGCTCGAACCCAATCTCGGAATCGTGGAGGTGCGCGACCACAAGTCGTTCGTCATGGCCGACATTCCGGGTATCATCGAGGGGGCGCACGAGGGGCGCGGGCTCGGCACGCGGTTCCTGCGGCATATCGAGCGCAATTCGGTGCTGCTGTTCATGATTCCGGCCGACAGCGACGACGTGCGGCGCGATTACGAAATTCTGCTGGGCGAGCTGACGCAGTACAATCCCGAGCTGCTCGACAAGCGGCGGCTGCTGGCCGTGACCAAGTGCGACATGCTCGACGACGAGCTGATCGGCCAGATGCGGCCCCACCTGCCCGAGGGCATTCCGGCGGTCTTCATTTCGTCGGTTTCGGGGCTCAATATCCAGCAGCTCAAGGATATGCTGTGGCAGGCGTTGCAGGAGGAGTGACGAACGACGTTTCGATTCCGGTGATGCGGAGCGAAAAGCTGCCGTTGAAATAGCCGATGATTCCGCATAGCGAACCGTTGCCTTCGGGCAGCGGTTCGCCTGCATAGAGACAGCCGCCCAGGGTCCGGACTGCCAGCGTGTTGCCGTCGGCATCCGCGAGGGTCCGTTCGGTGGTGACGTAGCGTCCCGTTTCGGGGTCGAAGTCGCACCACGCGGCGCGTTGGGCGAAGCGTACACCGTCGATGCGCACGTAGGTGTCGGCATCCGCCGGGGTCAGTTCGCCGATTCGGACGGGCCGGGCTGTTATCCGCGCCGCCGGTAGCCCGCTGAGCCTCAGGTGTTTGTCCGCTTCGTCGCGCGGGATGCAAAGATTCCCGTCCGCTGCCTTTCCCAATTCGATTTTGCCGCCGTAGTCGTAGAGTGTCAGTCCGTTGCAGTAGACGACCAGCTCTTCGCCCAGTGGGTAGGCGTTCTCCGACGCGTCGTATTCGGCCGCAATCGCAAGGCCGCCGCTCGCATCTTCGATGACGAGTTGGTTGTAGAATTCGCCGTAGCGGTTGTTTCCCGTGACGATGCCGCGGATGACGGTCTGGTCGGTGACAGGGTAGGAGGCTCCCTCGCAGCGCGATTTCAGCCGGGCGATGGTGCAGGTCGGGCGGGGCTGTTCGGCCTCCCCGAATTCGAGGGTCGTGGCCCGGTCGCAGCCTGCGAGCAGCAGGGCCGTCAGCAGCCATGCCTTACAGCGGCGAGCAGTCGGTTTCATCGCGCAGTTTGAGCAGATAGCGGCCGCCGTCGTGTTGGAGAATCCCCGTCAGCGAGCAGGGCCCTGCCGGAACTTCGTTTCCGGCGAAATCGGCGTAGGGGCGGACATAGGTGTAGACGGCGGCGCCCTCCTGGTCTGTGAAGCGTTTGTTTCCGGCCCAGGTACCTTCCGCCAGCCCGTCGGGGGCATATCGCACGCGTTCGATGCGCACCAGCGTGCCGCATAGGGCAGGCGTCAGTTCGCCGATGGTCCGAACGGTCGGTGCAGGGGGCTGCGGCGGGATGTCGTGGCGGATAATCGTGCGGGCGAGGGCCGGGCGCGAAGCGATGTAGTCGGTCGGGTAGCCGTCCGATGCCGAGGGCAGGCGGCCTGCCTGCAACACTCCGCGGCTTTCGCCCAGCGCCCAGCCTTGCAGCCGGACCGTGAGCAGGCAGCCCTCCGGATAGTCGTTGTGCAGGTGGTCGAGCCCCGCCATGATTTCGAGCCCCGCGCCGTCGGATTCGATGCAGAGCGTGCGGTAGAAATTGGCGCTGCGGTCGCAGGTCGTCACCCGGCCGCAGACCGTCGTTTCGCTTTCGACGGCAACGGTGGTTCCCTCGAATCGTGTGCGCAGTTCGCCTATCGTTGTCGTGGCCGGCGGGGGCGTCGTCTCTCCGTGCCGTTCGCCGAACGACGAATCGTAACAGCCGCTCAGCAGCAGAGCCCCGATAGCCGCCCATGGTCGCATAGCCTATCCCTCGATGCGGGAATCTTTCAGTCCGAGGAAGTAGAGAATGCCGTCGAGCCCGATGGTCGAAATCGACTGCCGGGCCGTGGCCTTGACCTTGGGTTTGGCGTGGAACGCAATGCCCAGGCCCGCGAGGTTGAGCATCGGCAGGTCGTTGGCGCCGTCGCCCACGGCCACCGACTGGGCGATGTTGATCTCCTCGAACTGGCACAGCAGCCGCAGCAGCTCGGCCTTGCGGCGTCCGTCGACCACCTCGCCCGCATAGCGGCCCGTCAGTTTGCCGTCCTCGATTTCCAGCTCGTTGGCATAGACGTAGTCGAAGCCGTATTTCTGGCGCAGGTAGTTGCCGAAGTAGGTGAAGCCGCCCGAGAGGATGGCCGTCTTGTAGCCCACGCGCTTGAGGATGGTCATCATGCGTTCCAGCCCCTCGGTAATGGGGAGATTGCGGGCTATTTCGTCCATGACCGAGACGTCCAGCCCTTTCAGCAGGGCTACGCGCCGCGTGAAGCTCTCGCGGAAGTCGATTTCGCCGCGCATGGCGCTCGCCGTAATGGCCCGCACCTCGTCGCCCACGCCCGCCCGTTCGGCCAGTTCGTCGATCACCTCGGTTTCGATGAGCGTCGAATCCATGTCGAAACATATCAGACGGCGGCTGCGGCGGTAGATGTCGTCTTTCTGGAACGAGACGTCGAGCCCCAGTTCCGACAGGTTCATGAAGCGTTCCTGCATGGCGCTGCGACTCTCGTCCGTCAGCGAGCCGCGCACCGAAAGTTCGATGCAGGCCTTGGCCGCGCGGTCGTCCTCGTGCAGCGGCATGCGGCCCGTCAGACGCTTGATGGCGTCGATGTTGAGCCCGTGTTCGGCCACCACGGCCGTCACTTCGGCTATGTGGCGCGCCGAGACCGTACGGCCCAGCAGCGTGATGATGTAGCGGTTCTTGCCCTGGCGGCCCACCCAGGCTTCGTAGTCCTCCTCCGAAATCGGGGTGAAGCGTATCATCACGCCCAGTTCCGACGCCTTGAACAGCAGTTCTTTCATGATGCCGCCCGACTTGTCGGGGGTGGTCATGATCAGGATGCCCAGGGTCAGCGACTGGTGGATGTTGGCCTGACCGATGTCGAGGATGCAGGCGTCGTAGCGCGCCAGGATGGCCGTCAGCGACGAAGTCATGCCCGGCTTGTCGGCGCCCGAAATGTTTATCTGTATGATTTCGATGTCGTTCTGCATGGTGTGTTGCGTCCGTACAATTTTATACAAAGTTAGAAAAGTTCTTTTCTTCCCTGCAAATTATCCGCTGTTTTTTGCGGCGGGTCGGCCGATTATTTCCGTATTCGGCGGAATTTGTCTATTTTTGCATGCAAACCTAAGCAGAGAGACGTATGTGGAATTTTTTCTTGCAGGCGCTTCCCGCCGATGAGCCGCTGCTGGTACCCGACAGCGTGCAGAAAGCCAACCTTGCGCAGACCATCGACAAGGTGGTCAATATGGATTACCGCGAATTCTTCACGGGCATTCTCAACGATGCGGTGTGGATTCTGCTGAAACTGTTGCTGGCCGTAGCCATCTACATGATCGGACGCTGGATCGTCCGGCGCATCGTCCAGCTGCTCGACGTGGCTTTCGAGCGGCGCAAGGTCGACATTTCGTTGCGCATGTTCGTGCGTAACGCCGTCAAGGTGGTCTTCACGCTGCTGCTGATACTCATCGTCGTGCAGACGCTGGGCGTCAACGTCACTTCGGTCATCGCCCTCTTCTCCGCCGCTACGCTGGCCATCGGTATGGCGCTGAGCGGTACGGCCCAGAATTTCGCGGGCGGCGTGATGATTCTCGTCATGAAGCCCTACCGTGTCGGCGACTTCATTTCGGCGCAGGGGCAGTCGGGCACCGTGCGGGAAATCAAGCTCTTTTCCACGGTCATCACCACGGGCGACAACCAGACTATCTACATCCCCAACAACGCCATCGCCACGGCCATCATCGACAACTATTCGACGGCCGACCTGCGGCGTGTCGACTGGACGATAGGCATTTCCTACGGCGACGACGTCGACGCGGCCCGCAAGGCGCTGCTCGAAATCCTCGCTTCCGATACCCGTATTCTGGCACAGCCCGCCCCCGTGGTGTGGGTCGCCGAGCTGGCCGATTCGGCGGTGAATCTTACCGTGCGGGCCTGGACGCGCAACGCCGATTATTGGGACGTCTTCTTCCAGAACAACGAGCGGTTCTACAAGCGTCTGCCCGAGCACGGCATCAACTTCCCGTTCCCGCAGGTGGACCTGCATCTGAAACAAGAATAACACTCTATTCATCAAGGTATATTCACTATGGAATTACGAGAAATTCTGGCTATTTCGGGCCAGCCCGGTTTGTACAAGTATGTAGCGCAGTCGGCGCGCGGGATTATCGTCGAATCGTTGGCCGACGGACGGCGGTTCAACGCGCCCGCATCGTCGAGGGTCAGCTCGCTGACCGAGATTTCGGTTTACACCGAGGGCGACGACATTCCGCTGGCCGAGGTCTTCACCCGAATCTACGCTCATACGGGCGGCAAGCAGGCCGTCAGCCCCAAGGAGACGCCCGAGAAGCTGAAGGCCGCTTTCGCCGAGGCGCTGCCCGAGTACGACCGCGAGCGTGTGCACGTTTCCGACATCAAGAAGTGCTTCGCGTGGTACAATACGCTCGTGGCCGCAGGCTTCACCGAGTTCAAGCTCCCCGAGGAGCCGCAGGAGTAGCCCTGCCGTGCCCATTCGGTTGCAGTCCCGGTTTTGGCCGGGACTTTTTTGTTCTGCGGACGCGACGGATTATTTTGTAAATATTTTTAATAAATAGCGATTTTTGCACTATCTTTGTCTGATGTCAGCGGTGCCTCGGCAAAAATCAAACAAGTTTGTTTTTGCTTTCGGCCCGCACTTTACCGAAGCTGCGCTCCGGTTTAGATAGGCGGCGCCTCAGCAGTCCTCAAATAAATTTGGTACTGCTTTCGGCTTGCACTATCTTTGTCCCTCGAACATTATATTATAAGTTGAATTCGGAAACCGATACGCGGTTTCCACAGACGCAGAATTATGAACAAAAAGAAAATGGTGGCCCTCGTGGCGCACGACAACATGAAGCGCGACCTGGCCGAATGGGTCGACTGGAACTGCAATGTGCTTGCGACCCATCCGCTGGTGTGTACCGGTACGACGGGCAAAATGGTCGAGAAAACGCTGACTGCGCGCACCGACGGCAGCTGCAACGTCGACGACCTCGATATTACCCTTCTCAAGTCGGGTCCGCTGGGCGGCGACCAGCAACTGGGGTCGCTCATCGTCTCGGGCAAGGTCAGCGCCTTGATTTTCTTCTGCGACCCGATGGCCGCACAGCCCCACGACGTCGACGTCAAGGCTTTGCTGCGTCTCGCTTCGCTCTACAACGTGCCGACGGCCATCAACCGCGCTACGGCCGATTTTCTGATTTCGTCGCCCCTTTTCAAGGACGAGACTTACGAGCCCGTGGTCAAGGATTACCGCGATTACGTCGAGCGCGTGTTGAAATAGACGCCCGCGCCTTTCATGATAAAGGAGCCTGTCAGCAGGCTCCTTTTATTGTTTCCAGCAGCTTTTCCAGCACGGCGTCGCGGCCTGTCAGGTATTCCGCCGCTACGTAAGGTATCGCGATGTCGGGCACTATGTAGCCGTCGTCGCGGCGTGTGCATTCGTCTATTTCGACCATCGAAACGCAGCTCTCGGCCAGTTGCGACGGATGCAGCGTCCGCCCCTCCAGCACTTCGCCGTATTTCAGTGCGTTGTGCAGCAGCGGTTCGCCGACCAGCTGCGCCGCACCGTGGTATTGCAGCATGTTGACGAACGATGCGGCTATCGAGCCCGTGTCGCGGCTCACCAGCACGTAGCAGTTCATGCCGCCGACGTACATCTTCGGATTCGTCTCGAACGAGCGGACATATTCCGTTTCGGGCAGTTCCACCACTTGGCCGCTTTGTTCTTCGGTCAGAAAATCATAATATCGCATCGCTTCTTTCGATACCTTGACCCGCTGCCCCGTGCAGTAGTCGACCACCGGTTTGTCGATGAATATCGAGAGCAGTTCGTCGAATGCGTGGCCGTTGCCGCCCGGATTGCGCCGCAGGTCGAGAATCACGTTTCGCAGCCCTTGTTTCTTGAAATCCGTGATTGCCTTGCGTATGATGCGGATCAGGCGGCTGTTGTTGGGGAAAAACGCAGGGATGGCTATGTAGCCCGCTCCGGCGTCGGCATAGGTGCGTATGTTGGCGTCGGTTTCCTCGGCCTTGTTCAGTGCGAAGATGGCTTGCCGGGCCGGTTGTCCCGCCGTCTCCACCGTCAGCTGTTGGCCGTCGCGTTCCAGGCCGATGCGGAACCGCTCGACGGCCTGGCTGTAATAGCAGCGGTTCATCAGCGCGGTCGGTATCGTGTGGCGGTCGCCGTAGCCGTATTTCAGATAGTCGGACGCCGCCACTCCGTTGATGGTTGCTACGCGGTCGCCGCGCCGGAACTGCGGGTCGAGCGAGCGGTCGACGATAAGCGTGTCGTTGATTTGCAGCAGCGAGAAAGCCGGCATCCGCAGTTCGCGGCTCAGCCTGCGTTGGTCGCTCTTTTTCGTGTAGACTTCGGTGTCGCCGTACGGTACCGGAGTAATCCGGTAGTGCGGGTCTTCGTGGTGCAGTCGGTCGAAATAGGGGCGCATGACCCAGAACAGGTCGGAGGTCAGCAGCGAATCCTTGCCCAGCGCATCGCAGCGGGCGTTTATCTCGGCCAGCACCTCGGCTTTTTCGGCGGGGGAGAGCAACGAATCGAGCCCCGGGTGGCGCGGCACTCGGTGGAGGTTTCTTTCCAAACCGACGCGCGTGCGGGGGAGTTTGTAGTCCAGCATGGCGAAGCAGCGGCCGGGGATGCGGACATTGCGTCCTTTGGGTGCATCGGGTTCTTCGGCCCGGGCGCTGAGGGTGCTTGCCGCAAGCAGCAGCGAAAGGAGGATGATTTTCATGATGTTCCGGGATTCTGTTCGTCTTGTTAACGCGCTTTTCCCGGATTTATTGCAGACGGCACCCGATTTGTTTGCGGCAATCGTTCGGAATTTTTCGTGTCAGAGGTTGTGCGACAGCGGGGCAGGTACGGCGGTGCTGGCGTCGAAGTCGCCCCAGCGTTCGGCAATAAGGTCGAGCGTGGCGAAGAGTTCGTCGATGTCGAGCGAGGTCACCAGTTTCAGCCGCGTCTCCTTGAAGTTGGGCAGCCCTTTGAAATAGTTGGTCAGATGGCGCCGCATTTCCAGGATTCCTACGTGGTCGCCTTTGATTTCGAGCGATTTGCGCAGATGTTCCTTGGCGATGGCCACCCGTTCCGTCACCGTCGGCTGCGGCAGTACTTCGCCCGTCGCAAGGTAGTGTTTCGCTTCGCGGAATATCCACGGGCGTCCGTAGGTCGCGCGGCCTATCATCACGCCGTCCACTCCGTAGCGGTCGAACATCTCCGCCGCCCGAGGGCCCGAATCCACATCGCCGTTGCCGATAATCGGGATGCGTATCTGCGGGTTGTTCTTCACCTTGCCGATAAGCGTCCAGTCCGCTTCGCCGCGGTACATCTGTGCCCGCGTGCGGCCATGAATCGTTAGTGCCGCAATTCCCACGTCCTGCAGCCGCAGGGCGATTTCTTCGATGTTCTTGTGTTCGTCGTCCCAGCCCAGCCGGGTCTTCACGGTCACGGGTTTGCGCACCGCCTGCACAATGCGGCGCGTCATTTCGACCATCGTCGGCACGTCGCGCATCATCCCCGAACCTGCGCCGCGGCCCGCGATTTTCTTCACCGGGCAGCCGAAATTGATGTCTATCACATCCGGATTCGCCGCTTCGGCCATCCGGGCCGCTTCGACCATCGGTTCGATCAGATGACCGTAGATCTGAATGCCTACGGGGCGTTCGCCCTCGTCGATTTCCAGTTTCTTCAGCGACTTGGCCGCATCGCGGATCAGTCCGTCCGACGAGATGAATTCCGTGTAGACCATGTCGGCCCCGAACCGCTTGCACATGTAGCGGAACGAGGGGTCGGTCACGTCTTCCATCGGGGCCAGCAGCAGCGGGCGGTCTCCGAGGTCTATGTCGGCTATCTTCATGTCGGTGGGCGGATTCGGTTGCAAAGGTAGTTGTTATTTGGCAATAAAACGTTAAATTTGCAGTCGAAATTCCATCCATCCATGAATATCGAGACCTTTCTTTCGGAGGCGGTCCGCCGGGCGGCGGAAGCGCTCTACGGGCCGTCGGAGGGCGAGCCGCTGCAGATTCAGAAGACCCGCAGGGAGTTCGAGGGCGACTATACCCTCGTCGTGTTTCCCTTGCTGCGACGAAGCCGCAAGTCGCCCGAAGCCACGGCTGCCGAGATAGGCGAGTGGCTCACGGCTAACGTCCCCGAAATCGAGGCGTTCAACGTCATCAAGGGTTTTCTGAACCTTTCGTTCGGCGGTTCGTTCTGGGCGGCGCGTTTCGCCGAGGTCGCCGCCGACGAGCGCTTCGGCGAGGCCGCACCTACGGGCCGCACGGTCATGATCGAATATTCGTCGCCCAATACCAACAAGCCGCTCCACCTGGGTCATATCCGCAATAACCTCCTGGGATATTCCGTCGCGCAGATTCTCGCCGCCAACGGTCATAAGGTCATCAAGGCCAATCTGGTCAACGACCGCGGCATCCATATCTGCAAGTCGATGCTGGCTTGGAAGCTCTACGGCAACGGCGAGACGCCCGCGTCGTCGGGCATGAAGGGCGACCACCTCGTGGGTAAATATTACGTCGAGTTCGACAAGCACTACAAGGCCCAGATCAAGGAGCTTATGGCGCAGGGTTTGTCCGAAGACGAGGCCAAGAAGCAGGCGCCTGTCATGCTCGAAGCGCAGGAGATGCTGCGCAAGTGGGAGGCCAAGGACCCCGAAGTCTATTCGTTGTGGGAGACCATGAACGGTTGGGTCTACGAGGGTTTCGACGTCACTTACAAGGCGCTGGGCGTCGATTTCGACAAGGTCTACTACGAGTCGCAGACTTATCTGTTGGGCAAGTCGCTCGTCGAGGAGGGACTCAAGAAAGGCGTCTTCTACCGTCGCGACGACAATTCGGTGTGGATCGACCTCACGGCCGACGGGCTCGACGAGAAATTGCTGCTGCGTGGCGACGGCACCTCCGTATATATGACGCAGGACCTCGGCACCGCGTTCCGCCGTTTCGAGGACAACAAGCTCGACGACATGATCTACGTCGTCGGCAACGAGCAGAACTACCACTTCCAGGTGCTCAAGCTCGTGCTCAAAAAGTTGGGTTATGCCGATTGGAGCGACCACATCACCCACCTTTCCTACGGCATGGTCGAGTTGCCCGAGGGCAAGATGAAGTCGCGCGAGGGCACGGTCGTCGACGCCGACGACCTGATTGCCGACATGGTGGCCACGGCCCGCGAAATGTCTGCCGAGTTGGGCAAGCTCGACGGCTGTTCCGACGAGGAAGCCGATGCCGTTTCGACGATGGTCGGGCTCGGGGCCTTGAAGTATTTCATCCTCAAGGTCGACCCCAAGAAGACCATGCTTTTCGACCCGCGCGAATCCATCGACTTCAACGGCAATACGGGGCCTTTCATCCAATATACGCACGCGCGTATCCGTTCGGTGCTCCGCAAGGCCGCCGAAGCCGGTATCGACTTCCGGCAGCCTGCGCAGGCAGAGTTCCTGCCTGAGGAAATCGGGTTGGTCAAGATGCTCACCGACTATCCCGCTGCGGTCAAGGCCGCAGGCGATAACTTCGCCCCCTCGATTATCGGGGCTTACGTCTACGAGCTCGCCAAGCAGTTCAACGGCTATTACCACGACCATTCCATTCTCAAGGAGGAGAACGCCGCCGTGCGGTGCATGCGGTTGCAGTTGGCCGCGCAGGTCGCCCGCGTCATCCGTTCCGGCATGCGCCTGCTCGGCATCGACGTCCCCGAGCGGATGTAGTTTTGCAGCCAGCGTTTTTATTCGGGCCGGGGAATCCGGTCCGTTTTTTTGTTTGCAGGGCGGTGCGAATAGTGGTACGAATCTTGCGAGCGGGGTAGGCAGCAATGATTAACACTATATCAGCGTGAAAACAACCTTTACCACATTCGCCCTTTCCTTCGCGTTGTGCGCCGTTGCCGGAGCTTCGGCTCAGTCGCGGAGGGCCGTGTCGGCTTCTGCGGCCGATACGGTGATGCTGTCGGAGAGAGCCGACGGCGATTATATCGTGCGGCAGGCCCTTGTCGAGCGCAAGGCCGATTCCGATTATTCCGTGCGTTACCTGATCAACCTGGCGACGCTCGATGCCGCCCTCGACGGCAATTCGCGTCAGCTCAACGAGCTCAATTCGTTCGTCTCCGGGATGATGAGGGATTCGCTCGTCAGGGTCAATTCGGTCGTCATCACCGGTTACGCTTCGCCCGACGGTCCCGTGGCGCTCAACGAGCGGCTTGCCCGCAGCCGCGCCCGCGATTTCCGTAATTACGTCGATACGAAGTACGGTTTTTCCAAGAAGTTCAACGTCAAGACTTCTTCCGTCGCCGAGGATTGGGAGATGTGCCGTACCCTCGTCGAGAAGTCGGCCATGCCCGAGAAGCAGGCCGTGTTGCGCGTGATCGACGGTACGCAGTCGCCCGAGGCCAAGGAGGCCGCTCTCAAGCGGATGTCCGCTGCATGGGATTACATGGTCAAGCATATCTTGCCGCCCATTCGCCGCGTCGCCATGACTATTTATTACGACGAGGGCAGCCTTGTCGAGCAGCGGACCCGTATCTGCAAGCCCAAGCCTGCTCCCGCGCCCGTTCCTCAGCCCGTGGCTGAGCCGTGCCCGCCCGCACAGCCGTGCCGTTGCTGGGAGATCGACGAGGTCGCCAACGGTATCATCGTCGAGATGCCCGATCCCGATGCCGGGATTTACCGCAACAGCGCACAGGGTGTGCGTAAGGCTGCCCGCCGCGACGTCCGCAACGGTCGTGAGGCCGCTGCCTACAATTCGCGCGAGGCCGAGCGTATCGCCGACGAGGAGGCCCGGGCCGCCAAGAAAATCGCTAAAAAGGAGGCCAAGGCTGCCAAGAAGGCCGAAAAAGCTTCCCGCAAAATCGCCCGTGAGTTGGGGAAATAGGGTTCTCCCTCCGTTATCGCAGGCGGGGTCCGGTTCTTCCGGGCCCCGCTTGTTCGTCGGCGGGGACGGCCGTATTGCATAATCCGAAAGTTTTACTACCTTTGTCTCAGCAAAATCTAAAATTTCCGTTATGGCTAATTTACGAAATCTGAAAAAGGAGATCGACTACCGTCTCGAAGAGGTCGTTTTCGACTGCGATATGGCTATGTGTTTCCAGCCCTCCAAGGAGCAGGAGATTTTCGCCGTCATGCAGGAGGCTGTCGGCGTGCGCAACGCGTTGTTCGCCAAGGCTATGAATCCCGCCGAGCCGCACAACAGGTCGCTCGTCCGCAAGCACTACGCCGCTCTGCGTGCCGAGATGATCGCCGCGTTCAACGGGCTTTTCGAGAAGTTGAGCAAAATCAACGGCGAGCAGAAGTAGGCCGTTCCTTTTTCCAATCGAAAATCCCCGCCCTTAAGGCGGGGATTTTTCATTCATGTTCGCAGCAGCAGTCGCCCGGGTGGTGTTCCAGCACCGTGTGGGGGATGTGGCCGTGCGATACTACCTGTATCGGGCAGTCGTAGTTGCGCAGTTGTTCTTCCGTCAGCCGGTTCGAGCGGTGGCGGTGGACCTGGCGGTTGACGCAGACTATTTCTTTCACTACGCTCGTTATCGTGCCGACGTCGTGCGAAACCATGACAATGGCCATCCGTTCGTTCAGTTCGCGCAGCAGGTTGTAGAGTTCGTTCTCGAATCTGTTGTCCACGAAGTTGGCCGGTTCGTCGAGTATCAGCAGGCGCGGTTCCGCAATGACCGCCCGGCATAGCAGCGCCCGTTGCATCTGACCGCCCGATACTTCGCCGATAGGGTGGCGGGCCGCTTCGGCAATTCCCGCTTTTTCAAGCAGTTCCGATGCTTTTTTGCGGTCTTCGCCCGTGTAGCGTTTGCCGAATCCGCGTCGTCCTTGCAGCCCCGACAGCACTACTTCTTCCACCGAAATGGGGAACGCCCGGTCGAAGTCGCTTTGTTGGGGCATGTAGCCGATCAGCCGTTCCTTGCCCCGGTAGAGTTCGGGGGCATAGTCGATTCGGCCCGTGTGGGCCACCGTTCCCAGAATCGCTTTCACAAGGGTCGTCTTGCCGCCGCCGTTCGGTCCGATGACGCCCAGAAAGTCGTCGGACGCAATTTCCAGGTCCGCATGGCGGAGCGCTTCGTAGCCGTCGTAGGCAACCCCTACGTCGTGCAGTTCTACCAGATTCATCGGGAAGTCAGTTGTTCGGTTATCTCGTCGATGTTGGCCGTCACGTCCTCCCGCAGCGGGTCGATCCGCACGGCTTCCGCGCCGATGTCGCGGGCCACGGTCTCCACCGCCGAGGCCGGGAACTGGCTTTGGTACAATATCTTGCGTATCCCTTTGGCGCGGGCTTCGCGGATGATTCCGCTCAGATGCCGGGCCGAGGGTTCCTTGCCGTCGGTTTCGATGGCTTCCTGCCGCAGACCGTAGTCGCGGGCGTAGTAGGTGAGGGCGGGGTGGTAGATGATGAAGTATTCCGTTCCGCTCCGTTCGATTCGCTCCGCCGTTCGTTCGTCGAGTTCTTGCAACCGCCGTTGCAGCGATTCGTAGTTCTTCGTGTATTTCGCCGAATCCGGATAGCGTGCGTGAATCGCTTCGTAGGCATTTGCCGCCATCCGTTGCAGCGCACGGGGCGAGGTCCATACATGCGGGTCTACGCCGTGCGCGTGATGCCCGCCATGGTCTCCGTGCGCGCAGCTCCCGGCTATCGGTTCGATTCCGCGGCTCAGATTCACGATTTTTTGCCGGTCGTCGATTTTCCGGAGCAGCGCCGTCTCGAAATCGAGCAGTCCCACATTGAAAATCAGTTGTGCGCGGTTCAGTCCGATGAATTGGCGGGGTGTCGGTTCGTAGGTCTCCGGGCTTGCTCCGGGCGGTACCAGCACCTCCGTCCGGAAGTCGTCGCCGACAATTCCGCCGACCACTTCTTTCAGCGGCGGAATGGAGACGTACAGCGTTGCTTCGTCCGGTTTTTGCTGTGCCGCGCACGATGCCGCAAGCCATAGCAGAGACAGTATCACCGTTCTTATTCGTCTGTTTTTCATCTGTTTGTCCATAAAAGCGGGGGAGTGCTCCCCGCAGGTTCCGTATAAATTACAAAGATACTCTTTTTTGCAGAAACCGTGCGACGGAAACGGGCCATAAAATCTCGAATCGGCGCTGTTTTTTCTCGGGATTCGGGTATTAAAATGACATAAAAAGTCTTAATTTTGTGTCAAAAGGTCGTAAATCGAATTTGTCTATGAAGCCGAAGATGAAAGTAGCGGGGTATATGCTCGCGTTGTTTTGTGCAGCCGGATGTTCCGAATCCGGACCGATGAGTTGCTATGTCACTATCGCTCCGACGGTGCGGGCGCGGGTCACTGCGCTGGCTTTCGAGCCGGGCGACCGCATCGGTCTTTCCATCGTCCGGGCGTCGGAGCCCGGCGTCCGGAACCGGCCGATGACCTACGACGGAACGGTGTTCGCGGGCGGTCTGGAGTGGTATGCCGAGCAGACGGAGCCTTCGACGCTGGTAGCTTATTATCCTTATTCCGAGGGCGGGGTGCCTGCCCAATTTTCGGTCGCTGCCGACCAGCGCGACGGTTGCGAAGCGTCGGATTTGTTGGGTGCGGTGAGGACCGGCGTTGTGCCGGGCGCGGCACCCGTGAGCATGGTTTTCCAGCACCTGATGGCCCAGCTGACGGTACTGGTCGACAACCGCACGGCAGGTTCGGTGCTGGAGGTTGTGTTGGAGGGTTTCGCGACGGCCGCTGCGGTCGATTTGGAAGCGCTCGAAGTCTCGGTCATGGCCGATGCGGCTGCTTCCGAAGTGAAGGCTTGCGAGGTGCAGCCAGGACTTTCTTACCGGGCGGTGCTGGTTCCCCAGCAGGCCGATTTGACGGTTTCGGTGATTACCTCCGACGGGGTTGTCCACCGCAAAACCATCGACGCCGTGGCATTGGAGAGCGGGCATTGCTATGACCTGACGGTCGAGGTGACCGGGAGCGGGTTGAAAATGCAGTTGAGCGGCGAGATTCGCGATTGGATCGACGGCGGGTCCATCGGTTCCGGAAAGGATGACCCGGGCCACGAGGAAGACCCCGGCGTATTGGTTTACGAGGGCGAAACGTATGCCACGGCCCTTGTCGGCGGACGGCTTTGGATGGCTGAGAATCTGCGTTACAAGCCCGCTTCGGCGGCATGGAAGGCCGGAATCTGGTATCCCGAGGAGGGTGCTTCGGGCGTGGCGGCAAAAGGGTTGCTCTACGATTGGACGACCGCGTTTGGCGGCGAGACGTTCGACGGGCAGGCCGCATCTGTGCGGGGTGTCTGTCCTCCCGGTTGGCATATTCCCGTGCGCGAGGAGTTGGAAGCGTTGGTCGATAGCGGTTGCGACCCCGGATTTTTCGTTTTGTCGGGTTGTTGGATTCATACCACTTCTAAGTACGGTTCCGCCAGTTATTTGATGAGTGCTTCGCTCTCCGCGCAGAATACTAAAATGGCTTGTCTCAAGATTTCCGCCGAGGGGGCCCATTCGTTCGTTTCCGTTCCCGTGCAGTACGGCGTCTCGCTCCGGTGCGTGAAAGACGAATAGATTATTATAATCCGGACGCTAATTTTGCCGCCCAGATTCGTTCTGCGCCAGAATACTTATTTTTTTCGAGTAGGTTGTTGGGCGTAAATTCGGGTTCGTCTTATGTCCAGCGGCGCGAGTAGATATGGGCCGTTTCTTGGCCAGCGCCAGTTCTTCATGCACTTTGCCGCACAGCGACGTCCAGCCCGGTTCGGCTTGCGGGTAGTAAACCAATCATTGCGGCGTTCGTCACGGTTGCCGTTGTAAATTTCATAGTCTTCCCGCCGGGTGAGTTTACATGTCGTTTTTGGTGATTGTTCTCGTTTTCTCCGGAATTTGTCATCAGCCTGTGTTCGGGAGTAGGGGACCAACAAAAAGCGTAGGTTGAATGCCATAAAAGCCCACGTTGAAATACAGCTTTCGCTTCGACAGCCGATGAGCGTTTTTTGCCCGGCTTTTTTTCAATATGTCATTCTGAACGAAGTGAAAAATCTCTGCGTTATTATATTCTGTATTACAGCGCGATAGATTTGCAGTTGGTCTGTTCGGTTATTCGGAATATTATTTTGAGACAGCCTTTCCGATACAGGTTATCCACGGGCGTTAGGAATGTTTTTTTGTTCTGCGTCTTTCTTTTGTTAGCGCAGTTCTTTTTTGTATCTGGATTGTAGCATCATCGGCTATATCGTTGCAGGCCGTTCGGTTGGAATTGAATATTTTGCGCAAGAGTATATCCCGTTACCCAAAGCATCTTTTTGATACTGAATATAACGCAGCGGCTGCGGGCGATTTTTCGGTGTGGTGCCGCCACCAGCAAGGGCATATCCCGTTGCTGTGCGACAAGCGAATATTATCATGGGTGAAACAGAACCCGTTAATATCCCAATACCCCGTGTTTTTTATGGTGTTCAGCCTCCCCCCCCCAATAATTTAACATAATAACAATATTATTCCATTCAATAAGTGGTTAGGGGAGCAGTCAGTGCAGTCAGTTTGATTGGGCAGCTTGATTAAAATGCACCGGAATAAAAACGTTCGTCCAAGTGCGAACAGAATTCCAAAGCCTTTTGTTGTAGTAACCCGAACAATCTCGTGTTTCTTTACAAAACACGTTCCTTAACGATTCGAGTTATAAAAAAGCATGTTCCAAAGACATCGGACAACACCGTCGTTCACCTACGGCATGACCAACATGTTTCGCATCGGCGATTTCGACTTTTCGTTCCTCATTCAGGGCGTGCAGGGCGGATTTTCAATCACGACCTCTCTACTACACCGAGACAATCTACGGTACGGCATAGAGCAAACACCGGGTCATGTCTCTGCCATCCGGCGAATCTTTGCCCCGCGTCAGATTCGATATACCTTATATTATTATGTGGAATTTCGGCACCTAACCGTTTTTGCATTATACAGAATGGAGATTTATCCGGCGCAACCGATGAGCGGCTCGCCCTTTAGGCAAAGACAGCGTTTCCGAAATGGGGAACAGCTCGAAATATCCTGTAAGACAGCCTTTTGTCACCGCCACGATTTCGAGGTGCTCGCAATAAAAGCAAATCCGAACTTACCGAATTTAATTCGGCAGAGTTCGGATTGATTTTTTTAAGTGCCGGAGAATGGATTATTCCGGCCTATTTCCTCGTGTGGAATAATTCAGCGCATTGTCGGGAAGTACGATTCAAAAGCACCGTCTTCGTAAAAGATGACAATACGCCTTACTTCGGCTGTCCGGTTTCCGGGTTTCGGAATTTCGGGTTTCGGTGGCTGCGGATTTTCGGGAGTTGCTATTGTCTTCGGACTGGCGGTCGAACCGGTTGTCCGGTCCGGAGCGAATAGTCCGCCGAGTTGGGCCGGACGATCCGCGGTTGCCTGCGAGGTCTCCGGTTTTTCGTAAGATGCCGGGGCCGATTCTTCCGCGTCGCGGTACATCGGGCCGCTGTCGAGCAGCAGCCAGTCCGGACTGATTCGGGGGAAGCGTCGGAGTATTTTCTGGAGCAAATCGAATCCGGGTTTGTTGCGTCCGGCCAAAATATGGGAGATTCCCGCCGGATTGATTCCGAGCATGTCGGCAAGCTGGCTTGACTTCAAACCTTCGCTTTTCATCAAATCGAGCAATTTTTCCCTCATCGGCGTAATTTTTTACAAATATAAATAGTTTTCTTTTGTAAAACAAATAAAATTTACATTTGCAAAATGTTAATAACGTGGAGCAATGTTTACAATTGTAAATAGCGAGTTATCGTTAACTTTAATCATGCTTATTCAGACGGATTTCATATTAGATAAATCGCATATAAATTTGGTTTTCAATGCAAATATTGAGTAATACATGCGTATACTATGATTGAGCCCATTATACCAGTGTTACCCACTTAATATGATAGAATGTTATTTAGATGATTTTTGTAAAATACTGGTATTCAGTATTTATATATTTCGTTGTTTAATGATTTAATTTGCTTCCTGTGCGCCTTAAAACGGGCTTTATGGCCACTTTGTGGATATTTGATATTTGTAACTATAAACACCGTGCCGCGATATGATTTGTTTACAAATGTAATTACAAATGGAAAGTCAAGAGAATTTTATTATTTACAAATGTAATCAACATCCCCTATTCGGTGAATTTTTCAGCAATTTTTCGGTATTGTCGCCTATCGGACATTGTTTTTTCTGCCGTTTTCTAATCACCTTTATATTATGTTAAATAAATAAAAAGTGTAGGGTGGAATTTTCCACCCTAAACTCTGTATTACAGCGTAATATAAATTTGTAAACAGCCCTTTATCCGGCGATTTTGGCGGCTATTTCTTGGAACTCTTCCGGCGTCAAATGGAGCTTTTCGCGGTGGAAATCGACGTCGTTTTCGCTTTGGATGGGAATCAGATGGATGTGCGCATGGGGTACTTCCAGCCCTAAAACCACGATTGCTACCTTTTTGCACGCTATTTCACGCTGGATTTGTGCCGCTACCCGTTTGGCAAAAAGCATCATGCCCGAAAGCGTGCGGTCGTCGAGGTCGAAAATGTAGTCTACCTCTTGCTTGGGGACTACCAGCGTGTGCCCTTTCGTCAGCGGATTGATGTCAAGAAATGCGTAGTAGCTGTCGTCTTCGGCGACTTTGTACGAGGGAATTTCCCCTGCGATGATTCGTGAAAAGATGGATGCCATATTTTTGATTGGTTTGATGTGATTCTGCATTTTTGCGGCAAAGGGGTTTTCTGGCCTATTTAGAACCGAATATGTTGTGGTTGCCAGGCTGGGAATAATCCGGCAAGCCGCGGCCGAATAAGCCCCTCCCCTTAAAAAACAAGATAATGGGCTCAAGAACTCTTTTAGAACTGCTTCTTGCTTGCGGTTATCCGTCTGTTGCGGAGGATTCCGAGTGCAAGATTCAGGTACCCGAAAATCAGTATGATGACGTTTACCCAGCTGAACGACAGGTATTTCGTTGCGACCGAGATTATCCAGCCGAGCGTCAGGGCGCTCCACAGCCCCAGCAGACCGTATTGCCGCCGTAAATTGCGCTTCGCTTTTTCCGGGTCATGGGCGGAGCGCCGCCACCGGAGTTCTTCGGGCGTTGGTTTGCGGGGTGTCCGGGCCATTATTCGTCGAATTTGGGCTTGAGAATTTCGGACATGATTACAGCCTGCCGCAGGTCGAAATCTGTGTTACGGGCATTTTCGGGCTGTATTTCGGCTTGTTTCGGGGTTTCCGG
Organism: Alistipes muris; assembly: GCF_943193205.1. Lineage (GTDB taxonomy): Bacteria > Bacteroidota > Bacteroidia > Bacteroidales > Rikenellaceae > Alistipes > Alistipes muris. Next base: position 81,282 of record NZ_CALPDD010000001.1, read on the forward strand.
GGCTGAACTTGCCTTGCGTTCCCGGCTTTCTTTCTGGGCCTTTTTCGCTATGAAATCCGCGTATTTTCCGGGCGAGGGCGCTTCGGCAAGGCGTTGCGGCTGAACTTTGGCTGTTTCTCCGAAAGGCTCGGGTTGCGGCGGAAAGGCCTGCCTCTGTGCCGGCCATGCTTCGCCCGGCGCCGTCTGGCGGCGTTTTTCGCCTTTTTGGGTGTTTTTGCGGACTTGTCGGACGCCGTTGTAGGCTATCACGGCAATGACTGCGATCCATTTCAGAAAGCCGAAATCCTCCATCGGGGTCAGTTTATCGTTCGTTTTACGCTCTCTATTCCTTTGATTTTCCGAAGTTTGTCCATTACGGCGGAGAGACTTTCGGCGTCCCTGACATACAGGCTGATGTCGCCCTCGAAAATCCCGTCGTGGCTGTGGATGTTCACTTCGCGGATGTTGATGTTGAAATCGTTGCTCACCACGTTGGCCAGGTCGAGCAGCAGCCCCATGCGGTCGATGCCGCGCAGCTGCGTCGTCACCAGGTAGGAATCGGCCTTGTGCTGCGACCACTTGATTTCTTCCTTGACGATGTTCTTGCCGTATTGCGATGCCAGGCGGTTCAGTTCGTCGCACGTGGCTTTGTGTACGATGATGTCGCCCGTCGCCGGGTCGCGGTACCCTACCACCTTGTCGCCCGGAATCGGTTTGCAGCACTCCGCTATCTTGAACTGCGGTTCCGGCGCCGCCGGTTCCGGATTGGGTTCGTTCGGGTCGGTTTCGTCCCCCTCGTCTTCGGTTTTCGACGGGATGAACAGGGTCCAGAACTTGAGTTTCTTGCTTTTGGAGTTTATCTTGAGTACTTTTTCCAGGTCGTCGAGCGAGATGATTCCCGCGCCGATTTTGCTGTAAAGTTCTTCCTTGTTGTTGCAGCGGTAGATGGGGACTATCTTTTGCAGTACCCGGCCGCTGAGGTTGATATTCAGCGCTTTCATCTTCTCGCCGAGCAGCTGCATCCCTCGTTCGATGTTGTTCTGCCGTTCGCGTTTCAGAAAGCTCTTGATGGCTTGTTTGGCTTTGCCCGTCGTCACCGCTTCCAGCCATTCGGCTTTGGGGCGTGCATTGTCGGCCGTGATGATTTCTATCTGGTCGCCGTTGTTTATCTGCGTGGTGATGGGTTCGAGCTTGTGGTTGATTTTGGCGCTGATGGCGCTGTTCCCTATCTTGGAGTGGATGTCGTAGGCGAAGTCCAGCGCGGTCGCTCCGTATGGCATTTTCCGCGATTCTCCTTTCGGTGTAAATACTGCGATTTCAGATGTATATAGCGATAACTTGAAGTTGTCCAGGAAGTCGACCGCGCTTTCCGTCGGGCTGTTCAGCGCCGTCCGGATTTGTTTCAGCCACTTGTCGAATTCGTCTTCGTCCTGCGAAATCGTCGCGTGTTTGTATTTCCAGTGGGCCGCGAATCCGCGTTCGGCGATGTCTTCCATGCGTTGGGTGCGGATCTGTACTTCGACCCATACCCCGTCGGGTCCCATGACCGTCGAGTGGAGCGCTTCGTAGCCGTTGGCCTTGGGCATCGAAATCCAGTCGCGCAGGCGGTCGGGCTTGGGGGTGTAGATGTCCGTGATGGTCGAGTAGATTTGCCAGCACTGGGTCTTTTCCGACGGGAACGGCAGCGGTTTGAATACGACCCGGATGGCGAACAGGTCGTAGATTTCCTCGAACGGGATTTGTTTGCGCTGCATCTTGCTCCAGATGGAGTAGACGCTCTTCAGCCGGCCCGATATTTCGTAGTTGAAGTGGTCGCGGTCGAGCGCTTCGATAATCGGGGCGTTGAATTTGTCGATGAATTCCTTGCGCGAGGCTTCGCTCTCCTGGAGTTTCTGTGTGATTTCGGCGTATTGCTGCGGAAACCGGTATTTCATGCAGAGGTCTTCCAGTTCGCTCTTGATGGAGTAGAGCCCCAGCCGGTAGGCCAGCGGCGCAAACAGGTAAATCGTCTCTCCCGTAATCTTGATTTGCTTGTTCATCGGCATCGAGCCCAGCGTGCGCATGTTGTGCAGGCGGTCTGCGATTTTTATCAAGATTACACGGACGTCGTCCGAGAGGGTCAGCAGCACTTTGCGGAAGTATTCCGCCTGTTCCGAGGTGTCGGCGTTGAATACGCCCGACATCTTCGTCAGTCCGTCGACCATCGAGGCGATTTTCGGCCCGAAGATGCGTTCCATGTCTTCCACGGTGTATTCCGTGTCTTCCACCACGTCGTGCAGCAAGGCTGCCACCACCGATTTGACGCCCAGGCCTATTTCGTCCGCCACAATCCGGGCCACTGCAATAGGATGCAGGAGATACGGTTCGCCGCTGCGGCGCCGTACCCCCTCGTGTGCTTCCTTGGCAAGGAAAAAGGCTCGTTTGATGAAATCCCAGTCTTCGTCGTTCTTGCAGATTTTCGTGCAGGAGAAGAGCAGGGCGTCCCATTTTTCCTTGATCAGGGCTTCATCCTCGGCAGTGTATCCCATACTTTATTCCTTTGCGTTCTTCGTCGCGTCGCGGACCTTTTCTTCGATTTCTGCCGCCAGCGCTTCGTCGTTTCGCAGCAGTTCCTTGACCGCATCGCGGCCCTGGCCTATCTTCTTGTCGCCGTAGGAGAACCACGAGCCCGCTTTCTTGATTACGCCGTAGTCGACGCCCAGGTCGATGATTTCGCCGATTTTCGAGATTCCCTCGCCGAACATGATGTCGAATTCCGCCCGTTTGAACGGGGGTGCCACCTTGTTCTTCACAATCTTCACCTTGGTGCGCGTGCCCAGTTGTTCTTCGCCGTCCTTGATGACCGACATGCGGCGGATGTCGATGCGGACGCTCGCATAGAATTTCAGTGCGTTGCCGCCCGTCGTCGTCTCCGGATTGCCGTAGACGATGCCGATTTTGTCGCGCAGCTGGTTGATGAAGATGCAGACCGTCTTGGTCTTGGCGATGCTCGACGTCAGTTTGCGCAGGGCCTGCGACATCAGGCGGGCTTGCAGACCCATCTTCGAGTCGCCCATTTCGCCTTCGATTTCGGCTTTCGGCGTCAGCGCCGCTACCGAGTCGATGACAATGATGTCGATGGCGCTCGAGCGAATCAGCGAATCGGCGATTTCGAGCGCTTGTTCGCCGTTGTCCGGCTGCGAAATCAGCAGGTTGTCCACATCGACGCCCAGTTTCTGGGCATAGAAGCTGTCGAATGCGTGTTCCGCGTCGATGAACGCCGCTATGCCGCCCGCCTTTTGCGCTTCGGCAATCGCATGAATCGCCAGCGTCGTCTTGCCCGACGATTCGGGACCGTAGATTTCGATGACGCGGCCTTTGGGGTATCCGCCCACGCCCAGGGCTATGTCCAGCGTGATCGAGCCCGTCGGGATGACCGGGATGTCGTTCACTTCCGTGCTGTTCATCCGCATGATCGACCCCTTGCCGAAGTCCTTCTCTATCTTTTCCATCACTGCGTTCAAGACCTTCAGCTTGTCCGCATTCGCTTGTACTTTCTCTGCCATTATGGTTTTGGTTTTTAATTATTTGCTTGTGGTTATTTCTTGTTTTGCTGTAGGTGCCACTCCAAGATTTGTTCGTAGTGGTTCTTCGTGTCTACCTTGTCGAATATCTTTTCGATGCGGCCTTCCGCGTCGATGACGAACGTCGTGCGCAGGATGCCCATGTACTTGCGCCCGTACATCGACTTCTCGGCCCATACGCCGTAGGCTTCGGCTGCCGAGTGGTCGGTGTCGGCCAGCAGCGTGAAGTTCAGTCCGTGTTTCGCGCAGAAGTTCTGGTGCGACTTTTCGCTGTCGGGGCTCACCCCTACGATGCGAAATCCCTGCCGCGCCAGTTCTTCCTTGCCGTCGCGCAGGCTCTGCGCTTCGAGCGTGCAGCCCGACGTGTTGTCTTTCGGGTAGAAGTAGAGGATCACGCGTTGGCCGCGCAGGTCCGCCAGCGTCAGCGGTTCCCCGTCCTGGGTCGTCGAGCGGAAGTCGGGCGCCGTTTGTCCCGGTTGCAGTCTGGTCATCTTATAGAATACTTTTTTTGTAAAGATACGGACAGGCCGGACGCAATGCCGAATTCGTTCGTGCATTGCTGCGGCGGGAGTACCTTTGACAAAGTCAAAGATAGGAAAAATTTCGTTTCGTCCGCCGCCCTATGGGCCATTTTTTCGTGCCTCAGTCCCATTCGTAGGTCACTTCGACTTGTTCGTGGAATTCTTCCTGCGTGGCGTTCAGTTTCTTGTGGCAGGCCGGGCAGCGGATTGCTGTTTCGGTTTCCACGTATTCTCCGCATCCTACGCAGGGCGCCAGCAGGCCGTAGCCCGGTTGCAGGTAGTGGTCGAATCGCGCGCCGCAGTGGCGGCATCTGATTTTGTAGGCTGTTCCCATCGTTCTTCGTGTTTTGGTTTCACGATACAAAGGAACGGCAGTTTTGTGTCAGGTTGTGACACTTATTTGAAAAGTGGAAAATAAATATGAAAATCGGCCCGTCTACGAAGCGACTGACTGGCCGAATACGTTGAAAGGTGTTGTTTCAGAGCATGTTGGTGCTAAGATACCGATGCAGGTAGTTCGTCAGTTCCGGCCCCTCGACAATCCGGATGTCGTCGAGCAGCCCCACTACAAAGCGGCCGACGCCTGCCATGCCTGCCACTTCGGTGTCCAGCAGCCAGCGGCCCTCCCCCAGCGGCCGGACGTCGCGTTCGGCCAGCGGATATTCCTCGCACAGCAGGTTGTAGGCCAGCATGCCCAGTTCGAGTTGTACGCGGCAGCGGCGTTCGCCATGCAGGCGGAATGCGTCGATGAAGCCCTCGCGGTGGGCTGCGGTGTGCTGCCATTCGTCGCCCAGCGTCACCGAGCCTATGCGCGAGGTCTTGAACAGTTTGTTCGCGCCGTCTTCCGGGTCGTAGCACCACACCTGTACGTAGTTCGTCGTGAAAGCGAACGGTTCTACCCTGCGGTCGCGTACTTCGCCGCCGTGGGCCGATTGGTAGCCGTGCAGGGTCGCCTGCCGCCGTTCTTCGATGGCTTCTATCAGGTTGCGGATGTTCGGGGCGTTCTTGCCGCGTACCACCGTGTCGGCCAGCGTCTTGTTGTTGTAGACCGAGTAGAGCTTGCGTTTCAGATTCTGTTTCAGCAGGTTCGTGTCGTCGATATTTTCGATGGCGTTTTTCAGTATGACGGCTTCTTCTTCGGTGAAGTGGACCAGTTGCGAGATGTCGCGGAAATGGGGCGATTCCTTGTCCAGACGGATGCAGTCGCCCGTCTTCTTGATTACGAACCCCGCTTCGCGGAAGGTGTCGATGTAGCGGTAGACCGTGCGGCGCGACATCGAGAGCCTCTCGGCCAGTTGGTCGACGTTGTAGGTCGTGTTGGCCGTCAGCAGTTTCATCAGCCGCAGCAGGCGTTCGAGTTTGGGTTGGTCCATGACGCTAAGGTACGAAAAAGCCGCGGCATAATTTGTCGCGGCTTTATGGATTTTCCTCCTGGCCGTTAGTGCGCCAATACTTTCTTTTCGATTTCCTCGACTTGGAGACGGAAATTCTTGTCGGTTTCCATCAGGTTCGCCACCGCCTTGCACGAATGGAGTACCGTGGCGTGGTTGCGGCCGCCGATGGCCGAGCCGATGGTCGTCAGCGGCGCCTTGGTGTGCTGTTTGGCCAAGTACATGGCAATCTGCCGGGCCTGTGCGATTTCGCGGGTGCGCTCCGAGGAGTTGAACCGGGCGAAGTCGAGGTTCTGGTGCTTGCACACCACGTCGATGATATGGTCGATGGTAATCTCTTTCTGATAGAGTTTCACATAGACCTTCAGTATTTCCTTGGCCAGCGTGGTCGTAATCTTGCGGCCGAGGAACGAGGCGTTGGCCACCAGCGACGACAGCGCGCCTTCGATTTCGCGGACGTTGGCCGAAATGTTGTCCGCCAGGTAGGCCGCCACTTCGTCCGAAATCTCCGCACCGAGGTGCCGGGCCTTGGCGTGAATGATCTTCAGTTTCGTTTCGTAGTCCGGCGTGGCGATCTGCGCCGACAGCCCCCATTTGAAGCGGGTCAGCAGGCGCTGTTCGATGTCCTTCAGCTCCACGGGCGGTTTGTCCGAGGTCAGCACGAGCTGCTTTCCGGCCAGTTGCAGGTGGTTGAAGATGTTGAAGAACGCGTTCTGCGTGCCCGTCTTGCCCGTCAGTTCCTGGATGTCGTCGATAATCAGCACGTCGATCATCTGGTAGAAATGGATGAAGTCGGGGATTTCGCCGTTTTTGTAGGCCGTCTGGAACTGCGCCTGGAACTTGTTCATCGACACGTAGAGCACTTGCAGTTCGGGGTGCCGCTGCCGTACTTCGTGGCCGATGGCTTGGGCCACGTGGGTTTTGCCCAGCCCCGAATCACCATATATATATAGGGGGTTGAACGGCGTGTTGCCCGGATTGACCGCCACCGACATGCCCGCCGAGCGCGCCAGCCGGTTGCATTCGCCCTCGATGAAGGAGCCGAACGTCAGACCCGGGTTGAGCTGCGGGTCGATGATGATCTTCTTGAGACCCGGAATTACAAAAGGATTTTTTATATTTGCCGTGTTGGTCTGCGTGTTGAAGCGCGCGATGTTCGTCGTGTCGGCGTCGGCCGCTACGCTCACAGGCGCCGTCGCACGCGGTACGGCATAGTGCAGCCGCGTTTGCTGACCGTAGAGCTGCGAGATGATGGGCTTCAGAAACGGGATGTAGTTCTTTTCGATCTGATGCACGTAGCTCTCGTTGGGTACCCGCAGGCGCAGGGTCGTGCCGTCGAATTCGAGCGGTACGATGGGCTGGAACCATTTCCGGAACTCTTCGGCCGTAGTCTGGGCCTTGATGCGGTCCAGGCAGTTCTGCCACATGTCGCTATATGTCTGCGGGTTGTTGAGCATGACGGGGGTTGCACTGTTTTTGATGCGACAAAGTTGTGAATAAATTCGCAGAAAAATCTTCCGAAATCGGTTGCAAATAATCTTTTTTTATATATAGAAACGCAACGGTTTCCGGCCCCGAAATTTTAACTCGCTGATATTGAATAATCGAATTTTATTCGTTATATTTGCATATAAATTTTTTGGTACGGTTCGATTTTTAATTATAAATAAAACTAATGAATCTTATGGCAAACGATGTAGAACAATTGGTGCGGAGCAAGGCGCAGGCTTGGCTCGACGGGCATTACGACGAGGCGACCAAGAAGCAGGTCAAGTACTTGTTGGACAACGACATGAAGGAGCTCATCGAGAGTTTCTACAAGGACCTCGAGTTCGGTACGGGCGGTCTGCGCGGCATCATGGGCGTGGGTTCCAACCGCATGAACGTCTATACCGTCGGCGCCGCTACGCAGGGCCTGGCCAATTATCTCAAGAAGAATTTCGCGGGCGAGCGTATCCGCGTCGCCATCGGCCACGACAGCCGCAACAATTCGCGCATGTTCGCCGAGCGCGTCGCCGACATCTTCGCGTCCAACGGTTTCGATGTCTTCCTCTTCGACGCCTTGCGTCCCACGCCCGAGTTGAGTTTCGCCATCCGCGAGTTGAAGTGCCATTCGGGCGTCGTCGTCACCGCGTCGCACAATCCCAAGGAGTACAACGGTTACAAGGCTTATTGGACCGACGGTTCGCAGGTCACCGCGCCCCACGACAAGAACATCATCGCCGAGGTCGCCAAGATTACCGACGTCGATATGATTCTCACCGGTAAGAATCCCGGCAACATCACCATCCTCGACGAGAAGTTCGACGAGATCTATCTCAATAAGGTGCACGAGTTGTCCCTCTCGCCCGAGGCCGTCCGCAAGCACCACGACATGAAGATCGTCTACTCCCCCATGCACGGCGCCGGCGTGCGTCTCGTGCCCGCTTCTCTCAAGAAGTTCGGGTTCTCCAACGTCATCATGGTCAAGGAGCAGTCCGTCATCGACGGCAACTTCCCCACCGTCGAGTCGCCCAACCCCGAGGAGCGCAAAACCATGTCGATGGCCATCGACCTCGCCGCCCGCGAGGGTGCCGACCTCGTCTTGGCCACCGACCCCGATTCCGACCGTATCGGCGTCGCTCTGCGCAACAAGAAGGGTGAATACGTTCTCTTGAACGGCAATCAGACCTTGGTGTTGTTGATGAGTTACCAGCTTACCCGTTGGGCCGAGTTGGGCAAGCTCGACGGCAACCAGTATGTCGTCAAGACTATCGTCACTTCGCTCATGGCTAACGCCGTCGCCGACCATTTCGGCGTCAAGTGCTACGATTGTCTCACCGGGTTCAAGTACATCGCCAAAATCATCCGCGAGAACGAGGGCAAGGCCAAGTATATCGGCGGCGGCGAGGAGTCGTTCGGCTACCTGGCCGGCGACTACGTGCGCGACAAGGACGCCGTGTCGGCTTGTTCGCTCGCGGCCGAGGCTGCCGCCTGGGCCATGGATACCATGGGCCTCACGCTCTACGAGTGGTTGCAGGAGCTCTACGTCAAGTACGGTTTCTATCGCGAGGGGCTTGTTTCGGTCGTTCGCAAGGGTAAGGAGGGTGCCGAGCTCATCCAGAAGATGATGGTCGATTTCCGCGCTACCCCGCCCCGTACGATTCTCGGTTCGCCCGTCGTTAAAATCAATGACTTCCTTTCTTTGGAGCAGACCGACGTCCGCACGGGTGCCAAGACCCCTATCGAGCAGGACAAGAGCAACGTTCTCCAGTGGTTCACCGAGGACGGTACCATCGTCTCCGTCCGTCCTTCCGGTACCGAGCCTAAAATCAAGTTTTACTTCGGCGTCAAGGCTCCCTTGGCTTCCGTCGCCGATTTCGATGCCACCTTGGAGCAGCTCGACGCTAAAATCGAGGGCATCAAAAAGGACCTCAAGTTGGAATAGTTTTCCAGCAGCTAAAGGAAAAAGGCATTCCGGATGGAGTGCCTTTTTCTTTGTGTGGTGTCGTCATCCCGTTTTTGGGGTGCTTGCTGGATGCTGTTGCCTTGCCATTCGGCTGTAAATTGCACCGCAGACATTGCCCTCTCCTCCACAAAACGGCGTCGGAATGGTTTCCCGAGCCTAAAAATACTTTTTCCGTTAAATAAACTATAAAAATAGTTGTAAAATTAATATTTTAGTTTTATGTTTGCATTGTGTCAACTAAAAATATAGTTATGAAAATCCCGGAAAATACCAAATCCCGGCCGCAGGAGCTGACGCGGGCCGAATTGGAAATCATGCAGCTGTTCTGGGCCCAGGGGCCGTCGATGGTCAACGGCCTGCTGGATGCGATGCCCGAACCGAAGCCTGCCTACAACACGGTTTCGACTGTGGTCCGTATCCTCGAAAAGAAAGGGTTCGTCGGCCACAAGGCCTACGGCAAGACCTACGAATATTATCCAGTCGTCTCGAAAGAGACTTATGCAAGCCGTTATATGGATACCGTGCTCGATAATTTTTTCAGCGGGTCGTTGAGCAGGCTGGTCTCGTTTTTTTCCGAACACAAGTCCATCACGGTCGAGGAAACGGATGAAATTCTGAAAATGCTCCGGGAGCGCCGTTAAGATGAAAACACCTTTATTATATGCTTTCGAAGTTTGCCTGTGCTGCGGCGTGCTGCTCGGTTTGTATCGGTGGCTGTTCGAGTGCCGCGTCCCGTTTCGGGCATGCCGGATTTATTTGCTTGCTGCCGTGGCGGTTTCGGCCTTGATTCCGGCGTTGCATATTCCGGTCTACCCTGCCGCTCCGGTTGTGTTCCCGTCCGTTGCCGGGCAGGCCGGACCTCAGTGGGAAGGGATTGCCGGCTTCTTTGAATCCGCTGCGACCGTTTCCGCTGCCGAACCGATTCGGACGCCAGGCTGGCCGGATATGTTGTCCGATGCGTTACTGGTCGCCTATGCCGTTGCGGTTTTTGTGCTCGTCGTGTTGTTTGCCATGCGCTTGGCGGCTATCGCACGCTTGCGTCGGCAGGCCCGGCTGACGCGTTTTCGCGATTTCGTGCTGGCCGAGCATGCCGCCGTCCGCACTCCGTTTTCCTTTCTGCGGACGGTTTATCTCGGCGAGGGGTTCGACGGGTCCCGTCGGTCGATTGTCCTGCGGCACGAGACGAGCCACGTGTGTCACCGCCATTCGGTCGAGCGCGTCGCCATGGAAGCGATGCTTTGCGTGCTGTGGTTCAATCCGTTCGCTTGGGTTGCCGCACGTCGGCTGCGCGAGGTGCAGGAGTGGGAAGCGGACCGTGATGTGCTGGATGCCGGCTGCGATCTGACGGATTATCGGACGACCCTGTTCTCTCAGCTTTTCGGTTGTAATCCGGATATGACCTGCGGGCTGAGCCATTCATTCACTAAAAAACGGTTTCTTATGATGACACGTAACAAATGGGGGCGGTTCGCTGGATGGCGGCTCGCCGCCGCTCTCCCTTTCGTGGGCGGGTTGCTTTGCCTGTGCGGTTTTACGGCCCGCGAGACCGCGATTGCGGACGATATGCCTGCTGTCGTTCGTATTGCGGCGGACGGTTCGATGACATTCAACGGCCGTGAGGTGACCGAAAGTCAGCTGTTCGGTTTCGTTGCCGCCGAGCGGGAAAAACTCGCGGCGGCGGACCGAAATTCCGGGCCTGCGAAAGCGGTGAATCCGCAGATTTTCATCGGTGCGGACGGCGCTGTTTCGCTTAACGGTGATGCCGTGACGCTCGCTGAACTCGAAACGAACCTCAAGACATTCCGTGCCGGGCTGTCGGCCGCCGAGTTGGCCGATGTGTATGCCGAAGTTTCAGGCGCTTCCTCTGCGCCGATGGCGGTCGTGACCGATGTGCAAGAGGTTTTGCGCCGTGTTCCGCTTCTGAAATTGCATTATCGTTGCGGCGGAAGTTCCGCATCGCGGATATTGGCGCCTGCCCCGGGCGGCAGCGGAAAGGTCAGGGTTATCGAGCCCGTGCCCGATCAGCAAAACGATTTGGTGGTATGGATCAATGAAAAGGGGCGGGTGATGGTCGAGTTGTCCGGTTCTTCCGAAATCGTTCCGTTGGCGGAGTTGTCGGACCGGATTTCCGATTTCGTCGAGGGCCGAATCGGCCATGCCGAACGTAAAGTGAAATCGTTCGGGCTGCCCGACGGCCGGACCGTCGATTATCCTGTTAGCCGGGGCGTCGTGTGGGTGGTTCATTCGCGCTATACACCCTACGATAAATATGTATCCGTGCAGCAGGCCGTGACAGCCGGATTCGGGACTGCGCGCGATGCGTTGGCCCGGGAGTGGTTCGGCAAGCATGCCGCGGCATTGACCGATGCCGAGCGGCAGTTGGTTTGGCAGGCTCTGCCGATAGCGGTTCTCGACCGCGATTGACGGTTACGAGACGTAAATGCAAGCCCCTGCATCGGAGCAACGACTTCGGTGCAGGGGCTTTCTTTCGCCGGGGACGCGGCGCTCAATCTTCGGTCCGCAGTTTCCCGTTCGCCTTGTGGCGGTCTTTGTCGCGGGCGGTTTTCTTGGCGAAGTTGGCTTCCAGGGCGGCCGTGAGGTCCACGCCCGTCTGATTGGCCAGACACACCAGCACCCACAGCACGTCGGCCATTTCGTCGGCCGGGTCGGTGTTTTCGCCCGCCTTGAACGATTGGTCGCCGTAGCGGCGGGCCATTACGCGAGCCAGTTCCCCCACTTCTTCGGTCAGACACGCCATGTTGGTCAGTTCCGAGAAGTAGCGGACCCCGTATTCCTTGATCCATGCGTCTACCCTCTCTTGCAGTTCCTTGATTTCCATATTATTTCACCCTTATCAAGTTCAGTCCGTCGCGTATCGGGACAATGACGTTTTCCACCCGCGGGTCTTCCACTATCATGCGGTTGAATTCCACCAGCGCCTGCGTGTGGCGGTCGTTGTGCGCCACGGGTTCGGCCACTTTGCCCGACCACAGGATGTTGTCCGCTATCAGTATCGTGCCGCTGTGTACCAGCGCTTTGCCGCCACCGTCGCCCATCAGCATCCGGTAGTAGTCCGGGTATTCGCGTTTGTCGCCGTCGATGAACGCCAGGTCGAACGGTCCGCCCAGCGTCGGTGCTATCTCCAGCGCCGAGCCGATGTGCAGGCGGATTTTCGCGCCGTGGGGCGAGCGGTCGAAATAGCTTTGGGCCATCTCTTCCAGTTCATCGTCCGCTTCCACCGTGTCGAGCCGCGCATCCGCTTCCAGCCCCGCCGCCATCGAGAGCGCCGAGTAGCCCGTGAAAGTGCCGATTTCCAGCACGCGCTGCGGCCGGACCATCCGTACAATCATCTCTAAGAGCCGTCCCTGCACGTGTCCCGACAGCATCCGCGGCGCAATCATCCGTTGGTGCGTTTCGCGGTCCAGTTCCCGCAGCAGTTCTTCTTCGGGTTCGGTGTGGTCGTGTATGTAGCGTTCCAGCGCGTCCATCCTATGCTCTGTAAAAGCCTTGCTTGTGGAATTCGTACCATGCCGCGATGGCTTCCGGTTCGTCGGCGCCCAAGGCCAGCAGGTATTCGCGCGAGAATTCCAGGTAGCCCGTGCCGTTGGCCGTCACCATGCCGCCGTCGCGCACGGCTTGCCGTTCTTCGTAGCGGGCCGCTCCCGTGTAGCGGTCGCCGCCCCATTTTTGCAGCATCTCCACCGTGTTGCCCGTGTGGCGCACTTCGTTCAGAAAGCCGTGGACCGCCAGGAACGAGACTGCATTGCAGATTGCTCCGACCGGCAGGCCGCGACGGCGCGCTTCCTCTACTATCCCTGCAATCTTTTCGGCTTCGGGCTTGTCCCAGTCCATGCCGCCCGCCAGCACCACTCCGGCGCACTGCGCAGGCAGTCGGTCCGCCGCATAGTCCGGCGTCATGCGCAGTCCGCCCAGCGAGGTCGCCGGGCCGCCGTCGGGTGTCATGTATTTCACTTCGCAGTATCCCGGGTGTCCCGGCATCACGCCCCCGCGCAGCGCCGGGGCCAGGAACGCCGCTTCCCAGTCGGCGAACCGGTCGAGCAGTACGATAACGATTTCTTTCATCTTATTTGTAGGTTAGTCTGGACATCTTCGTGAAGACTTCTTCGGCCGCTTCGGTCAGTTGCGCCGCGGTCAGGGCTCCGATTTTGGCGTAGACTTCTTCCATCGTGTCTATTTCGTCGTGCGTCAGCAGGCTCTTGCCCGCGCTCAGCATGTAGTTTTCGTTGCTCTCGCCCGAAATGGCCAGTTGGGCGATGAATTGTTTCTTGGCCATCGAGAGTTGGCGCCCCGTCAGCGGCGTGGTCCGCAGGCGTTGCAGCTGGCGTTCGACCAGTTCGGCGCACTGCGCTTCGTTGGTGTGTTCCGAGCTGAAGTAGATGGCCACCAGGCCGCTGTCGCCGTAGGGTATGTAGTTCGCTTCGATGTTGTACGACAGACCGTGTTTTTCGCGTACTTCCACGTTCAGCAGCGAGTTCGCCGACGGGCCGCCCAGCACATTGACCAGCAGCGCCAGCGGCAGGCGTTTCGTCTCTTCGATGCCGCAGGCCCGGTTGCCGATGATGCAGTGGGTCTGGTGGGTGTGTTTGGTCACCGTCTTCTCGAACGGTTTTACCGCCGGGGGCGCCGCCCTCTCGAATCCGCGTGTCGTGGCCGCCTGTTCGCCGAAGTAGCGCAGGGCCGTCGCTTCGGCCGTCTTGGGCGAGAAGTTGCCTATCGACGAGAAGACCATCCGGTCGGTCGTGTGGGTCCGGGCCGTGAACGCGCGGATCGCAGCGCCGTCGTAGCGCATCAGCGCCGCCTTGCGGCCCAGTATGTTGTGGCCCAGTTCCGACCCCTCGAACAGCATATCCTCGAACGTGTCGTAGAGCATCTCCGCAGGCGAATCCTTGTAGGTGTTGATTTCGTCGGCGATGACTTCCTTTTCTCGTTCGATTTCGCGTTCCGGAAAGGTCGAGCGGAACGCGATGTCGGCAATCAGTTCGGCCGCTTTCGCAAAGTCGCCCCGTAGCGTCGTGGCGTGTATGGTCGTCTCTTCCTTGGTCGTGAAGGCGTTCAGTTCGCCGCCCAGGTTTTCCAGCCGGCAGTTGACCTGCCAGGCCCGACGGCGTTCGGTGCCCTTGAAAAAGGCGTGTTCGGTCAGATGGGCCAGTCCGTATTGGCCGGGGTGTTCGTCGCGGCTGCCCGCTCCGATGACCAGCGCGCAGTGGGCCACCGTGCTCCGTACCTGCCGGTGGATTCCGCGGATGCCGTTGGGCAGCGTGTAGGTGTAGAACTCCATTTCTTACAGTTTGGTGCGCAGGCGCAGGTATTCGCCCGTGCGGCTCTCCGTGCAGCGTTCCAGGTCGCGGGGCGTGCCCTCGAATACCAGCCGTCCGCCCGCCGTTCCCGCTTCGGGTCCCAGGTCCACCACCCAGTCGGCGCATTTGATGACGTCCATGTTGTGTTCCACCACCACAATCGTGTGTCCTTTGGTTATCAGGGCGTTGAACGCCGCCAGCAGTTTCGAGATGTCGTGGAAGTGGAGCCCCGTGGTCGGTTCGTCGAAGATGAACATGATGTTTCCGCCGCTCTGTTCCTTGGTCAGGAACGACGCCAGTTTCACCCGTTGGCTCTCGCCGCCCGAGAGGGTCGACGACGACTGCCCCAGTTTGACGTAGCCCAGTCCTACGTCCTGCAAGGGTTGCAGGCGTTCCACTATGCGGCGGCAGGTCGCGTTCTTGTCGTCTTCGCCAAAGAACGCAATCGCTTCGTCCACGGTCATTTCCAGCACGTCGCAGATCGCTTTGCCGCGGTATTTCACTTCCAGCACTTCGTCGCGGAAGCGGCGGCCGCCGCACGCTTCGCACAGCAGTTCCACGTCGGCCATGAATTGCATCGACACCTTGATGACCCCCTCGCCCTGGCATTCTTCGCAGCGGCCGCCCGCCGTGTTGAACGAGAAGTGGGCCGGGCTCAGCGAGTTGTGTTTCGAGTAGGGTTGGTCCGCATAGAGCTTGCGTATTTCGTCGTAGGCCTTGATGTAGGTCACCGGGTTCGAGCGCGACGAGCGGCCGATGGGGTTCTGGTCCACCATCTCCACCGTACGCAGCAGGCCCGTGTCGCCTTCCAGCCCGTCGAAGTCGCCCGGTTTGGCTCCCGTGTCGAACAGCAGGCGCCGCAGCGCCGGGTAGAGGATTCCTTTCGCCAGCGACGATTTGCCGCTGCCGCTCACTCCCGTGATGCAGGTCATCACGCCCAGCGGGATGCGGACGTCGATGTTTCGCAGGTTGTTTTCGCGGGCTCCCTTGACCGTTATCGAGCGGCTCCAGCCGCGGACTGCCGGCGGCGGGGCGATGGTCCGGCGGCCTGTCAGATAGTCGGCCGTCAGGCTCTTTTCGTCCTTGAGCAGTTGCGGCAGCGTGCCGCTGAAGACCACTTCGCCGCCGTTGTAGCCTGCCCGCGGGCCGATGTCCACAATCCAGTCGGCCGCACGGATGACTTCTTCTTCGTGTTCCACCACGATGACCGTGTTGCCCAGGTCGCGCAACTGTTTCAGTACTTTGATAAGGCGGTTCGTGTCGCGCGGGTGCAGGCCTATCGAGGGTTCGTCCAGGATGTAGAGCGAGCCCGTCAGGTTGCTGCCCAGCGAGGTCGAGAGGTTGATGCGCTGGCTTTCGCCGCCCGAGAGGGTCGACGACAGGCGGTCCAGCGTCAGGTAGCCCAGCCCTACGTCGGCAAGGTATTGCAGGCGGTTGCGGATTTCCACAAGGATGCGCGCCGCCGTCTTTTCGTCGTGGCTGTCGAGTTCCAGCGCTCCGAAGAACGCTGTCAGTTCGTCCACAGGCATCTTCACCAGTTCCGCTATGTTGCGTCCTCCGACCCGTACATAGAGCGCTTCCTTGCGCAGGCGCGAGCCCCCGCATTCCGGACAGAGGGTCTTGCCCGTGTAGCGGGCTTTCATCACCCGGAACTGGATTTTCCGCCGTTCGGAATCTATGTAGTCGAAAAATTCGTCCAGTCCGTGGAAATGTTCGTTGCCGCGCCACAGCACGCGTTTCTGTTCCGGTGTCAGCGCATGGAACGGCGTGTGAATCGGGAATCCGAACTTCGCAGCGTTCTCCACCAGTTTCTCTTTCCAGCGGCGCATCGTCTCGCCGCGCCAGCAGGCGATGGCGTCTTCGTAGACGGTCTTGCTCTTGTCCGGAATGACCAGGTCTTCGTCGATGCCCACCACCTTGCCGTAGCCTTCGCAGCGGGGGCAGGCTCCCAGCGGGTTGTTGAAGCTGAACAGGTGTTCGGTCGGCGGCTCGAATTCGATGCCGTCGGCCTCGAAGCGCGACGAGTAGCTTTCCTCGCCGTTTTCGCCCGCCACTATGCAGATGCCGTTGCCGTAGGAGAATGCGCGGGCCACCGAATCGCGGACCCGGGTCGCCGTGTCGTCGTCGGCCGTCAGCCGCAGGCGGTCTATGACGACCTCGAATGCTTCGGCTTTCGTGTCGGGTCCTATGGTGGGCAGTACTTCTTCGATCAGTCGCGTTTCGCCCCCGGTCCGCACGCGCATCAGGCCGTCCGAGAGCAGCAGCGTCATCTTCTCGATGAGCCCCTGCCCCGCCGCCAGCCGGATGGGTGCCGCTATGATGATTCGGCTCCCCTCCTTTTCGGCAAGAATGCGGGCCGCCACGTCGTCCACGCTGTAGCAGCGCACTTCCTGCCCCGATACGGGCGAGTAGGTGCGGCCGATGCGGGCGAACAGCAGTTTCAGATAGTCGTAGATTTCGGTCGTCGTCCCGACCGTCGAGCGGGGGTTGCGCGTGTTGACTTTCTGTTCGATGGCAATGGCCGGGGCGATGCCCGTTATCAAGTCTACGTCGGGTTTGCCCACCTTGCCCAGGAATTGCCGCGCGTAGGCCGAAAGGCTCTCCACATAGCGGCGTTGTCCCTCGGCGAATATCGTGTCGAAAGCCAGCGTCGATTTTCCCGAGCCCGAAAGTCCCGTCACCACCACTAATTTGTCGTGCGGTATTTCGACGTCGATGTTCTTCAGGTTGTGGACCCGGGCTCCTTTTATATATATGCAGTTTTCGTGTCGCATGGGGAATGACCGGAAAACAAATAATCGTGAATTTTGAATCAAGCCCTTTTCATGGATTGTCAGGAAAAAGGCCGATTCTCAATTTTTAATTTTTAATTTTTAATTCTCAGCAATGCTTCCTCCCGCTTTCTTCAGCCGTTCTTCCAGTTCTTCGGCCCGGCTTTCGCGGATCGTCAGTTCCATCGTGCAGAGGTTGTCGAAGCGTTGGGCGCGGACGGTCGGTCGGCATTCCTTGATTGCGCGCATGACGTCGTTCATCGCCATGTAGGGGAAGTCCACCCGGATTTCGCGGTCTACCGTGCGTTCCACCACCGTCGCCGCTGCAAGCGCTTCGGCCGCCGCTTCACGGTAGGCGGCTATCAGTCCCGGCACCCCCAGTTTCGTGCCCCCGAAATAGCGCACCACTACTATCAGGCAGTCCGTCACTTCGGCCGACAGCAGTTGTCCCAGTATCGGTTTTCCCGCCGTGCCCGAGGGTTCGCCGTCATCGTTGGTCCGGTAGCGTTCGCCCCGCGGTCCCAGCCGCCACGCATAGCAGTGGTGCGTCGCATCGAAATGGCGTTTGCGCAGGGCGTCCAGGTGTTCGCGGATTTCTTCTTCGGTCCGTACCGGGTATGCGTAGGCCAGGAATTTGCTGCTCCGTTCGCGCGACGCCGCTTCGGCCGCCGCTTCGAGGGTCAGATAGGTGTCTTCGGCCACTTCCTACCTCACTTTTCGGAAAAGCCGCCGCCAGCGGATGTTCGCCGGGAACGATTTGTTCGCTTCCAGCGACAGCCATACGAACGAGGCCTTGCCCACGATGTGGTCTTCGGGTACGAAGCCCCAGAAGCGCGAGTCGGCCGAGTTGTGGCGGTTGTCGCCCATCATCCAGTAGTAGTCCATTCCGAACGTGTATTCCGTCGCCGGGGCGCCGTCTATGCGTATCGTCTCTCCGTCCACTTCCAGCGTGTGGCCTTCGTAGACTTCGATGATGCGGCGATAGAGCGGCAGGTTCTTCGTCGTCAGCGCCACCGTCGTTCCTTTCTGCGGTATCCATATCGGGCCGTAGTTGTCCTGGCTCCAGCGCGGGGTTTCCCATTGCGGGAATACGTCGTTGTTGGGCGGACAGATGTAGCGGCGTACCATCGTCACGTTGTCCATGTTGCGGAGTTTCTCGGCCGTCTCTTCGGTCAGGAACATGTCGTAGCCCACCCGGTTGCCCGAATATTCGCGGATGCCGAGACGTTCGATGGCATAGGGCGTCAGCGGCGAGGTCGTCTGTACGAGATATTGGTGTTGGGTGCCCGGCACCTTTTCCTGCGGTTCGCCGTTCACCCATACGTCGCCGTTGCGTACTGCCAGCGTGTCGCCCGGGATGGCCACGCAGCGTTTGATGTAGTTTTCGCGTTTGTCCACCGGGCGGCTGATGACCGTGTAGGCGTCGTTGAGTTTGCGTCGTCCCTCTTCCTTGCCGAACGACGCTTCGTAGCTGCGCAGTACGTCGTAGTAGGTTACCGCTTGGTTTTCAAGCAGTACCGTGTCGCCCGCCGGGAAGTTGAAGACTACTACGTCGTTGCGTTTTATCTTGCGCAGTCCCTTGAGCCGGTGATAGTCCCAGCGGATCGCTTCGGAAAACGATTTCTTGGTTTGCGAGAACGGCATCGTGTGGTGTACGAACGGGAACGACAGCGGCGTGTTGGGCATCTGCGGTCCGTAGGTCACCTTGCTCACGTAGAGGTAGTCGCCCACCAGCAGCGAGCGTTCCATCGACGAGGTGGGAATCACGTACATCTGGAATACGAACAGGTGGACCAGCGTCGCCACAATCGTGGCGAAAATCACGGCGTTCACCCATTCGTAGGCCGTCTTGTAGAGTTTGCTCCGTTCGCACAGCTTCGCGTTGCGGCTCCACACATGGCGGTAGAACAGCCGCGATATGTAGAAGTCGTAGATCAGCGGCAGCCCCAGCAGCAGCCAGAGGTTGCCCGTCCACACCACGAACCAAAGTACGTAGAGCGTGGCCGTGAGCCCGAAGCCCACCCATTTGTTGCGTAGTATCTCTCTGAGTTTTTCCATATCGTTCCAACGCGTTGCGCGCAGTTTTATTGCATCAGGTCCTCCATGCCGAAAACGCCTTTGCGGCCGCACAGGAATTCGGCCGCCACAACGGCTCCGAGGGCCAGCGTGCGGCGGTTCTTGATGGTGTGGCGCAGTTCCAGTACGTCATCTTCCGATTCGTAGCTCACCGTGTGCGTGCCCGGTTCCGTCCCTTCGCGTACCGAGCTGATGACAAGTTGTTCCGGTGCCGCCGCGGCCGGGTCTTCCGTGCGGTTGGCTGCACATTCGATGCCGGGGGCGTAGTTCACCCACGTTCGTTTCGTCGTCAGATTTCCGATAACCCCTTCGGCCAGCGTGATGGCCGTGCCGCTCGGGGCGTCTTTCTTCTGCGTGTGGTGGATCTCTTCTATCCGCACCTCGTAGGTCGCGTGCAGTCGTTCGATCATCGCCGCCAGTTCGCGGTTCAGGCGGAACAGCAGGTTGACGCCCAGGCAGTAGTTCGAGGCGTAGAACATCGCGCCGCCCCGTTCGCGGCAGAGGGCTTGCAGTTCCGGCAGGCGGTCGGTCCAGCCCGTCGTGCCGCTCACCACGGCCGTGCCCGCTTCCAGGCAGGTGCGGATGTTGTCGTAGGCCGTCTGCGGCGTGGTGAATTCTATCGCCACGTCTGTCTCCGCCAGATGCGCTGCATCCAGTTCTGCCGCGTTGTCCGTGTCGATGATAAGGGCCGTTTCGTGACCGCGCTCCTTGAGTATCTGTTCGATTTCGCGGCCCATTTTGCCGTAGCCTATGATTGCTGCTTTCATGCCTGCGCGTAATTATTCTGACAAAATTACGAATTTTTCTCCGAATATCGGGTTTGCAAACCCGGTTTTATTCGTATCTTTACTTCGTTGTAGATACTTCGCCCATGCGTTATTTCCTCGAACTCCGTTACAACGGCGGTGCTTACTTCGGTTGGCAGCGGCAGCCAGCCATGCCCACCGTCCAGCAGACCTTGGAGCAGGCGCTCGCTACCCTGCTGCGCGAGCCCGTCGAGGTGACCGGGGCCGGGCGCACCGACACGGGTGTCAACGCTTCTTATTATGTGGCGCACTTCGACGTTTCGCAGCCCGTCGCCGAGCCGCAGCAGTTGCTCCGCAAGCTCAATTTCATGTTGCCGGGCGACATTGCGGCCGATTCGCTCACGCCCGTCGCCGACGGCGCCCATGCCCGTTTCGACGCCCGCGAGCGGGAGTATCGTTATTTCATCGAGCCGCACAAGAATCCTTTCACGCGGCACCTCTCGTGGCAATATTACGTGCCGTTGGACGTCGGTCGCATGAACGAAGCGGCGGCCATGCTGGCGGAATTCGACGATTTCACTTCGTTCGCCAAGCTCAATTCCAACAACAAGACCAACCGTTGCCGTATCATGCACGCCGCATGGACGGTCGACGACAGCGGCGTGTTGTGTTTTACGATTCGTGCCGACCGGTTCCTCCGCAACATGGTCCGCGCCATCGTCGGGACGTTGGTCGACGTCGGCCGCGGGCGTTATTCGCCCCACGGGTTCCGGGCCATCGTCGAAAGCCGCGACCTCTCGCGGTCGAGTGCCGGGGCTCCCGCGCAGGGGTTGTTCCTCAGCGACGTCCGCTACCCTCCCGAGGTTTTTTCAAGGGTGTGCGCAGCGAAACATCCGCTCCGATAGCCTCCCAGCGGCCATAAAAAAGGCAGAAGCTCGTGCTTCCGCCTTTCTCTTTGTGTGCCCCGTGGGTTATTCTTCCTCCGGGTCGATGATTTCGTGGGTCCGCAGGTCGACATAGAATTCCGCGTTGTCTTCGCCACTGCGCGTCAGCGCCGTTCTGACTTTGACCACGTTTTTGTTGATGGGTTCGTATTCGCGGATTTCGCCTTTGAAAACTCCCATCCGCACCAGCTTGTTTTTGGTGATGTCCGAAATCCAGAACGTGCCGTTGCTGCCTTTGCAGATGCGTTCCGGGCGGCCGAATGCGAATCCTTTGATGCTTTTGAGCGTCTTGACCCACTCTTTCTGTGCGTAGTCATAAACGTTGATGGCGTCGTTGCTGCCCGTGGCGTACATGCGTTCCGGGCTCGTCGCGAACGTTTTGGGTTTGAACGCCAGGGCCCAGGTCAGTTCGTTGACGTCGATATTGGTGCCGTTCGTGAAATCGTCGTTGATTAGCGAGGGGTCCAGCACCCGGATCGACTGCGCTTCGTAGGCCGTCAGCAGGATGTGTCCTTCTTCGTCGGCTTCCATGTAGTGGGCCGCGAAACCATTGTTCCCCGAGCTGCCCTCACCGGGTCCCGTTTGTTTGTAGCGGTTGATTTTCTGGTAGTTTTCCGGCGTGACGTCCGATTCCTTGTAGACGCTGACTTTGCCGTTCTTGTCGCGGGCGAAAATCAGTCCGTCTTTCACGGTCATCGCCTGCGCCTGGAACACCGGTCCGCTCCAGTTGCCGTTGCCGATGCAGGAGCAGTATTCCATGCCGGGCAGCGAGAATACATGGATAAGCGATTGTTGTTCGGCTACATAGACCCGTTCGTCCGTCACCGTTATCGCGTTGATTTTGCTCGTGAAGTTCTTTTCCGCGTCGTTGACCGTCCAGGTGCTGATGGTTCCGAGCGGCCGTTTGTCTTTCTTCGAGTAGAGAATCAGGCTGTTTCCGGCCGCTGCGCTGTTGGCTACGAACAGCGTGTCGCCGCGTTCGGCTACCGTATAGGGGTTGAAGTCGGCGGTCGCCGCCAGTCCCATCGCTTCATGGCCGAGCGTCTCCACCGCTTCGTAGGTGTAGTACCAGTAGCTGGTGTAGGTCATCTCCTCCAGTTCGGAGCTCCATTCGGGAGCGGCCGTTTGTTCGGTGCACCGCACGGTCGTTGCGGCGCATGCAAGCAGCAGTATATATATAAGTATGCGTTTCATGTTCTTTGCCGTTTTTTAGTTGTTGGTCTCTTCGCCGCCCAGTTGGCTCAGCGGGATGGCATAGAGGCACAGCCCGCCCACACGGTCGATGATGAAAAGCGTGTTGCGGCGGATCAGACACTTGGCCGGGTTGTTCAGCGTGATGTCGCCGATGGTCGTGTAGTCCTTGATGACCTTTCCGGTTTCGGGGTCCACTTCGCAGAATTTCTGCTCCGTCTGCTTCCCGTCGAACGAGACGAACAGACGGCCGTCGGAGCTCCATGCCGCACCCGTCGGGCTGTAGTCGAAGGCCAGTTCCTTGCCCGCGGTCAGTTTGCAGGCCATCATGTGTTCGGGGTTCATCCGAACCAGCCTTTTCGCATAGTAGTCGACTGCGTAGACGTTGCCTGCGTAGTCGGCGGTCATGGTGTTGCTGCTGTGCGCTCCCAGGTTGTCGCTCGACGCTATGGCGCCGTGGGCAAGGTCGTGTTCCGGGAAAGCCCGCACAATGCCCCGGTATGCGTAGAGCGTGCCGTTGGTTGCGGCCAGGCCTACGGCGTCGAATCCCAGCCCCAGCGTGGCGGTGCATTCGTAGGTTTCGGCGTCGAATATGAAAAGCGTGTTGTGGCTTCCCGCCAGGTAAATTTTGTCGTGCGTGCGGATGATGTCGGCCGGCGTTCCGATGGTCTGTTCGTTGCCGTTCGGAAGCGTCCATTTGGTGAACTGCTTCTCGTGTACGGGTTTTCCCGTCGAGAGGTCGTAGACGTCCCACGTGAAGTTGGCGGCACGGATGTCGTTCGTCACGTACATCTTGTCGCCGTATACATAGACGCTGCGCGGCATGTAGTTCCGTTCTCCTACGCCTGCGTCGTTGTAGTCAAGTCTGAACGAGAGTGCGGGTGCGTCCTCCGTCTCGCCCCAGTCCGTATCCAGGAAGTCGTTGCCGCGGGCCAGACCGCCGTCCATTTCGTCAAGTTCGGGGTCTTCGATTACGTATTTCGACGGCCGGTAGTATCCGCCGCCGGGCAGATAGGCGGTCTTGGAGCGGCGGCTGTGCAGGAAGCGGCGCGAGTAGACGGGCAGTTTCTTGGCCAGCGCCAGTTCTTCGTACACCTTGCCGCACAGCGACGTCCAGCCCGGCCCCGTTTGTTCGTAGGTCATGTTGCCTTCATGGCCGTAGCCCAGGCAGTGGGCGTATTCGTGGAACATCGTCTCCGTGATGCTCGAATCGTCCGGATATTGCTCGAAATAGACCGATTCGTGCATGCCGAACGTCTCGCCGCCGCCAAGCCCCATCACTCCGGTGGTGTAGCCGAAGACCAGGCCCCGGTGGCCGATTGCTTGTTTGAGTACGGTCTCTTTGTTGACAAGGTTTTTGTCGTTGTTCGAGTGAAGCGGGCCCCAGGCGTTGAGTTCGGCGGCGAATTCAGGGCTGGAGTACATGTAGGTCATGTTCAGCGCCATCGCCACGCCTTCGCGGGCATGGCACGCGTGCAGCGGATAGGCCCAGCTGGTCTGGTTGGGGTTGTAGCGGCCGAAGCGGATGTGCCAGTGGCAGTTGATTGCCTGAAGCGTCTTCCAGTAGGGGGCGTCGCATTCGATTTCCAGCGCGATGTTCTCTTTCGAGAGGTGCGGATTGGCCATGATTTGAATCAGTTTGCCGCTCCGCGTCGTCGCCGTTATGTCTTCCGTCGCAAAGGGCAGCTGCATCTGGAACAGGTGGAACGGCATGACTTTCTCGAATACGAACAGCTTGAACGCTTCGTCGTATCCTTCCATCGTGGCCCAAATTGTCACGTTCGGCAGCGCCCGCGGGCTGTAAAATTTCAGTTGGAATTGCAGATCGTCGTCGACGGTCACTTGGAGCGGTTGGTCGGTGTAGAACCAGCGTTCGCTCGTGTTGAAGAATACTTCCGACGGTTCATCGTCGTTCAGCATGTAGTAGGTGTTCAGATTGTTGTAGTCGGCCGTCGACAGGCGGATCGGAAGTCCGTCGGGGAATTGTTCCGTCGGGTCGCTTCCGATGGTCTCAGTCGTACATCCGTACAGCAGTAACAGACTGACAATCAGCCCCCCCCCGAGGTTTAGGGCGAAAAATTTCTTCATCGTTCTTGTTGTTTTCGATTGTTCAAAAAACGGTTTTCGGTCAAAACGCCGCAAAGATACGAATAAGCGAGGGCAAAAGCAAGCTCGCTTGCTTTTTGCCGAGCGTGAGTATCTTCGGCACAGCCAAAATACGAATAAGCCGAACACAAAAGCAAGCGAGCTTGCTTTTGCCGAGCCCCCCGCTGGGTACCTCCTCCCGATAGCCTATACAATTCCGCCGGACTGCCTGCAAACAGGTCAGCCCGGCGGTACAAGAGTATTGTTCTTTTTATTTATAGGTGTATCGCGTGGCCCAGCGCCGCTTCCGCCGCTTCGGCCACTCCTTCGTTCAGCGTCGGATGGGCGTGTACCGTGCGGACAATGGCTTCGGCCGTCGCGCCCAGGGTCCGGGCCAGCGTCGGTTCCGCCAGCATCTCCGTCACGTTCGCCCCTACCATGTGGGCGCCTACGAGTTTGTCGTCTGCGTCGAACAGCAGTTTCACAAAGCCGTCGCGGTCGCCCGCCGCCGTCGCCTTGCCCGAGGCCGTGAACGGGAAGCGGCCGATTTTCACCGCCATTCCCTTTTCCGCGGCTTCTTGTTCCGTCATCCCCACCGACGCCACTTCCGGCGTCGTGAATATGCACGACGGGATGTTCGCGTAGTCTACCGGCGCGGGGTTCAGTCCGCAGATGGCTTCCACGCAGCAGACCGCTTCGGCCGACGCCGCATGGGCCAGCGCCGGGCCTTTCACTATGTCGCCGATGGCATATACGCCTGCCACGTTGGTCCGGTAGTATTCGTCCACCGCTACCTTGCCCCGTTCGACTGCTATTCCGAGTTCTTCGAGCCCGATGCCTTCGATGTTGGCTTGTACGCCCACGGCCGACAGCACTACGTCCGCCGTCAGCGTCTCCGGGCCTTTCTTGCCTTCGATTTCCACTTCGCAGCGGTCGCCCGCGATTTTCACTCCCTTGACCGTCGTCGAGGTCAGCACCGTCGCCCGCAGTTTGCGGAACGCGCGTTCCATCGTCTTCGACACTTCTTCGTCTTCGAGCGGCATCATCCGCGGCAGGTATTCGACGACGGTGACTTTCACCCCGAGCGTCGCATAGAAGCATGCGAATTCGCTGCCTATGGCGCCCGAGCCTACTACAATCATCGTCTCAGGCAGTTCGTTCAGCGTCAGCGCTTCGCGCGACGTGATTATCCGTTTGCCGTCCACCGGCATGAACGGCATTTCGCGCGGCCGGGCTCCCGTCGCCAGGACGATATGGTCCGCTTCGTAGTCGGTGCCGTCCACATCTATGTGGCCCGGGGCCGTCAGGCGGCCGAATCCCGTTATCAGGTCTATGTTGTTCTTCTTCAGCAGGAACAGCACCCCTTTGTTCATCGTCTCCGCCACTCCGCGCGAGCGGGCCACCATCTTGTCCAGCGCCGGGCGTACTTCGCCCGCTATCTCTACGCCGTATTGTCCCGCCGCCTTGCAGTGGGCATATATCTGCGCGCTCTTGAGCAGCGCCTTGGTCGGTATGCAGCCCCAGTTCAGGCATACGCCGCCCGCTTCGGCCCGTTCCACGAGCCCTACCCTTTTGCCCAGCTGCGCCGCGCGTATCGCCGCCACATAGCCGCCCGGGCCGCTGCCCACCACCAGTATGTCGTACTTCATCGTTTCGTCACTTGATTACTTTCAGCGTCTCGCCGTTGTCGGCCGCCACGGCGCGTTTCCACTTTTCGTTGTAGCCCGGGAACCGGATGTCGTCCGGGATTTCGCGGCCGTTGCCGTTGTCCACAAAGTGTGCCGCCGTGCCCGGGCCGTCCAGATATTCCAGTACGTCGGCGTGTTCGCTTTTCACGTTGCCGTCCATGTACTTTATCAGCAGGTATTTGTCCAGCTTCGACCAGCGGTCGAACAACTCCTGCGCCGTCTTCACTGAGTAGTCGGTCAGATAGCGCACGCGTTTCTTGGCCGGGAGTTTCGCCGCTTCCATGTCTGCGAGCGGTATCTGCACTTCCGCCTTGTTGTTTTCCCACGCGTCCACCGCCTTGCGGATGTCGGCCGCTATCATGTCATAGCGCATGTACGCAAAGTTCGTCACCCGGTTGAACAGCCAGAACGCCGAGGTCGGCGAGTAGTCCAGCATCGAGCCGTTCTGTTCGTCGAAGCACTCCGGCACTTCCGTCGCCGAGCAGTATATCGGGGTCAGACACGAGGTCGCCGCATCGTCCACGCCGAACCACAGGATGCCCATGTCGCGCGGTACGTTCGGCCGGGCCTGCGCCACGAACCAAAATCCCGTCTGTTGCGTCGCCGTCGCGCGTTCGTTGCAGTATTCTACCCCGTCCACCTCGAAATACATCGGGCGCCAGCGGTAGGGACACCCGTGTCCTCCGGCTCCTAAGTCGGCCGTCATGTCCATCGGCGTGCCTTCGTAGTGGTCGCGCATGCAGTCGAAGATCGTTTTGGGCGTTACTTTCGCGCGGGGTTCCACCCACAGCGGCATCTTGTTCGCCGGGTTGTGACCCATCGCATAGTCCGTGTAGGCGTCCATCCCGTCGGCTACCGTCCGGAAAAAGGCCCATACGCGGGCTTCGCAGCCGCGCAGCGCTCCGAAGTCGGCCGGGGCGTAGGCATCCGAGAAGCTGAACGTCTCGTCCGGTCCCTCGTAGTAGCCCATTTCACGGGCGAACTCCACCACGTCCGGGGCATAGAGACAGTTTTCCGGGTCGTCTTTCGGAAAGGTCGTGATGCGGGCTTGGTTGGCGTGGGCCGATACATAGCCGTCCGGTATCCGGCGCGCCACCCACACGATTCCTTTGCGGGCGTTGCCTCCTCGGCCGTCGTCCTCGAAGCCCTTGCCTATCAGTTCCATGATCCACGCTTCGTCCGGGTCGGCTATCGAGAACGATTCGCCCGACGACGCGTAGCCGTAGGTGCCGGCCAGTTCGGCGATGACGCCTATCGCTTCGCGCGCCGTCTTGGCCCGTTGCAGCGTAATGTATATCAGCGAGCCGTAGTCCATGCGGCCCGTCGGGTCGGCCAGTTCCGGGCGTCCGCCGTAGGTCGTTTCGGCTATGACGAGCGAGTGTTCGTTCATGTTGCCTATCGTCGACCACGTCTCTGCCGCCTGCGGTATGTCGGTCAGATAGCGGCCCGTGTCCCATTCGTAGACCGGAAGCAGCGCTCCCGCCTTGTGTTTTCCGCCCGGCGTGTGGTACAGGGCGCCATACAGGCCGTGCGAGTCGGCCGCATAGGACACCATCACCGAGCCGTCGCTCGACGCTCCTTTCGTCACAATAAAGTTGGTGCAGGCATCCGCCGTTCCGTGCACAAGCATGGCTGCCGCCAGCAGTACGATGAGTTTTTTCATGTTTCGCAGATTGATTTCCTGTAAAGACAGCGCACAGCAAGTACAGACGCAGTTTTCTTTTTGCCCTCTCGTTGCTGTCGGTCTTCGCATTGTTTCATTAACGCAAATATAAAAAACAAATCGTGAAATACCGCAAAAATTTTGAGCGTTGCCGTGCGGTTGTCATCCTGAGCGTAGCGAAGGAGCTGCCTATCCGAGGTTTGTTTCAATATTTTTGTGTAAAGTATATATCGACTTGCCCGATTTTTGCCTAATTTTACACGGATAAATTCTGTTCGCCATGTTGGAAATCGCCTGCAATCTTTCGCGTATCAGGGCGTCATTGCCCGAATCGGTGACGCTCGTCGCCGTCTCCAAGACCCACCCCGCCGAGGCCATTCGCCAGGCGTTCGACGCCGGGCACCGTATCTTCGGCGAGAGCCGTCCGCAGGAGTTGTGCGCCAAGTACGAGGTGCTGCCCAAGCAGATCGAGTGGCACATGATAGGTCATTTGCAGACCAACAAGGTCAAGTACATCGCGCCGTTCGTGCGTATGATTCAGTCGGTCGACAGCGCCCGGCTCGCTGAGACCATCCAGCGCGAAGCCGCCAAGTGCGGCCGCATCATCGACATCCTGTTGGAAATCCACGTCGCGCAGGAGGAGACCAAAAGCGGTTGGGAGTTGGGCGAGTTGAAGCGTTACGTCGATTCGGCCGCTTTCGCGTCCATGCCCAACGTGCGGGTCCGCGGCATTATGGGTATCGCCACCCATACCGACGACCGGTCGGTCATCCGGCGCGATTTCTCGGAGTTGAAGCGTTGTTTCGAGTTGTTGCAGCCTTATTTCGGCGCCCGTTTCGATACCCTTTCGATGGGTATGTCCCACGATTATCTCTTGGCCGTCGAGTGCGGTTCCACCATGGTCCGTGTCGGGTCGTCCATCTTCGGCGAGCGCGATTATTCCGGGCAGTAAGAATCTTTTCACTCGTCCAAAGCAGCCATTCGCGGGCCCGGCTGGGGCGGTCGCGCTGTAAGCGCGAGCCGGGCTCCGCGCAGAATTGTTCTGTCATTCTGAACGTCAGCAAAGAATCTGCCCTTATATATAACAAGGACGGAACCATGTCCCGTCCTTGTCTTTTATTTCACCCGAATCGTCTTGCCCGAGCGGATGTTGCTCGGCGATTCGATGCCGTTCAGCCGGCATATCGTCTTCACGGTCGTTCCGTGGCGTGCCGCTATGGCGCTCAGCGTGTCGCCCGGACGGATTCGGTAGTATTGGGCTTCTTTCTTGTCCGGCACCGGCGTGCCCGTGTCTTCTTCGTCATCGAAGTCCTGCCCCGCGTTCGAGTGGATGTTGAAGAACGATTTCTTCAGCAGGAACGTTTCGCGGCACAGCATTCCGTTCTTGAAGTCTATCAGGCGTTCCGGGTCGAATGCCTGGCCGTAGTAGCGGGTCTCGAAATGCAGATGGGGTCCCGACGAGCGGCCCGTCGAGCCGCCCAGTCCGATGATCTGCCCCGCTTCGACCCATTGGTTCGCCTGTACCAAGCGTTCCGCCAAGTGGCCGTAGTAGGTTTCCAGGCCGTTGTCGTGGCGGATGATTACCAGATTGCCGTAGCCGCCGTTGTTGTAGGTCGACATGCGCACTCTCCCGCAGAACGTCGCATAAATCGGGTCGCCCGTCTTCAGCGGCAGGTCCACTCCTTGGTGTTGGCGTCTTCCCCGCGGGCCGTATCGGCCGTGCGGGTGTACTCCGCCTTTGTAGGGGCAGTGGTAGCTCTTGGTCGAGTCCACCAGGTCGATGACCACCGAGTTGGGCATCGCCGACATGTCTACGTCCGAGTAGGGAAACAGGTCGCGCACGTCCCAGAATTTCTCGAAGACGGTCTTGTCTTTCACCACTTCGCGGTTGCGGATGTATTTCCACGTGTTGTTGCTGTAAAGCACTACCAGCAGCGCGTCGTTTTCCGACGGAAGCGTGTCCACCACAATCAGTTCGTTCGTGTCGAACGTCGATTGTATTTGTTTGGGTTCCAGGCGCAGGCGCAGGGTCGCCAGCGAGTCGGCGGCCGCGGCTTCGGCCGGGGTCAGCGCCGCAAGCCGCGGCGGTTCTTCCTGCGCCGCGGTCGTCAGTACCGCCAGCGCGGCCGTCAGTGTAAGGCAGTATTTCTTCATGGTCATCGGTTTTTCAGCAGTTCCGCCGCCGCTTCGAGCGCTTCGTAGAATTCTTCGCCGAAGCGGCGTACAATCGGTTCGCGCAGCGCCTTGTAGACCGGCAGTCCCAGTTTTCGGCCGCATTCGCGCGCACCCGCACAGACCGACCAGCGGTGGTAGTTCAGCCCTACCGTGCCGTTTGAGAACCGCACCAGCCGGATCGGATAGAGGTGGCACGAGATGGGTTTGCGGTAGGCCGTGCGGCCTTCGGCCCACGCTTTTTCGATGGCGCAGAGCGTCACACCGTTTTCTTCGTAGGCGTAGGCGCATTCCGCATCGTCCACCAGCGGCGTCGTGTAGTCGCCGTCGCTGTCCACTACCATGAAGCCCTGCCGTTCCACCGCCGCTATCCCCGCCGCCGTCATGTAGGGTTTGTAGGCGGGGTATTCCCGTTCAAGAATGTCCGGTTCGTCGTCTTCCAGCGGCGCTCCCGCGTTGCCTTCCACACAGCAGAGGCCCTTGCATCGTTCCAGGTCGCAGGCAAAGCATTCGCGCAGCAGGTCGGCGCTCACGATCTTGTCTTCGATTTCGATCATTTGCAGGTGCATGTGTCGGCTATCACTATGTCGTAGAGTTCGCCCAGGGTCATCCCCGCGGCCTTCGCTTGTTTCGGGACAATGCTTCCGCCGCTCATTCCCGGTATCGAGTTCAGTTCGATGAAGTAGGGTTTCCCCTCCGGCGTCACAATGAAGTCTACGCGTACCACGCCCCGGCAGCGGCACGTGCGGTAGGCTTCCAGCGTCATGCGGTTCAGTTCGGCTTTCACTTCCGGGGCGATGTCGGCCGGGGTTATTTCGTCCGAGAATCCCGCCGTGTATTTGGCTTCGTAGTCGAAGAATTCCTTTTTCGATACGATTTCCGTAATCGGGAACAGGTATTCCCTGCCCCCCGCTATCATCACTCCGCAGCCCATTTCGCGGCCCGCAATACATTCTTCGATCAGTACTTCGTCGCTTTCCGAGAACGCTTTTTCGACGGCTGCGGGCAGTTCGTCGGCCGTGCGGACTTTCGTCACTCCGAACGACGAGCCGCTCGCGTTGGGTTTCACGAAAAGCGGCAGTCCCAGGTCGTCCGCTATCTCCGTCGCGTCCCACGTTTCGCCGCGGCGCAGGAAGCGTTCGCGCGCAAGGTTGATTCCCCGGCCCGCCAGCGTGCGTTTCGTCGTTACCTTGTCGAACGTCAGTACCGACGAGGTCATCCCGCACGACGAGTACGGAATCCCCATCATGTCTAAATAGCCTTGCAGACGTCCGTCTTCGCCCGGCGTGCCGTGTATCAGAATCAGGGCGTAGTCGAATTCCCTGCGTTCGCCCGCCACCGTCAGCGAGAAGTCGTTCTTGTCGACCTGCCATTCCCGGCCGTCCGGCGCCGTGTAGTGCCAGTCGCGGCCGTGCAGGTCTATCATCGTCACGTCGTATTTTTCCGGGTCGAGCGCCGCCGCAATCTGGGCTGCGCTTTGCAGTGCGATTTCCCGTTCCGACGAATCGCCGCCCGCCAGGAGCGCTATGCTGAGTTTCTCGGTCATGGGTTGTAGATGTCTTTGTATCTGAATGCCAGTATTTCCTCCACCATTTCGACGAATTGCCGGGCTTCTTCGTGCCCGGGGTTCAGTCGCAGTATCGCGTTGAAGTCGTTGAGGGCCGCGCCCCATTGGTTCATCCGGTAGTGCAGTTGGCCGCGTTCGAGCAGCAGCGCCGTGTTTTCCGGGTCGGCGTCGAGGGCCGTGTGCAGCGCCGTCATGCGGTTCGCGGGGCTCCACAGTCCTTTGCGGCGGATGTATTCCGTTACGCCCGGCGCCAGCATCCGCGACGTGTCGTCGCCCCGTTCGATGGCCGCCCGCACTTCGGTCGACGAGTAGTCTTGCAGCGGCGCATCTTCCAGCAGCGTGACGCGGTCCAGGTGTTTCTCCGGCCGTTCGCCCCGCCGCGGGTAGACGTATATCGGGTATTCGAGGATTCTTTCGTATTCTTTCCAGCCGTCGAGCCCCGTTATCTGGTCGCTGCCCATCAGTATCGAGAAGCGCATTTCGTGGCCGCACGTCTCCTCCAGAAAGCGCAGCGTGTCGATCGTGTACGAGGGTCGCGGCAGCAGGAATTCGACTACCGAGGGGCGTATGCGTTTCGGATAGCGCGACGCCGCGCAGGCGATTTCCGCCATCTCCAGCCGGTCGGTTTCCGCCACCAGCGCCGCTTGTCGTTTGTAGGGGCTCTGCGGCGAGATGACCAGCGCCGTTTCGTCGGCCAGATCATGCTCCGCCACATATTCGGCCAGCGCGATGTGGCCGTTGTGTACCGGGTTGAACGACCCGAAGTAGAGCATCATCCGTTTCATCGTCAGCAGTTTATGAATTCCTCCACCAGCGCGCAGACTTCCGCCACGGCTTCTTCCAGCCGGTCGTTCACCACCACATGGTCGAATTCCGGGGCTTTCGTCAGCTCGAACTCCGCTTTCGCCACGCGGCGGTCTATCACTTCCGGAGCGTCGGTCCCGCGTCCTTCCAGCCTGCGGCGCAGTTCTTCGACCGAGGGCGGCATGACGAATATCGCGCAGGCGTCGCCGCCGAACAGGCGTTTGAGGTTCAGCCCGCCGATTACATCTACGTCGAACGCTATCGTGTGGCCTTTTTGCCAGATGCGGTCCATTTCGCTCCGCAGCGTGCCGTAGCACGTCCCGGCATATACTTCTTCCCATTCCACGAACTTGTCTTCGGCCACCGCCTGCATGAACGCTTCGTGCGTCAGAAAGTAGTAGTCTGCACCGTCGCGTTCCGTTCCCCGGGGTGCACGGCTCGTCGCCGACACCGAGAATTCCAGTTGCGGATAGCGTGCCAGCAGTTGCCGGACGATGGTCGTCTTGCCCGAGCCGCTCGGGGCGGAGAATATGATGATCTTACCCATTGGGGAATTAAAAATTAAGAATTAAAAATGAAAAATTATCGGTTCGGTGTTTCGGGGCGCCTGTGTTCGATTTTTAATTCTTCATTTTTCATTTTTAATTGCAATATCTTGTGATTTCGCACAATCACAAGATATTGAGTACCTGTTCCTTGATTTTCTCCAGCTCGTCTTTCATCTTGACCACCAGTATCTGGATGTTCGATTCGTTGGCTTTCGAGCCCAGCGTGTTGATTTCGCGGCCCATTTCCTGGGCGATGAATCCTAATTTGCGGCCTGCGGCTTCTTCGCCGCGCGCCACTTCGCGGAAGTAGTTGCAGTGGTTCGTCAGCCGGACTTTCTCTTCGGTGATGTCCAGTTTCTCCAGGTAGAAAATCATCTCTTGTTCCAGTCGGTTGCGGTCTACTTCGGCGTTGAGTTTCGCCAGGTTTTCCTCTATCCGGCTGCGGATGTTTTCCGTGCGGTTTTTTTCGTAGGGGATTACTTCTTCCTTGTATTGTTCGATCAGTTCTACCCGGCGCAGCAGGTCGGCAATCAGTATCGCCCCTTCCTGCGTGCGGAATTCGTCCAGTTGGGCCGCCGCCGCTTCCGTCGCCGCCATCAGCGCCGCGTGTTCTTCTTCCGATATGGCTTCCGTCTCCGTCGCCACTACTTCCGGAAGCCGCAGTACCGCCGCCGCCAGCGCGTCGTAGTTCACGCCGATGCCCGCATATTCCACTGCTTCGGTCGCCTGCCGCATGTATTCGCGGTACAGTTCGCGGTCTATCCGGGCCGGGGTCTCGGTCTTCTGGTTTTCCACCGTCACGAATATGTCCACCTTGCCGCGTACCAGTCGGCGGGCCGCCAGCGTGCGGATTTCGTATTCCGATTGGCGGTAGAGCGACGGCAGCCGCAGGTTCAGGTCCAGCTGTTTGGAGTTCAGCGAGCGGATTTCCACCGTTATCTTCTTGTTCTTCAGCGTGGCTTCGCCTTTGCCGAAGCCCGTCATGGATTTGGTCATCATCTTCTTGCTTTTGGTCGCCGCAGGGGGCCGGAGGTGTTCCGCAGGGCCCTTTGGCCGACGCAAAAGTAATAAAAACTATTCAAAAAGCCCTATTCCCCGCAGGTCGATTGAAAATTATTCGGGCGGTGGTTCGTTTTCCCGGAAATTAATTTGTTTTGTATTCTGCTTTTCGTATCTTTGTGTTAGCTTACTAACAGCCATGAATTCTCTCACACAAACCCATCTATGAAAAAGCACAATTTCAACGCGGGACCCTCCATTTTGCCGGAGGAGGTCATCGGGAACGCCGCCAGGGCCATCCTCGATTTCAACGGTTCGGGCCTTTCGGTGCTCTCGATTTCGCACCGCACCAAGGATTTCGACGACGTCATGGCCGAGGCCGACAGGCTCTTCCGCGAGCTGCTTGCCATCCCCGACAACTACAAGATTTTCTACCTCGGCGGCGGTGCCAGCACCCTCTTCTACGAGGTCGCCGCCAACTTCCTCGGCCGCAAGGCCGGTTACGTCAATACCGGCGTCTGGGCCAAGAAGGCTATCAAGGAGGCCAAGCGTTACGGCGAGGTCGAGGTCGTCGCTTCGTCCGAGGACCGCAATTTCACTTACATTCCTAAGGGTTTCGCCATTCCCGCCGACCTCGATTATCTCCACATCACCACCAACAATACCATCTACGGCACCGAGTTCCACGAGGATATTTCGTCGCCCGTGCCCCTCATCGCCGACATGTCGTCCGACATCCTCTCGCGTCCGGTCGATGTCTCCAAGTACGCTATGATTTACGGCGGCGCGCAGAAGAACCTCGCTCCTGCGGGCGTTTCTTTCGTCATCATCCGTGAGGACATGCTCGACAAAATCGTCCGCGACCTGCCTACGATGGTTTCGTTCCGCACGCACGTCGAGAACAATTCTATGTTCAATACGCCGCCCGTCTTCCCCATCTACGTCTTGATGGAGACCCTGCGGTGGCTCAAGAAAATCGGCGGCGTCGAGGAGATTTACAGCCGCAACATCGCCAAGGCCAAGTTGCTTTACGACGAAGTCGACCGCAATTCCCTGTTCCGCGGTACCGTCGAGATGGAGGACCGTTCGCTCATGAACATCTGTTTCGTCATGGCCGAGGGTCACGAGGAGCTCGCTCCCGAGTTCATGGAGTTCGCCAAGGCGCGCGGCATGGTCGGTATCAAGGGCCACCGGCTCGTCGGCGGTTTCCGCGCTTCGTGTTACAACGCCTTGCCCATCGAGAGCGTGCAGGCGTTGGTCGGCTGCATGCAGGAGTTCGAGAAGCTCCATCTGAAGTAGGCCGATGGCTTACCAGTTCAAGATTCCCACGGCCTACAGCGCCCTCACGGGCGAGGTGACCGCGTGGGAACAAACCGAATTGCAAGAATCCACTACATTGATACACTCTATGAAAGTATTGGTCGCCACCGAAAAGCCCTTCGCCAAAAAGGCCGTCGAGGGTATCCGTGAAATCGTCGAGGGCGCGGGTTACGAGTTCGCCCTGCTCGAAAAGTACGCCGACAGGTCCGCGTTGTTGGCCGCTGTGGCCGATGCCGACGCCTTGATTGTCCGCAGCGACAAGGTCACGGCCGAGGTCATCGCCGCCGCCCCCAACCTCAAAATCGTCGTTCGCGCAGGCGCCGGGTACGATAATGTCGATTTGGCCGCCGCATCGGCCCGCGGTATCGTCGTCATGAATACCCCCGGGCAGAATTCCAACGCCGTGGCCGAGTTGGCCGTCGCCATGATGATTTTCATGGCCCGCAACCGTTTCACGCCCGGCACCGGGTCGGAGATTCAGGGCAAGACGCTCGGCATCCACGCCTACGGCAACGTCGGTCGGTTGGTCGGCCGCAAGGGCAAGGCGCTCGGCATGCGGGTTGTAGCTTACGATCCGTTCGTTTCCGACCCCCAGGTCTTCGCGGCCGACGGCGTGGAGCAGGTTTCTTCCGTCGAGGAGCTTTACCGGGTCTCCGATTATCTGTCGCTCCATATTCCCGCCACTCCGCAGACTACGGGTTCGATCGGTTACGAGTTGCTGACCTCTATGCCCAAGGGGGCTACGCTGGTCAATACCGCCCGCAAGGAGGTCATCGACGAGCAGGGTGTCATGCGTGCCTTGACCGAGCGCGAGGATTTGAAGTACGTGACCGACATCGCCGCCGCCGTCCAGCCCGAGTTCGACGAGAAGTTCGGCAAGCGCGTTTTCGCTACCGCCAAGAAGATGGGTGCCGAGACCGCCGAGGCCAATCTCAACGCAGGCTTGGCCGCTGCCCGGCAGATCGTCGGGTTCTTCACCGACGGTTGCACCCGTTTCCAGGTGAACAAAGGGTAGAAGCGTTCTTTGTCATGGCGGGTTGCTTGGTTGTCATTCCGGGCCCCCTCCCTGTCATTCCGGGCTTCCTCCTTGTCATTCTGAGGAGCGTAGCGACGAAGAATCTGTTACGGCTTCGTCATTGCGGGCGAGTGTAACGAGCGTGGCAATCTGAATATTACGCCGTAACTTTTCGGGCTTCTCCCCGGCGATGTTTTACGCTGTTCCTAACACCCGCTCCGGGCTCTCGACGAACCAACCCCCGCCATTTCCACGAGTGCGGGATTTTATTAGTGATGAATTTTGTAGCTTAAATTTCTGAAAATATGGTTAGAATCAAGCCTTTCCGCGCCGTCCGCCCGCCCCGGGAGCATGCTGCCGAGGTCGCATCGCGGCCTTACGACGTTCTGAATTCCGCCGAGGCCAAGTCCGAGGCTACGGAGCGTTCGCTCCTGCACATCATCAAGCCCGAAATCGACTTCGAGCCCATCGCCGACGAGCATTCGCAGCAGGTCTACGACCGGGCCGTCGACAATTTCCGCCGTTGGCGCAGCGAGGGGTGGCTGCAGCAGGACCCCGAGGAGTACTATTATATTTATGCGCAGACCATGGAGGGCCGGACGCAGTACGGGTTGGCCATGTGTTGCCACTTCGAGGATTACCTCTCCGGCGCCATCAAGAAGCACGAGCTCACACGGCCCGATAAGGAGGAGGACCGGATGATTCACGTCCGCAACCAGCAGGCCAATATCGAGCCCGTCTTCTTCGCTTATCCCGACAACGCCGAAATCGACGCCATCGTCGCCGGCGTGGTCAGCAGCAGTGCGCCCGAGTACGACTTCACCGCGGCCGACGGTTTCGGACATCGTCTGTGGGTCATCCGCGACCGCAAGACCAACGACCGCATCACCGAGATTTTCAAGGGCATCCCTGCGCTCTACGTCGCCGACGGCCACCATCGTACCGCCGCCGCCGCCCGCGTCGGTGCCGAGTGCAAGGCCAAGAATCCCGGCCATTGCGGCGAGGAGGAGTATTGTTATTTCCTGGCCGTCACCTTCCCCGCCGGACAGCTCCGCATCATCGACTACAACCGCGTCGTCAAGGATTTGAACGGTCTCACGCCCGCCCAGCTCGTCGATAAGCTCCGCGAGAATTTCATCGTCGAGGAGAAAGGCGCCGAGGAGTACCGTCCCGCCGCCTTGCACAATTTCTCCATGTATCTCGACGGCAGGTGGTACAGCCTCACCGCCAAGCCGGGCACTTACAACGACAGCGACCCCATCGGCGTGCTCGACGTCACGGTGCTTTCCGACCTCGTTCTCGACAAGATTCTCGGCATCGGTGATTTGCGCACTTCCAAGCGCATCGACTTCGTGGGCGGCATCCGCGGCTTGGGCGAGTTGAAGCGGCGCGTCGACAGCGGCGAGATGAAAGCCGCTTTCGCCCTCTATCCCGTTTCGATGCAGCAGCTCATCAACATCGCCGACACGGGCAACATCATGCCGCCCAAAACCACTTGGTTCGAGCCCAAGCTCCGTTCGGGCGTCGTCATCCACAGTTTCGGCGAATAGTCCGTTCCGCGGATTGCCTGGTTTTCAGAGGTGCTTGTCGAAAAGCACCTCTTTTTTGGTTATGATTCGCTTTTTTTCGTTATATTTGTTTCCGAATATTAATCAATCGGCATTATGGCTAAAATCAAAGGTACTATCGTCGTCGACAAGGAGCGGTGCAAGGGGTGCGGGGTCTGCGTGGCTTCGTGTCCGTGCAGCGTGCTGGTCTTGTCGGCCGAGGTCAATAGCAAGGGTTATCCCGTCGCACGGATGGCCGACCCCGATGCCTGCACCGGGTGCGCTTCGTGTGCGGTGATCTGCCCCGACAGCGTCATTACGGTTTATCGTCAAAAATTCGAGTAGGACTATGGCAGAGAAAGAGGTGAAGTTGATGAAGGGCAACGAGGTGATTGCCCATGCCGCCATCCGTTACGGCTGCGACGGTTATTTCGGTTACCCCATTACGCCGCAGTCCGAGGTGATGGAGACTTTGATGGAGTTGAAGCCTTGGGAGACCACCGGCATGGTCGTCTTGCAGGCCGAGTCCGAGATTTCGTCCATCAATATGGTCTACGGCGGTGCTTCGACCGGTAAGCGCGTCATGACATCGTCGTCCAGCCCCGGTATTTCGTTGATGGCCGAGGGTATCAGTTATCTGGCAGGCGCCGAGTTGCCGTGCCTGATCATCAATTGCCAGCGCGGCGGGCCCGGTTTGGGTACCATTCAGCCGTCGCAGGGCGATTACTTCCAGGCCGTCAAGGGCGGCGGCCACGGCGATTACAAGTTGATCGTCTTCGCGCCCAATTCCGTGCAGGAGATGCACGACCATGTCGCCGAGGCGTTCGACCTCGCGTTCAAGTACCGCAATCCCGCCATGATTCTCGCCGACGGCGCCATCGGGCAGATGATGGAGAAGGTCGTTCTCGCGCCGCAGCGTCCCCGCAAGACCGACGAAGAACTGAAAGCCGAGTGCGACGCCTGGGCCGCCATGGGCAAGCCGTCGGGCCGCGGGCGCAACGTCGTCACGTCGCTCGAATTGCAGTCCGAGAAGATGGAGATCATCAACCAGCGTTTGCAGGCCAAGTACAAGGCTTTGGAGGAGAACGAGGTGCGTTTCGAGGCCGTCGGGTGCGACGATGCCGATTACGTCATCGTCGCTTTCGGTTCGTCGGCCCGCATCTGTTCCGCCACCGTCGAAATGGCGCGTGCCGAGGGTTTGAAGGTCGGGCTTCTGCGCCCCATTACCCTCTACCCGTTTCCCTCGAAGCAGATCGCCGATTTGGCCGTGCGCGGGGTCAAAGGGTTCCTCTCCGCCGAGCTCAACGCCGGGCAGATGGTCGAGGACGTGCGGCTGGCCGTCAACGGCAAGGCTCCGGTCGAGCACTACGGCCGTCAGGGCGGTATGTTGTTCAACCCCGACGAGGTGCTCGCGGCGCTCAAGGATAAATTGATTAAAAAGTAAAGACCATGGCAGAGGTTGAAATCAAACAGGAGAATCTGGTTTACGCCAAGCCGGAGCTTATAACCGACAACGTCATGCACTATTGCCCCGGTTGCAGCCACGGCACCGTGCATAAGCTCGTCGCC
The DNA here is from genome assembly GCF_943193205.1 of Alistipes muris. Taxonomy (GTDB): domain Bacteria; phylum Bacteroidota; class Bacteroidia; order Bacteroidales; family Rikenellaceae; genus Alistipes; species Alistipes muris. The sequence goes on from NZ_CALPDD010000001.1 coordinate 120,207, forward strand.
GAGGTCATCGCCGAGTTAGGGTTGGCCGACAGGACCGTGGGCGTGTCGCCCGTGGGGTGTTCGGTGTTCGCTTACAATTATATCGACGTCGATTGGATCGAGGCGGCTCACGGCCGTGCGTTGGCCGTCGCTACGGCCGTCAAGCGGCTCAAGCCCGGGACGATGGTCTTCACCTACCAGGGCGACGGCGATCTTTCGGCCATCGGTACGGCCGAATCCATCCACGCCGCGGCCCGCGGCGAGAACGTCGTGGCTATCTATATCAACAACGCCATTTACGGCATGACGGGCGGGCAGATGGCTCCCACTACCCTCTTGGGTATGAAGACCGCCACTACGCCCTACGGTCGTGACCCGCGGCTCAACGGCTATCCCTACAAGATCGCCGAAATGATGGCCCACCTCGACGGTGCCACTTACATCACCCGCCAGAGCGTCCATAAGCCCGCCAACGTCCGTAAGTGCAAGGCCGCCATCAAAAAGGCTTTCCAGCGTTCGATGGACGGCAAGGGTTTTTCGCTCGTCGAGGTCGTTTCGACCTGCAACAGCGGGTGGAAGCTCTCGCCCGTGGCGTCGAACGAGTGGTTGGAGCAGAACATGTTGCCGTTCTATCCGCTGGGCGACATCAAAGTGGTTGAATAAGAGCGCAGACGATTATGAAAGAGACATTGATTATAGCAGGCTTCGGAGGACAGGGCGTCCTTTCGATGGGTAAGATTCTCGCTTATTCGGGCGTGATGCAGGACTTCGAGGTGACATGGATGCCTTCCTACGGGCCCGAGATGCGCGGCGGTACGGCCAACGTCACGGTCATCCTCTCCGACCGCAAGATTTCGTCGCCCATCGCCCACGAGTTCGACACGGCCATCATCCTCAATCAGCAGTCGATGGAGAAGTTCGAGCCGATGGTCAGGCCCGGCGGCGTGTTGATTTACGATACCAACGGCATTACGCGCCACCCCGTCCGCGACGACATTTCGGTCTTCGCCATCGACGCCACGGCCGAGTGCGCACGGCTCGGGCAGGCCAAGTTGTTCAACACGATGATTTTGGGCGGTTACCTCAAGGTCCGGCCCGTCGTCGAGATGCAGAACGTCATGATCGGGCTCAAGAAGTCGTTGCCCGAGCGCGCTTGGAAAATGTTGCCCGACAACGAAAAGGCCATCATCCACGGCGGCCAGATCATCCGCAAAATCCGGTAGTTCGGTCGGGCGTTTGCCATTCGGACCTCACCTTTCGGGTGGGGTCTTTTTTTGCAGATTGCCTGCCGTTCCGGGTTTCCCTCCCTTGTCATTCTGCCCCCAGTCTCTTTGTCATTCTGAGCGTCAGCAAACCCACGTCCTGTCATTCTGAGGAGGGCGTTGCCCGACGAAGAATCTAAATTTGTAGCAATGTCATTGCGAGCGAGAGCAACGAGCGTGGCAATCTCTCGGTAGGTCGTAACCTCCCGGGCTATATGACATGGTCCTTATTCACTATTCGTTGTTAATTATTCATCTTTTTTGCCTTTTCCTCTTGACAAACGCTTTTTCAGGTTGTATATTTGTCTCGTCCCCGCGGTTTTGCGTATCGTCGTCAGCGCGCTTGATTCTTTGAATACGACGATAGCGGTGCACAGCAGCGCAATTTCCGTCCGGGTCGATTGTTTTTCCGCAATTTTTCCCAGTCGGCGCCGATTCTTTTTTCGCTTTCCCGTTTTTCCTTTCCGGTCGTGTCTTCCATTTTCCGACGTTTTCACCTCTTCAGGATGCGTTATGGATATATGGTCCGACAGATGCTCAATTGCCCGCCTTATGAGGTGAGGCCGGCAGCCTCGGAATTAGTCTCCCGGTGTGCTTCGTGCACCGGGGGACTTCTTGCGTCCATACTTCGCTTTGCTCATAGAAGCCCTGCCGTATAAAAAAAGAGGGCCCTGCAAAGGTCCTCTTTTTCGTCGTCCGAAGCGGTTGCGTTATTCCACCGCTGCGCATTCGTTGACGAATTCTTCGGCGATTCGCGTGAGCAGTTCGTCGGTCTTCTTTTCGCCTGCCAGGATGGTTTCCAGCATCTTGCGGATTTTCTTCTCGGGCAGGTAGGCCGCCAGCGCACGCAGCGTGCCGTAGGTCGCGATTTCGTAGTGCTCCACTTTCTGGGCGGCAAGAATCAGCCCCGCGTCGCGCACGAAGCTGTTTTTCTGCGTGTCCGAAATCATGCCGTCGGCTTCTTCCAGCAGTCCTGCCATCGCTTCGCAGCGTTTGGTCTCGGGTTTCTCGCCCATCAGGCCGAAAATCGTCTCCAGTTCGGCGATTTGCTTGTCGCCTTCGTTGTAGTGTTTCTCGAACGCGTCGCGCAGCTTGGGGCTCGTCGCGGCCTTGCTCATCTTCTTCAGTCCTTTCTTCAGGTGTTTCTCGGCCCAGTAGATGTCCTTGAGCTGGTCGACGAAAAAGCAGTGGAATTCGGTCTGCGCCGGGCTCGTCCACTTGTCCGTCGTCTTGTTACCCGGCATGCGGTAGCCTTCTTCGGTCGTTTTGTTGCCGGTCGTCGTTTTCGTGTTCGGCATCGTCTTGGTGTTGTCCGTTTTCATGGTCTTGTTTTTTTAGGATTTGACCGTTTCGCGGCAAATTGCATACCACAAACGAGCCGATGCGGGTGCCGTTCGGACAGGCACCGTATTTGCAGAGCGGGAAACACCTAAATTTTCAGACTATGGACAATCAAACCTACATGATGCCTCTGATCGGCGACAAGGCCCCGTCGTTCGAGGCCGAGACCACGCAGGGCAAAATCCGTTTTCCGGAGGATTTCAAGGGCCAGTGGGTCATCCTGTTCAGCCATCCGTCGGATTTCACCCCCATCTGTACGTCGGAGTTCGTGATGTTCGGTGCCATGCAGGCGGAGTTCGAGGCGCTCAACTGCCGGTTGGTCGGGCTCTCGGTCGGCACCAACGCCAGCCACATCGCCTGGCTGCGTTCCATCCACGAGCGCATCGAGTTCAAGGGGCACAAGCGCGTCGAGCTCAATTTCCCGCTCGTCGCCGACATGTCGATGGAGGTGGCCCGCAAATACGGCATGATTCAGACCGGGGTCTCCACTACGGCGGCCGTGCGGGCGGTTTTCTTCATCGACCCGACGGCTACGATTCGCGCCGTCATTTATTATCCCATGCAGCTCGGGCGTAATTTCGACGAGCTCAAGCGCGTGCTCGTGGGGTTGCAGACCATCGACAAGTACCACGTGGCTCTGCCTGCCGATTGGCGGCCCGGCGACGACATCATCGTGCCCGCTCCCACCACCTACGACGGGACCGACAAGTCGGCCGAGGGGATGAAGTGTTACGATTGGTATTTCTGTACCAAGCCTCTGGCGATGGACAAGGCGGACAAAGAGAAGTCCAAGGCTTACGAAAAGGCGTAAATAATGGGATGTTCGCCCTACCGAAAAGCCCGTTCCGGCAAAGGAACGGGCTTTTTTCGTTGTGAATTGTCATTCTGAGCGCAGCGAAGAATTTATGTGCGGCTTATTCGCCGAAGCGGTATTGCAGTACGTCGCGCCAGCCTAAAAGCAGGTCGCGGACGGGCAGGCGTTTCTTGCCTGCTATCTGCAATTCTTCCAGCGCTATCCAGCCGTCGGCGCACGCTGCGCGCACAAAAGTGCGGCAGTCGCTCTCCACGGTTCCGGGGGTTGCGCCGTGGGCCGTTGGCTCGAACCGGGCCTTGAATATCTTGGCGGTAGTTTCCTCTCCGCCGTCTTCCCGCCGCAGCGTGGTCCACGCCGCCGGATAGGGCGACAGCCCGCGTATGAGGTTGACGATTGCGCTGCCCTGCTGCGTCCAGTCTATGCGGCAGTCCTCCTTGAATATCTTCGGGGCGGGCCGCAGCGTCGATTCGTCGATGTGCTGCTGTTCGATGGGTGCGACGTCGCCCGCGGCGATGCGGTCCACCGTGTCGGTGACGAGCTTCGTCCCGGCGTGCATCAGTTTGTCGTAGAGCGTGCCCACGTTGTCGTCGGGCAGAATCGGCATCCGTTCCTGCGCGAGGATGGCCCCCTTGTCGATTTCGTGGTTGAGCAGAAAGGTCGTCACGCCCGTCTCCGTTTCGCCGTTCATGATGGCCCGGTTGATGGGTGCCGCACCGCGGTATTGCGGCAGCAGCGACGCGTGGAGGTTGAACGTGCCCAGCCGGGGCAGCGCCCACACGCTTTCGGGCAGCATCCGGAACGCGATGACGATTCCCAGCTCGGGTTGCCAGGCCTGGAGCGCTTCGAGGAATTCGGGCGCGCGCAGTTTTTCGGGTTGCAGAATCGGCAGCCCCAGTTCGCGGGCGGCGATCTTTACTTCGCTTTCGTGCAGTTTCTGTCCGCGTCCGGCGGGTTTGTCAGGCGTCGTCACCACCCCTACCACGTTGTAGCCTCCTTCGACCAGCGCCCTCAGCGACGGTACGGCGAATTCGGGCGTGCCCATGAAAACGATTCGTATCTGCTTGGAATCCATGTTATTTCTTGTTGAGCCCCAGCGTGTGCTGCATGCGCTCCTGCTTGGTCTCCAGATAGTGTTCGTTGTACTTGTTGGGCGCGATGACGATGGGTACGATTTCGTCGATTTGGAGCCCGTAGCCCTCCAGCCCGGCCCGCTTGAGGGGGTTGTTGGTCATCAGCCGCATGCGCCGGATGCCCAGCTCGCGGATGATGCTCGCCCCCACGCCGTAGTCGCGCTCGTCGGCCTTGAAGCCCAGGCGCAGATTGGCGTCGACGGTGTCGAGCCCCTCGTCCTGGAGTTTGTAGGCGTGAATCTTGTTGCACAGGCCGATGCCGCGCCCCTCCTGGTTGAGATAGACGATGGCTCCCTTGCCCTCCTTGTCGATCATCTGCATGGCCCGGTGGAGCTGGTCGCCGCAGTCGCAGCGGTAGGAGCCGAAGATGTCGCCCGTGGCGCACGACGAATGGACGCGGATAAGGACCGGTTCATCGTCGGCCCATTCGCCCTTGGTCAGCGCCACGTGCTCCACGCCGTTGGATTTCTGGCGGAACGGCGTAATCTTGAAGTCGCCCCACTCGGTGGGCAGCGGTACGGTGACCCCTTTTTCGATGAGCGATTCTTCGCGCAGACGGTAAGCGATAAGCGAAGCTATCGAGATGATTTTCAGCCCGAATTTCCGGGCGATTTCGCGCAGCTGCGGCATCCGTGCCATGGAGCCGTCCTCGTTCATGATTTCGATAAGCGCTCCGGCGGGTTGCAGGCCGGCCAGCCGTGCCAGGTCGACGGCCGCTTCGGTGTGGCCCGGACGGCGCAGCACCCCTTTCTCGCGGGCCCGCAGCGGATTGATATGGCCCGGACGGCCCAGGTCGGCGGGACGCGTGGCGGGGTCGGCAAGCGCGCGGATGGTAGCGGCGCGGTCGTGGATCGACACGCCCGTGGTGCAGCCGCCGCCCAGGAGGTCGACCGTCACGGTGAACGGCGTGCCCAAGAGCGAGGTGTTGTTCTCCTCCATCATGTTGAGCCCCAACTGCTCGCACCGCTCCTCGCTCAACGGGGCGCACAGCACGCCGCGTCCCTCCTTGAGCATGAAGTTGACGATTTCGGGCGTGATTTTTTCGGCCGCCACGATGAAGTCGCCTTCGTTCTCGCGGTCCTCGTCGTCGACGACTATGACGACCTTGCCCGCGCGGAAGTCGTCGATGACCTCCTCTACGCTATTGAGCGTCGTTTGGTTTGCCATGAAGTTTGAATTTTATCGCGTTCTTGAATTTCAGCAGCCGCGGCTCCGCCTTCTCGCGCAGCGCCTTGAACTTGCCCGCGTACCAGTCGGTGTCGAGCAAAGCCGAATCGTTGGTAGCCTTGTAGGTCAGATAGACGGCTATGGGGGTGAGGATGAACGATGAGATCCACATGCCCCACACGGCTTCCCAGTTGCCCTCCTTGACCTGTTTTTCGCCCGAAAGGCTGATGATGTAGTAGACCACGAAGAAGATGACCGACACCACCACCGGAAGTCCCAGTCCGCCCTTGCGGATGATGGCGCCGAGCGGTGCGCCGATGAGGAAGAAGATGATGATCGACGCGGGCAGCGACACCTTTTTGTGCCACTCCACTTTCGAGCGGTAAAGCTGGCTGAGCGTCTGCTTGGCCGTCGTCTCGTCGAACGAGAACATGTTGCGCGAGTTCTTGGCCAGCGACCGCGCCTGGCTCCAGATGCGCTCCTTTTCGCGCAGGGGCAGCCGGGCGATGGAGTCGGCGGTCTGCATGTCGCGGAAGCCGCGCTTGTCGATGCGCAGGCTGTCGGGAAGCGGCAGGACGCTGTGGTCGCGGACGAAAATCTGTTCCTTGAGCAAGGGTTCGTAGGAGCTGGTCGTGGCGGCGTTGACCTTGATTTCGAGCGAGTCGATGTCGTTTTGCAGCTCGTTGATGTTCTTCGTCTGGCTGTTGGATATGTTGTTGTCGCTGCGTTCCATGACGAAGCCGTCCATCGGAATCTCCTGCTTCTGAAGGTCGAACGTATGGTGGCGCAGGGCGCTCTTGGTGTACCACTGGCCGTTGCGGGTCTGCTCGTAGGTCTCGCCGTTGTAGAGGGTTACGAGCAGCGAGCGGCGGTCGTCCGAGAGGCGGATGTAGCCCGAATCGGCCACGATGGTGTTCATGTTGCCGCGGTTGGTCGGGCGGTTGTCGTAGATGAGCACGTCGTAGAGCAGGTGGGTGTCGGGGTCCTGGTGGCCTACGCGGATGGACATGTCGTCCAGTCCGTTGAAGAAGAGCCCGTCGCGGAATTCGAGCGTCTGGCGCTGCTGGCGGATGTCGGAGATGATGCTGTACATCTTCTTGTTGGCGTAGGGCACCAGGTTGTTGCCGATGAAGAAGCTCCCCACGGCAATCAGACTGACGAAGATGAGCAGCGGCTGGGTGATGCGCACGAGCGAGAGCCCGGCGGACTTCATGGCCAGCAGTTCGTAGTTCTCGCCCAGGTTGCCCATCGTCATGATGGCGGCCAGCAGCACGGCCAGCGGCAGCCCCAGCGGCAGCATGTTGGCCATGGCGTAGGTCATCAGCTCGATGACGATGCCGGCGCTCAGCCCCTTGCCCACCAGCTCGTCGATGTAGCGCCACACGAAGTTCATCATCAGCACGAACATGACGATGAAGAACGTGAGGATCATCGGCCCGAGGTAGGCTTTCAGAACGAGTTTGTGGATGGTTTTCATGCGGCCGTTACCGTTTTTCTGCGACGCAAAGTTAGCAGTTTTACCGCAACGAGCGTCAGGGTGAGCGTAAATATGATGGCCGCGCCGGGCGGGACTTCGAGGTGGTAGCTGGCGGCGAGCCCGGCGACGTTGCCGGCCACGGCGACGACGGGGGCCCACAGGGTCAGCGTGCGGTAGGAACGCGAAAAGGCGTTGACGATGACCACGGGCAGCGTGAGCAGCGAAATGAGCAGCACGATGCCCATGATGCGTATGGAGAGTACGATGGTCACGGCCACGAGGGCGGCCGTCAGGTAAGAAATCGTGCGGGTGCGGATGCCGCGGCTGCGGGCGAATTCGCGGTCGAAAGCCACGTACATGACGGGCCGGAGCCACAGTGCCGCGCCGATAAGCAGCAGGAATGTGAGCACGGCCAGTCCGGCCACGTCGCCGCGCGTGACGGTGATGATGCTTCCGAAGAGGTAGGCCGACAGGTCGCCCGACGTGTAGCCCGGCCGCAGGCTCATGAAGAGCGCTCCGACGGCCATGCCGACCGACCAGATGATGCCGATGGCCGAATCCTCGCGGATGCGGCCGCGGCTTCCGGCCCACTCGATGCCCAAGGCCGAGAGTACGGCGAAAAGCATGGCGCCTGCGATGGGGTCGGTGCCTGAGTAGAACGCGATGCCCAGCCCGCCGAACGAGGCGTGGGTGATGCCTCCGGCGAGGAAGACCATCCGCCGGCACACGACGTAGGTGCCTGCTATCCCGCAGGTTATGCCCGAGAGGATGCAGGCCGCCAGCGCGTTGGACAGATAGCCGTATTGGAAGAGGTCGCCGAAGAATTCCATACCGTGTTAGCCGAATGCGCGCAAATTTACGCTTTTTTCCGGGAAATGCCGCTTTTTTCCGGCCGCTTTTCGTAATTTCGCAACCGTAAATATCCCGTTATGTCACCTCGCAAAGTCAATTTCCATACCTTAGGCTGCAAACTCAACTTTTCGGAGACCTCGACGCTGGCCCGCGAGTTCGCGCGCGGCGGTTTCGAGCGCGTGGCGGCGGACGCTCCGGCCGACATCTGCGTGATAAACAGCTGTTCGGTGACCGAACACGCCGACAAGAAATGCCGCAATCTGATTCGCAAGCTCCACCGCCGCAACCCGCAGGCCATCATTGCCGTGACGGGGTGCTACGCGCAGCTCAAGCCGCAGGAAATCGCCGCCATCGAGGGGGTGGACCTGGTGCTGAGCAACAACGACAAGGGCGAGCTGTACCGCCGGGTCGCCGCGCTCGGGGGCAAGTGCCGGGCACAGGTTTTCAGCTGCGACACAGATTCGCTGACCTCGTTCTTCGCGGCCTTTTCGAGCGGCGACCGCACGCGGGCTTTTCTGAAAGTCCAGGACGGCTGCGACTACTGCTGTTCCTACTGCACGATCCACTACGCCCGCGGAGCGAGCCGCAACATGCCCATCGCCGACCTGGTCGACGAAGCGCGGCAGATAGCGGCGGCGGGCCAGCGCGAGATCGTCATCACGGGGGTCAACACGGGCGATTTCGGCCGCACGACGGGCGAGAAGTTCATCGACCTGCTGCGGGCGCTCGACGCCGTGGAGGGGATCGACCGCTACCGCATTTCGTCCATCGAGCCCAACTTGCTGACCGACGAAATCATCGCGTTCTGCGCCTCGTCGCCCAAGTTCCAGCACCATTTCCACATCCCGCTGCAAAGCGGCTCGGACCGCATACTGGGGCTGATGCGCCGCCGCTACACCACGGCCCGGTTTGCCGAGCGGGTGGCGGCCGTGCGGCGTGCGATGCCCGATGCGTTCATCGGAATCGACGTCATCGTGGGATTCCCGGGCGAAACGGAAGCCGACTTCCGGTCGACCTACGACTTTCTGGCCGGACTGCAACCTGCGTTCCTGCATATTTTCCCCTTTTCGGAACGTGCGGGCACTCCGGCAGTGGATTTGCCGGACAAGGTGCAGGCATCGGTGGCGACGCGGCGTGCGGGCGAACTGGAAGAGCTGTGCGAACGGCTGCACGGCGAATTCTGCGCCCGCGGCACGGGGACCGAAGCCGAAGTGTTGTTCGAGAGCACGATGCGCGGCGGGCTGATGTTCGGCTACACGGGCGAATACCGCCGCGTGAAAGCCCCCTACGACCCTGCGCGCATCAACGCCGTGTGCCGGGTCCGGCTGGGCGCGATGGACGATTCGCACGATTTGTGGGGAGAAATCCGGGAATAATAAGTATATTTGCAGGCTTATACAATAATTAGAGAAAGCTATATGACGGGTATGCGCAGAAGGGTGACGATCGGATTCCTGAGTATCGTCTGCCTGCTCTTCTTTTCGGGGATGGTCTCGCTGGTGGAACTGAGCCGCCTGAGCCGCGACACGGACGGCATATTGCGGACCAACCAGCGCAACATCGAGTTGGCGAAGACGATGCTCGACGCGGCGCACGGCCACAACGTGGCGCTTATCCGGCTGGCGGTGTTCGGCGAACGGCAGTATGACAGCCTGTGCATGGCCAGCCTCGAACGGCTCGAAAGCAGCTTGCAGGCGGCCCAGCACGAAGCGCTGGAAAAATCGTTTCTCGATTCGCTGGCCTTTGCGGCGACCGAACTGCGCCTGCTGACGGACAACTATCTGGCGTTCGGCGTGTCGGAACGCCCTGCGTCGAAACCCGCGGCGGCAGGCTACGCCGACCCGGTGGGAGCCCGGTGGTACAACGACCAGTACGAAGCGGTCTACGAACGGCTCACGGCGGCTATCAAGAGTTACATGACCTCGACGCAGAGTTCGCTGGCCCCCCGCACCGAGCAGATGAAGAAGAACGCCTACCGCGCGGTGACGCCGGTGCTGATCTCGCTGTCGGTGATGATAGCCATCGTGCTGATGCTCTTTTACTTCATGTCGATATACTGCGTCAATCCCATCGTCCAGATGAACAAGGGGCTGGGCGACTGGCTGACGTTCCGGGTGCCGTTTGCGGTGAAGGGCGACCTGAAGGACGAGGTGCTCGAACTCCGTGAGAAAATCGACGCGCTGATAGCGCTTCTGAAGCAGAACAAAGCGTAGAGGGGCGATGCGGGTAGATGTCGTAATGAGGTACGTAGGCATGGTGATGCTGTTCATCGCCGGGTTCATGCTGCTGTCGGCCGGCATTTCGTGGCTCGGCGGCATGGATTCGTCGTTCTATGCACTGCTTCTCGCGGCGTTGCTGACGGCGCTGCTGGGCGCTTTCCCGCTGATTTTCGTGGAGAAGAAAGAGCAGCTCACCAACAAGGAGGGGTTCTGCGTGGTGGTGGCTTCGTGGCTGGTGGCCTGCGTGGTCGGGACCTTCCCCTATCTGATATGGGGCGGCGAATTCAGCCTCGTCAATGCGCTGTTCGAGAGCGTCTCGGGCTTCACGACGACGGGCGCCACCGTGCTGACCGACATAGAGGTCCTGCCCCGCGGCATGCAGTTCTGGCGCATCTCGACGACGTGGATAGGCGGCATGGGCGTGGTGATGTTCGCGCTGGTAATCCTGCCCTCGATAGGCCGCAGCAAGATGACCCTTTCCAACATGGAGCTCTCGACGCTGGCCAAAGACAATTATCGCTACCGCACGCAAATCATCGTGCGCATCCTGCTGGTGGTCTACGTGGGACTGACGGTGCTCTCGTCGCTGTTGCTCAAGTTGGCGGGCATGGACTGGTTCGATGCGGTGTGCCACGGGATGTCGGCGTGCGCCACGAGCGGATTCTCGACCCGCAACGCGAGCATCGCCTACTACAACAGCCCCTCGATAGACGCGATTCTGGTATTGGTCATGACGCTGGCCGGCATCCACTTCGGGCTGATATACGCCACCGTGACGGGCAAGCGCAACAACATATTCCGTTCGGAGGTGACCCGTTGGTACGTGGGTCTGCTGCTGGCGGGCGCGGCGGTCATCGCCGTGACGCTCTATGCGGCGGGGCTCTACCCTACGTTCGGGACCTCGCTGCGCTATGCGCTGTTCCAGTTCGTGTCGCTGGTCTCGACCACGGGATTCGCGACGGCCGACACCAATCTGTGGCCTCCGCTGGCGGTGGTGCTGCTCATTGCCGGTTCCATCGTGTGCGCGTCGGCGGGTTCGACGTCGGGCGGCATCAAGATCAACCGCTTGGTGCTGGCGGTGAAGATGATGCGGGCGCGGCTCCGGCAGCAGCAGCACCCCAATGCGGTCCTGCGCATCCGGCTCGACGGCGTGGTGCAGGAGACCGAATTCCTGCACACGGTGATGACCTTTATCGTAGCCTACTTCATGCTCATAGCCGCCGGAACGGTCTTTGCGGCGCTCTGCGGCACCGACCTGACCACGGCTTTCACGGGCTCGGTGGCGATGCTGGGCAACGTGGGGCCCGGATTCGGGCAGGTGGGTTCGATGAACACCTACGCCGAACTTCCGGCGGCCCTCAAACTCTTCGATTCGTTTCTGATGCTCTTCGGGCGTCTGGAGATATTCGGACTTATTCAGCTCTTTTTCATCAAATGGTGGCGATGACCAAGTTATTGCGCAATATTGGCCTGCTCGGGGCGCTTTTGTTCGGAGCCGTGGGTACGGGTGCTTCGCAGCCTCCCGTCGAAGCCCGCATCGCGGGACTGGAGGGCAACGGCGAATACATGTCGCTGCTGGAAGAGGATGCCCGGCTGCAGGAGCGCGAGGATTCGGTGGGCCATGCGGTCGAGGGGCTGCGGCGGCGCCTGCGCGACGACCGCGAAGCCGACCGTGCGGCGCTGGCCGACGAAATATTGGAGCTGGAAAACCGCATTTTCGAGATACGCACGGCCAAAGGGCGGATCATCGACCGCATCAACACCATCGAACAGGAATGGGTGCTGGCCAATCTGAACAAGGCGACGGCCGAACCCGAACCCGCGGCGCCGCCCGCACCTGCCGTGCGGACGGAGGGGGTGCGCAACCTGACGGACAACCGCTGTTTCCGCGACGAACTGCCTGCGCAGGACTATGCCGCCTTGCAGCGGGCCCAGCAGCTCGAATGCCGGGCGGCCGAGTGGATGCGCCGCTACTGCGCCAACCATACGACCCTCGGCCAGCTGGCCGACGCCTACCGTGCGGCAACGGCCGAAGCCGAGGCGCTGGAAATCTACGCCAGCTATCAGACGCTCGACGGGCTGAACCGCACGCTGGCCGATTCGCTGTCGGGGGCGTGGAACTACATTTTCGACAACAAGAGCTATGCCTACGACTACATGCTCGACAAGCTGGGCCACACCGAACTGCTTGCCGTGCAGGAAGATGCTCTGGCCGAAATGGCCCGCACGTTTGCCGAACTGCAAGGCACCACGGCGTCGGACGAGGTGGTGGACTACGTACTGCGCAAGCAGGTGCTGGTGGACTACGAGGTGACGGTGGCCCATGTGCTGGGACTGGCCCGGGCGGCCGATTCGCTGCGCAATGTCTCCATGCAGCTCTGCACGGTCGACTACCGGCTGCCGCGGTGCGAGGTCGAAGAACGCTATTTCCTGGTCTACGACGACATTGCCTTTCCGTCGGTGTCGCCCTACGACACCCGCCACCCGATTCCCGAGTGCCGGATTTACTCGCGGGGAACGATTTACCGCATCCTGCTGGGCCGTTTCAGCACCAAACGCCCGGTGTCGACGTTCCGGGGGGCCGCGCCGCTGTCGTATCTGATCGACGGCGACGGCAAGTGGTGCTACTATGCGGGCGGATTCGCCACCCGCCGCGAAGCCGAGGAAGCGCAGGCCCGGCTGAAGAAACGCGGCTTTGCGCGGCCCGAAATCGTGGTGTGGCACGACGGTGAGTACCGCAACGTCTCGCTCGACGGCGATGCGGCGGCGGAAACGTACCGGGTGGAAATCGCCGCCCCGGGGCCGCTGTCCGACGAAGTGAAGCAGGCCATCGCCCGCACGGCCCGCGGTGCGGGGCTGTCGCGCGCGGGGCAGAAATTCATCGTGGGGATGTTCGACGACCGGGCCGTGGCCGAACAGGTGGCCCAGGCCGTGCGGCGCGCCGACCCCGACCTGGAAATAAAAATTGCGGAAACGGCCGAATAACCGGAAAATTTCGCTACCTTTATAACGTATTCATCAAAACCTGCGGTTATGGATATGTTCTATGTTGTTCTGCTGGTGCTCTTCGGGGTGCTGTTTCTGGTGGCCGAGCTGGTTTTCCTGCCGGGCGTGTCGGTGGGCGCCGTGCTGTCGCTGGTATGCTACGGAAGCGCCATTTACCTGGCGTTCCGCAATTTAGGCCCGCTGGCGGGCGTTGCGGCGATATTGGCCATCGGGCTGCTGTCGCTGGTGGCGACCGTCGTGTCGCTGCGGGCCAAGACATGGCAGCGTTTCTCGCTCAAGCAGGAAATACGCTCGTCGTCGATGCCCCGCCCCGAGGAAGAACTCCGCGTGGGCGACCGCGGCACTACCCTTTCGCGACTGTCGCCCATGGGCAAGGTGGAAATCGGGGGCCGCATCTATGAAGCCAAGTCGCAGGGTCCCTATGTCGACCCGCGCAGGGAAGTGGAAGTGACGGGCTTCGAGAACTTCAGCGTCATCGTTAAAACAACCGACTAAAAAACCATAAGATTATGTTGGAACCCGCATTGATTGCATTGATTGTCTTCGTGAGCCTGTTCGCCATCTGGCTCGTATTCTATTTCGTGCCGGTGGGGCTGTGGTTCTCGGCGCTGGTTTCGGGCGTGCGCATCAGCCTGCTGCAACTGATTCTGATGCGCTGGCGCAAGGTTCCGCCCTCGACCATCGTGGCGTCGATGATCGAAAGCACGAAGGCGGGGCTGAAACTCAATCCCAACGAACTGGAAGCCCACTACCTGGCGGGCGGCAACGTCTCGAACGTGGTGCATGCGCTGGTTTCGGCCCAGAAAGCCAACATCCTGCTCGACTTCAAGATGGCGACGGCCATCGACCTGGCGGGCCGCGACGTGTTCGAGGCGGTGCAGATGTCGGTGAACCCCAAGGTCATCAACACGCCTCCCGTAGCCGCGGTGGCCAAGGACGGCATCCAGCTGATAGCCAAGGCCCGGGTGACGGTGCGCGCCAATATCAAGCAGCTGGTCGGCGGCGCGGGCGAGGAGACGGTGCTGGCGCGTGTGGGCGAAGGAATCGTCTCGTCGATAGGCTCGGCGGCCTCGCACAAAATCGTGCTGGAGAACCCCGATTCGATTTCGCGGGTGGTGCTCGAAAAGGGGCTCGACGCGGGAACGGCGTTCGAGATACTTTCGATCGACATTGCCGACATCGACGTGGGCAAGAACATCGGCGCACAGCTTCAGATGGACCAGGCGCAGGCCGATAAGAACATCGCGCAGGCCAAGGCCGAAGAACGGCGCGCGATGGCCGTGGCGCTGGAACAGGAAAACAAGGCCAAGGCGCAGGATGCGCGCGCGAAGGTGATTCTGGCCGAAGCGGAGGTGCCGATGGCGATGGCCGAGGCGTTCCGCAACGGCAATCTGGGCATCATGGACTATTACAGGATGAAGAACATGATGGCCGACACGACCATGCGCGAATCCATCGCCCGGCCGGAGAAGAAATAAACGGCAGACGCCGGAAACGAAATGGCCGACCCTCGGGGCCGGCCATTTCGTTTTTAATACACCTCCTCGGGCAGGGTCTCGCCTACGGGGTCGCCCTGGAGCCCGTCGCGCCACTTGACGGCGGCGTGGGTGCCGTCGCAATAGGGCTTGTTGGCCGACTGCCCGCAGCGGCACACCACCACCCGGTTGCGGAGCTCGTAGAACTCGCCGTTTTCGCGGCGCATGGGAATGCCGCCGCGAATCCACAGCCCGCCGCTGGCGCCGACGGCGGGGTCTTCGATAAGGCCCAGGCTGGGCTCGAAACGGAACTCGTAGGGAGTGCCCGAAGCCTTGTCCCAAGCTGTGAGCCGCGCGCTGGGACACATCGAAGCCTCGCGGACGGCCAGCCGCCTTGCTTCGGGGTCGGAGGAGAGCTCGGTCAGCGTCCAGGCCCCGCCGAAAGGGTGGCAGAAGCGGGCGAAGACGCAATATTGGGGGTTGTCGGTCATGGTGAGCGTGGCGCCCTCGGTCTTGTCGGCCCCGTCGAGCAGCGGCCGCCGGGAAGCGGTGAGCTGCGGGTCCCAGTCGGCGCGGACGTGGGCCCCGTCGCAGTAAGGCTTGCGCTGCGAAGCCCCGCACCGGCAGAGCGCCGTAGGCTCCGCTTCGGTGGAGAAATGGCGCCCCTCCTGGAAATACCAACTTTCGTTGTCGGGGTCGGGCATGATGAACTGCTCGCAGAAAGGCGGCCGCCCGTAGACCAAGTAGGGCCCTTTTTCGGTGACGGTGACGGAGACCCGGCCAGCGGCCGGGTCGGAATCCGTGGGAGTTTTGTGTGCGGACATACTTGCAGGGTTGAACGGTACGTTTGTAAAGCGGACGGCAATAATTGTTCCCAACGGAACTGTTCGTGCCGCCGGATGAGTTTTTAAGTTTACCTTTTATTAGTATATTTGCATTGTTACTATAACATCATTTGCGATGGACCGATTATTCTGTGCAATTGCAGGTTTGCTTTTTACAGCGCTAATCGTAGGGTTGGATGCTTTCGCCCGACGATCCGCACGTCGGCAACGTGAGAAACGGTGGCCGGATTTAAGAAAAAAGATATGACCATTTCTCCCGCCCCCGTTCCCGCAGAACGGGGTTTCTTATATCCCGGCTTCAAGGCACCCGACGCATTCAAATCGAAGTCTAAGATGACCTGGCGCTGCGTTGTATTCTTTGCCATGATTTTGCTGGTTTGTCAAAATTCGTATCTTTGTACTTTCGGAAGACGATAAATTGAACGATATGAAATCATTGGCAAGACTGGCGGCCGCGGCTGCGATGGCTGCGGCGCTGCTGACGGCGTGCGGCAAGGAGAAGGAGACGGGCGACATCCGTTTCGACCGCCCGGCGCTCTATCTGTCGCAGGGCCGCACGGCGACGGTGGCTTTCACGACCGACAACATCGACCTGCGGACCCTTTCGGTGACCTCCCGCCCGACTGGCTGGGAACAAATCGAGGTCAACGCGGCGGAGAAGACCCTGACGGTGACGGCCCCTGCCGCCATAGAGGGCGAGACGGCGTCGTCGGGCTCAGTGGTGCTGACCGGCGTGCCGGGCGGTGGCGGCTCGGTGGCTTCGGGCACCCTGTTCGTGAGCATTGCGGGAACGGAAGACCTGAGCGCCTACCCTGCCAACAGCTATCTGGCGAACAAGAAAGAGACGGAATACCTGTTCGACGCCCTGCACAAAGGCGAGGGCGAGGAAGAACTGGCCACGGCCCGGCTGGGAATCATCTGGCAGTCGGCGTCGGAGCTGGTGCAGCACCTGCATTTCGACGGGCAGAAAGGCTCGTTCTATATAGGTGCCGACAAAGACGATGCGACCCGCATCAAGGAGGGCAACGCACTGATAGGCGCCTACGATGCACATGACAAACTGCTGTGGAGCTGGCACATATGGGTGGCGGACTTCGACCCGGAGGCACAGCCGCTGGTGCTGAACGGCCGCACGCTGATGGCCCGCAACCTCGGCGCCCGGACCGAAAGCCATGCGACGGCGGCGGAGAAGCTGGCTTCCTACGGACTCTATTACCAATGGGGCCGCAAGGAACCGTTTATCGGCCCGCTGACCTACAATGCTGCGTCGGGCGGCGTCTCGGCGAAGATGTACGACGGCTCGGGAACGGGCGTATCGCTGAAAGCGACGGCGTCGACGGCCGAGACGGGCACGATGGCCTATGCGGTGGAACACCCGCTGGAATTCATCACGGCGGCCGAAAAGGATGCCGACTGGCTGCAAGGCGGCACGACGGTGCGCTGGTCGGAGGAGGAGAAAACGCTCTATGACCCCTGCCCGCACGGGTGGCGGGTGGCCCCTGTGTCGGCTTTCGACAACCTGTCGATAAAGGACGACCTGGCCGCGGACGCCGACTACGCGTCGCAGTACGGCTGGACGCTGGGCGACGGAACGGCCGAATCGTACTTTGCGGGCGCCGGACGCCGGAGCTGGCGCGATGCGAGCGTGCAGAACTATTTCGACGAATCGCTGCCTGCGCGGGCGGTGGAGATGCAGCCGTGGGTAGGCTACTACTGGACCGCCGGCGAGGTGGGAGCGCTCTCCCCTGCTTTCTGCTTCTGGTACAAGGCGGACGACGTGGCGGCGAGCGATGTACGCAACGGCCGCCCGATGGGCCGCGCCAACGGCATGCAGGTACGCTGTGTGAAAGACGAATAGAACTCGGGAAAGAGCAAAAAATCCCGGACTTGCTTGGCAAGTCCGGGATTTTTCATTTGGCCGGAAGTGGCGTTACTTTTTCTTCGGCTCGGGCTCGGTGTCGCGGCCGCCGCCGAGGGCCTGGTAGAGGTTGATTACGCCCTGTATCTCGTCGAAGCGGTCGGCGATTTGCGACAACTGGGCCGAGAGGAGCGACTGCTGGGCGGTGAGGACCTCCAGGTAAGTGGTGGACGAATGCTCCATCAACAACTCGGTGCTCTCGACGGCCCGCTTCATGGCCTTGATCTGCTTGGCCCGCAGCTCGCTTTTGGCGCGGGCCGTCTGGTACTGCGACAAGGCGTTGTTGACCTCGGCCCCGGCGTTGAGCAGGGTCTGCCGGAACGAGAGCTTGGCCTCCTCCTGCTGGGCCTTCATGATTTTGACGCGCGCGCGGTTGGCCCCGGCGTTGAAGATGGGCTGCAAGAGCGAAGCCGCGGCGTTGAGCAACAATTTACCGGGATTGACGATGATCGACCCGGCGCTGTTGGTCCACCCTGCCGCCCCGCTGAGGGTGATGGAGGGATAGAGCGCCGACCGGGCTTCGGCCGTGGCGTAATAAGCCTGCATCAAGGCGAACTCGGAAGCGCGGACGTCGGGCCGGTTGGAAAGAAGCTGGACGGGAACGCCGACGGTGATTTCGCGGGGCAGGTGGCGGCTGGAGAACGACCCGCGCCCGACGGCCTGCGGAGTACGCCCGAGGAGCGAACAAAGGCTGTTCTCGACCTGGCGTAGCTGGTGGTCGAGGTCGCGGAGCGAGGATTCGATGGCGTAGTAATTACCCTCGTACTGAGCGACCCCGGCCTCGGTGGTCATGCCGGCCTCCTTCATGGAACGCATGGTCTCGACGCTCTTTTTCCAACGGTCGGCCGTTTCGCGGGTGACCTGCTGCTGGCTGTCGAGCATCAGCAACGTATAATAAAGGTTGGCGACGCTGGCGATCAACTGCGTGCGCACGGCCTGGCGGTACTCGATACTTTGGAGGTAGAGCGCCTTGGACTTGCGCTTGGTATTGGTGAGCGCGTTGAAGATGTCGAACTGCCAGCTGGCGGTGATGGGGACGCTGTAAGTTTTGACGGCGGGGCCGTTGTCGAAACTGCTGATGTTCCCCTGCGGCGCGAAGTTGAACGACGGCAGGTAAGCGAGCCGTGCCGACTTGAGCGACGCTTCGGTCTCCTTGACGCGCCAATGGGCCGACTGCAGGTCGGTGTTGTTGGCCAGAGCCTCCTCGATGAGCGACTGCAAGTGCGGGTCGGTGAAGACCTCCTGCCAACGGACGTTGCCGAAGGTGGCGGTGTCGGCGCTCTCGGCCGAGCCGTAGAGCCCGTCGGTCGAAATCTCGGGGCGGGTATAGGGCTTGTAGATGCCGCAGCCGACCGATGCGGCGGCCAGGCACAGGATGATGAACTTTTTCATGATCAGAGCTCTTCTTCTTTCTGGTTTCTGCATGCTTCGACCTCGGCGCGGACGGACCACTGCGGGGCGGGGTCGAACTCCAACGGCTTGATTTTCTCCTGCAACGCCTGGAACACGATGAAAAGCGTCGGGACGAGGAACAGCAGGGCGAGCGTACCGACGATCATGCCGCCGACGACGCCTGTGCCGAGCGTAGAGTTGCCGTTGGCGCCCACGCCGCTGGCGAGGACGAGCGGAATCATACCGAAGACCATCGTCAGGACGGTCATCAGAATGGGACGCAGGCGGACCTTGGCGGCCGAAACAGCGGCCTGCGTGAGGCTCATGCCAGCGCGTCGGCGGTCGCCGGCGTACTCGGTGAGGAGGATGGCCGTCTTGGCCAACAGACCGATGAGCATGATGAGACCCGTCTGCAAATAGATGTTGTTCTCCAACCCCATCAACTTGGCGAAGAGGAACGAACCCATCAGACCGCACGGCACGGAGAGGATGACGGCGAACGGGATGATGAAACTCTCGTACAAAGCGCTGAGGATAAGGTAGATGAGGAGGATGCAGATGCCGAAGATGATGACGGTGTTGCTGCCGGTCTGCGCCTCCTCGCGCGTGATGCCGCCGAACTCGAATCCGTAGCCCTTGGGCAGCACCTCGGCGGCCGTCTCGCGGATGGCCCGGATGGCGTCGCCCGACGAATAACCGTCGGCCGAAGTACCGGTGACGGCGATGGAATTGTAGAGGTTGAAGCGGTTGAGCACCTCGGGACCGTAGACCTTGGTGAGCTCGACGAACTGGCTGACGGGAGCCATCTCGCCGGACTGCATCCGCACGAAGATGTTGTTGAGCGATTCGGTATCCAGACGGTACTTGGGGTCGGCCTGCATGGTGACGCGGTAGACCTTGGAAAAACGGTTGATGTTGGAGATGTACTGCCCGCCGTAGTAACCCGAGAGCACGGAGAGGATCTCCGTGGGCGAAACCCCGGCGCGCTTGGCCTTGGCGGCGTCGATGTCGACGACGTACTGCGGGAAACTGATGTCGAAGGTCGAATAGGCGCGGCCGATTTCGGGACGCTGGTTCAGGGCGCCGACGAACCGGAGGTAGACATTATAGAAATCGCGGATGTCGCCCCCGGTGCGGTCCTGCAAGAACATGTTGAACCCGGTGGAAGTACCGTAACCCGAAATCATGGGCGGTGCGACGGCGAAGACCTGCGCGTTCTTGATGTCGGCGGTGCGGGCGTAGATCTGCCCGATGACGGCATCGACAGCGTCCTGCTTGTCGGGGCGCTCCTCCCAATTCTTGAGCTTGACGATACACATGCCGTAGGAATTGCCCTGCCCGGCGATCATGCCGTAACCTGCGACCTGGTTGAAGTCGCGGACCTGGGGAATCCCCTGCAACCGGCGCCCGACCTCCTGCATGACCTTGTCGGTCTCGGCGAGCGAAGTGCCGGGAGCGGTGGTGACGTTGACCATGACGGTGCCTTGGTCCTCGTCGGGGACGAGACCCGTCTTGGTGGAATTCATCAACACGACCAAAGCAGCGAACGACAATCCGAGCGTAGCCCACATGAGCCACTTGTGCTTGATGAAGAACATGACGCCGTGCTTGTATTTGCCGACGATGGCGCTGAACGCCGTATTGAACGCCTTGCGGAAGCGGGCGGCGAAGTTGTCGCGCATCTCGCCGTTCTCGTCCATATAGGGCTTCATGACGATGGCGCAGAGCGCGGGCGACAGCGTAAGGGCGTTGAGCGCGGAGATGCCGACGGCGACGGCCATGGTCAGACCGAACTGCGTGTAGAAGACGCCCGACGTACCGCCCATCATGGCGACGGGGATGAAGACGGCCATGAAGACCAACGTAGAAGTGACGATAGCCGAAGTGATGCCCGACATGGCGTCGATGGTGGCCATGTAAGAAGACTTGTACCCGGCGTCGAAACGCGCCTGCACGGCCTCGACGACGATGATGGCGTCGTCGACGACGGTGCCGATGGCGAGCACGAGGGCGAACAGCGTCAGGAGGTTGATGGAGAACCCGGCGACGGAGAGGAACGCGAAGGTACCGATAAGTGCG
This sequence comes from Alistipes muris, assembly GCF_943193205.1. Lineage (GTDB taxonomy): Bacteria > Bacteroidota > Bacteroidia > Bacteroidales > Rikenellaceae > Alistipes > Alistipes muris. The sequence goes on from NZ_CALPDD010000001.1 coordinate 141,163, forward strand.
ACGAGAATCGAAACCGTGGGAATCAACGTGGACCGGATGTCCTGCAAGAAGACGTAGACGACCAGCACGACGAGGATGATGGCCTCGAAGAGGGTTTTGACGACCTCGTTGATGGAAGCGTAGAGAAAGTCGTTGACGTTCTGAAGGCTGACGATTTCGATGCCCTTGGGCAGCTCGGCGCGGATTTCGTCGAGCAGGTCCTCGATGTCCTCGACGACCTGCGTGGCGTTGGACCCGGCGGTCTGGAAGACCATGGCGGCGATGCCGGGGTGGCCGTTGGCGTAGCCCTTATAGGCATAGGACTCGCCGCCGAGCTCGATGTCGGCGATCTCGCTGAGCCGCAGCACCTGCCCGTCGGGGGTGGAGCGGATGACGATATTGCCGAACTCCTCGGGCGTCATCCTGCGGCCGCGGTACTTCATGGTATACTGGAACGCGTTGTCGGAATTCTCGCCCAACTGCCCCACCGCCGACTCGATGTTCTGCTCGGAGAGCGCGTAGGTGACGTCGGACGGAACGAGCCCGTACTGCGCCATGACGTCGGGTCTGAGCCAGATACGCATGGCGTAATCGGCGCCCAGGGCCATGAACTCGCCCACGCCCTGGATACGCTGGATGCGCGGCTTGATGTTGATGTTCATGTAATTGGCGAGGAAGACCTCGTCGTAGGAATCGTCGGGGCTGTTCAAGGCGAAGACGCGCAGCATGGAAGTCTGCCGCTTCATGGTGGTGACTCCGATGCGGGTGACCTCGGCGGGCAGCGACCCGGTGGCGGTGGCGACGCGGTTCTGCACGTTGACCGTAGCCATGTCGGCGTCGGTGCCCTGCTTGAAGTAGACGGTGACGGAAGCCGAACCGGCGTTGGTGGCGCTGGACTGGATGTAGATCATGTCCTCGACGCCGTTGATGGCCTCCTCGAGGGGCACGATGACCGACTTCTGGATGGTCTCGGCGCTGGCGCCGGGATAGGACGCGTGGACCATGACCGTAGGCGGCGCGATGTCGGGATACTGCTCGATGGGCAGCGTGGCCAGACCGATCAGACCGGCGATGACGATGACGATGGAGATGACGGACGCCAGCACGGGGCGCTCGATGAAGTGTCTGAGTGTCATGGGCTATTCCTCCTTGGCGGTTTGGGCGTCGGGAACGGTTTCGGCCACGGCTTCTGCCTCGGCCTGCGGTTGTTTGGGGACGATGGGCGTACCCTCGCGCAGGAGACCGACGCCCTCGGCGACGATGGTCTCGCCGGGCTCAAGGCCCGAACGGACGATGTACTCGCGGCCGTTGGTAACCTTCTCGACGTCGATCATGGCCGACGAAGCCTTGCCGTCGATGACCTTATAGACATAGACCTTGTCCTGGATCTCGAACGTAGCGGTCTGGGGAATGACGATGCAATCCTTATAGACGGAGGGCAGGATGATGTTGCCCGACCCGCCGCTGTGCAACAGCCCGTTCTTGTTGGGGAACGCGGCACGCAGCTGGACGCTGCCGGTCGAAGCGTCGATGACGCCGCTGATGGACTCGACGCGCCCGGAGTGGTCGTAGAGCGACCCGTCGCTGAGCTGCAGCTGCACGTCGGGCATGTTCTGCAAGGTAGCGGCCGTGGAGCCGTAACGACGGGTGAGGTTGAGCAGCTGGTTCTCGGTCATCGAGAAGTAGATGTACATCTCGGAATTGTCGGAAACGGTGGTGAGCTTGGCGGACGGACCGACCAAAGCGCCGACGCGGAACGGCAAAGTGCCGACAACGCCCTTGGACGGAGCCTTGACAACCGTATAGGAGAGGTTGTTGGCGGCGCTGACCCGCTGGGCCTCGGCCTGCGCGAGCTGAGCCTCGGCGGTGAGGAGCTGGTTCTGGGCGGAAGAGAGGTCGAACTGCGAAACGACCTTGCGCCTGAAAAGCTGCTTCTTGCTGTCGCGGACCAGCTTGGCGGTGGAAACCCCGGCCTTGGCGGCGGCGACGTTGGCTTCGGCGGTCTGAAGCGCGGCCTTGTAAGGCACCTGGTCGATGATGAAGAGCGTCTGCCCCTCGTCGACCTGCTGGCCCTCGGTGATGCAAAGCTCGGAAACGGTGCCCGAAATCTGGGGATAGATATCTATGTCCTGCCGCCCGCGGACGGTAGCCGAATAATAAACGGGAATCTCCCGGTCGGAAGTGGCGACGGTCTGGACGGCGTAGTGCTCGGGACCCGCGGCGACGGGAGCTTCGACACAGCCGACGGCCGCGGCGCAGCAGGCTGCGACGGCCGCTTTTACGAATTTCTGCTTCATAATCATCTTTCTTTCTACGTTATATATATATCAAGGATGCAAAAATAGGCTAAATTTGCGAAGCTGCGAAGTGGATATTGCGAAAAGTGTTGTTCATTTTCGGAATGATTTTCGGCTTGGCGAACGAAAAAACGCTATTTTTGTCCGAAAAAAGAATAACGTTTTGCACCGGTAACCTTTCGGCGAAGCCTGCTTTACGGAAGAACTAACGCCGGAAGAAACGTTCGTAGTATACGAACGCTCAAATAAATAGCCTATGTTTTCATCCGCCGACCCGCTGGTGACCACCCCCGAAGAACAATTTGCGGTCGGGAACTCCGACTTTGCGTTTTACGGCAACTATGCGTCGCGCTGCCGGAGCTTTGCGTTGGCGTGGTGCACGGGAGGCCGCGCGGAAGCGACGGTCAACCAACACCGGGGAACGCTGGAACGCAACACGTGGCTGTTTCTGCTGCCCGGGTGGGTGCTGATGCTGACCGACTGCACGGAAGACTTCCGGATGAACTACTGCGCATTCTCGAAAGAGATGTTTGCCGAAGCGGCGTTCCGTCTTGAACCGGCCTTTTTCCAGGCCCTGCGCGAATGCCCGCTCGGTACGATGACCGACGGAATGGCCGAAGGGGCCGAAGCGTGGTTCCGGATGATGGAATACACCTATCGCGACAAGGAAAACACATACCGCAACACGATTATCCGCAACCGCCTGCAAAACATGCTGCTGGGAAGCTATGACAAGTACCTGCGATTCGGCACGCAGCGCCGGACGGCGCCGGACAAACGGTCGCGGCAGACGGACCTGTTCCACCGTTTTGTGGACCTGACTCACGAATACTGCACGACCCACCGCGAAGTGGCGTTCTATGCTGACCGTCTGTGCATCACGACACGCTACCTGTCGGGCATCGTGCGCCGGATGGTCCACAGCTCGGTGAAGGAATTCATCGACCGGGCGGTGGTGCTGGAAATCAAGATGCTGCTCCAGTCGACCGACCTGTCGGTGCAGGAAATCGCCTACCGCCTGCGGTTCCCGGACCAGTCGTACCTGGGCCGCTACTTCAAGCACCACACAGGCTACTCCCCCACCGAATACCGCCACGCGAAGGAGTAAGGGCCCGGAATTTGCAAAGGAGACGGGAAAAAGTCTCCGCTATGAAAGTCACCTTTTTCGGCGTACAGCCCTATGACCGCGAAGCGTTCGACCGGGCCGGCGCCGCCTACGGATTCGAGATATGCTATCATCGGAGCCACCTGAACGCGCAGAACGTAGCGCTGGCGTCGGGGGCCGATGCGGTGTGCATATTCGTGAACGACACGGCCGACGCCGAAACCATCCGCCAGCTGGCCGAAATGGGCGTGAAACTGATAGCGCTGCGCTGCGCGGGATTCAACAATGTGGACCTGACGGCGGCCGTACGCCACGGGGTGTCGGTGGTGAGGGTGCCCGCCTACTCTCCCCACGCGGTGGCGGAACACGCGGTGGCGCTGATGCTGTCGCTGAACCGCAAAATCCACCGTGCCTACTGGCGCACGCGCGACGGTAACTTCTCGCTGCACGGCCTGCTGGGATTCGACATGTACGGCAAGACGGCGGGAATCGTAGGCACGGGCCGGATAGCCCGCGAACTGATTCGGATACTGAAGGGATTCGGGATGGAAGTGCTGGCCAACGACCCCCATCCCGACGAACGCTTCGCGTGGGAAGCGGGCATCTCGTATGTGGCGCTGGACGAACTCTACGAACGCTCGGACGTGATTTCGCTCCACTGCCCGCTGACGGACGGGACGCGCTACATGATAGGCGACGTAGCCATCGGGCGGATGAAACCGGGGGTGATGATCATCAACACGGGCCGCGGCCAACTGATTCACACGGAAGCGCTGATCGACGGTCTGAAAGAGAAGAAAATCGGCGCGGCGGGGCTGGACGTCTACGAAGAAGAAGCGGCCTATTTCTACGAGGACACCTCGGACCGGATTATGGACGACGATGTGCTGGCGCGCCTGCTGTCGTTCAACAACGTGATAGTCACCTCCCACCAAGCGTTTTTCACGCGTGAGGCGCTCGACAACATAGCGCATGTGACCCTGCAAAACATGCTGGAATTCGACGCAGGCAAGAAACTGACCAACATAGTATGCCCCGACCCGGTGGCGGGCATGGCGTAACGACGGCAACTTATGAAAAGAATCGTACTGCTCCGCCACGGCGAGAGCCAATGGAACCGCGAAAACCGATTTACGGGCTGGACCGACGTGGACTTGAGCGACCGCGGCCGGGCCGAAGCGACCGAAGCCGGAGAACTGCTCCGGAACGAGGGATTCCGCTTCGGAAAAGCCTACACGTCGTATCTGAAACGGGCGGTGAAGACGCTGGACCTGGTACTCGGCGCGCTGGACCAGGACTGGATAGAAGTGGCGAAAAGCTGGCGGCTGAACGAAAAACACTACGGCGCACTGCAAGGACTGAACAAACGCGAGACGGCCGAAAAATACGGCGAAGAACGGGTGTACGAATGGCGCCGCAGCTATGATGTGGCGCCGGAACCGCTGGCGGCGAACGACCCGCGCAACCCACGCTTCGACCTGCGCTACAAGGGGATACCCGAAGCCGAACTGCCGCTGACCGAATCGCTGTCGCAGACCGTGAAACGGACACTGCCCTACTGGCAATGCGAGATACTGCCGGAGCTGGCGCGCTGCGACGCGCTGCTGGTAGTGGCCCACGGCAACAGCCTGCGGGGAATCGTGAAACACCTGAAAGGGATTTCGGACGACGCCATAGCGGAGCTGAACCTGCCGACGGCCATGCCCTATGTATTTGAATTCGACGAGGGGCTGAACTGCGTGGGCGACTACTTTCTGGGCGACCCCGGGAAAGTGGCCGCGGCGATGGCGGCCGTAGCGGCGCAGGGCCGGAAATGACTTCCTTACATAAAAGAACAAGGTTGCCTGCCGTGGTGGCGGGCAACCTTGCTGTTGTACTCGGAACGGGAATCGAACCCGTACGACCATTGCTGGTCACAGGATTTTAAGTCCGGCGTGTCTACCTATTCCACCATCCGAGCGACCGCGTCCCGAAACGGGAAGCGACGGCAAAAGTAGCAAAAAAACGCGACTTCGCAAAACTTTGCGCCCGGGCCGGGGGGGGGCGTCAGCCTGCGGGAATCCGACGGTGGCGGGACAGGCCGGCGAGGGATTGCCGGGGCTTCGGGTGTTTACTTGCGGGCCGGGCAGGCGTTGGCTGTCGCGGAATGTTTACTTGCGGGCCGGGCCGGCGGAGAGTGTCGGGGCGTTTGCGTGGGATGGCCGGGCCGGACGCTAATATTCGTCGTCGTAATTGTCGTCGCCCTCGAAATCGCTGAAATCGCTCATCATGTCGTCGAAGATGGAACCCTCGTCGTCGACGCGGTTTCGGGAGGGGTCGTATTGGTCGGGAACCTCGGCCTGGGCGAAGATTTCACGAGGATAGGAAGCCCCCTTTTCGGCCTCGTAAGTCCCGGTGAGTTCCAGATAGTAAGCCCGGTCGCCGAACAAATCGAACAGATAGATCAGCCGGTCGCGGCTGTTGTGGATAATCTGTCCGAGGGTCACCCGCTCCATGGATTCGGGAGCACCCTCCCCCTCGCCCATATCCATGCAGGTGAATTCGCGCTGCTTCTCCCAACGGTCGTCGGCGGTGAAGAACGACGCCATGCACTCCTCGTATTCGAGCGAGGAGAGGATGAAACGGTGGAAATCGAGCAGCGTAGTGTCGTACTGCACCTCGTAGTCGCGGACGAAACGGTCGTTTTCGTCGCTCAGCATGCGGAAACGGAAGATCATTGACATAGGGTCGTAGTTTGCTATAAGTTTGCGAATGTTCGGCTATTGTACGGTTTCGGTCAGCCAGGCCATCACGTCGAGGTCGTCGGGGTAATCGGTCAGGCCGGGCGACTGCGCGCATCCGAAACCCGTGCGGCGGCTGTGGCCGACGCATTCCGAAACGACGCACTGCAACTCGCCGTCGTGGTCGGCGAGCCATGTTTCGACTTCGGCAAGGTCGCGGTAACGGGTATAGGCGATTTGGCTCAACGACGCCGGAAACCCGGTCTGCCCGACGGCGACGGCGCACCCCAGGTCGATGAACGGGCGGCCGGTCATGGTCAGCAAAGCACGCGAGCGCAGGTAGTTGTTGCGGTATTTGCGGTTCATGGAGGGCATGGCGAGCCGAAGCTCGCAGCCCTCGGGCAGGAAGAGCCGGGAGACGCTGCGGCAGCCCAGTCCGGAATAAGCCCAGATGTCGTCGGCGAGCCCGGCCAGCTGTTCGGGAGTTTCGCGGCCCGAGAGTACGGCGACCGACTGACGATGGCCCCGCAGCAGAGCGGGCTTTCCGGCGTAGTGCGCCTGAAAGTAACGGCGGGCGTTGTCGCTGCCTGTGGCGATGACGGCGTCGGTGTCCTGGTGGCCGTCGTAGAACTCAATGGGAACGTCGGGGTCGATGGCGCGCAGCTGCTCGACGACATACCGCATCAGCACGGTGTCTTTGGCCGACGGCTTGACGATGCACCGATGGCCGCTGGCGACGACGCACAGCAGGTCGAAGAACCCTACCAACGGGATATTTCCGGCCATGATGACGAGCACGCGGCGCGGCGCGGCGGCGGGAACGGGATAAGCGGCGAGCCACGGTTCGAGCGTCTCGCGCTGGAGCATCCGGTCGGCGATGGCCGCTGCGGCACGGCTGATTTCTTGGGGCGAAAACCACCCGTTCGCCCGGCAGGCGCCGTCGATAACGTGCTGTGTCTGTGCTGTGTTGCCGAAATCGCGGAGCCGTTCGCCCAAAGCGGAAAAAAGTCCGATAGCATCCTTCATAGTTGCAAAGATAGTGCAAGCCGAGGGCAGTCACAAATTTATTTGAGGACTGCTGAGGCGTAGCCTATATTCTGTAAAGATAGTGCAAGCCGAGGGCAGTCGCAAATTTATTTGCAGACAGCTGAGGCGCCGCCTATCTAAACCAAGCGCAGCGATGATAAAGTGCAAGCCGAGGGCAAAAACAAGCGTGTTCGTATTGCTTAGACACCGTCTATATTCTGCATTCCGGGTTGCTTTTGCCGGGACAGGCGCCATTTTTGCAACGATTACGAGAGAACAAATGTAGTCTTGCCTGGGTTTCGCCGGGGCGAGAAAACCTGCATGAAAAAGAACGACCATGGAAAGAATCTGCGAAGAATTGTTCAAACGCCGCCGCAGCTATTATGAACTTTCGGCCGAATCGCCCGTGAGCGACGCGCAGATTGAAGAAATCGTGCGGTTTGCGCTGAAACACATACCGTCGGCGTTCAACTCGCAATCGACGCGGCTGGTACTGCTGCTGCATGAACACCATGCGGAACTTTGGAAAATCGTGAAACGGACGCTGCGGGCCATTGTTCCGGAAGAAGCGTTCGCCCGCACGGAGGAAAAGGTCGACCGCAGTTTTGCGTCAGGCTACGGCACGGTGCTTTTCTACGAAGATTCGGCGGTGGTGAGGGCTCTGCAACAACGCTTCCCGACCTATGCCGGGAACTTTCCGGTCTGGTCAGAACATACTTCGGCCATGCACCAACTGGCGCTGTGGACCCTGCTGGAAGAAGCGGGGTTCGGAGCGTCGCTGCAACATTACAATCCTTTGATTGACAAGGATGTGAGGACGCAGTGGAGACTGCCGGAGGAGTGGCGGCTGATTGCGCAGATGCCGTTCGGACTGCCGCTGGCACCTCCTGCGGAGAAGATGTTCGAGCCCGTGGAGGCACGGATGCGGATTTTCAGGTGAGCAGCGCTGCTGACTGCTGTTTTGCTTATTGAGGTGTTGCTGTTTTTGGTTCTACTATTTTTATTTTTGGGGCCCTTGTTCCTCCCGTTCGCAGTTATTTCGTCCTGTAGGAATGGCTATCGGAGCGGTGTTGATGGATTGTCAGCAAGAATTTTGCATGCTTTGCGGCTCTAATATTTGGAGTTTCGTTTTTTTTGCCTATCTTTGCACCCGCATTCAGTAATCATGCGGAAATAGCTCAGTTGGTAGAGCACAACCTTGCCAAGGTTGGGGTCGCGAGTTCGAGTCTCGTTTTCCGCTCAAAAACAGGAGGATTGAGAAATCAATCCTCCTTTATTTTTTAGGCTTCTGCGGACTGAGGGTTATACAATTAACTGCCCCGAACATTATCACGGACTTACGGCAATCCGGGAATAATAAGAAGGAAAAATTCGGGCATAGTTGGTTGTTTTTCAAAGATTGTTCGTATATTTGCGAACGAAAGTCGTAAAGATGGCGAAGAAGAACTATACGGAACAGGAAGAGCGCATGGCCCGTTTTGCAAAAGCGATGGGACATCCGGCGCGGATGGCCATTCTGCGGTTCCTTGCCGAACAGGACAGCTGCTTTTTCGGAGACATCCACGAAGTGCTGCCTATCGCCAAAGCGACGGTATCCCAGCACCTCAAAGAACTCAAAGAAGCCGGATTGATTCAAGGCGAAATCCAACCTCCGAAAGTGAAATACTGCATCGACAGCAAGAACTGGACGGAAGCCCGGTCGCTGTTTGCAGGCTTCTTCTCGGACTATGCTAAGAAAAATTCGTGTTGCAAATAGACGGTTATTTTTTTGCCGATATTGTTCGTAGTTCGACGAACTACATCTAAAAAAACAAATATGGAAATCAAAGTATTGGGAACAGGGTGCGCCGGATGCAGGGCGCTCCATGAAACGGTAAAGCAGGCTGTTGCCGAATTAGGATTGGATGCAACGGTCGTAAAGGAGGAGGACATCATGAAGATTATGTCCTACAACGTAATGCAGCTGCCGGCATTGGTAGTAGACGGCCAAGTGGCAGCGAAAGGCCGCAAGCTGTCGCCTGCGGAAGTAAAAGAGCTGTTGGCGAAATGAAAAAAAGATTGATTCCGCTGCTCTCCGCCGTGTTTCTCGCGTGCGGGCAATCACCGAAAAATCAAAGCATCGGAGAGCAGACGATGACGGATGGTGTGGAGGTGCTGTCGTTCCATGCCAAAAAGCGCTGTCCGACCTGCGTCGCCATTGAGCAGCTGACGCGCGAAGTGATCGAAACAGAATTCGCGGCACAACTTGCTGACGGTTCATTGGCGCTGCGTGTCACGGACATTACCGAAAACGAAGCTTTGGCAAACAAATATGAAATCGCTTGGTCGTCGCTTCTCGTCAATCATCGTGAAGGCGGAAAAGAGCGAGTGAGGAACCTCACGCAATTCGCTTTTGCCAATGCCCGCACGAATCCCGACAAATTCAAGGCGGGACTGAAAACCGAAATCGAAAAACTGCTTGCCGAATAAACGATGGAATATCTGCAAAATCTGCTGGAGGGTTCGACCGTTCCCGCCGTTACGGCTTTCTTGCTCGGACTGCTGACGGCCATAAGCCCCTGCCCGCTGGCTGCCAATATCGCGGCAATCGGTTATCTGTCGAAAGACATCGAAAACAGACGGCGGGTTTTCCGCAACGGAGTGCTCTATACGTTCGGACGCATATTGGCCTATACGCTGCTTGGTGCCGCACTGCTTATCGTGTTGCGCCAAGGGGCAAGCGTTTTTACCATTGAAAAGACGCTCGCCCGATGGGGCGAACCGTCGATTGCTCCGGTGCTGGCGGCAATCGGACTGTTTTTGCTTTTCGGCCATCGGCTCGATCTGCCGAAGTTCGGATTTCGGGGAAGCGGCGAACGAATCGCACGACGCGGAGGATGGGGTTCGCTGCTTTTGGGAATGCTCTTTTCGCTGGCCTTTTGTCCGACCAGCGGCGTCTTCTATTTCGGCATGTTGATTCCGTTGTCGGCCGCCGAACCGGGCGGTTACTTTCTGCCGGCCGTTTTCGCTGCTGCGACGGGACTGCCTGTGGTAGTGGCCGCATGGCTTTTGGCTTACAGCGTGACCGGAATAGGTGTGTTCTACAACCGGATGCAGACGATTCAAAAATGGGTTGCGCGGATTGCCGGAACGCTTTTTATTGCTGCGGGTATCTATTACGGTGTCATTTATTTCTGTTAAAAAACATGATTCAGCAATTTGCCGACTGGCTTGTCTGCGGTGTGTTCGGGATGAGTGCCGAAACGCATTTGGGCAGTGCGGTCAATTTCTTTTTCTACGACAGCATAAAGATCATTATTCTGCTGTTTCTTATCAGTATCGCGATGGGCGTTGTCAACGCCTATTTCCCGATCGACCGTTTGCGCCACTACCTTACGACGCGCAATTTGTACGGGTTTCAATACCTGTTCGCTTCGCTGTTCGGAGCGATTACTCCGTTTTGTTCCTGCTCGTCGATTCCGCTTTTCATCGGGTTCGTCAAGGGCGGCATTCCCTTGGGGGTGACATTCGTCTTTCTGATTACCTCCCCGTTGGTGAACGAGGTCGCTGTGGCCATGTTTCTCGGCTCGTTCGGTCTGCGCGCGACGGTAATCTACGTCACGAGCGGCATTCTGCTCGGTACCCTCGGGGGCTTCGTTCTCGGTCGCTTCCGGTTGGAGCGCTATCTCTCGCCATGGGTACGGCAGCTGCAGGCGCAGTCCGATACGAAGTCGGAAGTTTGGGCGAAAACGCACACGCCTTTTGCCGAACGGATTCCCGTCATCGTACGCGACGCATGGGGCGTTGTGCGGGGTGTGGCCGTCTATGTACTGATCGGAATAGGCATCGGCGCCGCCATGCACGGGTATGTTCCCGAGGGATTTTTCGAGCGATACATGGCAACGGAGAATTGGTTCGCCGTACCGTTGGCTGTGATTTGCGCCGTACCGATGTATGCCAACGCTGCGGGTATTGTCCCTGTGATTCAGGTATTTGTTGCCAAGGGCATTCCCCTCGGAACGGCCATCGCCTTCATGATGGGTGTCGTCGGATTGTCGCTGCCCGAAGCCACGATGCTCAAAAAGGTGATGACATGGCGGTTGGTCGGGATTTTCTTTGGTGCGGTGACGCTGTTCATCGTGTTGTCGGGGTATCTGTTCAATATCATTCTGTGACGAAACGGGGCCTGTGCGGTTGCATATCGGCGGCAGCCGGTTCATGCGTCTGCCGGATTCGGGCGCGAACGGCGGCAGAACGGCCCGATATGGCCGACTAAGGACAGAATACCTGAAAATAGGGATTGTATGCCGATGGGATTTGTATGATCTTTGCACCCGGAAACAATGATTACAGCCATACATTGTTTTGTATTGTTAATTGTTTGTGTGTGAAAAAGTCTCCTGTGCATCGGGAGACTTTTTTGTGAGCCGGGACTTATGAACCGATACTTCGATTCAAGTAGGCGGATGCTCAAATAAATTTGGCAGTGTTCTCGGCTTGCACTATCTTTGTATCCGATTCGAGGTCCGGCGTTCGCCGGACTGCCAAAATCCGACTACATACTATAAACAAACAAATATGGAGGATTTGAACGCGCTCCAAGGAAAAAGCCTCGCCGAACTGCGCGAAATAGCCAAAGCGATCGGCATCGACAACGTCATGATCAAGAAACGCGAACTGATAGAAAAAATCGCCGGAGCGACCTCCGGTGAAACACCCGCCGAAAACAGAGCGGCAGAAGCCGCCCCGCAGGAGAAACCCCGCCGTGGCCGTCGTCCGCGTGTTGCGCAATCCGAAGCGGCGGCGGAAGTTCCGTCGAACGACCTGTTCGGACAAGTTACCGATGCACCCGCTGCGAAGCAGCCGTCAGAAGATGCGGAACCGACTGCTGCACCTGCGGCACCGGCCGAACAACCCAAACGCCGCGGCCGGAAGCCCAAAATCCAGGCACCACAGCAAACGCCCCAATCGCACCCCGCGCTGGAACAGCCCGCGGCGCATGAAAGCGCAGAGACCGTCACCAAAGACGACTTCATCGGCGAAATCGAGGGCGAGGGCGTGCTGGAGGTCATGCCCGACGGTTACGGTTTCCTCCGCTCGGCCGACTACAATTATCTCAATTCGCCCGACGACATCTATGTCTCGCCGTCGCAAATCAAACTTTTCGGGCTCAAGCCCGGCGACACGGTCAACGGCGCCATCCGTCCGCCCAAGGAGGGCGAGAAATATTTCCCGCTGGTCCGTGTCAACGAAATCAACGGTCTGAAGCCCGATTATGTCCGCGACCGCGTGCAGTTCGAGTTCATGACGCCGCTCTTCCCGAGCGAGAAATTCTGCCTGACGGGCAACGGCCACAACAACATGTCGACCCGCATCGTCGACCTCTTTTCGCCCATCGGCAAGGGCCAGCGCGCGCTGATCGTCGCCCAGCCCAAGACGGGTAAAACGATGCTGCTGCAATCCATCGCCAACGCCATTGCCGACAATCATCCGGAAGTTTACATGATTGTCCTGCTGATCGACGAACGCCCCGAGGAGGTGACCGAAATGGCCCGCAACGTCAAGGCCGAAGTCGTCGCTTCGACGTTCGACGAACAGGCTTCGCGCCATGTCAAGGTCGCCGAAATGGTGCTCGACAAAGCCAAACGCATGGTCGAGTGCGGTCACGACGTGGTGATTTTCCTCGACTCGATTACCCGCCTGGCCCGCGCCTACAACTCGGTGCAGCCTGCTTCGGGCAAGGTGCTTTCGGGCGGTGTCGACGCCAATGCCCTCCACAAGCCCAAGCGTTTCTTCGGCGCGGCGCGCAACACCGAGGAGAAAGGTTCGCTCACGATTATCGCCACGGCCCTTATCGACACCGGGTCGAAGATGGACGAAGTGATTTTCGAGGAGTTCAAGGGTACGGGCAACATGGAATTGCAGCTCGACCGCAAGCTGGCCAACAAACGCGTTTACCCGGCTGTCGATGTCATTGCTTCGGGTACGCGCCGCGAGGACCTGCTGTTGCCGCGCGAGGTGATGAACCGCACGTGGGTGCTGCGCAAATATCTGTCGGACATGACCCCCGTCGAAGCAATGGAGTTCCTCCAGAAGCAGATGGGCCAAACCGACGACAACGAGGAGTTCCTCGCCACGATGAACCACTAAACCAACCTGTCATGAAGAAACTGCTGTTGTTCGTCTGCTGCCTGCTTGCGGCGCAGAGCGTGCTGGCGTGGGGGCAGAAAGGCCACGACGTCACGGCCTATATTGCCGAATGCCACCTGACGCCCAAGGCGGCCAAGAAAATCGACAAGGCGCTGGGCGGCCATTCTCCCGTCTACTACGCCAACTGGCTCGACAACGCCAGCCACACGCCCGAATACGCCTACACCAAAACGTGGCACTATCTGAATATAGACGAGGGCCGGACACTCGAAACGATGCCCAAGAATCCGGACGGCGACGTGCTGGAAGCCGTCACCTCGCTTGTCGCGCAACTCAAAAGCGGCGACCTCGCACCCGAGGAGGAGACCCTCGCGCTCAAGATGCTGATTCACCTGGTCGGCGACATGCACTGCCCGATGCACACGGGACGGCTGAGCGACCGCGGCGGCAACCAGCGGCCCGTCCGTATGTTCGCCAGCCCCTCCAACCTCCATTCGGTGTGGGATTCGGCGCTTCCCGAAGCGGCCCATCGGTGGAGTTATACCGAGTGGCAGCAGCAGCTCGACCGTCTCAGCAAGGAGGAGGTCGCATGCGTCCAGTCCGGCGAACCGCGCGATTGGGTGCTGGAAACGCACGCTATCTGTACCGAAATCTACGATTTCACCCCCGAGGGCACCAAGATTTCCTACGATTACATTGCTAAGTATGCGCCCGTCATCGAGCAGCAGTTTCTGCGCGGCGGTCTTCGCTTGGCTCGTCTCTTGAACGAAATCTATCGGTAAAACGCCCGACTTTTCCATACGACACCCCCGCCGGCAAAGAAGCCGGCGGGGGTGTTTTTCCTGATAAGGTCGCAGCTATAGTCAATATACGGTCTCGTCCGATACCAAATCTTCCGGTCGCAGGTCGTATACCCAAGTCAGTTCCAATTCAGAATTTGTTTCGTATTCTTTCTGATAAAACCGCCACGACGATTCTTGGAAAAACGGGTCATCGGCAGCGCTTTCGGGAGTATATTTCCATCTCTTCAATACCTCTCCGTCGGCAGAAAATATTGTCAGATATTGTTCGTCGCCCCAATAGTCGGTTTGCCAGCACTTAAAAAACGGATCGAATGTCGGAATGCCGTCTACTTGAGGAAATCGGACTCTAAAAAGGTTGATGGAATCTCCCGGAGCAATGTTTTTTTCTTTTCCCCAATCGCGCATCAGCAATCTATATGGTTGTTGCGTCCTATTTTTCACACACCAAATTACAGTATGCGTCGGGTCCGTTTTGGTTGTTCGGAATATGTCCAACATCCTACAGGCCGTAAACAGAAAGATAATGCTAAGTAAAAATATCGTTTTTTTCATATCTGTATTATTGATAATCGTACACCCATGTCAGCTCCAAGTCTGGATACCTGTCGTATTCTTTCTGATAAAACCGCCACGACGATTCTTGAAAGAACGGGTCATCGGCAGCGCTTTCGGGAGTATATTTCCATCTCTTCAATACCTCGTCCTCGGTCGAAGATACTATCAGATATTGTTCTCTGCCGCTTCCGTCTGGCTGCCAATGATCGAAGAACGAATCGAATGTTGGTATACCCTTGGATTGCCAAGGATGAAATGCAATAATGCAGACGGAATCCCCGACCTCCACGGTCCTCGCTCCATATAAATTCCGCGTCGTAATCAAGATTGTTTCATCCGATAGATTTTTTATGTACCATTCCGTCGTATGTTCCGGCTCGAACGGATCCATCTGGAATATTTTTAATAAATCGCACGACGAAACCGACAGCAGCACAATGGCTGAAAGGATAAGTTTTTTCATAAAACCGCGTTTTTACAAAAATAGCTGAATTCGGCGAATTATCGCCGAATTCAGCTAAAAGTTTCAGAAAAACGGAGTTGCGGCTATTTCTTACGACCGCCCCCGAAGACTACGCCTATCGACACATCGAAATGACGGTTTGCCTTTTCTTGCCATTTGTAATCGAGCGTCACGCGCAGATGGTGGAAGAATTCGACTCCGACCCGTGGCATCACACAAAACGACCCGTCTTTCCGCCCTGTGACGAATCCTCCCCAATTGGGCTGCGAACCGTCGAACGAAACGGGGGCCGACGCTCCCAGCGAAGCGTAACCCAAGCCCAGTCCGCCGAAAAAGGAAATCTTCTTCGTCTGCCGGAAATTGTAGTCGGTTACGGCCATGATATTCCAGCTTCGGAATTTCAGCTGTCCGGCATAATCCGATTCCCGGTGAAAAATCGTTCCGCCGACTTGTATGCCGACATCCAACGGCAGCCGACGCAGGTTGTAGCGGACTTCGGCATGGAGGGAAGCGCCGAGTTGGTTACGGTCGAAATCGAGTTTGTCGGCGCCGAAAACAAGACCGACGCCGATTTCGCCCTCGAAACGCCGAACTTCGGCGACGGAAGCAATGTTCTGGGCATTTACTGTAAATGCCCAGAACATGGTAAGTAAACAGACGATTGGTTTCATATACTAATTGGTTTCAATGACACAAGCCCGCCATTGATCGTTATATTTGACGGCACCATAGACACGGCCTCGAATAATCGAAACATCTTTCGAGGGTGAAAAACTAACTTTTTTATAATGAAAACCGCCGCCCGCAAGATTAGAACCAAAGCCGAGAGTAAAGTTTCCCGAGAACCATTGTTTGTCCCATCTGACAACCTCGCGGCCGGTTCGGTAATCAACTTCTTCGCCTTGGGGGAATATTACAACTATCTTTTTATCTTCGTCGCGGGTGGTAAACAGTCCTCGGGGATTTTTCGACAACCCTTTATTTTCCGACTTGTTAAACCATGATTGAATAGCCGAAGTCAATTTTTTCATTCCTATACTCATCGCTTTGTTTACATCCCCGGTCGTTATGTCGTACTCAGCCAGCGGAATATGGAACAGAACTATTTCAGAATTGGCAAACGGGAACTTTTTAGTCATTCCGGTCGGATATTTGGCATATTGAGGTTGTCCGTTCGGCATTTTCGGAGGGTCCTGGAATGTCGGTTTCGGGAAATTGTATTCGCATTCGATAGCCGACCAGCCATATCGGAATTCCTGCGCTTTTTTTCTCCACCAGATACCAAGTTTGCGAGCCTGCATACGCACGGTCATTCCGACTGCCCGATATATAATGTAGTCCTGTTCATACATGCGCAATTTCATCCGGTGTTTCTTGTCGTAATTATTCGTTATGGTTACATTTTTCCCGAATAATCCCGAAACACCCTTTGCCAGCCAACTGCCGTTTCCGCCGCCTTTCCGATAGGTGGTTCGGCATATCATATTGGCAGGAATTCTCACACCGTTTGTCAGCGTGATGCTCCCATCATAATTATAGGTAACATTATCATTGGGTTCGTTGCCAATATCATCAATGACCGTTGTTCTGCGAGCATAATCAATTTTGACAAATTCAGCCGATACACCTTTGGAATCCACAATCTTTACCGATTGCCCGTGAGTAAGGGTATTCGTCCGAACTTGCGCTTCGATAAGTTCAGGTGCAAGTTCTGGTTTTCTGCCATCTGCTTCATAAGCAACCATACCCTCATTCACAAAGCGGCAAATTTTTGTTCCTACCTGTACTTCCCTGTCTTCATTGAGAACAGCGGTCATATAGGGGTCGACTATCAGGCTGTCTTCAGGTTCATATTCCAATGAATCCCGAATGATTTCAGCTAACTCGGCATCCGTAAATTCTCTTAAGCCCTGTTCACACAAATGTTGACGTAAAGATATGAAATATTCCGCAGAAGCCACCGCTCGCGTGCGGGCAAGCGACTTGATATCGAAATTTCCGGTCTCTTTCAGCTCCGAAATAGTCGATGCCAATTCTTCCGTAGAACTGAATTGCAGTACATTTGTCGGGCATGTTTCCTCTGTACGCAAAGAATTTTCTTCGTTTTGAACCGGGTCTTCTGTACATGAAATCATGAGTATAGCCATTGCAGCATACATGAAGCGCAATTTGTTCATTTGTAACATAATTTTAGGGAGGGAAAATTCTGCCTACTCTTGAGTTTTTCGGTATCAAAAAGGTGAAATTTTTATTTAGTAAAAATAAGGACAGGCCTTTCTGTTAAACAAAGGACACCTTGTGTCGGCTTGATAGGAATAGTCATTTCAGCCGGACTTCGCCGGTAGTGACCCATCTGTTGCCGGTGACCCGTCTTTTGATCTTGCCGTTTACGTGCACCTCCAGCGTTATCAGCGTATTGGAGTCATCGCAACGAGCATCCAAAATAACAAGGGTTTCATCTGTTTCGATAGTATTCTCGAAGTGATTCTTTACTACGATATAGTCGGCTCCGGTGTGTGCACCGTATACCCGAATCGGAGTTTCCGGTGTATTGCTGTCTATTACGAACCGGACCTTGTTCGTGTCGCGGTCTTTGGAGCACGCCGGAGCCAAAAGTACCAAAAGGCACGCAGCAACAATCCATTTCAGACATTTCATCTTTGCTGTTAACTACTTGATTTCTATCGTCAGTCGGTCCTGCTTGCGGGTATCGGCCGGGCATTCGTCGTAATAGGCATAGTCGAGTTCCAGCGCGATAGTCTTTCCGGCCGCATCGTGAAAATCAATCGTGAAAAGACGAAATACTTCGCTATTTTCAAAATCGAAAGTCGTGGCAGAAAGCGTGAAATCCGTACCCTCTATAGCTGTGGAATTCTCTTTATCCACAACAATGCGGGCCGTTTGCCGGGGATGCTGTCCGGCAGCCATCGGGCTGCGCATGACATACAGCTGCAAAGCCGATGCGTCGGATGCGGCCGTAATGTGGGTCGTCGCTGAAGCATAGCCGTCGTCCGTAGGAATGCTCTCTACAAAACACATCATGTCTTGATAACGGGTTTGGTGTTCGTCCTTGTCGCATGCCGCAAAGGCGAACGCAGCCATAATGGCGAATAATAGTTTTTTCATTTTGTGGTAGTATTCATTCAACAGATTCGGAAAAATTTGTTCCGAATCTGTCCGCTTGTTTTATTGTTTCCAAAAGGTAACGTTGAAAGAACCGTTGTCATTTTGTAACAGGACAATCAGATAACTCTTTCCGTCCGTACGGATCTCTCCGGCCAGAACATCGGTTTCATCTTTCGGATTGACCATCTGCACCCGAGGGCGATTATAAGTATAATCATACAATATTACCGTTTTTTCGTCGGAACCCTCTTTGGCAACTATGCTTTTTTCAAGCGTACATTCAGTTTCTTTGAATGCAAGTGTATAATTCGCTGCTTGATTTTCAACAGTTTGAGCAGTCCAAACCGTTCCGTTAAGCGTCTTCGGTATTTCTATTTTATCGTCTTTGCAGCCGCAAAACAAACAACCGATAACAAGGGCAGCAATACTCGTTTTAACTATTTGAGACATCATATTCTTATTCTTTTGTTGAAGTATAATACAACGTTAAATTTCCTTCACTTTCCGGCCCAGTTCCCTTGCTATAAATCCGGAAGTTCATTACTCCTGTCTGATTGTATTTCGGCCGCCCAACGGGCACAAATGTATGAGATGGTATTTTCTTAGTCCAAGCCCCGTCAGGGGTATTTTCCTTAAACTGAAGGAACCAAGGAGAATAGCTACGCCAACCATCATTAGTGAGCCATCTTCCGGACCGTATATGATAGCTCATCTGGCATTTGTTCCAGCCAAATATAGTTTTTTTGTGAGCGGTGAATTCGATACATACGATTTCGTTCTGATCCATTCTTCCCTCTGCCCAAAATTTATGTTTGCCAGCTGTTCTTTTCAATATATTATCTCTGGTGATATTGTCTGACCTGGTCATTGGAGCATGGGCCAGTTGGTATTCGTGCGTGTCCGCTACGTTCGTAATCGTATTATAGTTTACAACTTCGCCGCCAATCATTACTTCGCCGCTGATATTGCAGACATAGGCATAATCCGGTTTTTCGTTCGGCAAATAGGGATTGAACGGTTCTTCGTCCGCCGGATTGTCATTGTAGAGAAAATACGGTGAATATTTCGTTTTGATGGCTTCGGCTTCCTCCAGCGTCGTAGCGTTGTCGATTTCTTCGGCCGCACGATAAAGTGCATCGTATTGGGATTCAAAATTCTGCACAGCATACCAACCGGCCATTTCCTCAGGTGCCATAATCCGTAATATGCCGATTTGTTCTTCCATTTCTTCGACCGATGCGAACGATAGTATTTCGGTTTTTGTTCGGGTCATGTTGTTCGTTGCTTCCGGCATGGTGTCGGTCGGCATCTCTTTTTCGCAGGCGCAGGCCATAATGGCAGCCGCCAGCAAAACAAATTTTGTGAATTTCATGAAACAATTGAATTATAAATCGAATTATGCCTACTCTTGAGTTTTTCGGCATCCACTATGTTTTCAATTATAAGGTGAAGCTGCCCGAATAGGTGCGGCCCAAGTCGTCTTCGAGGACGATAGCATAGGCCCCGGCATCGCCCGAAAGCGCTGTGCGGCAGCTGCCCGGGGTGGAGGAACACACATCGAAGAACATTTCTCCGGTCGTCGTATTGACCACCGTAACGGTCACGCCGCCCATCTCCTCGAAAAACTGGAACGACAACGATTCGCCGGCCGCTTCGTACATGCACTCGATAGCGATGTGTGCAGGCATTCGGGGACGGGGCGGCAAAGATTCCGACCGATCTGTTCCTAAGAATATATGTCGGTTTTCATTTTTAGATTTAGGCGGCTTTTCTTCGCGGGCTGTCGCTGTCAAAACAACGGAAACAAACCCCAAGGTCAGAAGCAGAAAAACGGTTCGAAAAAAAGCAGTTTTCATAATAAAAATAGGTTAGAATTGCTGTTGCAAAATTACCGCTGCGGAATATGGGTAACAAAAAATCGCCTTGTAAAAACATTACAAGGCGATTTTATAAGATGTTGATTATCAGTTAAATATTCCTACACTCAAAGGTGAAATAATTATAAGATTGCAATTTGCTGAATATCAACAACATACGAATACAGCGAACGACATATCAAATCAAATGGCTGTATTTCAATCATTTATTACATCAAACTGACAAACAATTCCCTGGACGGAGCGGCAGAGCGGGCGATTTTGGCTTTCAAACGCGATTTCTTGACCGCCGTATAGTTGATGCTGTCGCCCGTGAAAACGCTGATGACCTGAAGCGAAAAACCGGCATAGACATACCCCAGCAGGTCCAATTCGGATTCCTTGAGCTCGGGCAGTTCAGCGCGGATTTTTTGCATGATATTGTCGTGGCAGGTGTCGACCACCCGTTCGATTTCCCGCCTGCCGTCCGTCCCCGAAGCGTAAGTTTCGAGCAGCGCCCTTACCTTATTATATATGGCCCGCTGTTCGTTGGCGCCTTTCCGCTCGTAGTAGGTTGCCGCAAGTTCGTTGATTTCGGCAAAACGCTCCTTGACGAGCTGCTGCAATTCCTCGGTTTCCGAGCGGTGCTGCGCTTCCAGTTTCATCAACAGCATTTTGTTGGTATTCCGGATTTCATCGAGCGCTGACAGGTGTTCCGCTACGGTCAGCTGCCGCCGCCGATAATTGATGTAGGCCACGAATCCGGCGAACGAAATCACCACGATAGCCAGTGCAAGCGTCAAGAAAAAATTGAGCCGCATGCCGCGCAGACGCCGCTGTGCAATCCGTTTTTCTTTGTCTGCAAAATTTCGATGGACATTGGCATACGGTTGTTTTACCGCAATACGCATCAAAGAATCTTGCAAAAATGCTTCATTCCGATATTCTTCTGCCGCCTTCCGATAATCGCCCGTTCGATAATGGACTTGTGCGGCAACTTCATTCAAAAAAACTCGTGAGGGAGAATCGAAAACTATGGCGGCTTGAGCCCGATGCAAGTAATAGCGAGCGCTGTCAAGTCTGCCTGCGGACAAATGGGCCAAAGTTATGATGACACGTTCCCGGTCCGACCAATTGCGATGCAGCCGATGCCGGATTTGCCACAGCAGGGCACAGGCTTCATCGGGCATGTCTTGTGCAATCCGGGTATAAGCCAAATCGCCGAGCGTAAATTGCATCATGGCCGTATCGCGTTCGGATTCGACAAGCCGCAACGACTGCGAGTAATACGTGTAGGCGCTGTCGTATTGCTTCATGTCGAAATGCGCCGAACCGATGTCCGACAAGGCATATCCGCAATGGTAGTTTTTGCCGGCCTGCTTGAAATTCTCGTAGGCCAGCCGCGCATATTCCAGCGTGGTGGCATAGTTGTACTGCGTTTCGTAGATTTCGCAGATGCGCTGGTAGAGCAGCCCCAGCAGATAGGGGTCGCCGAGCCGCCGCCCCTCGTCCTCGATGCGCAGGAAGTGGACCAGCGCCCGCGAATCCTCGCCGCGGTTGTGCAGAATCTGGCTGTAATAGTATTCCGATAGGAAATGTCTTCGCAGTTCTTTGGGCCGGCGGCGGTAGTAGCTGCGGGCGATGCGGATCAGCGAATCGTTTTCCGCAAGGATGTAGTTCTTATCCTGCGCCATGGTGTAGAGCAACGCATATTCCGCCCGCGTTCTGCGCCGCGAAATGTCGTCAGGGTCGATGCGGCTGAGGATGCACAGCGCGCTGTCGGGCGCGGCGTACAGGCATTGTTCCGCGCACAGCAGTTCCGCTTCCACACGGGCGTTCGAGCGGCACGATACCGCCGCCGCACAGAGGGCCAGTAGGAGGAATATCAGTCGCTTCGTCCGGTTCCGCATAAGCTCCGTCATTCGTTTCGTATAACGAATTTAGATATTTTCCGCGAATTTTTCAATAGTCCCTACTCTTGGTTAGTCCGCCCAAGCTCGTTTCCAAAATTCACAAAAAAAGAGAAGCCCTTGATTAGAACTTCTCTCTTTGTTTGAAATTTGGAGCGGAAAACGAGACTCGAACTCGCGACCCTCAGCTTGGGAAGCTGATGCTCTACCAACTGAGCTATTTCCGCAATGCGAGCGCAAAGATACGCGGAAAAAACGGAGAAATCAAATTTCGGGCGAAAAAAAATTGCAGGCGCATTTGTGAACGCTCCTACCCTATTCTCTCTCCACTAATCGGAACGCTTGCAAAGAGCACGAATTGCGGGGAGAAATCCGGGAATAATACGTCTTTGTGCAGCTCGAAACGAGGTCAATCCATTTTCAACACGGCGAGGAACGCGGATTGGGGCACCTCGACGTTACCGATCTGGCGCATGCGCTTCTTACCCTTCTTTTGCTTTTCGAGCAGTTTGCGCTTACGCGAAATATCGCCGCCGTAACACTTGGCCGTCACGTCCTTACGCACGGCCTTGACCGTTTCGCGGGCGATAATCTTGGCGCCGATAGCCGCCTGGATGGCGATGTCGAACTGCTGGCGCGGGATGAGCTCCTTGAGCTTCTCGCACATTTTGCGCCCGAAGTCGTAGGCGTGGTCGGCGTAGATGAGCGACGAAAGGGCATCGACCGGCTCGCTGTTGAGCAGGATGTCGAGCTTGACGAGCTTGGAGAGCTGGTAACCCGTGCGGTGGTAGTCGAACGAGGCGTAGCCCTTGGAGATGCTTTTGAGCTTGTCGTAGAAGTCGAAGACGATTTCCGAAAGCGGCATGTCGAAATTGACCTCCACACGGTCCTGCGTGATGAAAGTCTGGTTCTTCATGACGCCGCGCTTGTCGATGCAGAGCTTGATGACGTTGCCGAGGAATTCGGACTTGGTGATGATTTGCGCCAGAATATAGGGCTCCTCGATTTTGGCGATTTTCGTGATTTCGGGCAGCCCCGAGGGGTTGTGGACTTCCAGCGTGTCGCCCTGCGTGGTGGTGATGCGGTACGACACGTTCGGCACGGTGGTGATGACGTCCATGTTGAACTCGCGGTAAAGGCGTTCCTGGATGATTTCCATGTGCAGCAGCCCGAGGAATCCGCAGCGGAAACCGAAGCCCAGGGCCAGCGAACTCTCGGGCTCGAAGGTCAGCGACGCATCGTTGAGCTGCAGCTTTTCGAGCGAGGCGCGCAAGTCCTCGTACTGGTCGGCTTCGACGGGATAGACGCCTGCGAAGACCATCGGCTTTACGTCCTCGAATCCGGCGATGGCCTCGGGAGCCGGGCGGTCGACGGCCGTAATCGTATCGCCGACCTTGACGTCCGCCGAGGTTTTGATACCGGAACAGATATACCCCACGTCTCCCGCCTTGATTTCCTGCCGGGGCTGCATCTTGAGCTTCAGCACGCCGATTTCGTCGGCATCGTACTCGCTGCCCGTGTTGAAGAACTTCACGTGGTCGCCCTTGCGGAGCGTGCCGTTGAAGACGCGGTAATAGGCGATGATGCCGCGGAAGGGGTTAAAAACCGAATCGAAAATCAACGCCTGCAAAGGGCCGTTTTCGTCGCCCTGCGGGGCCGGGATGCGTTGCACGATGGCTTCGAGTACCTCCTCCACGCCGAGGCCCGTTTTGCCGGATGCCAGCAGAATGTCCTCCTCCTTGCAGCCGATAAGGTCGATGACCTGGTCCTTCACCTCGTCGATCATGGCCGAATCCATGTCGATCTTGTTGAGCACGGGGATGATCTCCAAGTCGTGGCCGACGGCGAGGTAGAGGTTCGAGATGGTCTGTGCCTGAATACCTTGCGTAGCGTCGACCACCAAAAGGGCCCCCTCGCACGAAGCGATGGCGCGCGAGACCTCGTAGGAGAAATCGACGTGTCCCGGGGTGTCGATGAGGTTGAGCACGTAGCGCTGGCCGTCGCGGGCCGTGTATTCCATCTGGATGGCGTGGCTCTTGATGGTGATGCCCTTTTCGCGCTCGAGGTCCATGTCGTCGAGCACCTGCGCCTGCATTTCGCGCTGGTTGAGCGTGTTGGTCTTTTCCAACAGACGGTCGGCGAGCGTACTTTTCCCGTGGTCGATGTGGGCTATGATGCAGAAGTTACGGATGTTTTTCATAGAAAAACCGCTGGCTGAGCGGCAGTTTATTTTTCGGCAAAGATAATGTAAGCCGGGCTGAGTGCCAAAAAAAATTGATAGAGAAGACAGGCGGGACCTCGGCAAAAGCAAACGAGCTTGCTTTTGCACTCGGCTTGCACTATATTTACAGAACATAGGCTGCGCCTTGGCAGTCCTCAAATAAATTTGTGACTGCACTCGGCTTGCCCGGCTAAGAGCCGGGATTTATGAACCGATACTTCGATTTAGGTAGGCGGCGCCTCGGCAAAAGCAAACGAGCTTGCTTTTGCACTCGGCTTGCACTATATTTGCGGCCTAAAATCGACGGAAGATGTGGCTCACCCTTGCTTTCACTTCGGCGGCGCTGCTCGGACTGTATGACGCGGCCAAGAAAAAGGCACTCACGGAGAATGCCGTGTTGCCTGTACTGCTGCTGAATACGCTTTTTTCCACCTTGATTTTCCTGCCCACGATTCTCTCGGCCGAGGGCGGCTGGGGCTGGTTCGACGGCACGGTGCTCGCGTCGGCGACCGGTACGGCCGAAGCCCACGGACTGGTGCTGCTCAAGTCGGCCATCGTGCTGACGTCGTGGATATTCGGCTATTTCGGCATCAAGCATCTGCCGATTACGATTGTCGGGCCCATCAATGCCACGCGGCCTGTGATGGTGCTCGTGGGGGCCATGCTGGTCTTCGGCGAACGGCTCAACCTCTGTCAATGGGTCGGCGTCGGGCTGGCGCTGCTGTCGCTTTTCATGCTCAGCCGCTCCAGCCGCCGCGAAGGGGTCGATTTCGCCCACAATATCTGGATTGTTTTCGTCGCTTTGTCAGCCGTGACGGGAGCGGTCAGCGGACTTTACGACAAGTTCATCATGACGCGGCTCGATGCGGTTTTCGTGCAGGGCTGGTACAACCTCTATCAGTTTCTGATGATGGCGGCCGTCGTCGCAGTCCTGTGGTGGCCGCGGCGCCGCACCACCACCCCGTTCCATTGGAGCTGGGCGATTCCGCTGATTTCCATATTTCTGTCGCTGGCCGATTTCGCCTACCTGATGGCCCTGCGCGATTCGGATGCGATGATTTCGGTGGTCTCGATGATTCGGCGCGGTTCGGTCGTGGTGTCGTTCCTGTGCGGAGCGGTGCTTTTCCACGAACGCAACTTGCGCTCGAAAGCCGTGGACCTGGCTTTCATCCTGGCGGGCATGGTCTTTCTGTGGCTCGGGTCGCGATAGCCGCCGGCAGAAATTCACAATTCATAATTCACAATTCATAATTATTGCCTATCTTTGCGAATGCCGAAATTACCGATAATTTAATTCGCTTTTACCATGAATATCTCCTATAACTGGCTCAAACGCTATGTCGACACCGGCCTTTCGGCCGAGGAGACGGCGGCCGTGCTCACGGACATCGGGCTCGAAGTCGAGGGCTTCGAGAAAATCGAGACCGTCAAGGGCGGGCTTCGGGGCGTGGTGGTCGCCGAGGTGCTGACCTGCACCGACCATCCCGATTCCGACCACCTGCACATTACGACCGTCGATGTCGGGGCTGCCGAGCCTTTGCAGATAGTCTGCGGTGCGGCCAACTGCCGGGCCGGGCTCAAAGTGCTGTGCGCGACCGTCGGCGCTGTGCTCTATCCGGACGGAGGCGACGAGGAGTTCAAAATCAAGCGCAGCAAAATCCGCGGCGTCGAATCGCTGGGCATGCTTTGCGCCGAGGACGAACTGGGCATCGGAGCGTCGCACGACGGAATCATGGAACTGCCTGCCGATGCGCCCGTGGGGATGCCTGCCGGCGAATACCTCCGAATCGAGGACGACTATCTGATTGAAATCGGGCTGACGCCCAACCGCGTGGATGCGGCGTCGCATATCGGCGTGGCGCGCGACCTGGCCGCCTATCTGACCAGCCGCGGCCGGAAGACCGAGGTCCGGATGCCCGACGTGTCGGCGTTCGCCCCCGACAACCACGATTTGAACATCAAAATCCGTGTGGAGAACACCGAAGCGGCGCCCCGCTATGCCGGAGTGACCGTTACGGGCTGCAAGATAGGTCCGTCGCCCGAGTGGATGCAGAACTGCCTGCGTGCCGCGGGAATCAATCCCAAGAACAACTTGGTGGATATTACCAATTTCGTCCTTTTCGAGCTGGGCCAGCCGCTGCATGCGTTCGATGCCCGCAAGATAGAGGGCGGCGAAGTGGTGGTCCGCACGTGTGCCGAGGGAACGCCGTTCGTGACGCTCGACGGCGTAGAACGCAAACTCACGGCCGACGACCTGATGATATGTTCGGCCGAACGGCCCATGTGCATAGCCGGAGTTTTCGGCGGGCTGGATTCGGGCATCGGCGACGAGACGGCGGACGTCTTCATCGAAAGCGCCTATTTCAACCCGGTGTGGGTGCGCAAGACCGCCAAGCGTTTCGGGCTGAACACCGATTCCTCGTTCCGTTTCGAGCGCGGCGCCGACCCCAACATGCAGGTCTATGCGGCCAAGCGGGCGGCTCTGCTGATGAAGGAACTGGCCGGCGGCAAGATTTCGAGCGACATCACGGACATCTGCCCCGCCCCGATTGCCGACTTCGTTTTCGACCTGTCGTTCGCGCGGGTCAATGCGCTGATAGGCAAGGAAATCCCCGAAGAGACTGTGCGTGCCATCCTCGCGGCGCTCGAAGTGAAGATACTCGGCGAAAAGGAGGGTGTGCTGACCGTGGCCGTGCCGCCCTATCGGGTCGACGTGCAGCGCGAAGCCGACCTTATCGAAGACATTCTGCGCATCTACGGTTACAATAACGTGGAGATTCCCACCCGTGTGCGTTCGACCCTCTCCTATGCGCCGCGGCCGGACCGCAGCAAGCTGATGAACATGGCGGCCGATTTTCTGACGGCCAACGGCTTCACGGAAATCATGTCGAACTCCCTGACCAGGGGCGCCTACTACGAGGGGCTGATCTCCTGCCCGGCGGAACGCTGCGTGCGGATACTCAATCCGCTGAGCACCGACCTTAACGTCATGCGGCAGACGCTGCTTTTCAACATGCTGGAGGCCGTGGCGCTCAACGCCAACCGCAAGAACAGCGACCTGCAGCTTTATGAATTCGGCAATTGTTATTTCTACGATGCGGAGAAGCGCACCGACGAAAACCCGTTGGCCGCCTATTCGGAGGAGTACCGGCTGGCCGTAGCCGTGACGGGGCTGGCCGTGCCGCAGTCGTGGAACGCCAAGCCCGAAAAGGCGTCGTTCTTCACGCTGCGGGCCGTGGCCGAAAAGCTGCTGCGCCGCTTCGGGGTGGACATCTATGCCCTCAAAACCGAGAGCTTGCAGAGCGACCTCTACGGC
Source organism: Alistipes muris (assembly GCF_943193205.1). GTDB lineage: Bacteria > Bacteroidota > Bacteroidia > Bacteroidales > Rikenellaceae > Alistipes > Alistipes muris. The sequence continues at coordinate 168,669 of NZ_CALPDD010000001.1, forward strand.
GAGGGGCTTTCGATGTCGCTCGGCAACAGGGAGCTGCTGCAAATCGGTACGGTGAGCGGCCGCATCCGCCGGATGCTCGACGTCAAGCAGGAGGTTTATTTCATGGAAGTGAACTTCGATGCGCTCGTTCGTTCGACCAAGAAACACAAGATTGCCGCCGAGGAACTCTCGAAGTTCCCCGAAGTGAAACGCGACCTGGCCCTGCTGGTCGACAAGCAGGTGACGTTTTCGGCCCTGCGCGACGTCGCTTTCGCTACGGAGCGCAAGCTGTTGAAGAGCGTCGCGCTGTTCGACGTCTACGAGGGCGACAAGCTGCCTGCGGGCAAGAAGTCCTACGCTTTGAGCTTCATCCTCGAAGACAAGAGCCGCACGCTCGACGAGAAGACTATCGAACGCGTCATGGCCAACCTCGCGGCGCAGTTCGAGAGCCGCTGCGGCGCTACGGTGCGCAGTTAGGCGGCCGATACGTGCAAAAAGAACCCCGCAGGCTTCCAGCGAGCCTGCGGGGTTTTCGTTTTACAGAACCGGCTTGATTCGCGGGGGCTGGATGGTCACGTAGGGCGTGCCGTTGCCGTGGCAGGTGGAGACGAGACGTACGGCCTTGATTTTCCGGTCGGGCCGCAGCGTGATGCTGCCGTTCTCCAGTTCGCCGATATGCACGAAGTTTTGCCCGTCGTAGGAAACTTCGGCGTAGCCGGTCGTTATCTGCGTTTTGGGCAGCTGTTCGTGTCCGGTCTGGAGGAAGATTTCGCGGCATGACATCGGCTTTGCGAAGGTGTAGAGTACCCAGTCGCCCCGGCGGCAGGCGCGCCGCGTGCGCGCCGGAGCTTTGTAGGCGGCGGCCTTGGCGAAGGGGACGCGGGGATTTTCGGCCATCGAGGAGGTGACGGTCAGCGCGGGGGCGATGACTCTATAATAGGAGTTGTCCGCCACCTGCGGGCTGCGGCCCGTCTTGTAGCGGGTGAAGAAGCGGTAGCGGTGCGGCTCGGCCGTTCGCAGGGGCTTGGTGTAGCGCTTCGGGCGGCCGTCGTCGACGGTGTAGCAGATTTCCGAATTGTCGTCGGCCGTGGCGGTGAACGTTCCGTTTGCGTAGCGGAGCTGCGGCGGGAAAAGCCGGAAGCCGATGCCCATGGCGGCCATCCGGTCGTAGTGGTCGGTGACCAGCTCGCGATAGTAACTCTCCCACCCCTCGTCGTTGCCGCTCCATGCCAGGCGCGCCAGGGCGCAGATTCGCGGAAAACACATGTAATCCATGTAGTCGGGCTTTTCGGGCTCGTGCGAAGTGTAGATTTCGGTCCAGAACGCCCCCTCGAAACCCTCCACGTGGCGCAGCTGTCTGTCCGAAAAGCCGCGCGCGGCCGGGTCGAATTCGTAGGTCCGGCGGGCGTCGAAAATCGAAGCCCAGCTGTGGCCCTCCTCGCGGAGCGTCTGGCGCATGTCGAAGTAGAAGCACTCGCTCGGCATGATGACCGTGCGGTAGCCCTTGGCGGTTGCGGCATGGCAGGCGCCGACGCTCGTCCACCCGTGCACGCGGCTTGCGCGGGTGAACGTACCGCTGGCGGCCGCTTCGTTCCACACGGCCGGACGCTTGCCGCGGGCGGCCAGCATGGCGGCGAGCCGCTCCATGAAATAGTCTTGCAGCCAGTGCGGGTTGACGGTTCCGAGCCGCTTCATCATCGCCCGGCAGTCGGGACACTTCTTCCATTGCGTCACCTCCACCTCGTCGCCGCCGATATGGATGTAGGGCGAGGGGAACAACTCGCAGATTTCGCCGAGGATCTCTTCGAGCAGGGCGTAGTTTTCTTCGCGTGCGACGCACCACGCCGAGCGGTAGTCGGTCCCGGCCGTCGTGACGGTGTCGGGCGGATAGCTGCAGCGGATTTCGGGACGGACCGAACCGATGCAGCGGCTGTGGCCCGGGAGGTCGATTTCGGGGATGATTTCGATGTTGCGCAAGGCGGCGTACTCGATGAGCGAGCGCATTTCGTCCTGCGTGTAATAACCGCCGTACTTCTCCGACCATTTGCCGTAGACGGGCGCCACGGGCGAATCGCCGCCGCGGAAACCGCCGACTTCGGCCAGCTCGGGGTGCGACTGGATTTGGATGCGCCACCCGTCGTCGTCGGCCAGGTGGAGGTGGAGCTTGTTGATGTTGTGGTAGGAAAGCAGATTGATAAAACGTTTTAGCATGGGCACTTCCACCCAGGTGCGCGCCACGTCGAGCATCATGCCGCGGTAGCTGTATTTCGGCCGGTCGGCTGCGATGCCGCAGGCGAGCGCCGTTCCGTCGGGGATGCCCTGCTGTGCGTAGACCTCGGGCGGCAGCAGCCGGAAAAGGGCCTGCAATCCGTTGAACGCTCCGCCGGGGCTGGTGGCGCCGATGCGGATGTAGTCGGGGGCGATTTCGAGCCGGTACGCTTCCGAGGGCTCGCCGGGTTCGAGGGTCAGCACAATGGCGCCCGTACCCGTCATCTGCTGCCGGACGGGACGCCCCAGGTATTCGGCCGCATAATGGGCCAGCGGCAGGAGCGCTTCGTCGGCCGCGAGGGCCGTTGCCGGACCGAAGACGAAGGCACCCTCGCGGGGGATCATCGGGCCGGGAGCGGGCTGTGCCGCCGCCGAAAAGGCGAGAAACGACAAAAGAAGGAGCAGCGGGGATTTCATCGGCTGGGGAATTTGTTTTTTGCAAAGTTACTTTTTTCCGGGCGATTTGCTTACCTTTGCGGCAAAGAAATACCTTATATCTTATGGAACAGGATAAAAGGCTTGCGGCCACGGCGCGGCTTCTGGAGGTGATGAACACCCTGCGCCGCGAATGTCCGTGGGACCGCGAACAGACCTTCGAGTCGCTGCGCAGCAACACCATCGAGGAGACCTACGAACTGGCCGACGCCATTACCGACCGCAACATGGAGGGAATCAAGGAGGAGCTGGGCGACCTGCTGCTGCATGTGGTTTTCTACTCCAAGCTGGGTGAGGAAGAGGGCCTTTTCGACTATGCCGATGTGGCCGATTCGCTCTGCGACAAACTGATATACCGCCATCCGCACGTCTACGGCGACATCCACGCCAATACCCCCGACCAGGTGAAGGAGAACTGGGAAGCGCTCAAACTGCGGAAGAAAAACCGCAAGAGCGGCACGCTGGGCGGGGTTCCGCGCTCGCTCCCGGCGATGGTCAAGGCCTACCGCGTGGGCGAAAAGGCGGCCGCTACGGGCTTCGACTGGCAGCGGCGCGAGGAGGTATGGGACAAGGTGCGCGAGGAAGCGGCCGAAGTGGAGGCCGAAATGAAATCGGGGACGCAGGCCGACCTCGAAGCGGAATTCGGCGACCTGCTCTTTGCGCTGGTCAACGCCTGCCGTCTCTACGGCGTGGACCCCGAATCGGCCTTGGAGCGAACCAACAAGAAATTCATCCGCCGTTTCAACTGCATGGAGGAACAGGCCGCGGCGCAGGGACATGCGCTGCACGAACTTACGCCGGAGCGGATGGAAGAACTTTGGCAGGAAGCAAAAAAGAGAGAATAAGATGGCGCTTATCCGAAAAATCCGCGGGCACGAACCCGTCGTAGGAGAAAATACCTTTCTGGCCGAAACGGCGGTGCTGCTGGGCGATGTGACCGTGGGCCGCGACTGCTCGATCTGGTACAACGCCGTGCTGCGTGGCGACGTCAACAAAATCGTGGTCGGCGACCGCACCAACATCCAGGACGGAGCGGTGCTCCACACCATCTATGACGGAGCCAAGCACCCGTCGCAGACCATCATCGGCAACGACGTGTCGATAGGCCACAATGCGGTGGTCCACGGCGCACGCATCGGCGACAACTGCCTGATAGGCATGGGGTCGATACTGCTGGACAATGCGGTGATTCCGTCGGGCTGCATCATCGCTGCGGGGGCGCTGGTGCTCTCCAATGCCCAGCTGGAACCCAATTCGGTCTATGCGGGCGTTCCGGCCAAAAAGGTCAAGGAGGTGACGCCCGAACAGCGCGACGAAATCATCCGCCGCACGGCGCACGACTACATGCTCTACGCCTCGTGGTTCAAGGAGGAGTAGGCCGATGCGCTGGCGGACCGAATATCCTGTGCTGCTGAACCTGCTGGTCGCCCTGGCGGTCAGCCTGGTCGTGAATTTCTCGTACCTGCTGCTGCTGTTGGTCGACCCGAACACCCCTTCGCCGCCGCCCGAGGAGGTGCCGGCGGCCGAAGAATACGAAGCGGGACTGCTGTGGGTGTCGCCCGACGGTCACGGCTATCTGATCGGCGAAAACGGCGACAGCGTGTACGCGGCCATGTCGCGAATCCGGCGGTTGGGGCTTGCGGACGGCGATAGTCTGACGGTGAGCGTCTCGGCTCCGGCATCGGAAGCCGCCCACCCCGTACTGAAAAAGGTGGTGCGGCGCAACGGCGAGGAATTCGACTACGGAGCGCTTTTCAAACGCCCGTCGGAAAGCGCTGTGCTGACTCTGCAGCTGATTTACTATCTGCTGCTTTCGTTCATCCTGCTGTCGGTCGTCACCCCGGTGCGGTACGACTATTCGCGGCGGCGCTTCATCGTGCGCGGCTGCTGGGCCGTGGCTGTAGCCGCGGGGCTCTATTTCCTGGCCCCTGTGACCGAGTGGCGCACGGGCAGGCTGCTGCCTATTTTCATGGCGCCCCGGATGCTGGACTATGTGCTGCTGCTCAAGTGCTCGTTCGCCGTGGTGGTTTCGCTGCTTTACAGCTGGATATATGTGCAGATTTCGCAGCAGCAGGCCGTGGCGATGGAAAACGAACGGCTCAAGAACGAAAATCTGACGACGCGCTACAACATGCTCGTCGGGCAGATCAACCCCCACTTCTTTTTCAACTCGCTCAACTCGCTGTCGATGCTCGTGCGCGAGAAACTCGACGACAAGGCGCTCACCTATATAGACCAGCTCTCCTACACGTTCCGCTATATCATTCAGAACGGGCAGAGCACGCTGCTTTCGCTCGGCGAGGAACTCGATTTCCTCGAAGCCTACGGCTATCTGTTCAAAATCCGCTATGCCGACAAGCTCTTCTTCGACATCGACGTGCCGAAAGAATACCGTTCGTGGCTGCTGCCCGCGCTGTCGCTGCAACCGCTGGTGGGCAACGCGGTGAAACATAACGCCATAACCAAGGCCCATCCGCTCCGTATCAGCGTGCGTGTGGCGGCCGGCTGGCTGGAAGTGTCGAATCCCAAGGCGCCCAAACTGGAACCCGAGCCCTCGACGGGCATCGGGCTGGAGAACCTGCGCAGCCGGGTGCGGCTGATTACGGGGTGCGAAATAGCAATCGTCGACACCGGGACGGTATTCACCGTGCGGGTGCCGCTTCAGAAACCCGAGACATGCTCCGTGCGCTGATTATCGAAGACGAGACCGCGGCGGCGGTCAACCTGCGGGCCGTTCTGCGCGAGACGGCGCCGGACGTGGAGGTGACGGGAGTGCTCGAAAGCGTGGCCGAGAGCGTGGAGTATCTCCGGAACCATCCGCAGCCTGACCTGCTTTTCATGGACATCCATCTGGCCGACGGCGATTCGTTCCGGATTTTCGACGAAGTGGAAATCGCGGCTCCGGTCATCTTCACGACCGCTTACGACCGCTATGCGCTCGAAGCCTTCAAGGTCAACAGCATCGACTACCTGCTCAAGCCGCTCAAAAGCGCCGACGTGCAGCGGGCCCTTGAAAAACTCCGCCGGCTGACGGGCAGCGAGAGCCGGGCCTACGGTGCGCGGGTCAAGGCGATGGCGGCCGAACGGCAGGAGACCTTTCTGGTTCATGTGCGCGACCGGATCATTCCGCTGCACCGCGACAAAATCGCCTACTGCTACACCTCCGACGAAAAAGTGACGGCCTGCGGCTTCGACGGCGAAATCTATCCGCTCGACCGGACGCTGGAAGCATTGCAGGCGCTGCTGCCCGAAGCCGACTTCTTCCGCGCCAACCGCCAGTTCATCGTTTCGCGCCGTGCCGTCAAAGAAATCGTGGTGTGGTTCGGCAGCCGCCTGTCGCTGTCGCTGCAAGTCGCGACGCCCGAACGGATCGTCGTTTCCAAAGCCCGCGCACCCGAATTCAAAGCCTGGCTGCGGTCGGCTCAGCCTGCCGAATAGGCGGTTGACCCGCCGTTCGTGCCGTTTGACCCGGGGTGCCGCCCCGGGTTCTGCGTTTGGCCCTACCTTTGCATCGGAGAACCATAACTTAAAATTCATCAGAGCTATGAAACAACGTATTATTGCAGTTGCCGCAGCGCTTTGCCTGCTGGCAGGGTCGGCCGTCTCGGCGCAGAACAACAATCCGAAAAACGGGCGGATGCAGCCCAAGGAACGCCCCACCGTCGAGCAGATGGCACAGCGTCAGACCGAACGGATGACCCGTGAACTGGGGCTGGACGAGGCGCAGGCCAAGCAAGTCTATGCGCTCAATCTGAAACGGATTCAGCGGATGGAAGCCATGCACGCCGAAATGCGCAAGAACCGCCAGGCCGAAGCCGAGCAGATGAAATCGCTGCTGACGACCGACCAGTTCGTGAAGTGGTCGCAGATGCAGGGCCCCATGCCCGGAGCGCACCGCGGCAAGATGCAGAAGGAGTGCTGCAAGCAGAATAAAGACTGCAAGAGAGCGGACAGACCCTGCGACAATAGCCAGCGGGCCCGATAGCGATACGAACCGGCACTTGACGTCCGGCCGCGGCTTCCGAATCTGCCGAAAAGCAGCGAGGGGGCCGCGGCGTTCGTGCCCGGCGGTGGCGGGCGGTTGACCCCTCTTTTTGGGCGATTCGCCCTGCCGCCGGTGGAAGTCCGGCCAAAATAAGTTAACTTCGCGCTGCGAAAATTGCGTTACCCGATTCAAGATGAGAAAAATACTGCTTACTACCCTGCTTACGCTGGCGGCCGCGGCGGCTTCCGCCCAACGCAAAGGCGCCGTCACGGCTACGGTCCTCGACGCCGAAACGGGCGACATGGTACCCGGTGCCGTGCTGACGGTGGCGCCCGTGGCCGCACCGGACAAACAGCAACATTTCATGTCGGCCTACAAAGGGGCCGTTTCGATGCCGTCGCTCGCCTACGGCGAATATACGCTGTCGGTGTCGTTCCTCGGCTACAACAACTACGAAACGACCTTCACGGTAGCGGCTCCCCGGCAGAATCTGGGCGAAATACGGCTCAGGCCCGGTGTGGAAATCGAAGCCGTGGTCAAGGAAGCCAAGACGCTGCGCACCTCGCAGAAAGGCGACACGGTGAGCTACAACGCCGGGGCGTTCAAGGTGGTGGCCGACGCCGATGTGGAGGGACTGCTGAAGAAGATGCCGGGCATCACGATTACGGACGGAGCGGTCGAAGCGCAGGGCGAGGAGGTGAAGAAAATCTTCGTCGACGGCAAGGAATTCTTCGGCGAAGATGTCACGACGGCCATCAAGTCGCTGCCTGCGCAGGCGGTGGACCGCATCGAAGTCTACAACAAGCTGAGCGATGCCGCGGAATTTTCGGGCATGGACGACGGCGAGGGCTACAAAGCCATCAATATCGTCACGCACAAGAACATGCGGCAGGGGCAGTTCGGCAAGTTCTACGCCGGACTGGGCTACGACGCCGACACCAAGACCGGGGACCGCTTCAAGTATCTGGCGGGCGGCAACGCCAACATTTTCAGCGGCGACAGCCGCATATCGGTCATCGGGCTCTTCAACAACGTCAACCAGCAGAATTTCTCGTTCGAGGACATTCTGGGCGTCTCGGGCAATACGGGCGGCGGACGCCGCGGCGGCGTGGGCCAGTACATGGTGCGGCCGCAGAGCGGTGTGGCGACGGTCAACGCCGTCGGAGTGAACTATTCCGACACGTGGGGCAAGAGGGACCAGGTGACTTTCCAGGGCAGCTATTTCTTCAACAACACCCACACGGAAAACGAATCGACCGTGGAGAAGTGGTACGAAACCCCCAGCATCGACACCCTGTCGACCCGCGGAAGTTCCGACACGCAGGCTTACAACCACCGCTTCAATGCGCGGCTGGAATGGAAAATATCGCCGAACCACAATCTGATGATCCGGCCGGGATTCAGCTTCCAGTCCAACGACCCGCTGAGCCGGACGACAGGCTGGCAGTACGGCGAGAGCGGCTACTCCCCGACCGACAACTTCAGCAAGAGCGCCCGCTCGGGCTACAACGTCCGGACGAACGCCATCTATCGCGCCAAGCTGGGCAAACCAGGCCGGACGATAACCGTCGACGGGATGTTCCGCTATTCGGACTTCACCAACAACTCGAACTCGTATTCCAACGTGGCGCCCGTATTGCCATTGCGTCCTGATGGTGCCGATGCACCGTGGGGATGGGATGCGGATTCCTACACGCAGCTGCGCTACCTGCGCAGCATGGCCCCCTCGTCCACGCTGGCGCTGCGCGGCGAGTTCACCTACACGGAACCCGTGAGCAAGTTTGCGCAGCTCTCGTTCCAATATCGGGCGGCCTACGACCACCAGGAGCGCGACAAGAAAAGCTATGAAACGGGCGCCGACTTTTCCATCGCCGGAATCGCCCCGATGCCTGCGCTTTCCAACACCTACGAAAGCAACTACCTGACCCAGCGCGTCGGACCGGGCTTCCGCTACTCCAAGGAACGCAATACGTTCGTGGCCAACGTCTACTATCAGCGTTCGTCGCTCGACGGCCAGGTGATGCAGACCGATGCGGAGAAAATCAGGCACAACTACGACAACGTGCTCTATTTTATGATGGGACAGCTCAATATCAACCGCGAAAACTCGCTGCGCCTTTTCGTATCGTCCTACACGAACAATCCGGAAGTCACCCAGCTGCAAAGCATTTTCGACATATCCGATGCGCAATATATTTCGAGCGGTAATCCCGGCTTGAATCCGTCGTACAACCACCGTGTCAACTTCCACTACACCAATTCCAACGTGGAGAAAGGCCGCACGTTCATGTGGATGTTCTCGATGCAGGCGGCGTCGAACTACATCACCAACGATGTGCGCTACAACGGGACGGTGGAGATTCCGGGTGTCGATGCCAACTACTCCTACCTCCAGTATTCGCGTCCGGTCAACATGAGCGGCTACTGGAACCTGATGACCCACGTGAGCTACGGTTTCCCGATAGGCTTTCTGAAGAGCAACTTCAACGTCATGGCGGGCATCATCTACTCGCTGACCCCCAGCCGGATAGACGGCAAGCGCAACGAAACGGGCAACATGGGCTATAATTTCCGGGCCGTGCTGGGCAGCAACATTTCGGAGAACGTAGACTTCACCCTTTCGTGGAACGGCACCTACAACGAAGCCAAGAACTCGCTGGATGCGGCGGCCGGCAAGAACCGCTATTTCAACCACTCGGCGCAGGGCAATCTGAAAGTGGTCTTCCCGCTGGGCTTCACCCTCACGGCGAGCGCCGCCTACACGCAGTATGTCGGCTTCACGAACAACTACAACGACGACTATCTGCTTTGCAACGCATGGATCGGCAAAAAGGTGTTCCGCAACCAGCGCGGCGAAATCATGATCGGTGTCAACGACATCTTCAACCAGAACAAGTCGTTCGTCCGCACGGTGGGCTCGGGTTGGACGCAGAACGCCACCAACAGCGTGGTGGGCCGCTACTATATGGTGCAGTTCACCTATAACCTGCGCCACTTCGGCAAGAAAGGTTCCCGCGACATCAAGGACTACGACGGCATGGCCCAGCCGACCCGGCGCGGGGCAGGTCCCGGTGCGGGCGGTCCTCCTCCGGGTGCGTTCCACGGTCCGAGATAACGTGCTGCGAGAAAACCCCGCCTGCCAGGCGGGGTTTTTCTATGGAGGGAAAGGTGCTTTACTTTTCCGGAGCGCTGCACGCGCAGCCGCCCTCGCGGCGGATGACCAGGTGGATGCCGATGCACGCCAGCCCGCCGTAGATGACAGCCAGGATGACCAGCGCCTTGATTTCGGCGAAGACCTCCGAGAGCGAGGCCCCCATGGTCTGGATGCGGATGAACGCGTTGACGCCGTGGCTGCTGGGGAATAGCTGTCCGAACTGGAAAAGCCAGTCGGGAATGCCCTCGCGCGGATACGACACGCCGCTGAGCATCAGCAGCGGAATGGAAGTCCACAGCAGGAACAGCAGCGAATTCTCGCGGTAGCGGAACAACGTCGACACGGCGATGCTCAAGCCGATGCACGCGGCCATGTAGACGGCCATGAACAGCAGAATCGTGCCTGTGGCGCCGTTCATCGGATAATGGAACAGCCGATAGTGCAGCCCGAGGATGTAGAAACACGTCACGGCGTAGAGCGACGCGTAGACCAGTCCGCGTCCCAGCACGATGGGCAGCGTCGACATGTGCCGCCGCCCCGCCGGACAGAGTTTGTGGTAGAGCCCGTGTTCGCGCCAGGTGCCGCCGATCATGCCGATGCCGATGAGCATGGTCTGCTGGATGATGACCATGATGATGGCGGGCATGACGAAGGTGCCGTAGCCCAGGTAAGGGTTGAAAATGTTGCGGGCCTGGTAGATGACGGGCTGTGTGGTGGCCTGCGCCTGCGGGATGTTGGCCCCTTTGGCTATCAGCCGCTGGAACTCGACCATCGCCCCGGTGTTGCCGATAGTGGTCACCACCTCCTGGAAGACCTGCCTGTACATCAGAAAGTAGCTCGCGTCGCAGTAGATGGCCACAACGGCCTGCTGTCCGCCGAGCAGTTTTTCCTCGTAGTCCGACGGAATGTAGACGATGCCGTAGATTTCGCGGTCGAAGAAGAGCTTCTTGGCCTCCGCCATGTCGGCGGGCTGATAAGCTACGTAGGTATTCGGCCCGGCGTTGAAGGTCTCGGTCAGCGCGCGGCTCGTCGAAGTCCGGCTCAGGTCGATGACACCGATGGGCACGTTGCGCAGGACCTGCGGCGCGTAGGCCAGCGAATAGGCCGTGGCGTAGATAAAGAGCGCGAAAATCAGAATCAGCATGACGCCGCCGTCCGAGAAAATCGTGCGGTATTCGTTGGCCATGACGGCGCGCAGCTGCTGACCGTAGGATTTGAGTTGTCGTGCGAAACGGTTCATGCTACGATTTCCCCCAGAATTTTTCTTCCGTGCAAAGACGTCTCAGACGCCGCAGGCACAGAAACGGTAAGACGATGAAAAGCGCCATGCACCCCAAGTCGGGCAGCGAACAGCGGGCCGGAGCCCCGCGCAGCATCTGGTCGACGAACAGGTCGGTGTAGTAGGTGAACGGAAAGAGCTTGCTCACCGCGCGCATGACGGGGTACATGGCCATAATCGGGAACGTCAGTCCCGAGAAGGTGAAGGCCAGCACCGAATAACCTCCGCCCAGCGAGAGCGAAAGACGCAGGTTGGCCATGATCGAGACAATCAGCACCGAAATGGACTGGTAGCTGAGAATGAACAGCAGCGTACCCGTCAGAATCAGCGTGAAACTGCCGTTGAGCGGCACGCCCACCACCTTGAAGATGATGACGAACATGACCAGCGACAGCAGGAACATGATGACGGTGACGGGAAGCATCTTGCCCAAGAGCGCCGCTCCCATCGAATCGTCGGCCGACGCGAGCCACTCGCGGGCTGTGCCGTTCTTGAGTTCCGTGCCGATGGAAAAGACCGTCACCATGACGATGAAGATAAGCAGCATCATCGGCATGAAGCTCGGCGACAGATAATACCCGTAGTTGATATAGGGGTTGAACAGCACGTGCTTGTCGAACCGCACGGGCTGAAGCTGCGCCATCGCCTGCCGCTCGGTAAGGCCCTGCTTGGTGAGCAGCTGAATCTGGATGCCGGCCGAAAACATGGTCACGGCGGTCTGTATGTCTTTCGACAAGAGACCGTTGACCGTGATGTTCGAGCCCGAAATGTAGGCTTCGATATGGGTCTGGCTGTTGCTCAGAATGTTCTTCTCGAAGAACGCCGGAATCTGCACGACGGCCGAAATACGCCCCTCGCGCATGAGCCGTTCGCCCTCGTCCATCGACTGGATGCCGTAGGCGACCAGCGCCGTGGGGGTCTCCTCGATCATCTGGGTCACCTTGCGCGAGAGGGTCGAGCGGTCCTGGTCGAGGACCGCTATGGGAATGTCGCGCGCCACGCCCTTCTGGAAAAGGACGGCGAAGAAGACGAACGAGAGGAGCGGCAGCAGAAACATCAGCACGAAGTACATGGGCTGGTGCGTCAGCCGTCGGAGTTCGCGCCCGAGTGCGTCGCGGGTATTGCGCAGGAAGCCCATGCCCTACTTCTCGAATTGATCCCAGTCGACCAGCACGCTCATGCCCGGGCGCAGGGTCATGACACCGCCCACGGGGCGGGCCTTGACGGCGAAGGTGCGGATGTCGAATCCGCCCTGCGTGCGGGTGGCGGCCCAGGTGGCGAAGTCGGCCTGCACGGCGATGTAGGTCACCTCGAATTCGGTGTCGTAGCCGAGGGCCGGAATGTAGCCTGTCATGCGGGTGCCGACCTTGATATGGGGCAGCAGGGTCTCTTTCACGTTGAAAGTCACCCACATGTCGCTCGTGTCCAGAATGGCTACGACCGGGTAGCCGCTCCCGACGAGTTCGCCCTGCTCGGCGATGATGGTCGATACTTCGCCCGTGACGGGTGAGTAGACCATGGCATCGTTGATGTAGGATTCCACCTCGTTCACGGCCCCTTCGGCTTGGCGGACTTTTGCGGCGGCCGCTTCCTTGTCTTCCTTGCGGGCGCCGTCGCGGGCCATCGTATATTGGGCCTTGGCGGCCTGCGCCGTGGCTTTCATCGCTTCGTAGTTGGCCGAAGCCTCGTCCAGCTTCTGCGCCGGGACTACCCCCTGGTCGTAGAGGTTCTTGACGCGTTCATAGGTCTTGCGGGCCAGCTCCAGCCCGGCCTGCGCCTTTTCCCACATGTTCTGCGCCGCTTCGATTTGCTGGGTGCGGGCTCCTGCGACAGCTGCGGCGTCCAAAGCCGATGCCGCGCTTTTGACGGCTTCGGCCTGCTGGAGCTTGGCGTCGAGCTCGGGCGTCGAGAGCACGTAGAGCAGCTGTCCCTTTTCGACGCGTTCGCCCTGCGACACCTTCATGCAGTCGATGCGGCCGGGGACTTTCGACGAGGCTTTGTAGGTCGTGCACTCCACCGTGCCCTGAATCAGCATCGGCGTGTGTTTGGTCAGATACCGGCTGATGAGCACCACCGCGAGGATGATGACCACGGCGGCGGCGATGATGGCGATAATGTTCTTGCGTTTCATATCAATCTGTTTTTATTTCTTGTCGAAATGGATGGCCCGGGCGTTGTCGCGGCGGGCATAGGAGGCGTATTCTTCGCTGATGCCGGCCGCTTCGAGCAGCTGGGCCAGCAGTTTGTCGTAGTTGAAAGCCGCCTGCAGCCGCTCGGTCCGCACGCCTGCGAGATTCAGCTCAGCGTCGATGAGGTCCGACGACGAGGCCATGCCTTCCAGGAAAGCGGCGTTTTTCATGCGCAGATACTCCTCGGCGAAAGTCAGCGACGCGTCGATGGAGGTCATCTGGTTGCGGTAGTTGAGAAGCTGGTTGTAGAGCTGTTCGACCAGCACCGAAATATCCTTTTCGGCCTTGTTCTGCAGCTCGCCGACCCGGCGCACCGTCTGCTTGGCCGCCGAGTATTTGTATTCGCGGTTCAGACCGTCGAAAATCTTGAAGTTGACTCCTACGCCCACGGCCCAGCGGGGAACGATGCCCGTGACCTGGTAGTTGTAGAACGAACCGCCGCCCATGGCCACCACCTGCGGCATGAAGTTGCTGCGCTGGAGCTTGACGCCCTCCTGTGCGAGGTCGTGCTTCAGGGCGACCTGGTTGAGCAGGGGGTTGTACTTGGCGGCGAGGTCCTGGTAATAGCTCAGCTCCTCGATGCGGTCGACGATGAACATGGAAGTCAGCGGGAGCGTCTCGCCGCTGCGGTTGAGCGTATTCTGCAAGGCGCTCGAAATGGTCTGTGCCTGCAAGCGGGCGTTGGCCAGCTCGCGCTCGGCTTCGGCCATCTTGAACTCTACGTAGAGCCGTTCGCTTTTGGCAATCATGCCGTTTTCCTCAAGCGCGATGGCGTCTTCCAGGTGCTTCCGCACGCCGTCGACCACCTGCTGCCGGACGTCGACCACCTGCAAGGCCAGCGAAAGGCCGAAATAGCGCTCGACGAGCTCCGAAACCAAGGCGTTGCGCGTCTGGTCGCCCTGCGCGACGGCGGTGCGCTCCTGGATTTTGGCGGCGCGGCTCGCGGCGTTGATTTTACCGCCCAGCCAGATAGGCAGGGTCACCTGACCGCCGACGGTGCCGAGACTGCGGTCCTGTATCTTGAGAAACCAATCGGCGTTGAGCATCGGGTCGAGGAGCTGCTGAATCTGCGGAATCATCTGCGGCGGCACCAGCCCGCTGCCGAGTATCTGCCCGGCGAAGCCCTTGACGGGAGTTTTCATTTCGTTGAAATCGAACCCGATGTCCTTGCCCAGGTAGGCATAGGCCCCCACCACGTTGATCTGCGGCATGCGCAGACCGATGGTGGCCCGGCGTTCCTGGACGGCGGCCCGCTCTTCGTATTCGGCCGCCCTGACGGCGGGGTTGTCCGCGAGCGTGGCCGCAATCGCCTCTTCGAGCGAAAGCGCGGCGGGCTGCTGGGCCGGCGCAGGCGCCAGCAGGAAGAGCGCCGCTGCCGAAAGGAGGGTCTTGAGTGCTGTTCTCATAGGATTTGTCAATTGTGGGAAGCAAATATAGCAATATATCGGATATGTTTTTCTCCGATAGGCATTTTAGAACATTTTTAGGTCCTTATGGGTGTAAATCTGCGACCGTTCGCCGTTACAGATGGGCGTTTGCGGCGCGCACCTCGTCGGCCAGCTCGGGCCGGAACCGGACGTCGACACCCGCTTCGCGCAGGGTCAGCGCTCCGCGGCAGCATGCGAAGCGGTCGGGTTCGTAGAGAGCGAACGCCACGTGTGCGAAGCCGTGGCGCAGAATCAGCTGCGTGCAGCTTTCGGGTTCGCTGGCCCGCTGCGAGCAAGGTTCCATCGAGGAATAAATCGCCGCGCCGCGGAGGTCGGCGCCTGCCGCCAGCGCCTTGGCAATGGCTTCTTGTTCTGCGTGGTGCGTCGGCGAGGTCTCGTGGGTGTAGCCGCGGAAAACGGCACCGTCGCAAGCGACAATAATCGCGCCGACGCAATAGGACGTTGCGCAGGGCGTGCATTTGCGGCTCTCTGCGACCGCCATGCGCAGATAGTGGAGGTCGGTTTCGGCGGTGTCGGGCTTCAGCTGCCATTGGGTCACTTCCATGCCGCCGAAGCGTTCGTGCTTGCAGGGAATGTCGCTGGAGGGGGCGAAAGCGAAGTGCGCCCTGCCCTCCTCGCCGAGCCGCAGCGCCGGATTGACGGCCAGACGCAGGGTGTCGGCCATGCCCTCGGCGAGGAACATGCGGAGCACGCGGGCGCCGCCCTCGACGAAAAGCCGCCGGATGCCGCGCTTCTCCAATTCGGTGACGATGGCGCGGGCCGATAAGGGCGTGTCGGCTGGAATGACTTCAGCAACGCCTTTCAAATGGGGCAGGCCGCGGGAGGAAAATACGTAGATGTCGGCGTCGCCCTCGGTGAAGAAGCGCATCGACGGGTCGAGGTTCCCGGAGGATGTCAGCGTGATTTTCGCCAGGTCGGGCCGCAGTCCGAGCTCCGTGCGCCGACGGCGTGCTTCGGGGTCGCGAAGCAGCAGGGCCGGGTTGTCGCGGCGCAGGGTTTCGGCCCCGGCGAGAATTGCGTCGTGTTCGGCCCGGAGCCGATAGACTTCGGCCATGTCCTCGGGCGTCGAAACCAACAGCCGCCGGGGCGTGCGGTCGTCCATGAAGCCGTCGGCCGTGACGGCAGCGGAGAGGGTTACGAACATCGGCGCAGGGTTATGAGCGTGATTTCGGGCCAGGCGCCGAGCCGCATGGGATAACCCACGTAGCCGATGCCGTCGTTGATGTAGAGCGTCTTGCCGTCAGCGTCGTAACGGCCGCTCCACTGCTCGTAGAGACAGGCGGCGGGTGAGAAGCTATGGCCGAAAATCCGGATTTTCATCTGCATGCTGTGCACGTGGCCCGCCAGCGTGAGGTCGCCGCGGCCGATGTTGCGAATCTGCGGCCACAGCTGGGGAAGATGGACGGCCGTGAGGTTGTAGATTGCTTCGGGCACGTCTGTGTAGGCTTTCGCCAAGGTCGGAGAATGCAGGTCCGAGGCGTGGCGGAGCTTGTATAATGCCGGGTCGAACGAGATGCCCGACAGCGAAATGCTGTCATTGCCGCGGTGCAGGTAGACGGTGGTGTCCTGGAGTACCTGCCACCCCATTTGCGTTTGCCGCTCGATGACCTGCGCCAGGCTTTCGGCTTTGGGCAGCCGGATGGTGTCCTTGATGTAGCTGCCTATGTCGTGGTTGCCTGTGACCGAATAAACCGGAGCCGCGAATCGGGCCAGTATCTGCATGACGTCGGGTTCCAGCTCGCTTGAACGGATGTTGACCAGGTCGCCCGTGAAGACGATCAGGTCGGGTTTCAGCGCATTGACGCTGTCGACGAGCCGCTGCAACTCGCGGTCGGGATGTACCAGCGTGCCGACGTGAATATCCGTCAGCTGAACGATACGCAGCCCGTCGAAACTCGCGGGAAGCCGCTCGGAACACACCTCTATTTTGTTGATCCGCAAAGTCGTGCGTCCTGCGGTCGCACCCCAAATCATGAGGACGGCGATACCGAAACCCGCCAGGATGCCGAGCCGGGGGCGATGCAGGGCGTTGAGCGCATAGAATCCGATTCGCGGAAACAAGGCAATTATCCAAACCCAGAATATCCACATCGACCACCGGATGTAGGTGGTGGAATGGTCGCACAGCAACAGGCTGGTGACAGCTACGACCAAGGGCAGCGAGTTGGTCAGAGAAGCCCATACGATGAACAGCCGGCGTCTTAGCGTGCCGGCGCCTTCGCGCCGCATGCGGCGGTAGTGGTGCATGTCGGCGGCTATGGTGCAGAGGCCTATCAGAATCGAAATCGAAAAAAGCATACCTATAAAATATAAAGGGGTCGGCTGCAAACCGGATGCCGAAGCGGCGTGTCGCTGCCGATGGCTTGTCGGTACAAAGATAACGCAAGCCGCCTGCAAAAGCAAACTTGCATCGGCATCTTCTTGCTCCGCCGTCGTGCGGCTGTAACGAAGAGTGCGTTTTGAGGTATCTTCCAGCGAATCCGATTTGCGCTGTCGGCTTTTGGCATACAACTTGCTAATTTGCCGGGTGAAATTAACCCGTTGTATTCCAAATGCAAAACGTGAGAATTCATTAAAAAACCAAATTTTATTCGGCTTATGAAAACATTTCGACTTTTGACTGCGGCACTGCTGCTCGCAACTTCCGCCTCGGCGCAGCGCTACTCGAACCAAGCCCCCGAGGGTGAGTACTCGCCGACGGTTTATCTGATCTCCGTACAGGAGACCGAGAACATCGGCTGCGGCTGTGCGGCACAGGAGGCCATCGCACGCAACCGCGCGGCCGTGAACAACGCCATCAAGGACTACGATGAAACCCATCGTTACGGATTCCAGCAGGCGGCCAAACCGCAGTTCGTTTTCACGACGAAGGACAACCGTTTCTCGCTGGCTCTGGGCGGTTCGGTGACCCTGCGTGCGGGCTACGACTTCAACGGCATTTCGGACAACATCGACTTCGTACCCTACGACATTCCGATTCCGGGCGGCTACAACACGCGTCAGAAGCTCATGATGGATGCCTCGACCTCGCGCGTCTTCCTGAAGTCGATTACCAATTCGGGCGTGCTCGGCCGTGTCATCGTCTTCATGGATGCCGATTTCCGCGGCGGCCGCGAGGGCAGCTACACGCCCCGTCTGCGTTCGGCCTACGTTTCGCTCGGCGGCTTTACGCTGGGTCGCGACGTGACGACTTTCTGCGACCTGCAGGCTGCGCCCATGACCGTCGATTTCCGGGGTCCCAACGCCTATAACTTCAACTTCGCCACGATGATCCGCTACGAGGTGACCTTCGCCCGCGACCGCATGACCTTCGGTATCGCAGCCGAAATGCCCAACGTGAGCGGCACCTACAGCGACTACTACACGCCGCTGCGCCAGCGCGTGCCCGACTTCCCGGCCTACTTGCAGCTGGCTTGGGGCAACAACCGCGAGAGCCACATCCGCGTATCGGGTGTCATCCGCGACATGTACCTCCACAACGCCCGCACGGGCAACAACACCACGCTGCTCGGCTGGGGCGCCCAGTTCAGCGGCCGTATCAAGGTGGCCCGTCCGGTAGTACTCTTCATGAACGGTATCTATGGCAAGGGCATCACTCCCTATATTCAGGACCTGACCGGTTCGGGCCTCGACTTCACGCCCAACCCCGAGCATGCCGAGCGCATCCAGACCACGCCCATGTGGGCCTGGCAGGCTGCCGCGCAGATCAACCTTTCGCGCCGCGTAGCTCTCTCGGGCGGTTATTCGATGGTTCGCGTCGAGCATAAGAACGGTTTCTATGCCGACAACGAGTATCGCCAGGGTCAGTATATCTTCGGCAACATCTGCTACCACCTTTCGTCGCGCTTCCGCTTCGCCGCCGAGTACCTCTACGGCACGCGCAAGAACATGGTTACCGACCGCAACCACGCCAACCGCGTCAACCTGATGGTTCAGTACAGCTTCTAAACCGAAAAGACACCCCGTTTTTTCGCAGGGCGGCTCCCGAGGGGGAACCGCCCGTTTTTTTTGCTGTTTTGGGCAAAGCCGAAATATTTGTCTTATTATCGCTATCTTTGCAAACATGGATTTTCTGGCTCAATACAATCTGACAGGATTGGTAATCGGCGTCGCCACGTTTTTGATTATCGGTCTGTTCCATCCTTTGGTCATCAAGGGCGAATATCATTTCGGCGTGCGGTGCTGGTGGGTGTTTCTCGTCATGGGGGCGGCGGCCGTTGCAGCTTCCGTCGCCGTGCGCCATATTTTGTGGTCTACCCTGCTGGCCGTGTGGGGCGCGTCGTCGTTCTGGTCGATCGGCGAGCTGTTTGAGCAGCGCAGGCGGGTCGCCAAAGGGTGGTTTCCCAAAAAGGAAAGGCGGAGCGAATGAAACGGCTGACGGGCTATTTCCTGCTGCTTTGGCTGGCAGGCTGCGATTTCGTTCCGGCGCCTGCCCCGAACCCGGAGCCGGAACCGGAGCGTCCGGTGACGGTCCGGCTGCTCTTCACGGGCGACGTCATGCAGCATCTGCCGCAGGTCGCGGCGGCCCGGCGGGAAACGGGCTTCGACTATACGGAAACTTTTGCGGCTGTGCGGCCCTGGTTCCGGGCGGCCGATTTGACGGTGGTCAACCTGGAAACCACCCTCACCCGCTCCTCGCACTACACGGGCTATCCGAGGTTCCGTTCGCCCGTGGCGTTGGCCGATGCGCTGGCCGACGCAGGGGTGGACGTTGCCACGTTGGCCAACAATCATTGTTGCGACGGCGATGCGGTGGGCATCCGGACGACCGTCGAGGAACTGAACCGCTGCGGCATCCGTCACACCGGAACTTTCGCGGACAGCCTGGACCGTGCGGCCAATCATCCGCTGCATCTTGTTTGCCGCGGGGTCCGTTTCGCCCTGCTGAACTACACCTACGGCACCAATGGGCTGCCCGTCCCGAAAGGCACGGCGGTCAACCGCATAGATACGCTGCGCATGGCGGCGGATTTGGGGGCGATTGGTCGCGACAGCGTCGACTGCGTGGTGGTCTGCGTCCATTGGGGGAACGAGTATCAGCGCCATGAAAATGCGGCGCAGCGGCAGCTGGCCGGGTTTCTCAGACGCCACGGGGCCGATATTGTCGTGGGGCATCATCCCCATGTCATCCAGCCTTACGAAGCCGATTCGGCGCATGTGGTGCTCTATTCGCTCGGCAATTTCGTTTCCAATCAGCAGCGGCGTTACTGCGACGGCGGGCTGATGGCCGAAATCGACGCTACGCGCCACCCGGGCGGCCGCATGACCTATGCCCTGCGTGTCGTTCCCGTGTGGGTCGCCGTACCCGGTTTCCGCGTTCTGCCGCCCGAGGCCGCCGACACCCTGTCCCTGCCCTTTCAGTACCGGCGTTTCCGGGCCGATACGGACGCATTGCTCGGAACGGTTCTATAAGTGCACCGAACGGGCCGGAGCGGCGGGTTTGCTGCGGATTTTGCAGCGGGAGCAGAACCAAAAGCAAACCATCATGGAAAAAAGCATCAAGGGTACCCGCACCGAGCAGAATCTGCTGAAAGCCTTTGCGGGCGAGAGCCAGGCACGGAGCCGCTACACGTTCTTTGCGAGCAAGGCCAAGAAAGAGGGATACGAGCAGGTGGCCGCGGTTTTTCTGGAGACGGCCGACCAGGAGAAGGAACACGCCAAGCGCTTCTTCAAGTTTCTGGAGGGCGGCGACGTCGAAATTACGGCGGCTTACCCCGCCGGACCCATCGGAACCACGCAGGAGAATCTGCTGGCCGCGGCCCACGGCGAGCGTGAGGAGTGGGACGTTCTGTACCGCGATTTTTGCCGCATCGCCGAGGAAGAGGGTTTCCCGGAAGTGGCCACGGCGTTCCGCATGATTTCGACCGTCGAAGCGCATCACGAGGAACGCTACCTCAAGCTGCTGAGCCGCTTTTCGGACGGCGACTTCTTCAGGCGCGACGGCAAAATATGGTGGCAGTGCCGCAACTGCGGGTATGTCTGCGAGGCTTCCCAGGCACCGGGGATATGCCCTGCCTGCCAGCATCCGCAGGCCTATTTCGAGCCGAAGAAAGAGAACTATTAGCGTATTTAGCGCCCGACGAATGCCGGCACGAAATCCAACGGGGTTTTGTGCCGTGCTTTTTTATATGGGCTCGCTCCGGGATGCAGCTGGCTTAGTCGGGTGCCGTGAGTCTGCGGTCTGCCGCTCCGAATCGGCGTTTTTCTGCGCCGGGATTTTCCTGCGTGGCATTTTATTGCTATCTTTGTAGAAGATAAACTTCGCCTCGGCAATGCTCAAATAAATTTGGCATTGCTCTCGACTTGTGCTATCTTTGACACCGTCTTAGATACTTGTACATTATTTCCGCAAAATTAGATATGGCAGACGAAAAAATCATCTTCTCGATGGTGGGTGTCTCGAAGACCTTCACCAATCAGAAAAAGGTGCTCAACAACATCTACCTCTCGTTTTTCTACGGCGCCAAGATAGGCATCATCGGTCTGAACGGCTCGGGCAAGTCGACCCTGATGAAGATCATCGCCGGCATCGACAAGAATTTCCAGGGCGAAGTCGTCTTCTCGCCCGGCTATTCGGTCGGCTACCTGGAGCAGGAGCCGAAGCTCGACCCCGAAAAGACGGTCCGCGAGGTCGTCGAGGAGGGCTGCGCCGAGACGGTGGCCCTGCTGAAAGAGTACGAGGAAATCAACATGAAGTTGTGCGAACCCATGTCCGACGACGAAATGGCCCGCATGATCGAGCGGCAGGGCGAGCTCTACGAGAAAATCGACCACGCCAACGGCTGGGAGCTGGACAGCATATTGGAGCGTGCGATGGATGCCCTGCGGTGTCCCGAGGCCGACCAGAAGGTTGCGGTCCTTTCGGGCGGCGAGCGGCGCCGCGTGGCTTTGTGCCGCCTGCTGTTGCAGCAGCCCGATGTCCTCCTCCTGGACGAGCCCACCAACCACCTCGACGCCGAATCCATCGACTGGCTCGAACAGCATCTCCAGCAGTATAAGGGCACGGTCATCGCCGTGACCCACGACCGCTATTTCCTCGACAACGTGGCCGGGTGGATTCTCGAACTCGACCGCGGCGAGGGCATTCCGTGGAAAGGCAACTATTCGGGCTGGCTCGAACAGAAAACCGCCCGCATGGCCATGGAGGAGAAGCAGGAATCCAAGCGCCGCAAGACCCTCGAACGCGAGCTGGAGTGGGTGCGCATGTCCCCCTCGGGGCGTCATGCCAAGTCCAAGGCGCGTCTGTCGGCCTACGACAAGATGATGAACGAGGATACGAAGCAAAAGGAAGAGAAGCTCGAAATCTTCATTCCGAACGGTCCGCGTCTGGGCGACGTCGTCATCGAGGCGCAGGGCGTCACGAAGGCTTTCGGCGACCGCGTTCTCTACGAAAATCTGAATTTCTCGCTGCCGCCTGCGGGTATCGTGGGCGTCATCGGTCCCAACGGTACGGGCAAGACCACCCTTTTCCGGATGATTATGGGGCTCGAACAGCCTACCGAGGGTTCGTTCCGCGTAGGTCCTACGGTCAAGCTGGCCTACGTCGACCAGCAGCACAAGTCCATCGACCCCGAAAAGTCGGTCTACGAGGTGGTGTCGGGCGGTGCCGACCTCATCATGCTGGGCAACCGGCAGGTCAATGCACGCGCCTACATCGCCCGGTTCAACTTCACGGGCGCCGACCAGGAGAAGAAGTGCGGCGTGCTGTCGGGCGGTGAGCGCAACCGCCTGCATCTGGCGCTGGTACTCAAGGAGGAAGGCAACGTGCTGCTGCTCGACGAGCCGACCAACGACATCGACGTCAATACGCTGCGGGCGCTTGAGGAGGGTCTGGAGAACTTCGCCGGGTGCGCCGTCGTCATTTCGCACGACCGCTGGTTCCTCGACCGCATCGCAACGCACATCCTTTCGTTCGAGGGCGATTCGCAGGTGGTTTTCTACGAGGGTTCGTACAGCGAGTACGAAGCGTGGAAGCGTGCGCAGGGCGGCGATACGGAGCCCCACCGCGTGAAATACCGCAAACTGATCGAAAACTGATAAGGTGCCTCAGCCGCATTTTGACTTTTAATAACCCCTGCGGGGTTTTTGACTTTGCTTGCGCTCGGCATAGCCTGCAAGCAGTCTCTGCCCTCGCTTAATCGCAAAGTTTACTTTCTACTTTTCACCTTGTAAAAATGCAGAAACCTTCGATTCCCAAGGGTACGCGCGACTTCTCCCCGGTGGAGATGATGCGCCGCAACTATATCTTCGACACCATCAGGGGCGTTTTCCGGCTCTACGGCTTCGCGCCGCTCGAAACCCCCTCGATGGAGAACCTTTCGACCCTCTTGGGCAAGTACGGCGACGAGGGCGACAAGCTCCTTTTCAAGATTCTCAATTCGGGCGATTATGCCGCCGGGCTCTCCGACGGCGAGGTGCGCCAGGCGTCGAAAATCTGCGAAAAGGGCCTCCGCTACGACCTGACCGTGCCTTTCGCCCGTTACGTCGTGCAGCATCAGGGCGAGCTGGCGTTCCCGTTCAAGCGCTACCAGGTCCAGCCCGTGTGGCGGGCCGACCGTCCGCAGAAAGGGCGTTACCGCGAATTCTACCAGTGCGACGTCGACGTCATCGGCACCCGCTCGCTTTTGTGCGAGGTCGAGCTGATCGAAATCGTCGACCGGGTGTTCCGGGCGCTGGGCATCCGCGTGGCGCTCAAGATGAACAACCGCAAAATCCTTTACGGCATCGCCGAGACCATCGGGCATGCCGACAAGATGACCGACATAACGGTGGCCATCGACAAGTTGGAGAAAATCGGGCTCGACAACGTCAAGGCCGAACTGCTCGAACGCGGACTGGAGCCGGAGGCGGTCGCGAAACTTCAGCCGATACTTGAGCTCGCAGGCGATAACCGCCAGAAGCTGGATGCGTTGCGTGCCGTAATCGGCGCTTCCGAAACCGGGCTGAAAGGCATCGAGGAGATGGAAACCGTCTTCGGCTATGCCGAACGGCTCGGGCTCGGCTTGCAGGTCGACCTCGACCTTTCGCTGGCCCGCGGGCTGAACTATTATACGGGGGCCATCTTCGAGGTCAAGGCGCTCGACTTCGCCATCGGGTCGATTTGCGGCGGCGGCCGTTATGACGACCTCACGGGCATCTTCGGCATGCCCAACATGTCGGGCGTCGGCATTTCGTTCGGCGCCGACCGCATCTACGATGTCATGACCGGGCTGAACCTCTTTCCGGAGGAGGTCAACAGCTCCACGCGGGTGCTGTTCGTCAACCTCGGTGCCGAGGAGGAAGCCGCGTCGCTCGGTTTGCTGCGTGCGCTGCGCGATGCGGGTGTTCCCGCCGAAATCTACCCCGAAGCGGGCAAGATGAAGAAGCAGATGGAGTACGCCAACCGCCGGGGCGTTCCTTACGTGGCCATCGTCGGTTCGCAGGAGCTCGAAGCGCAGGTCGTGACGCTCAAGGAGATGCGTTCGGGCGAGCAGCGGCAGGTGGCCTTTGCTGACCTTGCGTGCAGCTTGAAATAAAACCGGATAGAATTCCATGCGCCAGCTCTTTCTATTGCTTGCATCCGTGCTCCTTTCGGGAGCCGGATTGCTGGCGCACGGTGAACCTCCGGCCGCTAAGCAAGAGACGGACGAGTTGCAGAAGTTCTTTCAAATTTACCGTTATCTGAACCGTTTCTATGTCGACGAGGTGGACGCCGGGCCCTTGATCGAGGGGGCTGTCGAAGGCATGCTCGAACGGCTCGATCCCCATTCGGCTTATATTAGCGCCGACGAAATGCAATCCGTCGATGCGAGCTTCGACGGCGGGTTCAGCGGCATCGGGGTCGAATTCAACATTTTGCGCGATACGGTCATCGTGGTCAATACCATCGTCGGCGGTCCGGCCGAGCGGGTCGGTGTGCTGCCCAACGACCGGATTGTGCGTATCGACACGCTCGACGCCGTGGGGCTGACGCGTTCCGACGTGCCCCGATACCTGCGCGGCAAGCGCGGTTCGCGGGTGGCGGTCGACGTCGTGCGGCACGGAGAGCCCGCGCCGCTTCATTTCGTCATCGAGCGCGACCGGATTCCGCTGAACACTATCGACGCGGCCTACAAGGTCGACGACGGAACCGGTTATATCAAGGTCAACCGTTTCGGCCGCACGACCATGAACGAATTCCGCGAAGCCTACGCCAAGCTGGGCAGGCCCCGGCAATTGTTGCTCGACTTGCGCGGCAACGGCGGCGGTCTGCTGGAACAGGCGGTCGAAATGGCCGGATTTTTCCTGCCCCGCGGTGCCGTCATCGTCTCGACCGAGGGCCGGGCCGTGGCGGAACGAAGCTATTCGGCGCCCGCCGACGGCGAGGGGCTGGACTGCAAGTTGGCCGTGCTGATTGACGAGCGGTCGGCGTCTGCGTCGGAAATCGTCGCGGGCGCCGTGCAGGACTGGGACCGCGGCGTGGTCGTCGGGCGTCCGAGCTTCGGCAAGGGGCTGGTCCAGCGGCAGGTGAGGCTCGACGACGGTTCGGCCGTGCGGGTGACCGTGGCGCGCTATCATACCCCGTCCGGGCGGATGATTCAGCGTCCCTATCAGAACGGACAGCGCCGCCGATACTATATGGACCATCTGCGCCGCTACGACGATGCCGTGCGCGATTCGCTCGACGCCGGAACGCCGGTTTTCCGCACCCTGCGTACGGGGCGTCCGGTCCACGGGGGCGGCGGCATCCGGCCCGACCTGCTGGCCGAAGCGGATACGACGGGCTATTCGGCTTATTATGGCGCTTTGGTCCGGCGGGGCGTATTCAGCGATTTTGCGGTCGCTTACCTCGAAAAGGAGCGGTCGCGGCTCGAAAAGGAATACCCTGCGGAGGAGCTGTTCCTCGAAAACTATTGTCCCGACGATGCTTTGCTCCGTGGACTGGCGGCCGCCGGAGAAGAACGGGGCGTGCCGTTCGACGAAGCGGGCTTCGCTGCGTCGGCCGCCCGGATGCGGGTGCAGCTCAAGGCGCTGACTGCGCAGCGTCTGTTCGGAACCGGAGCCTACTATCGGGTCGTCAACGGGGCGGCGGCGGACCACAGCGCTTATGCGCAGGCATTGGAGTTGCTCCGGCATTGGGAGGAGCTCGCTGTGCCGATATTGGAAGAAAACGATTAAAACATAACGGATGAAATTTCTGCTATTGTGGCTCAAGGGCTGTGCCATGGGTACGGCCGACGTGGTGCCGGGCGTTTCGGGCGGCACCATCGCCTTTATTTCGGGTATCTACGAAGAACTCATCGAATCCATCCGCCGGGCGGACCTGACGGCCCTGCGCCTGCTCGGCCGACTGCGGTTCGGGGAATTCTGGCGCCATGTCAACGGGCGGTTCCTGCTGCCCGTTTTGCTGGGTATCGCTACGGCCGTCTTCTCGCTCGCACGGCTGATGACCTACCTGCTGACGAACCACCCGGTGGCCGTGTGGTCGTTCTTCTTCGGGCTGATTGTCGCTTCGGCGCTGCTCGTGGCCCGGCAGGTCGGGAAATGGGATTGGCGGAGCGCGGCTGCCTTGCTTGCGGGCATAGCCGTGGCGTGGTGGATTACGGTGGCTTCGCCTGCCGAGACGCCCGAGACGTGGTGGTTCATCATGCTGTCGGGGGCCATCGCCATCTGCGCCATGATTCTGCCCGGCATTTCGGGGGCGTTCATTTTGCTGCTGTTGGGCAAGTACCAGTTTATTTTGCAGGCGGTCGGCGAGCTGAATATTCCCGTGCTCGCGCTATTCCTGGCGGGTGCCGTGGCGGGCATCGTTTCGTTCTCGCATCTGCTGTCGTGGCTGCTCCGGCATTGGCACGACGTGACGGTGGCCACGTTGATGGGATTCATGATAGGCTCGCTCAACAAGGTTTGGCCGTGGAAAGAAGTGCTGGAGACTTACACCGACAGCCACGGCAAAATTCAGCCGCTGGTCGAGGCCAATGTATGGCCGGAGCGGTTCGACATGCAGGCCGTGCTGCTGTGCGTGGCGGGCTTCATGGTCATCTACGGAATCGAGCTCGCGGCCCGGGCCATAGTCCGCAAACGGAAGTAAGGCCATGCGGCGCTTCGGACTTATCGGCCGGCCGCTGGGGCATTCGGCATCGGCGGCCTACTTCACGGCGAAATTCGAGCGTGAGGGAATCGCCGACTGCGCCTATGCTCTTTACGAACTGGCGGCGATCGAAGAACTGCCCCGTCTGCTGGAACGGACGCCCGAACTGGAGGGATTCAACGTGACCATCCCCTACAAGCGCGAGGTGATGCGCTATTTGGACGGGCTTTCGTTCGACGCCCGGATGATCGGTGCGGTCAACTGCGTGCGCCGCGAAGCCGACGGGCGGCTGACGGGGCACAATACGGATATTGCGGGGCTGCGTGCGTCGCTCGATGAGCTGTTGGGCGACGACCTGCCCGAACAGGCGCTTGTGCTCGGCACGGGCGGCGCTTCGCAGGCGGTGCAATATGCGCTGGCCGAGCGCAATATCCCCTATGCGCTGGTTTCGCGCGACGCGGCCAAAGGCAACTGCACTTATGATAACCTGCCCTGCGAAGTCGTCGAACAGAGCCGGCTTATTGTCAACGCCACGCCCGTAGGCACCTACCCTGCTGTCGACGATGCCCCGCGCATTCCCTATGCCTATGTGACGCCGGCACACCGGCTGCTCGACCTGGTCTACAATCCGCCGCTGACGCAGTTCCTGGACTACGGCCGGCAGCGCGGCGCCCGGGTCATGAACGGCGAACGCATGTTCCGCGTGCAGGCCGAAGCGGCTTGGGAAATCTGGAATCCGTAAAACGGATACGAAGCGAAAGCCCTGCTCGGAAGCAGGGCTTTTCTTTCAGCGGTGGCGCAGCATGGCGTGCGCCTTGTCGTAGTCTTCCGAGCGGACGACCACCTGTGCGGGCATCGTGCCCACAGGATAGATCGACGACATGTATTCGTTGCGGATCGTCGACCAGATGCCTGCGCTGTCGAGCATCGACTTCGTGATTTCGGCTTCGGTAGAGGTGTTGTACTCCGCCAGTACAACCATCGTTTCGTCTTGCATAGGACTTGGGTTCGGTTGGTTGTATAAAATTAAGCATTTTGTTGATAAATTGCAAGAGCCTTGCCAAGGAATTCCGCATAAATAGCGTTATATTTGCCGTAGCGGAAAAGTTCCCTCCGGCGAACCGGCCGGCGGCGGATTTCTCCGCGGTCATTTAATCGTCTGTTTCCATGTCCGAATTCGTCCATCTGCACGTCCATACCCAGTATTCGATACTCGACGGTCAGGCCAGTATTCCCAAGCTGGTCGACAAGGCGATGGCCGACGGACAGCCCGGCATCGCCGTGACAGACCACGGCAATATGTTCGGCATCAAGGAATTCTTCAACTACGT
The DNA here is from genome assembly GCF_943193205.1 of Alistipes muris. Taxonomy (GTDB): domain Bacteria; phylum Bacteroidota; class Bacteroidia; order Bacteroidales; family Rikenellaceae; genus Alistipes; species Alistipes muris. The sequence goes on from NZ_CALPDD010000001.1 coordinate 196,786, forward strand.
TCAGAAGCAGAATCACAAGAAGCACGACCGCATCAAGAATCTGAAGAAGGCGCTCGCCGCGCTCGAAGAGTTGCTCGGCAAGGTGCCGGACCTTCAGATTTACGTGGCCGAGCAGCGCGACACGCTGGTGCTTATGGAGCGGCGGAAGAACGATTCGCCCGAGGATGCCGAGAAGTACGCCAAGGCCAAGGCCCATGTCGACCAGCTCGACATCATGCACAAGGAGTTCGGCTACGCCCCTGCCGTCGGCCGCGAGAAAATCGCCGCGTTGGAGGCGCAGCCCGATTTCAAGCCCATCATCGGCTGCGAAGTCTACGTTGCCCGGCGGCGTTTGCAGGACAAGGAGGGCAAGCCCGACCAGAGCGGTTACCACCTCATCCTGCTTGCCAAGAACCTCAAGGGTTATCACAACCTCACCAAAATCGTCTCCAGGGCATGGACCGACGGTTTCTACATGCGTCCGCGTACCGACCGGACCGAAATCGAGAAGTACCACGAGGGGCTTATCTGCTGTTCGGCCTGCCTGGCCGGCGAGGTGCCGCGCGCCATTACGGCGGGCGACCTGGAAAAGGCCGAGGAATCCATCCGTTGGCACAAGAGCGTTTTCGGCGACGATTATTATCTGGAATTGCAGCTCCATAAGGCCACTGTCGAGCGGGCCAACCACGAGGCCTACCCCATGCAGCTGGAGGTCAACAAACAGCTGCGCGAGCTGGCCAAGAAGCACGGTGTGCGGATGGTCTGCACCAACGACGTCCATTTCGTCGACGAGGACAACGCCGAGGCGCACGACCGGTTGATCTGCCTTTCGACCGGCAAGGACCTCGACGACCCCAAGCGCATGCTTTACTCCAAGCAGGAGTGGCTGAAGACCACGGCCGAGATGGCTGCCATCTTCGGCGAGAGCGACCCCGAAGCGATGGCTACTACGGTCGACATCTGCAATCAGGTCGAATCCTACTCCATCGACCACGCCCCCATCATGCCGACTTTCGAGATTCCGGCCGAGTTCGGGACCGAGGAGGAGTACCGTGCCCGCATCACCGAGCAGGAGCTCTTCGACGAGTTCACGCGCGACGAAAACGGGCAGGTCGTCATGAGCGAGGAGGAGGGGCGCAAGAAAATCGAGAAGCTGGGCGGCTACGACAAGCTCTACCGCATCAAGTTCGAGGCCGACTACTTGGCCAAGCTCACCATGGACGGCGCCCGCAAGCGTTACGGCGAAAATCTGTCGGACGAGGTCCAGGACCGCCTGCGTTTCGAGCTGCACATCATGAAAACGATGGGTTTCCCGGGCTACTTCCTCATCGTGCAGGACTTCATCCGCGCCGCCCGCGAGGAGCTCGACGTCTCGGTGGGTCCGGGCCGTGGTTCGGCGGCCGGTTCGGCGGTGGCCTATTGCCTGGGCATCACCCAAATCGACCCCATCGCCTACGACCTGCTGTTCGAGCGCTTTCTGAATCCCGACCGTATTTCGCTGCCCGATATTGACGTGGACTTCGATGACGACGGCCGCGGCCGCGTGCTCAATTGGGTGACGCAGAAATACGGCAAGGAGAAAGTGGCCCATATCATCACCTACGGCACGATGGCCACCAAGTTGGCTATCAAGGACGTGGCGCGCGTGCAGAAATTGGTGCTCTCCGAATCGGACCGTCTCTGCAAGCTGGTGCCCGACCGGATTCCCGACAAGAAGCTCAACTTGCAGAACGCCATCGACTATGTGCCCGAACTCAAGCAGGCCGAGCAGTCGGACAATCCCATTCTGAGCGATACGATCCGTTACGCCAAGATGCTGGAAGGCAACGTCCGCAATACGGGCGTGCACGCCTGCGGCACCATCATCTGCCGCGACGACATCACGGACTGGGTGCCCGTCGCCACGGCCGACGACAAGGAGACGGGCGAGAAGATGCTCGTGACGCAGTACGAGGGTTCGGTCATCGAGGATACCGGGCTTATCAAGATGGACTTCCTCGGGCTCAAGACCCTGTCGATCATCAAGGATGCGGTCGAGAACATCCGGCAGAACAAGGGCATCAAGGTCGACATCGACGATTTTTCGATTATCAACGACCCCGCCACTTACAAGCTCTACGGCGAGGGGCGCACCGTCGGTACGTTCCAGTTCGAGTCTGCCGGCATGCAGAAATACCTGCGCGAGCTGCAGCCCTCGACTTTCGAGGACCTCATCGCCATGAACGCCCTCTATCGGCCCGGGCCGATGGATTACATTCCCGATTTCATCGCCCGCAAGCACGGCCGCAGCCCCATCGTCTACGACATTCCCATCATGGAGAAGTATCTCAAGGATACTTACGGCGTGACGGTCTACCAGGAGCAGGTCATGCTGCTGTCGCGTCTGCTGGCCAACTTCACGCGCGGCGAATCCGACACGCTGCGCAAGGCGATGGGCAAGAAACTCAAGGACAAGCTCGACGCGCTGAAGCCCAAGTTCATCCACGGCGGCCAGAAGAACGGCCACGACCCCAAGGTGCTCGAAAAAATCTGGGGCGACTGGGAGAAGTTCGCTTCCTACGCGTTCAACAAGTCGCATGCCACCTGCTATTCGTGGGTGGCTTACCAGACGGCCTACCTCAAGGCCAATTACCCGTCCGAATACATGGCCGCCGTCTTGAGCCGAAACCTCACGCGCGTGGACCAGCTCACCATCTACATGAACGAGTGCAAGCGCATGGGCATCAACGTCATGGGGTCGGACATCAACGAATCCATGAAGACCTTTTCGGCCAACGAGGCGGGCGACGTGCGTTTCGGGCTGGCTGCGGTCAAGGGGGTCGGCGAGGCGGCCGCCGACAGCATCATCGAGGAGCGGACCCGGAACGGCAAGTTCAAGGACATCTACGATTTCATGGAGCGTGTCAATTATGCCGTCGTCAACCGCAAGTGTCTCGAAAACCTCGCCTATGCCGGGGCTTTCGATTCGATTGCCACGTTCCACCGCGGCAAGTTCTTCGGCGCCGACCTGCGGGATTCGAGCGGCGCCACCTTCATGGAGCAGCTTATACGCTATGGGCTGCGTTACCAGGCCGAGAAGAACAACGCCCAGCAAAGCCTTTTCGGCGGAGGCGGGCAGGTCGACATCCAGCCGCCCGTCATTCCGGCCTGCGCCGATTGGAGCCAGCTGGAAACCCTCTCCAAGGAGCGCGAAATGATGGGGCTTTACCTCTCGGCCCACCCGCTCGACGACTACAAGGTCATCATCGACCACATGTGCAAGACCCAGCTTTCCGATTTGGAGAACCTCGATTCCATGCGCGGGCAGGAGATAGCCGTGGCCGGCATGGTCGTCGGCGTGCAGAACCTGATGACCAAGACCGGGAAGCCGTGGGGCAAGTTCACGCTCGAAGATTACAACGGCACGCACGAGTTCGCGCTGTTCGGCAAGGATTATGAAAACTTCCGCAAGTACCTTTTCGCCGATTACTTCCTTTTTGTGCGCGGCAAGGTGCAGCCCCGGCTCTACAACGACAAGGAGTTGGAGTTCAAGATTATTTCGATGGTCCAGTTGCAGGAGCTGCGCGATACGATGATTAAGGAGCTGAGCGTGCAGCTGCCCGTCGGCGACGTCACCCGGCAGCTGGTCGAGGAGCTGACCGAGAAGGTCCGCGAGTCGAAAGGCGACACCGTTTTCCGAATCAGCCTGTTCGACCCCGCGAACAACGTTTCCAGCCGTTTCTTCTCCAAAAGCCATAAGGTCAGCCTTTCTTCGTCGTTGATTAATTATCTGGACGAAAACAACATACGTTATTCGATTTCATAAAACACTTCAATTTCATATCACTATGGCATTAGCAATCAGCAAGGAGAATTTCCAGGAAATTCTCGCTCAGGACAAGCCCGTCGTCATCGACTTCTGGGCTGAGTGGTGCGGCCCCTGCCGCATGGTCGCCCCCATCGTCGACGAGCTCGCCGCCGAGTTCGAGGGCAAGGTACTCATCGGCAAGTGCGACGTCGAGGACAACGACGAAATCACGATGAAATACGGCGTGCGCAACATCCCCACCATCGTCTTCATCAAGGGCGGCGAGGTCGTCGACAAGCAGGTCGGTGCCGTCTCGAAAGACGTGTTGAAAGCCAAAATCGAAAATCTGCTGTAGGCGATGATTCGCTGTGTCGATTTCCACGGCTTGCAGGCCGTGGAGTTTTCCAAGGGCGATTATACGGCTTTGCTCGTCCCGTCGGTTGGCGCCAACCTCGTGCGGTTGGCCAATACTCGGTTGGGCGCTGAGATTCTGCGCACTCCCGCGGCCGACGAGGCGGAGACCTTCTTGGGCCGTCCGCAGGTCTTCGGCCTGCCGGTTCTCTTTCCGCCCAACCGCATCGAGGACGGCCGCTATACTTTCGACGGGCGTACTTACCAGTACCCGATTACCATCGAGAAGGAGCACAACTACCACCACGGCATTCTCAAAAGCCAGCCGTTCGCGGTTTCCAAGGCCGTGGAGACGGACGGCGAGGTGCTGATCGAGTGCCGCTACTATTCCAATGCGGCCAACGACGCGATTTTCAGGGATTTTCCCCATGAGTTCAAGTGCAAGATCACCTATCGGCTTTCGGCCGGCGGGTTGGAGCAGGAGGTCATGCTGGCCAACCGCAGCCGCACGCCGATGCCCGTGGGGGTGGGATTCCATACCCCCATGCGCATTCCGTTCGCCGGCGGTACGGATGCCGATTACGTCATGCGGGTCGCAGTTGGCGAGCAGGTTGAACTGAGCGGGCGCAATCTTCCCACAGGCAGGAAGTTGCCTTTGTCGGAGCAGTTCGCCAAGTTGCGCGACGGAGGGTTGCAGGTGACCGGGTGCGGGCCCATCGAAGCCGGGTTCACGCTCCGCGAAATCGACGTCGACGGCAAGCCGTTCCGCGGTGCGCTGGTCGAGAATCTGCGGACGGGCATCCGCACGTTCTACGAGGTCGACAAGCAGACGACCTATTGGACCGTTTGGAACAACGGCGGGCAGGTGCCTTATTGTTGTCCCGAACCGCAGTCGTGGACTACCAACGCGCCCAATGCCGCCGACCCCGCCGCTGCCGGATTCCAGGCCGTCGCTCCCGGCGACAAATGGCGCATGAAATTCCGGCTTTACGCCCGGTAGCTGCGGGAATATTTCTTGGAAAAGCGGACCGACACCCTTTGTCGTCCGCTTTTTTTGCAGCGGTTTGTCAGTCCCGGACTGCCAAAATGGCAGAAAAAAGGGGCTGGCACACCCTTTGTGCTTCTTGCGCGCAGACGAACAATGCAAATAACAACGATAAAACTATGAAAAACGGAAAAATCGGAGTTACGACGGAGAACATCTTCCCCGTGATTAAGAAGTTCCTTTACTCAGACCACGAAATCTTTCTGCGCGAGCTGATTTCCAATGCGGTGGACGCCACCCAAAAGCTCAAGACCCTTTCTTCCATCGGTGAGGTGAAGGGCGAGTTGGGCGACCTCTCCGTGCGCGTCGCCGCCGACAAGGAGCATAAGACGCTCACCGTCACCGACCGCGGCATCGGCATGACGGCCGACGAGGTCGACAAGTACATCAACCAGATTGCGTTCTCGGGTGCCGAGGAGTTCATGGCCAAATACCAGAACCAGGCCATCATCGGCCACTTCGGTCTGGGTTTCTATTCGTCGTTCATGGTCTCCGACAAGGTCGAAATCTTCACCCGCTCCTATCAGGAGGGTGCCAAGGCCGTGCATTGGAGCTGCACCGGAACGCCTGAATTCGAGATGGAGGAGCTCGACGAGGAGCGCGACCGCGGTACGACCATCGTGCTGCACCTCTCCGAGGACGCCCTCGAATATGCCGAGCAGTCGAAAATCGACGACCTGCTGCGCAAGTATTGCCGTTTTCTGCCCGTGCCCATCGTTTCGGGCAAGGTCAAGGAGTGGAAAGACGGCAAATACGTCGACACCGACAAAGACAACGTTATCAACAACGTAGAGCCGCTCTGGACGCGCAAGCCCACCGAAATCACCGAGGAGCAATACAAGGAGTTCTACCGCGAACTCTACCCCATGAGCGACGATCCGCTTTTCTACATCCATCTGAACATCGACTATCCGTTCCACCTGACGGGTATTCTCTATTTCCCCAAGATTCACAACAATTTCGAGATTCAGAAAAACAAGATTCAGCTCTACTCCAACCAAGTCTTCGTCACCGACCAGGTCGAAGGCATCGTGCCGGAGTATCTGACCCTGCTGCACGGCGTCATCGACTCGCCCGACATCCCGCTCAACGTGTCGCGCAGCTATCTTCAGAGCGACGCCAACGTGAAGAAGATTTCGAGCTACATCACCCGCAAGGTCGCCGACCGCTTGCAGGAACTCTTCACCACCATGCGCGCCGACTACGAGGCCAAGTGGGACGATCTGAAGATTTTCATCCAGTACGGCATCCTTACGGACGAGAAGTTCGCCGAGAAAGCCAACGATTTCATGTTGTGGAAGAATGTCGACGGCAAGTACTTCACGGCCAAGGAGTACACCGACCTCGTCAAGGAGAACCAGACCGACAAGAACAAGACGCTCATCTTCCTTTATGTGGACGACCCCGTGGAGAAGCACACGTTCCTCGAAGCGGCCAAAGGCAAGGGCTACGACGTGCTGGAGATGAACGGCCAGCTCGACAACCACTATATCAACTGGTACGAATCCAAGAACCAGGGCACCCGGTTCGTCCGTGTCGACAGCGACGTGGTCGACAAGCTCATTCAGAAAGACGAGCAACTCAAGATGGCGCTGACCGAAGCCCAGCAGGAGATTCTCACCCCGGTCTTCGAGAGCCAGATGCCCGCCGACGGGAAGATTCACTATCAGATTTCGTTCGAGCCCATGTCGCCCGACGAAGCCCCCGTCGTCATCACGCAGAACGAGTTCATGCGCCGCATGAAGGAGATGGCGCAGGTGAGCGGCGGCGGAATGAGCCAGTTCTACGGTCAGATGCCCGACAATTTCACCATCGCGGTCAATGCCAACCACCCTATCGTCATCGACATTTTGGCCGACGTGGAGAAAGCCTACGGCGACAAGCTCAAGAGCATCACCAAGAAAATCGACGCGGCTGTCGGCGAGGAGGCGCGCTTCGACGAAGTGGTCAAAGGCAAGAAGGAGGAGGAGCTTTCGGCCGAGGAGAAGTCCACGCGCGAGGAGCTTTCCAAGAAAATCGTCACCCTGCGCGACGAGCGCAACGAGCGGCTCAAGGAGATCGGCAGCAGCAATCGGCTGGTGCGGCAGATCATCGACCTTGCCTTGCTGACCAACGGCATGCTCAAGGGCAAGAGCCTTACCGATTTCATCCAGCGTTCGATTTCGTTGATCGAGAAGTAGCGCCGGATGCGTCCGAATGGCAACGGGAGCGGAAAAATCCGCTCCCGTTTTTTGTTCGTAAGTTCGGCAGGCCCGCTTATTCCTGCTTGCCGAGCACTTCGAGGAACCACTCGGGGCAGCGGCAGGGACGGCGGGTGTCGCTGTGGATGAATCCTAGCTGCGTCATGCCCGTGTTGAGCAGGTCGCCGCGTTCGTTGTAGATTTCGTAGTGGAACGTGATGCGGGCCGCGGGCAGTTCTTTGAGCATGATGCGCACCGTCAGCAGTTCGTCGTAGTAGGCCGGACGCAGGTATTTGGACTGCACTTCCAGGATGGGCATCATGATGCCGCGGCGTTCGACCTCCGCAAACGGCAGTCCCAGCGCGCGCATCCATTCGCTGCGGGCCGCTTCGTAGTAGCAGATATAGTTCGAGTGGTGGCAGATGCTCATTTGGTCGGTGTGCTTGTACCACACGCGAATCCGGCAGTCGAAAGATTTCATGATGTAGAAGATGGATTCTTAATTTTTCATTTTTAATTCTTCATTCTGCGCCCCAGCAGCCGTTCGGCTTCGGCGGTTTTGCCCTCGTCGAGCAGTCGGCGGATGACCGTGGAGCTGACATGTTGTCCGTCGAGCCGGTATTCGCCGACCCGCACTACCCGCAGCAGCCCCGACGCTTCGATTTCGTCGGCTCCGGTTCGGTCGTGGCCGAACCGATGGTTGTAGCCGGCAATCAGCGTTTCGGCGCCTGCCGCACCGCAGATGCAGCGTTCGATAAAGTCGCGTCCCGACAGCGCGGCGAATGCCCGGTCGAACGGGATGACAATCACGTTGTCGACGCCCGATTGTTCCAGCAGACCTATCTTTTCTTCCAAGGTTGTCAGCAGGCGCAGTCCTTCGGCCCGGCCCAGCGCTATGCGTGGGTGCGGCTCGAAAGTCATGACGATGCTTTCGCCGTCGGCGGCCTCAGCTTCCGCTGTCAGCCGTTCGAGCAGCGCCCGGTGGCCGAGGTGCACCCCGTCGAACGAGCCTACCGTCACGGCCGCATGTCTGAAACCCGGCAGCGAACCGAATCCCTCGAAAACGCGCATCGCCTAAGGATTGGAAGCGTCGTTTTCCTTGACCAGGTAGGCCACTTTTTCCAGCAGCGTCGTGATGTCGTAGTTCTCGACCACGATTCCTTGCGGGAAGTTCAGCGGCGTGGAGGTGAAGTTCAGCACCCCCTTGATTCCGGCGTTGATGATGGGCAGCACCAGCTCCGGCGCGACTTTCGTCGGCGACGAGAGGATGACAATCGAAATGTCCTTGTCTTCGACCATCTTCTCGAAAGCGTTCATGTGGTAGCACGGAATGCCGTCGATTTTCTTGCCCACCTTTTCCGGGTCGACGTCGAATGCGGCCGTGATCTTCAGATTCAGCCCCTTGCCGTTGAAGTACTTCGTAATCGCCTGCCCGAGGTGGCCCATGCCCAGTACGGCGATGTTCATCGGCGCCGGGCTGTCGAGGATGTTGCTGATGTAGTCGATGAGCACCTGTACGTCGTAGCCCTTTTTCGTGTCGCTCGAAAAGCCTATCAGCATCAGGTCGCGGCGCACCTGCACGGCCGTGATTCCGTGGATTCCGGCCAATACGTGCGAAAAGATGTGCGTGATGCCCTGCCGGTGGCTGGTCAGCAGCGTGCGGCGGTATTCGCTCAGTCGTTCGATGGTTTTTTCGGGAATCCCGTTGGTCAAAGCTCCCATGCCTTATTCGACGGTTATGGTGAAATCCGATTGGTAGTTCACGCGCATCCAGTTGTTGTTCACGTGGTTCTGGTGCTCCTGCTCCTGCCCGAAGACGTAGGCCGTCTGAAGCGGCCGGTAGCGGCGGCCCTCCATGTCGTATTCGATGTCGCCGAACATGGCCGGGCAGAAAATCATCGCCGTGTCGAATCCCCGGTACGAGTAGAGCGTCGGCAGCGTTCCGAACGCCCGGATGTAGGCGCCGTCGAATGCCCGCACGGCATCCGCATCGCGTTTGGCGTGGTAGGTCGTCAGAAAAATCACCCGGTCCTTGAAGAACATTGCGCGGTCGATGTTGCTGTAACGGTTCCAGCGCGCATTGCCCAGCACGGCAAAGCGGGGTACGATGCGTCCGCGGGTCGTGATGCTCGTGTCGGCCGAGGCCAGCGCCGCCAGAATCCGGTCCACGTCCACTTCGTTGTCGGCCATGATGATGAACAGGTTGTTCTCTTCGTTGTTCAGTAATGGCGTCAGATCGGCCGGGCTGTAGCTGCGGTGTTTGGCGATGTCGTTGGGATGTTCATATTTATAGGTATGCTTCCGGTATTCGCGGTCGCCGAGCAGCGCCAGTATCTCGGCCTCGAATTCATGGTCCGTGTCGGCCGTGTATATCAGCGTGATGCGGCGGCCGTCCAGCGAATCGACTATCTTGTCGTATTTGTGCGCCGGGGCCGGTGCCAGTTGGAACAGCGCATCGCTTCCGAGGTTTTCGATGTGGGCCAGCGGCGATACCACCGGAATCCGCCGCTTTTCGGCAAAGCGGACCACCGCGTGCGTTTCCTCTTCGTAGATGGGGCCTACGATGAGGTCGGACCTGCGGAATTCTTCGCTCTTCATGAATTCCTCCACCTTTTCCTTGTCGCGGCCCGTGTTGAACAGCGTCAGGTCGACAGAATAGCCGTAGCGGGTTTTCACGCTGTCGAGCCCCAGCAGGAAGCCTTGGTAGAATTCCAAGTAGTTGGTGTTGGCTCCGGCGGTTTGCGTCGAGAGCGGCAGCAGCAGGGCCACCTTGAGCGTCTCGGAGGGTTTCAGCGCCCGGAATTCCACTTCGCCGAAAGGTTTCGACTGCTCCAGCGTGTCGGCCGGGACGGGTGTTTCGGGTTCTTCTGCCGGTGTCTCCGGTCGTGCCGGGGCCGGAGCTTCGGCGCTCGGTACCTTTATCATCGCTCCGGCTTTCAGTTCGGAGGGTTTCAGCCCGTCGTTCAGCCGCGAAAGTTCTTCTTCGCTGATGCCGTAGTGGTTCGAGAGCGAGTAGAACGTTTCGCCCTGCCGGACAATGTGGTAGGCGTCGCCCGGGGCGGCTATGCTGTTGAGCGACGAGCGGTATTCTTCCCACTGCGCGCGGCTTCCAGCTTCGTCTTCCGAGCCGATTTTCTTCTTGCGGATCAGTATCCTCTCGCCCGGCCGCAGGCGTATCGGGTCGAGCGACGGGTTGTCCTCGATGATGGTCTGTATCGGGATTTCGTATTCCCGCGAGATCCCATAGAGCGTCTCGCCCTTGGCTACGTAGTGTTTGGTGAAGGTCCGGCGGAGCTTCTTCTCCGGCATCTGTTCGGCCAGCGAGGCCACGTAGGGGATTTTGAGGCTCGTCCCCGCTTTCAGTCCTGCGGCCGTCTCCGGGTTGTTTTCGACGATGACCCGTTCGCCGACCGCATAGGTTTTCGACAGGCCGTAGAGCGTCTCTCCCGCCTGCACGGTGTGGATATAGTATTTTGTGCCGTTGATGCTGACGATGATTCCGGATTTCTCCGCAGCCAGGGCGCAGAGCCCCCATACCGTCAGCAGCACGGCGACGCACAGTCGTTTCATTCCTTATTTCAGTTTATCGCGCATCCGGATTTCGGTAATGACCTTTTTGGTGTAGAGCGGGAAGTCGCCGTTCATCATCCACGCGTAGTAGCTCGGTTCCTCGCGGAAGATTTCGGCTACGGAGCGGCCTTTGTACTTGCCGAATCCGAAGACCTCCTCCCCTTTTTCGTTGTAGAGGATGCGCCCCGCATAGTCGGCCGCTTCGCCCCGGCAGGAGTAGGCCGCCAGCGCGTCCACGTCGTTTTCCAGGTCGTCGTAGCGGTCGAGCTGGGCCTTGAGCACTTCGTAGGTCGCCCGCGTGTCGGCTTCGGCCGAGTGGGCGTCTTCGAGTTCCTTGTCGCAGTAGAACTTGTAGGCCGCCACCAGCGTGCGCTGTTCCTTTTTGTGGAAGATGTTCTGCACGTCGATGAATTTGCGGCGCTTGAGGTCTACGCTGAGCCCCGCCCGCATGAACTCCTCGACCAGCAGCGGCAGGTCGAAGCGGTTGGAGTTGAATCCTCCGAAGTCGCAGCCGCGGATGAATTCTTCGAGCGACTTGGCCACCTGCGCGAATTTCGGCGCATCGGCCACGTCGGCGTCCGTTATCCCGTGCACGGCCGTCGCTTCGGCCGGTATGGGCATTCCGGGGTTGATGCGGCGGGTCCGGGTATCTTCCGTGCCGTCGGGCATGACCTTTATCATCGAGATTTCCACGATGCGGTCTTTCGAGGCGTCCACACCCGTGGTTTCGAGGTCGAAGAAGACGATCGGCCGCTTCAGGTTCAGTTTCATACGCGCCCTTATGCGTTAATCATCATCGGCATCAGCAGCATCAGCGTCGCGCTCGTCTGCTTCTCGTCGTAGACGGGTTTGAAGACGCCCGCGCGGGTCGAGTCGGCCAGTTCCACCATCACGGTCGGGGTCTCCATGTTGGAGAGGATTTCCACCATGAAGGTCGATTTGAAGCCGATGGAGATTTCCTGCCCGTCGTAGCTGCACGAAATCGTTTCGTTGGCCGATACCGAGAAGTCGATGTCCTGGGCCGTGAGCGTTATCTTGTTGGCCGCGATGTCCATGCGGATCAGGTTGGTCGTCGGGTTCGAGCAGACGGCCACGCGCTTGATGCCGTTCAGCAGTTCGATGCGGTCCACCAGCACCTTGTTGGGGTTGTTTTCCGGAATCACCGCATTGTAGTTCGGGTAGTTGCCCTCGATGAGCCGGCATACCAGCGTGTGGCTCTTGAGTTTGAACTGGGCGTTCTTCGAGTCGAAAGCCACTTCGATGGCGTCGTCTTCCTTGAGCAGCACCGATTTCAGCAGGTTTGCCGGTTTCTTCGGCAGAATGAACGAGGCGGTCTCCGCGTTCTCCATTTCCGATTCGTGCTTCACCAGTTTGTGGGCGTCGGTGCCTACGAACGTCAGCGCGCCGGGCGTCAGACTGATGAATATGCCGTTCATCACGGGGCGCAGTTCATCGTCGGCCGTCGCGAATATCGTCTTGTTGATGCCCGCCACCAGCGTGTCGACATCCATCTTCAGTTCCTTTTTCTCCGCGCTCAGCTGCGGCACGGCGGGATAGCTCACGGCGCTGGCTCCCGGGATGGAGAGCGAGCCGCTCTTCCAGTTGATTTTGATTTCCCAGTTCTGGTCGTTGACGTCGACGGTCAGCGGCATCTCCGGAAATTCCTTGAGCGAATCGAGCATCAGTTTGGCCGGGGCCGCAATCGTGCCCTCGCTCTCCACGCTCTCCACGGCTATCGAGCCTACCAGCGTCGTTTCGAGGTCCGAGGTGGTCACCTTCAGTTCGCTGCCGCTCAACTCCATCAGGAAGTAGTCGAGGATGGGCAGCGTATTTTTGTTGCTGATGACTTTTCCGGTCGTCGCCAGCAGCGAGAGCAGTGCGGAGCTTGATACTGAGAATTTCATACTTTTTTCTTTCTGTTTATTTCTGTTATGTTCTTTGCTTTTCTCTTACAGGGTCGCCAGCTTGTCCAGCGCCATGACAATCATTTTCTTCACGAACGGTTTGTAGTCCGTGCAGGCGTCCAGCGCGATGCGTTGGGCGATAATCGTGCAGATCGTCGCCGCACGGTGCCCCATCAGCGCCGCCAGGCCCGCCAGCGCCGAGCCTTCCATCTCGAAGTTGGTGATGCGTCGGCCGCCGAAGTCGAACGATTCGATTTTTTCGTTCAGATGCGCGTCGTGCGGTTCGAGCCGCACCCAGCGGCCCTGCGGGGCGTAGAAGCCCGGTGCCGCGATGGTCATGCCCTCCGTCGTCGCATCCTTGAAATGCTCGAAAAGGGTCTTGTCCGCATTCACGAAATAGGGGCGCGGCATCTTCTCGTACCAGCCCGTGTGCTTCACGAACGCTTCTTCCAGTTCCAGGTCGCAGACGGCGTCGCGGCCTTTGTAGTAGCTCAGCAGTCCGTCGAAGCCCACCGACGTGCGCGAGAACAGGAAGTCGCCTACCTTGATGTCGGGCTGGATGGCGCCCGAGGTTCCCAGGCGCACCAGCGTGAGCTGCCGTTTCTCGGCCTTTTCCTGCCGGGTTGCGAAGTCCACGTTGGCCAGCGCGTCCAGCTCCGTCACCGAAATGTCGATGTTGCCGATGCCGATGCCCGTCGAAAGCACCGTCATGCGCCGGCCCTTGTAGGTTCCGATCACGGTGTTGAATTCGCGGTTCGAGACGCGGCATTCCACGTTCTCGAAATGTTCGGCCACCAGGGCCACACGGCCCGGGTCGCCCACGAGAATCACCGTGTCGGCCAGTTGCTCGGGACGCAGATGCAGATGGAAAATGGAGCCGTCTTCGTTGATAATCAATTCGGAAGCGGGAATAGTACGCATGGTCGTCTGATTTTTGATTTTCATAATTGGCATAAAAGTAATATATTTACATCGAATTACAAAACTTCGGGCGAAAATTTCGTCGTTCCCGAAGTCCGGTTTACCTTTAATTGCAGCATACTTTCCATGACGCTCATCAAATCCATTTCGGGCATCCGCGGCACCATCGGGGGGCCTGCGGGCGACAACCTGACGCCGCCCGACGTCATCAAGTTCACTACGGCCTACGCCCGGCTCATCGCCGAGCGCAATCCGGGCAAAAAACTTACCATAGTCGTGGGGCGCGACGCCCGGCTGTCGGGCGAGTTGGTCGGCGACCTGGTCGAGGGCACCCTGCTGGCCTGCGGCGCCGATGTCATCAACGTCGGGCTGTGTACCACGCCCGGCACCGAAATGGCCGTCATCACTAAAAAGGCCGACGGCGGCATCATCATTACGGCGTCGCACAATCCCCGCCAGTGGAACGCCCTCAAGCTGCTCAACGCCGAGGGCGAGTTCCTTTCCGATGCCGAGGGCAAACGGGTGCTGGCCATGGCCGAGGAGTGCGGTTTCGACTACCCCGCCATCGACGCCATCGGTCATGTCATCTCTCGCGAGGATTTCAACGGCGAGCATATCCGCCGCGTGCTGGCGCTGCCCCTGGTCGACGCCGAGGCCGTGCGCAAACGGCATTTCAAGGTGGTCGTCGATGCGGTCAATTCGGTCGGCGGCATCGTCATGCCCAAATTGCTGCGCGAACTGGGCTGCGAGGTCGTCGAGCTCAACTGCGAGCCTTCGGGCGAGTTCGCCCACAATCCCGAGCCGCTGCCTGAGAATCTTACGGCTATCGCCGAAGCCATCGTGCGCGAAAAGGCCGACCTGGGTATCGTCGTCGACCCCGACGTCGACCGGCTGGCATTCGTCAGCGAGAACGGTTCGATGTTCGTCGAGGAATATACGTTGGTCGCCGTGGCCGATTACGTCCTTTCGCGCAAGGCGGGCAATACGGTTTCCAACCTTTCGTCGTCGCGGGCTCTGCGCGACGTGACGCAGCGTTACGGCGGCAGTTACTTCGCGTCGGCCGTCGGCGAGGTCAATGTGGTCGCCAAGATGAAGGAGGTCGGCGCCGTCATCGGCGGCGAGGGCAACGGCGGGGTCATCTATCCCGAGCTCCATTACGGCCGCGACGCGCTGGTGGGCACGGCTTTGTTCCTCACGTGGCTCGCGTCCAAGAACATGAAGATGACCGAGTTGCGGGCCACTTACCCGGCCTATTTCGCGTCCAAGAACAAAATCTCGCTCACTCCGGCTATCGACGTGGATAAAGTTCTGCGTGAGGTAAAGGCCAAATATGCCCATGAAAACGTGAACGATACGGACGGCGTCAAAATCGACTTTGCCGACTGCTGGGTCCACCTCCGCAAGTCCAATACCGAGCCTATCATCCGCATCTACACCGAGGCCCGGACGATGGCCGAAGCCGATGCGCTGGCCCAGCGTTTCATCAGCGAAATCAAAACCATATGCAACTTGTAGACATGGATAAAGTAAAGCATTATATAGACGCCAATAAGGAGCGTTTCATCAGCGAGTTGTTCGACTTGCTGCGTATCCCGTCGGTCAGCGCGCAGTCCGAGCACAAGCCCGACATGCAGCGTTGCGCCGAGTGGCTCGCCGCGGCTTTGGTCAAGGCGGGTGCCGACCGGGCCGAGGTGATGCCTACCGACGGCAATCCGGTGGTGTACGCCGAGAAAATCATTGACCCCAAGGCCAAAACCGTTCTGGTCTACGGCCACTACGACGTCATGCCCGTCGACCCGCGTGCCGAGTGGCGGACCGACCCGTTCGAGCCCGTCATCGAGAACGGCCGCATTCGGGCCCGCGGCGCCGACGACGACAAGGGGCAGCTGTGGATGCACGCCAAGGCGTTCGAGGCCATGTGCGCCACCGATTCGCTTCCCTGCAACGTCAAGTTCATGTTGGAGGGCGAGGAGGAGATCGGGTCGGCCAGCCTTTACGGTTTCTGCCGCCGCAATAAAAAGTTGTTGAAAGCCGACGTCATTCTGGTGTCGGATACCTCCATGCTCTCCATGTCCACTCCCTCCATTACCTGCGGGTTGCGCGGGTTGACTTACATGGAGGTTGAAGTGACCGGGCCCGACAAGGACCTCCATTCGGGGCTCTTCGGAGGTGCCGTCGCCAACCCCGCCAACGTGCTGGCCCGGCTCGTCGCCGGTCTTATCGACGAGAACGGCCGCGTGACGATTCCGGGTTTCTACGACGATGTCCGCGAGCTCACGCCCGCCGAGCGCCGGGCTTTCAACAAGGCGCCTTTCAGCCTGTCCGCCTACAAGCGTTCGCTCAGTATCGGCGACGTCGAGGGCGAAGCCGGGTTCACCACCCTCGAACGCACCGGAATCCGTCCGTCGCTCGACGTCAACGGCATTTGGGGCGGTTATACCGGCGAGGGAACCAAGACGGTGATTCCCTCGAAAGCCTCGGCCAAGATTTCGATGCGGCTGGTTCCGAACCAGGATTTCCGGAAGATAGGCAAACTCTTCGAGGCCCATTTCCGTCGCGTCGCGCCCAAGAGCGTCAAAGTCTCCGTCAGGTTCCTGCACGGCGGCATGCCCTACGTGGCGCCTACCGACATGCCCGCTTACAAGGCTGCCGAGCGCGCCGTCGCCGATACTTTCGGCTGCAAGCCTCTGCCTTTCTATTCGGGCGGGTCGATTCCCATCATCAGCGGATTCGAGGAGATTCTGGGTATCAAGTCGTTGCTGCTGGGCTTCGGGTTGGCCGAGGACGCCATCCATTCGCCCAACGAGAGTTTCGGGCTCGACCAGTTCCACAAGGGCGTCGAGACTATTCCGCTGTTTTATAAGTATTTCGCACAATAGACGCCAGGGCCCGGATTCAAATCCGGGCCTTTTTGCAGGGCGATTCGGATTTTTTTCTTAATTTAGCACCCCTAAAACCAAGACCCATCATGTGCGGAATAGTCGGTTATGTCGGCGGGCGCGACGCCTGCCCCATCCTTATCAAGGGCCTGCACAGGCTCGAATATCGCGGTTACGACAGTGCGGGCGTCGCGTTGGTCGGGGCCGGCGGCGGGCTCAACGTCTACAAATGCAAGGGCAAGGTCGCCGATCTGGAGCATTTCCTCGACGGCAAGGACCTCTTCGGTCATATCGGTATCGCCCATACGCGTTGGGCGACGCACGGCGTGCCCAACGACGTCAATGCCCATCCCCATTACTCCGAATCCGAGGACATCGCCTTGATTCATAACGGTATCATTGAGAATTACCGCGTGCTCAAGGACGCCCTCGTCGAGAACGGCTATACTTTCCGCAGCAGCACCGATTCGGAAGTGCTCGTCAATCTGATCGAGTACGTCCGCAAGACCAACAGCTGTTCGCTCCTCGAAGCCGTGCAGCAGGCTTTGAAGCAGGTCGTCGGGGCCTACGCCATCGCCATCATCGAGAAGAACAACCCCGACGAAATCATCGCCGCGCGTCAGAGCAGCCCGATGGTCGTGGGTATCGGTCAGGACGAGTATTTCCTCAGTTCCGACGCCACTTCCATCATCGAGTATACCGAAGATTTCGTCTACATCAACGACGGCGAGGTCGCGGTCATCAACCGCCATAAGCCTTTGAAGGTCGTCACCCTCGACAACCGGGAGAGCAACATCGACATCAAGAAGCTCCAGCTGTCGATTTCCCAGCTCGAAAAGGGCGGGTATCCCCACTTCATGCTCAAGGAGATTTACGAGCAGCCCGGTACGTTGGTCGACTGCATCCGCGGCCGTATCAACGCCGAGACCTACGAGGTCAAGCTCTCGGGCGTCATCGACCACCGCGACAAGTTCGTCGCCGCCCGCCGCATCATCTTCGTCGCGTGCGGTACTTCGTGGCATGCGTCGCTCATCGGCGAGCATCTGATCGAATCCATCTGCCGCATCCCCGTCGAGGTCGAGTACGCCTCGGAGTTCCGTTACCGCAACCCCATCATCCGCGAGGACGACATCGTCATCGCCGTCTCGCAGTCGGGCGAGACGGCCGATACCTTGGCCGCCGTCGAGCTGGCCCGCAAGGCCGGGGCCTTCGTCTTCGGCATTTGCAACGTCGTCGGTTCGTCCATCGCCCGCGCCACCGATTCGGGGGCTTACATCCACGTCGGACCCGAAATCGGCGTCGCTTCGACCAAGGCGTTCACCGGGCAGGTCACCGTCATGGCCATGCTCGCGCTCGCCATCGGCCGCGAGAAAGGCACCGTCTCCGACGATTACTACCGCGAGGTCTCCAAGGCTTTGCTGGAGTTGCCGCAGACGCTCGAAGAGGTGTTGAAGGTCGGCGACCAAATCAAGGATTTGGCCAAGATTTTCACCTATGCCCACAATTTCATCTACCTCGGCCGCGGTTACAATTACCCCACGGCGTTGGAGGGGGCTTTGAAGCTCAAGGAGATTTCCTACATCCATGCCGAGGGTTACCCCGCCGCCGAGATGAAGCACGGGCCCATCGCGCTCATCGACGCCGAGATGCCGACCGTCGCCATCGCCACGCCCGACCATACGTACGAGAAGACCGCTTCCAACATCGAGGAGGTCCGGGCCCGCGGCGGCAAGATCATCGCCGTCATGGCGCGCGGCGACGAGCAGGTGCGGCGTTCGGCCGATTATTGCATCGAGGTGCCTGTCATCACCGAGTGCCTCATGCCTATCGTCGTGTCGATTCCCTTGCAGCTCATGGCTTATTACATCGCCGTCTACAAGGGGCGCAACGTCGACCAGCCGCGCAACCTCGCCAAGTCCGTCACGGTCGAGTAGGAAATGTCATTCTGAAGAATCTGGAACAAAAAATAAAGGCGCCGACTTCTCGTGAGGTCGGCGCCTTTATCTTACATCATTTCTTCGTAGGCGTATTGCACGGCCCGGTTGATGATTTCGATGAAGCCGTGCGTCTTCCGGAATTCCTGGACCGCCCGTTCCACGAAATCTTCGGCATACAGAAAACTCTCGTCTATCGGTTTCTCTACGCACCAGTCCTTGTGCTTCAGCAGCTCTGCGTGTTCGCAGTCGGCCGGAAATCCCGTCGGTACGCGTTTGAGTTTGTTGTCCGTGTTGAGCCGGAATCCTTTGGCCGCGTCGATGGCTTTTTGCAGTTCCGTTCCGTTGTCAAGAATTTCTTCGCGCACCGAGCGCAGCAGCAGCGGTTCGGGGCAGTAGATGCCCGAAATCAGCATATGCTCGCCTATCATCCGGTCGCCTTTCGGGGCTATGTGCAGGTAGTAGCCCGCATAGCCCGATTTCTTGCCTTTCGGCGCCACGAAGATTCCCAGCCAGTTCTTGTAGGGGCTTTTGTCGTTCGAGAACCGCGTGTCGCGCGCTATGCGGTAGGTGCAGTCCTGCACCCGCAGTCCCCGTACCGTGGGGTCGAACGCCGCGATTCCCTCGATCAGTTCTTCGGTCAGCTTCGCCGCCAGCGCCTTCACATGCGTCCATTCGCTGCGGTGCGCGTCGAACCATTCGCGGGTGTTGTTTTCGTCCAAACGGCGGAAGAAGCCCACGATTTCTTCCATGTCGGCCGGGCGGATTACCATGCGAAAAGCGGATATTCGGCCATCAGCGCGTTCACGTCGCGGCGTACCGATGCAATGTTCTCCTCGTTTTCGGGGTCGTGCAGCACCCGGTCTATCAGTTCCACGATGCAGTCCATCTTGTCTTCTTTCAGACCGCGGGTCGTGATGGCCGGGGTCCCGAAGCGCAGGCCCGACGTCTGGAACGGCGAGCGGCTGTCGAACGGCACCATGTTCTTGTTGGTCGTAATGTCGGCCGCCACCAGGCATTTTTCGGCCAGCTTGCCCGTCAGGTCGGGGAACTTCGTCCGCAGGTCCACCAGCATCAGGTGGTTGTCCGTGCCGTCCGACACGATTTTGTAGCCGCGTTTCACAAAGGCGTCGGCCATCGCACGGGCGTTTTTCTGCACTTGGCGCTGGTATTCTTTGTAGCTCGGGTCGAGCGCTTCGCCGAACGCCACCGCCTTGGCCGCGATGACATGTTCCAGCGGCCCGCCCTGGATGCCCGGGAATACGGCCGAGTTGAGTATCTGCGACATCATCTTCACCGCGCCTTTCGGGGTGGTCTGTCCCCACGGGTTCTCGAAGTCCTTGCCCATCAGAATGATACCTCCGCGAGGTCCGCGCAGGGTCTTGTGGGTCGTCGAGGTCACGATATGCGCATGTTTCACCGGGTTTTCCAGCAGCCCCGCCGCAATCAGTCCGGCCGTGTGGGCCATGTCGACCAGCAGCAGCGCGCCCACCTTGTCGGCGATTGCGCGCATCCGGGCGTAGTCCCATTCGCGCGAGTAGGCCGAGGCCCCGCCCACAATCAGCTTGGGCTTGCACTCCAGCGCCAGCCGTTCCATCGCGTCGTAGTCGATGCGTCCCGTCGCTTCGTCCAGCTTGTACCCTACGGCCTTGAAATATTTGCCCGACATGTTTACCGGCGAGCCGTGCGAAAGGTGTCCGCCGTGGGCCAGGTCGAGCCCCATGAACGTGTCGCCCGGTTGCAGGCACGCGAAGAATACCGCCATGTTGGCCTGCGCGCCCGAGTGGGGCTGCACGTTGGCATACTCGGCACCGTAGAGACGGCAGATGCGTTCGATGGCGAGGTTTTCGATTTGGTCGACCACTTCGCAGCCGCCGTAGTAGCGGGCTGCCGGATAGCCCTCGGCGTACTTGTTGGTCAGCACCGAGCCCATGGCTTCCATCACCTGGTCGCTCACGAAGTTTTCCGAGGCGATCAGTTCGATGCCGTGCATCTGACGGCTGCGTTCGGCACCGATCAGATCGAAAATCCGGGAATCTCTTTCCATAAGTTTTTTGCGGGTTTTTTGTTGGTTCTTCTTTCGATGGGTAAAGATAAGTCATTTTCGCCGAAATTCAAGAGTTTCCGGCCGTGTTTCAAATATTTTTCGTATCTTCGCGGCGCAACAGGCAAAACGATTCAACATAAAATATTTGAAGACTATGAAATTACTCGAAGGAAAAGTGGCTGTCGTGACGGGAGCTGCACGCGGCATCGGCAAGGCCATCGCGCTGCAGTTCGCCGCCGAGGGGGCCAACGTGGCTTTCACCGACCTGAACATCGACGAGAACGGCAAGGCTACCGAGGCCGAAATCGCCGCTTTGGGCGTCAAGGCCAAGGGTTACGCATCGAACGCTGCCAATTTTGAGGATACGCACAAGGTCATCGACGAAATCGTCAAGGATTTCGGCCGTATCGACATTCTCGTCAACAACGCCGGTATCACCAAGGACGGTTTGATGATGCGCATGTCCGAGGCTCAGTGGGACGCCGTGCTGACGGTCAACCTCAAGTCTGCGTTCAACTTCATCCACGCCGTCACGCCCATCATGGCACGTCAGAAGAGCGGTTCGATCATCAACATGTCGTCCGTCGTCGGCGTCAGCGGCAACGCCGGCCAGTGCAATTACTCCGCTTCCAAGGCCGGTATGATCGGTCTGGCCAAGTCCATCGCCAAGGAGATGGGTCCCCGCGGTATCCGCGCCAACGCCATCGCTCCCGGTTTCATCATCACCGACATGACCGATAAGTTGCCCGACGAGGTCAAGGAGGGTTGGTACCAGCAGATTCCCCTGCGTCGCGGCGGTACGCCCGAGGACGTCGCCAAGGTCGCTTTGTTCCTCGCTTCCGACCTCTCGTCGTACGTCTCCGGCCAGGTCATCCACTGCTGTGGCGCTATGAATTGTTAAGGAGCGGTACGAGCAGACGAAAAATCGCTGAACCGATGTCTTCGGACATCGCGGATATGAAAAAACACTCGCCGAGTTTATTCGGGCGGGTGTTTTTTTCATATCCGGTCTTTCATGGAAAGTTCAGCGATTTTCGTTTGCCGCCGCGATGCAAACAATCACGGAGTGCAGCGACGTAATTGTTTCCCCGGATTTTGAGCTGGTTTGTTCTTCCCGAAGCAGTATCCCGCAGGGATTTTCTGTCGCAGATGTTTTGCCGCCGCGACGCAGACAATCACGGAGTGCAGCGACGTAATTGTTTCTCCCCTGCCTGTCAAGTTTCGGTAGAATTGCACTATCTTTGCATTATCTAATCGTCTTTCCCATGAAACGTCTCTTGTCCATCCCGTTCTTCGTGTTGAGCCTGTCGGTGGCCCCGGCGCAGGAGGTCGCCTGGCTCCCGTCGCCCGACGCCAAGACGCTCGCCATGGGCGGTGTCGCCATGACTGCCCTTTCGGGTTCCCACCCCATTTACAGCAATCCGGCCATGGCTGCTTTTTCGCTCATGCCGTCGCAGGTTTCGTCTTCTTATTACGGGCAGGGCAAGTCCAATTATTACGCCGTTACGGGTTATTGGCGTTTCGACAATTTCAACCTCACCCAAATCGGTTGGCGGCAGTTCTTCCGCGAGCAGGGCGGTAACGACATGGCCGTCGATTTGGGTTATTCGCGCCGTATCGGCGACCGTTGGGCCGTCGGCGGCGTCACCCGTTACATGCACTTCAAGCGCTCCGAGGGTTCGGGCGATGCCTTGGCGGTCGATTTGAGCGTGGGTTGGATGAAGCCCTTGAACAGCGTCGGCGACTTTTCCACTTTGCGCGTCGGCGCCAAGCTCGGTAATCTGGGTGGTTATTTCCATAAGAGCGATTATTCGCTCCCCATCAGCCTCACGGCCGGCGTCGCGTTGGATACGTTCCTTTCCGACGCCCACGAACTGACCGTCGGTGCCGATTTCGGTTATTGTTTTTCGCCTTCGCCCGTGCGCGGGTGCCAGGTGTCGGTCGGCGCCGAGTACAACCTCATGCAGCTCGTGCAGTTCCGGGCCGGATACCATTACGGCGAGCGGCGGGATTACTACCCCTCCTATGCCAGCGTCGGCGCCGGGCTCCGCATCCTCCACCTGCGGCTCGACTTCGCCTACCTTTTCGCCCAAAAGAACACCTTGCTGCGCAATACTTACAGCATCAGTTTCGGGCTCGATTTTTAGGGTCCGCCCGATATTCGCCTAAAGAGGGACGTCAGATGCGTCCCTCTTTTTTCAGTGTTTCCAGCAGTCCTTCGCAGCCGTCTTCCAGCAGGTCCAGCACCAGCTCGAAACCCTCGTGCCCTTCGTAATACGGGTCGGGCACATGGCTCCGGTCCGGGTGTTTCCGGAAGAATTCGCGCATGCGGTCAATCCGTTCGGCCGCTTCGCGCGACGGCGCCAGCCGATGGACATCTTCGTAGTTCATGTCGTCCATGACTACGATGCGGTCGAATTCCGCGAAGTCTTCTTCCTCTATCTTCCGCGAGCGGTGCGTAAGTCCAAGTCCCCGTTTCGCCGCCGCGCTCCGCATCCGCGGGTCGGGCAGTTCGCCGCGATGGCCTCCGTAGGTGCCTGCCGAGTCGATTTCGAGCCGTTCCGACAGCCCCTGCGTTTCCGCAAGGTGCCGCATGACGCCCTCGGCGGCCGGCGAGCGGCAGATGTTGCCCAGGCAGACGAAAAGTATTTTGTATTTTTCCGGCATGGTCGGTTGTTTTCCGCGAAGATAGGCAATCTTTTTGTAAATGGCAATGAAGACGTTCCGAACAATATTGTCGCCTGCGGGGAGTTATACATTGGGGGAAATGTCGTACCTTTGTCCCGCATCCGCAAGTGCAGATTATAACGTGAAAGCCATGAAATTGAAACGTATCGCGATGCTGGTCGTCCTGCTTCTGAGTTCCGCGCCGTTCGCCGGTTCGCAGGAGACGCGCCGCAGGGTGTCGAACGTCGAGGTGCTCGACCTCGACGGCAATCCGGCCATGTTGCCCCAGTGGGGTAAAAAGAACCTCCTGATATTCTACGTCGATCCCGACCGTCATAAGCAGAACGAGGATTTCACCATCGAAATGGAGCAGAACCACAGGGCCGCCGGCGACAACCTCTACGGTTTCGGCGTCATGAACCTCAAGGACGCTCCCATGATTCCCAACGGCATGGCTCGCAGCATGGCTAAGAAGCGCACCGCCAAGAACGGCGCCGTCGTGCTCGCCGACCAGGACCGTACGCTCAGTACCGCCTGGGGGCTGGGCGATTGCAACAACCAGTTCGTGCTGATGATCGTTTCCAAGGAGGGCGAGTTGGTTTTCATCCGCAAGGGGGTGCTTTCCGAGGCGGACAAGGAGGCTTTCTACAAGGCGGTCGAGCCTTACAGATAAATCCGGATGTTCCGCCGCATCGTTTTGTTTTTCATGTTGTTCGGGTCGTGCTTCGTCGTTCGGGCCGGGGTCTCCCCGTCCGGCGGGCCGCAGAGTCCCGCCACTCCCGCTGCCGTCGATTCGCTTTCCCTCCCGGCCGATACGCCCGTCCGGCGCAGGTCGTTCGTCGGGCGGATCATCGACTACTTCGGCAAGTCGGCCGTCGACCGTACTTTCGAGAAGAAGATCGACCTCACCTTCGCCGGGGGGCCTAATTATTCCAAAACCAACAACTTCGGAATCGGGGTGCTGGCCGCAGGGCTTTATCGCATCGACCGCACCGATTCCCTCATCCCGCCCTCCGACGTCTCCGTCTTCGCCACCGTCTCCATTTCCGGTTTTTACTCCGTCGGCGTCGAGGGCAATACTTATTTCCGGCGCAGCCGCAGCAAGATGGATTATCTGGCCATGTTCGTTTCGGCGCCCCGCGATTTGTGGGGCATCGGTTACTGCGATGCGCGCCGCAACCCCGAAACTTCCTACGTCGAGAAGCAGTACAAGGTCCATGCGCGTTACGTCTATCGCGTCCTGCCCCACACTTACGTCGGTTCGCGGCTCAGTTTCCAGCATACTGACGGCACGAAGTTCGACGCTGCGGGCGATAGTTACATCCGTCACCAGAAGCATTCTTACACCCTCACCGGCATCGGTGCTATCGTCGAGTACGATTCGCGCGATTTCATTCCCGGCCCGTGGCGCGGGTTCTACGCCAGTCTCGAAGGGACCATTTTCCCCAAGGCGCTCGGGTCCTGCGAAACTACCCTTTACCGCGCTACTTTCACGTTCGACTGGTTCCAGCGTGTTTGGAAAGATTGTACCCTGGCGTTCGATTTCTACGGCGAGTTCAATTCCGCCGCCGCTCCATGGCCCATGCTCGCCCGCATGGGCGGCAGCCGGCGCATGCGCGGTTATTACGAGGGGCGCTACACCGACAATTGCCTGCTCACGGTCCAGCTCGAATTGCGCCAGCGTATCTGGCGGCGTTTCGGGTGCACGGTCTGGGGCGGTGCCGGCAATGTCTTCAGCGAGCGTTCCGGCGACCGGTTCGATTGGTCGCATACCTTGCCCAACTACGGCGTCGGTCTGCGTTGGGAGTTCAAAAAGCGGGTCAACGTGCGCGTCGACTACGGTTTCGGCCGTAAGACCAGCGGTTTCCTGCTCAGTATCAACGAAGCTTTTTAGTCCATGGCTACTTCTCCGAACAGGCATCGTGTCAGGGTCTGGCGCCATACGCGCAGCCGTTTCACCACCTTGTTGACCGTCTATTTCTTCGTGGCTCTCATCATCCCCAATTGCGTGCTGGCCTGTACCGAGCATTATCCGGCTTGGACGGTCGAGGCCCTCATTCTGCTGCCGTTGGGGTTCTATATGATGTGGAGCGTCCTCCTGCGGCGTTCGGGCATCATGATTTGGTGCGCGTTTCCTTTCATCTTCTTCAGTACGTTTCAGATCGTGTTGCTTTATCTCTTCGGCAATTCCGTCATCGCCACCGACATGTTCACCAACCTCTTGACTACCAATCCCGGCGAGGCGGGCGAGTTGTTGGAGAACATTTATCCCGCCGTGGTGCTCGTCCTGGCGATTTATCTTCCGTTGCTGTGGTTCGCGGCCCGCGAAATCGGGCATAAGCGTTATATTTCCCGCACCGCCCGCATGACTGTCGGGCTCACGGGCGCGTCGTTGTTCGTCCTCGGGGCCTTGGCTTTGTGGCCCGCCTACCATTTCAGCGAGCACAAGCACGTCCTGCGCGACGAGATTTTCCCCGTCAACGCTTTTTATAACATGCGGCTCAGCGGCATCGAGTTCCGCAAGGCCTACCGTTTCGACGATACTTCCGAGGGGTTCTCTTATTCCGCATCGCGGCCCGACCGGGTGCCCGAGCGCGAGATTTACCTATATATTATAGGCGAGGCTTCGCGGGCCATGAACTGGCAGCTGATGGGTTACGGCCGCCCTACCAACCCGCGGCTTTCGCAGGAGAAGGAGGTCGTCTTGTTCCGCAACATACTCACCCAGAGCAACACCACCCATAAAAGCGTGCCCTTGTTCCTTTCGTCCGTCGGTACCCACCAGCACGAGGAGCTGTTCCGCCGCAAGGGGCTCCCCGCGCTCTTCAACGAGGCTGGGTTCGATACCTGGTTCATTTCCAACCAGTCGCAGCAGGGGGCCATGATCGACCGCCTGGCCCACGACGCCCGGCATCTGGTCTATATCCGTTCTCCGCGCCACGACATGCAGCTGCTCGAAGAGGTGCAGAAAGCCGTCCGCCGGAGTTCTTCGCCGCGGCTGTTCTTCATCCTCCATTGCTACGGGTCGCATTTCAGCTATCATGAGCGTTATCCCCGCGAGTTCGCGCGGTTCCTGCCCGACGACAACGTCTCCATCGCGCCCCAGAATGCCCGTGAGTTGTGCAACGCCTACGACAATTCCGTTTGTTATACCGACCACTTCCTCGCCGAGACCATCGCTTACCTCCGTTCGCTCAGCGGCGTGTCGTCCGCCGTGCTCTATTGCGCCGACCACGGCGAGGATTTGCTCGACGACGAGCGGCAGCGTTTTCTCCACGCTTCTCCCACCGCTACGGCTTATCAGTTGTGGGTCGCTTCGCTCGCCTGGTTTTCGCCCGATTATCGCGCCGCGTTCCCCGGGGTCGCCGAGACGGCCGCCGCCAATTCCGACGTTCCCGCCAATACCCACGCCTTGTTCCATACCATGGCGCAGATCGCCGCCATCAGCAGTCCTTATGTCAGGGATTCCGTGTCGTTGGTCAGTCCCGCGTTCGACAGGAGGGCTCCGCGTTATTATCTCAATGACCACAACGAGGCCGTTCCTTATCTTCGTGCCGGGCTTCGGCCGCAGGACTTGGAGGTGTTCCGGAAGAACGGTATCGAGCTCTGAGTTGTTCAAGTTCGCTGCGTTTTCGCCAGGGCATTCCGGAGCCCGTCCGTTTCCTGTTGTCCGGCTGTGCTCCCCGTGTCTTGTCATTCTGAGCATTCTTCTTTCCGCCGCGGCTCTCCTGCCTCGTCATTTCGAGTGCCGCCTCCTTGTCATTCTGAGGAGCTGTAAGCGACGAAGAATCTTTCCTTATATGAAACGTCACCATCCTGTGGAAAGGCGAAGTGCTTATGCCATCCAACAACAAAGGCCGCCCCTTGAAGGGGCGGCCTTTTTGGTTTTCGCTCGGCGCGGGGGCTTATTTCGCAGCCTCTACCGATACCTTGCGGAATTCCTTCATCAGCTTGGAAATTTCCAGAGCCGACTTGCGGGCGCGGGTACCTGCGGCCTTGTTGCCTTTCTCTACCTGAGCGGCTGCGTTAGCGGCGAATACCTCGAACTCAGCATTGATTTTCGTTACCAACTCTTTCATGTCTAATGATTTTTGGGTTTGTTTTCTTCGCAAAGATATAAAAATTATCTAAAATTCCCATCCCGCAGCAAAAAAATAGCGTTTTTTGTGGGAAAAATCGCGTTCTGCGGCTCTCCGGACCCGTTGAATTCCCGTTTTCTGCCGACCGCAGCCGCGTCTCTACGTCGTTCTGCCGGGTCCTCAGCGGGTGTTTCCGAGTTGCAGATAGCGGGCGTAAAGCCGGTCGTAAATCGCATGGCGTTCCGGGTCGGGGCGGTATTCGGCCGAGAATCCGGGGCTCATGGCTTGTTGTGCGGCCGCGACCGACGGATGGATTCCCGCCACTACGGCTGCAAACATGGCCGCTCCCAGGGCGCAGGCTTGGTCGCTGCTCACTACCCGGATAGGCACTCCGATGACGTCGGCCATCGTCTGCATGACGAACGCCGACTTGCGGGCGATTCCTCCGATGGCTATGATGTTGTCTATCGTCACTCCCTCCTCAAGCATCCGTTCGTTGATGGCGCGCGAGCCGAACGCCGTCGCTTCGACCAGCGCCTTGAACAGCGCCGGGGCCGAGGTCGCAAGCGTCAGTCCGTCGAGTGTTCCGCGTGCCCGCGGGTCGGCGTCGGGCGTGCGGCGGCCGTTGTGCCAGTCGAGCGCCACCGGGTCTTCGTCGCTCAGCGGCAGGCGTTCGGCTTCGGCCGTCAGTTCTTCAAGTATGCGTTCTTCCAGCGCCGGGTCGCTCTGCGCTATCCGGCGCAGCGGCCATGCCATCAGCCGGCGGAACCATGCGTATATGTCGCCGAACGCCGCCTGCCCCGCCTCGAATCCGACGTATCCCGGCAGCACCGAGCCGTCGACTTGTCCGCAGATGCCCCGCACGGCCTTGTCGCCGGCTTCGTCGTAGGTGCCCACCACTATGTCGCAGGTCGAGGTCCCCATTACCTTCACCAGGGTCCCCGGTACGATTCCCGCGCCGACGGCTCCCACGTGGCAGTCGATGGCCCCCATGCCGATGGCGATGCCCGGTTGCAGCCCCAGCCGCGACGCCCATTCGGCGCACAAGCTCCCGATACGCACATCGCCCGTGACGGTTTCGCGGTACAGATGCCCCTCGAAGATGCCCAGCAGCGGGTCCGCGGCCGTCAGGAACCCGAACGGCGGGAGCCCGCCCCACTCCTCGTGCCACATGGCTTTGTGGCCGGCCACGCAGCGGCTGCGGGCTATTTTCTCCGGCGTGGTGTCGCCCGCCAGCAGGGCGCATATCCAGTCGCAGTGCTCTACCCACGAGTAGGTCTTGGCCCTTAGCGACGGGTCGTTGCGCAGGCAGTGCAGCACCTTGGCCCACACCCATTCGCACGAATAGGTGCCGCCGCAGT
This sequence comes from Alistipes muris, assembly GCF_943193205.1. Lineage (GTDB taxonomy): Bacteria > Bacteroidota > Bacteroidia > Bacteroidales > Rikenellaceae > Alistipes > Alistipes muris. The sequence goes on from NZ_CALPDD010000001.1 coordinate 225,490, forward strand.
AGCGGGTATAGTCGGTCTCCCAGCGTTTTGCTAAATCGTTTAAGCAATCCGCTTCGGCGAGGGCCGTGTGGTCTTTCCACAGCACGAACATCGCGTCGGGATTTTCGGCGAATTCGGGCAGCAGGGCCAGCGGCGTGCCCTGCTGGTCGGTCAGTACAGGCGTGGAAGCCGTCGTGTCGAACGAGATGCCGCGGATGTTGGCGGCCACCTCCGCGCCGCATTTCGCCAGCGCTTCGCCGACGCACCGTTCCAGCGATTCGATGTAGTCCAGCGGGTGCTGGCGGTAGCGGTTCTGCGCCGGGTCGCAGTAAAGTCCTTGTTTCCAGCGGGGATAGGCACACACTGCCGAGGTCATTTCACGGCCGTCGGACGTGTCGACGACGAGGCACCGGACGGAATCGCTTCCGAAGTCGACGCCAATGGTGTAGGTCGGGTTCTTCATGTTGTTAAAACGTTTTAGCAATCGAATAAATTTTTAATCTTCTCGAGGTCGGCGGACAACAGCGGCCGGATGACGGCGGCGAGCGCCTGCTCCGGTCCTTGGATATGGAATACCTCCTGCGCGTGGCAGAGCTCGTCGCCCGGCTGTAGGAACGCGGCCGGCGAGGAGGTTTCGATTTCGTAGAAAGGCCCCATCACCTCGCCCGTCTCGGTCGGACCGTCGTTGTAGGCGTTGACCGCGTCGCCGCCGAACGGGTCGGCCTGCTCGCCCCAACGGCTTTCGACGTAGCGGGTGCCGGGCCGCGAACGGGCATATCTGATTAAGGTAAGGGTTCGGGATGCGGAATCGTAGCTGCCGCAGATACCGCAGTCGCGGCCGCACGGCAGACCGATTTTCGAGCGGAAAGCGCCGTCGATGCGCAGGCAGACCAGCCCCTCGCCCACCGAAAGGCGGTCGGCGGGAACGATGCCGAAATAATCGCTGTTTACTATCTTGCCCTCGGCCGCCGTGTCGTAAGGCAGGAATACCGTGGTCGAGGGCGACGGCGGAAACATGCCCAAAAGCCAGACGGAGGGAGCACCGCTCTGCGGCGTCCACGGCTCCGAACCCCGATTGGCGATGCGGTTTTCGCTCCGATACCCCACTGCGCACACTCCGGCGGGCAGTTCCATTCCGGCGTCTTCGGGCCGCAGGAGCGTTATGCGGCGGTCGATGCCCACCTCGAACCGGGTGCCGGAAGCGTTGCGGAAAACTGCTTCGTGGGTGAAACGTACGTGCTGTGCGCTTTGTTCCGCTATCTTGTAGGGTTCGGTGTCCAGCGCCGCGGGTACTTGCCAGTTGGCGTATTCCTGCGGTGCGCCGGGCGCGAAGTAGAGCGAGAACGGGCCGCCCTCGGGACCGAGCCAGAAGCGTTCTTCGCCGCCTACCGGATTGAACTGCGGCCGCACGGCGCCCGACGCGATGAGCGGGCGGTTGAGCCAGCCGAAACTCGTGCCGGCGCGTCCTGCGGCGGTCGAGGTCATCGCACGCCCCTGCCAGCCGGGTACGATACATATCCGGGCGGCACCCTGGGGGTCGGTCAGTTCGAGAAAGCCGATGCTGTGCGCTTTCAGAAAATCGAGGTCTTCGCCGTAGGCAGCCATAATACAAACGGTCCGATTGGAAAAAAGAACGGGAAAAATTTGTTTGTTAAAACGTTTTAATTACCTTTGCAAAGGTAAGAGTATTTCCCGATTTTGCAAAAACAGCGAAGATTATGGCGACACGCAAGGTAACCATCAAGGACATTGCTACGGAAGCGGGCGTATCCATCGCCCTGGTATCGTTCGTGATGAGCAACCGGGACTGCGGGCAGGAGAACTACCGGGTCAACAGAGAGACCGCGCAGCGCATCCTGGAAATAGCCGACAAGCTCAACTACCAGCCCAACAACGCGGCGCGGATGCTCCGCAGCGGCAAGACGAACACCATCGGGGTGATCGTTTCGGACATCTCGAACAAGTTTTTCGCCGACATCGCCCGCTGCATCGAAGACCGGGCCTATAAACATAAGTATACGGTGCTGTTCGGCAGCACGGACGAGAATCCGCAGAAGCTGGAGAACCTGATCGAGGTTTTCCGCAACAAAGGCATCGACGGACTGATCGTGGTGCCGTGCGAGGGTTCGGACGACATCATCCGCAACGTGGCGCAGCAGAACGTTCCGCTCGTGCTGCTCGACCGCGAAGTCGAGGGCGCCGAGGCGAGCAGCGTGGTGCTCGACAACCGCCGGGCCGGGCTTCAGACGACCACGGCCCTGCTCCAACAGGGATTCACCCGCATCGAAATGATTTCCTACGCCATGTCGCTGTCGAACATCCGCCAGCGCGAGGACGGCTACAAGGCCTGCATGACCCGCGCCGGGCTGGCGGAGAATATCCACATCCACCACCTGCGCCACGACAAGCTGAACTGGATGGAGAAAGTGGTCCGCGACGCGAAGAAACGCGGCGTGGAGGCTTTTGTCTTTGCGACCAACACGCTGGCGACCGTCGGACTGACAACGATTTTCCGCAACGGCTGGCGGATTCCGCAGGACTTCGCGATGGCCTGCTTCGACAGCAACGAAGCGTTCGACATCTACAAGACGGCCGTGGCTTATGTGCGCCAGCCTATCGAACGTTTCGGGACCGAAGCCCTCGACTTGCTGATGAAGACCATTGCGCAGAAAGACCGTGCGGAACGCTCTGCGAGCAGCTCGCGGGTGGTTCTGACGCCCGAAATCGCCGGGTACGGCGTGTCGGACAAGGCGGCGGAACCCGCTGAAAAAGAAATGGAAAAGTCGTTGTGACGACTTTTTTTGCCGATTTGCTAAAACGTTTTAGCAAGATTCGCGGGGCAGAAAAAGCTGCAAGATATGGGAGGTAACTATTTTTTTTGAAAAGTTGCTAAAACGATTTAAATAATAAATACGATGATAGACATGAAAATTTGTACCTCTGTATTGACCCGTGCCGTTTTGGCGGCGGGTGCCTTGTTGCAGGTGGGAACGGCAACTCCGGTCCGGGCTGCGGAAACGGCAAGCGAAGCCCTGAATTCCCCCCCCCCTCTGTCCGGCAGGAAACGTTAGCGCTTTACGCTACAACAATCCCGGGCTGACGGTCGACCTGGGCGTAGGCCTGTGGGGCATTCCGATTCCGTACGACTATGACGGCGACGGAGTGAAAGACCTGCTGGTATCGTGCCCCGACCGCCCCTACAAAGGACTTTACTATTTCAAGAACATCGGCACGGCGAAGAAACCCCTTTTCGCCGCGGCGGTCCGTATCAGCGAAAAAGGACTCAACAACATCCGCCTTTCGGAGGTGGACGGGACGCCCTATGTGCTGTCGAAAGAGACGGAACACCTCGGATTCTTCGAGGCGCCCTATGCTGAGAAACAGCAGATCGAGTATGAGGGCGAAGTGCTGGGCGCGACCTACAAGAAGTCGCGCAGCAACATGTGGAACTACGTGGACTGGGACAACGACGGCGACAAAGACATCGTTGTAGGCATCGACACGTGGGACGATTACGGCTGGGACAACGCATACGATGCGGAGGGGCGCTGGACGCGCGGACCGCTGCACGGCCATGTGTATCTGCTGGAGAACGTCGGCGGGAACTATGTGAACCGCGGCAAAATCGAAGCCGGGGGAATGCCGATAGACGTGTACGGAGCGCCGAACCCCTGCATCGCCGATTTCGACGGCGATGGCGACCTGGACCTGATTTGCGGCGAATTCGTCGACGGGCTGACGTGGTTCGAGAACACGGGAACCCGCAGCGAACCGCGCTTTGCGGCAGGCCGCCAGCTGGCGAACAAGAAAGGCGAAATCCGCTTCCATATAGAGATGATCGTGCCGGTGGTGTCGGACTTCGACGGCGACGGGCGCCCCGATCTGGTAGTGGGCGACGAAGACGGCCGGGTGGCGTGGGTGCGCAACACGGGCAAGGTCCGCAAGGGAATGCCGCAGTTCGGGCAGCCGCTCTATTTCCGGCAGGAAGCCGACCTGGTGAAATTCGGCGCGCTGTCGACGCCCTGCGCATTCGACTGGGACGGCGACGGCAAACAAGACATCATAGCCGGAAACTCGGCGGGCGAAATCGCGCTGATACGCAATCTTTCGGGCGGGGAGAACCCGGTGTGGGACGCGCCGAAACTTTTTAAGGCGGAGGGACGGCCGCTCCGCATCCAAGCCGGAGAGAACGGCTCGATACAAGGTCCGGCCGAACGCAAATGGGGCTACACGGTGCTGTCGGTGGCCGACTGGGACGGCGACGGGCTGCCGGACATAATCGTCAACTCGATATGGGGCAAAATAGAATGGTTCCGCAACTTAGGAGCCAAGGACGGCCTTGCGCTGGCCCCGGCGCAGCCTGTGCGTGTGGCGTGGGAGGGCGAAGCGCCCAAACCTGCGTGGAACTGGTGGAACCCCGAACCGGGGACGCTGACGACCCAATGGCGCACGACGCCCGTAGCGATGGACTGGAACGGCGACGGGCTGACGGACCTGGTGGTGATGGACCACGAGGGCTACCTGGCCTATTTCGAGCGCTTCCGCACGCCGGAGGGCGAACTGCTGCTCAAACCGGGCCGCCGCATTTTCCATGCGACCAACTGCGCGCTGTACAGCGCCAAGAAAGGAGTGCTCGACACCTCGGAGGGACTGCTGCGGCTGAACGACGGCATAGGCGGACAATCGGGCCGCCGCAAGATATGCTTCGCGGACTGGGACGGCGACGGCCGCATGGACCTGATTGTGGACAGCCAGAATGCGGCGTGGTTCCGCAACGTGCGCGAAGAAGAGGGCGAAGTGTGGTACGAATACATGGGCAATCTGAGCGACCGTGTGCTGGCGGGCCACACGACCTGCCCCACCCCCGTAGACTGGGACGGCGACGGCCGCCCGGACCTGCTCTTAGGTGCCGAAGACGGGCACTTCCATCTGCTGAAAAACAACGGCTGTCCGGAATAGATTAGATTCTTCGTCGCCGATGGCTCCTCAGAATGACAGAGGAAGAAGAGGGCTCCTCGGAAAGACGAAAGAAAGGATTTCTCGGAGAGACGAAAGAAAGGGTTTCTCGGAGAGACAAGAGGAAGCGCCCGGGATGACAAAATTCGGACTGACAAGAGGATACGACTTGAAAACAACCCATAAACAAACAACCTGAATGCAAACGACGAAACTGCGGGGCATCATTCCCCCGATGATTACCCCGCTGAAGGGGAACGACTGCCTGGACCGCGAAGGAACGGTCCGCCTGACGGAACATCTGATAAGAGGAGGCGTGCACGCGATATTCATACTGGGAACGACGGGCGAAGCGCAGAACCTGACCTATCGGCTGCGCTACGAATTCGTGAGCCTTGTATGCGAACAGGCGGCGGGCCGTGTCCCGGTGCTGGTGGGCGTGACGGACACGGCGTTCGACGAGAGCGTAAGGCTGGCCGAACATGCGGCGAAGTGCGGAGCCGTGGGCGTAGTGGCCGCCCCGCCCTACTATTTTGCCCCCTCGCAGCAGGAACTGATCGAATACTATACGGCGCTGGCCGATGCGCTGCCCCTGCCGCTCTATCTGTACAACATGCCCTCGCATGTGAAAGTATTCCTGGAGCCGGCCACGGTGAAGACGCTGGCGAAACACCCGAACATAGCGGGACTGAAAGACAGCTCGGCGAACATGAACTATTTCCAGACGCTGCTCTACCACCTGGGCGACGACCCGGAATTCTCGCTCTATGTAGGCCCCGAAGAACTGACGGGCGAGAGCGTGCTGCTGGGCGCCGACGGCGGAGTGAACGGCGGGGCGAACATATTCCCGGAACTCTATGTGGGGATGTATGAAGCAGCTGCGGCGCACGACATCGCGCGGGTACGCGAACTCCAACGCCGGATCATGCAAATCAGCACGACCGTCTACACGGTGGGAAAATACGGGTCGAGCTACCTGAAAGGGGTGAAATGCGCCCTTTCGCTCCTGGGCATCTGCGACGACTTCCTCTCCTACCCCTATCGGAAATTCCGCGCGGAAGAACGCACGCGAATCCGGGAAGCGCTCGAAGCACTGGGAGCGAAATGCGCGGAATAACCTATCGAAACGGAAACGACTATGGAAATAACTATACTTGACTACCTGGTATTTTTTGTCTTTGTCGGCGGCGTGGCCCTGTTCGGGTGCAGCTTCTATTTCCGCAGCCGCAAGGGAGCCGCGGCCTTCACGGCGGCGGAAGGCTCGCTGCCGACGTGGGTGGTGGGCATGTCGATATTTGCGACGTTCGTGAGCAGCATCAGCTTCCTGGGACTGCCGGGCGACGCCTACAAGGGCAACTGGAACCCGTTCGTATTCAGCCTGTCGATACCCATAGCGACGTGGCTGGCGGCGAAAGTCTTCATCCCGCTCTACCGCAATGTGAACAGCGTATCGGCCTACCACTACCTGGAACTCCGCTTCGGCTACTGGGCCCGGGGCTATGTGGCGGTGTGCTACCTGCTGACCCAGCTGGCCCGCATAGGCTCGATACTGCTGCTGCTGGCGCTGCCGCTCAACACGATGTTCGGCTGGGACATACAGACGATAATCATCTGCACGGGGATAGCGACGCTGGTATACACGCTGCTGGGCGGCATAGCGGCCGTGGTGTGGACCGATGCGATACAAGGCATCATATTGATATTCGGAGCGATAGCCTGCGCGGCGATACTGACGTTCACGATGCCCGAAGGTCCGGGCCAACTGTTCGGCATAACGGCGGCGCACGGCAAATTCAGCCTGGGCAGCTTCTCGCTGTCGCTGACCGAACCGACGTTCTGGGTGGTGCTGATATACGGCCTGTTCGTGAACATGCAGAACTACGGCATCGACCAGAACTACGTACAACGCTACATGACCACCAAGTCGACGGCCGAAGCGGTGAAATCGACGTTGTTCGGCGGTCTGCTCTACATACCGGTGTCGCTGGTGTTCGTATACATCGGAACGGCGCTGTTCAGCTACTACACGGCGCAGCCGGAACTGCTGCCGGAGGGCTTGCCGTCGGACCAGGTATTCCCGTGGTTCATCGTACACGGACTGCCGACGGGGCTGACGGGCCTGGTGGTGGCGTCGCTCTTCTCAGCGGGGATGAGCACGATAGCGACGAGCATCAACTCGTCGGCGACCATCGTACTGACCGACTTCGCGAAACGCCTGTCGAAAAAGGAATTCACGGAAAAACGCAACATGGCGACCCTGTACGGGACGTCGTTCGTCATCGGAGCGCTGGGCATTGTGGTGGGCTTGCTGATGATGCGCATAGACGGCATACTGGACGCGTGGTGGAAACTGGCGTCGATCTTCAGCGGCGGCATGCTGGGCCTGTTCCTGCTGGGCGTGGTGTGCCAGCGTGTGAAACGCGCGCATGCCGTGGTGGCGGTGGTGCTGGGCCTGCTGACCATCGCGTGGATGAGCCTTTCGCCGCTTATCAACGACGGCTCGCCGTTCTATGTCGTGCACAGCCCGCTGCACACCTATCTGACCATCGTATTCGGGACGACGGTGATCTTCCTGACGGGATTCCTGCTGACCCGGCTTACCGCTAAACCGACGAAAAAATGAAAAGCCAACTGAAAACCGGCATGCTGCTGTGCGGCGGAATACTGGGCGGAAGCGCGGCGGCGCAAACCGAACAACCGAACATCCTGCTGGTGCTGAGCGACGACCAAAGCGCATTTGCGGTGGGCTGCTACGGCAACGGCGACATCGTGACGCCGAATCTGGACCGCTTCGCGTCGGAGGGCGTGCGCTTCAACCGCGCCTATGCGACCTCGCCGCAGAGCGTACCCTCGCGTGCGTCGATCATGACGGGCCGGAGCCCGGTGGCGGTGAACATGACGCGCTTCAATGTGACGCTGGCGCGCCGCTTCCGTGCATTTCCGGAGTATCTGCGCGAAAAGGGCTACTACACGGGCGTAGCGGGCCGCGGCTATCATCTGGACGGCGCGGTGAGCGGCCGGGTAGGCAGAATCAAGGAAGTGGAACAATACTACATAGACCACGGCTACCAAACCTTCCCGGAGCGGCTGGACACGTGCATGATTGTGGCCGATGCGCGGAAAGGAGCCTGCCACGGACAAATCAACGACCAGTTCCGCACGTTCATGGCGCGGCGCGACAAGGACAAACCCTTCTTCCTGCAACTCTCCTACTCGGACCCGCACCACCCCTACGATGCGCCGAAACTCCACGACCCGGCGTCGCTGACGCTGCCGGAATTCTATCCGGACACGCGGGCCGTACGCGAATATCTGGCCGCCTACTATGATGAAATCCATCGGCTGGACTCGGATTTCGGCGAAGTACTGCAATACCTGGACGACCACGGGCTGGCGGAGAACACGATTGTCATCTTCATGGGCGACAACGGAGGGGCGCAGTTCATGGCCAAGGGAACGCTCTACGAAAACGGAATCAAGGTACCGCTGCTGATACGCTGGCCGGAACGGATTCCGGCGGCGGTGACCGATGCGGTGGTGTCGAATGTGGACCTTGCGGCGACATGCCTGTCGGCGGCGGGACTGCCCGTACCTGCCGAGATGGAGGGCGAAAACCTGCTGCCGCTGCTGACCGAAGGCGCCGAACCGGAAGAACGCTACGTCTACTCGGTGCGCAGCTGCCATGCGACGAACTCGCTGCCCGAAGACACGTCGGTATTCGACCAGATGCGCTGCATCGTGGGCGAACGCTACAAACTGATATACAACCTGCTGCCGGGACAGCCGTGGGTGCCGGTGGACTTTGCGAAGACGGAGATGTTCCGCGAACTGGCGCGGATGAACGAAAGCGGCCAACTGGCCCCGCGATTCGGGAAACTCTACTTCTCGCCGACGAGGCCGATGTTCGAGCTCTACGACCTGGAAACGGACCCGCACGAACAACGCAACCTGGCCGACGACCCGGCGCTGCGGAGCGTACGCGACGATCTGATACTGAAACTGACCTACAAGATGATCGAAGACGAAGACTTCGCGACGCTGCCCCACCCGAAAATTTACGAACGGCGGGAAAACCAGCAATGAACCTAAAACCAAATAAAACTACCGAAGAATGAAGAACCCAATCCCGACAGGCCGACATCCGAAGATCGGAATCCGGCCGATTATCGACGGACGGCGCGGAGGAATCCGCGAATCGCTCGAAGCCATGACGATGGGCATGGCCGAACGGGTGGCCCGTCTGTACGGCGAAGAACTCCGCTATGCGGACGGCGCACCTGTGGAATGCGTGATAGCCGACACGACGATAGGCGGAGTGGCCGAAGCCGCAGCAGCGGCCGAGAAATTCCGCGACAACAACGTAGGAACCGTCGTATCGGTGACGCCCTGCTGGTGCTACGGCGCCGAAACCATCGACATGGACCCGCTGATGCCCAAGGCCATCTGGGGATTCAACGGCACGGAACGCCCGGGAGCGGTCTATCTTGCCTCGGCGCTGGCGGGCCACAACCAAAAGGGACTGCCTGCGTTCGGCATCTATGGCCGCGACGTGCAGGACGTGACGGACGAGACGATACCGGCGGACGTGCGCGAAAAACTGCTGCGATTCGGCCGTGCGGCGGTGGCGGTGATGCAGATGCGCGGCAAATCCTACCTCTCGATAGGCTCGGTGTCGATGGGCATTGCGGGCTCGATGCCCGACCCGGACTTCTTCCAGGAATACCTCGGCATGCGCAGCGAAGCGGTGGACTGCTCGGAAATCGAACGCCGGGTGGAACTGGGCATCTACGACAAGGAGGAATTCGCGCGTGCGATGGCGTGGGTGGAGAAATACTGCAAACCCCGCGAAGGCGCCGACTGCAACCCGGAACACCTTGTATACTCCCGCGAGAAGAAAGACGAAGTATGGGAGTATGCGGTGAAGATGACGCAGATTTTCCGCGACCTGATGCACGGCAATCCGAAACTGGCCGAAATGGGATTCGAGGAAGAAGCGATGGGCCACAACGCCATAGCGGGCGGATTCCAGGGCCAGCGCCAATGGACGGACTTCCGGCCCGACGGTGACTTTGCGGAAGCGGTGCTGAACTCGTCGTTCGACTGGAACGGCATCCGCGAAGCGATTACGTTCGCTACTGAAAACGACACGCTCAACGGAGCGTCGATGCTGCTGCTGCACCTGCTGACCAACCGGGCGCAGCTCTTTGCCGACGTGCGCACGTTCTGGTCGCCGGAAGCGGTCAAGCGCGTGACGGGCCGCAGTCTGACGGGCAAGGCCGCGGGCGGCATCATCCACCTGATAAACTCGGGCTCGTGCACGCTGGATGCGACGGGACGCCAGACGGATGCGGCGGGCAGCCCGGCGATGAAACCGTTCTGGGAAATCGGGGAACGGGAGGCCGAAGCGTGTCTCGAAGCGACGACGTGGTACCCTGCGGGCCGCGAATACATGCGCGGCGGCGGATTCTCGTCGCACTTCCTGACGCGCGGCGAAATGCCGATGACGATGTGCCGGCTGAATCTTGTGAAAGGCCTGGGTCCCGTATTGCAGATAGCCGAAGGCTGGGCGGTGAACGTGGACGACGAGATATTCGACATCGTCAACCGCCGGACCGACCGCACGTGGCCGACGACGTGGTTCGCCCCTCGCCTGACGGGCAACACGGCGTTCCGCGACGTCTACGCGGTGATGAACAACTGGGGCGCCAACCACGGAGCCATCAGCTACGGCCATGTAGGCGCCGACCTGATAACGCTGGCTTCGATGCTGCGCATACCGGTGTCGATGCACAACGTAGCGCAGGAAGAACTGTTCCGCCCTACGGCCTGGGCCGCGTTCGGCTCCGAACCCGAAGGCGCCGACTACCGCGCCTGCCGGAACTACGGGCCTCTGTATCGCTGAAAAACCGAAACCTAAAATGAACCCGAACAATGAAAAACATGCTACTTAAAGGATTGTGCCTATGCGCGTTCCTGCTGCCTGGCTACGGCTCGCCCCTGCTTTGGGGGCAGAACCCGCGTCCGGCGACGGTCACGGGCGAAGTGCGCGACGAAGCCGGGAATCCCTTGGTCGGCACGGCGGTGCTGGTGGAGGGGACCAACAAGGGCCAGACGGTCGGCGCGGACGGAAAATACGCCATCGAAGCCGGAGCCGGGCAGACGCTTGTATTCTCGATGCTGGGGTACGTGACGGAAGAAGTGCGTGTCGGAAACCGGACGCGCATAGACGTGACGCTGAAAGAAGACTCCAAGATGATCGAAAGCGTGGTCGTGGAAATCGGCTACGGCAACCAACGGCTGGTGGACGTGACGGGCACGGTGAGCCGTGTGAAGATGGAAGACATGGTGAAGGCGCCGGTGGCGTCGTTCGACCAGGCGCTGCAAGGACGTCTGGCGGGCGTTTCGGTCACCTCGTCCGACGGAACCCCGGGAGCGGAAATGGACATCGTAATCCGGGGTGCGAACTCCCTTACGCAGAGCAACTCGCCGCTCTATGTGGTGGACGGATTCCCGATAGAGGACTTTTCGAGCGCGGCGGTCAACACGGCGGACATAGCCTCGCTGACGGTGCTGAAAGACGCTTCGGCGACAGCCATCTATGGCTCGCGCGGAGCCAACGGCGTCATCATCATCGAGACGAACAAGGGCGAAGCGGGCAAACCGAAAGTGACCTACAACGGAACGGTCGGATTCCAGGAAGTGACCAAACGGATGGAACTGATGACGCCCTACGAATTCGTGGTCTACCAAATCGAACGGGCCCCGTCGAACCTGGACCGCTATCTGACCCGGCCGGGCCGCACGCTCGACTTCTACCGCACGCACGAAGGCATCGACTGGCAGGACCGCTTGTTCCGCAGCGCGCTGATGCACACGCACAACGTATCGGTGTCGGGCGGCAACAAACAGATACGCTATGCGGTATCGGGCTCGGTGGTGGACCAGGACGGTGTGATCGACAACTCGGGCTACCGCAAGTATCAAGGCCGCATATCGCTGGACACGAAACTGAACAAACGAGTGAATCTGGGCGTAAACGCCAACTACACCCATGACAGGACCCACGGACAGACCACGTCGAAGTCACTTGCGTCGGCCAATGCGTATGCCTCCTATCTGATGTACCGCACATGGGCCTATCGTCCGGTCATTCTCAACTCGAAAGACGACGACAGTCTGTTCGACGATGAAAACGACACCAGCGTGATGAACCCCATCATCTCGAACAAAAACGAGAACACGACCAAGAAGACCACGACGTTTCTGTCGAACGCGAAGCTGGTGTGGGAAATCGTCGACGGGCTGAAACTGACGGTCCGGGCCGGATACGGCAAGAAGACGGTCCGCCAGGAAGAATTCAACAACTCGCTGACTTTCCAGGGATTCCCGCGGGCCGGGAACAACAAGGGCGTGAACGCGAGCTTCGGCGAACGCGTGCTGGAAGACTGGATGAACGAAAACACGCTGGTCTACAAACGCGAATTCAACAACAAACATAAGTTCGACGTGACGGTGGGCTACACGATGCAAGGCACCGTATCGTCGAACTACGGATTCGGAACCTCGTACATACCCCACGAATTTCTGGGCATGAGCGGCATGGACGACGGCATACCCTACTCGACGACGGCCGTGCTGTCGGAGAATGCGCTGATGTCGTGGCTGGGCCGTGTGAATTACAGCTACCGCTCGCGCTACATGTTCACGGCCTCGTTCCGTGCGGACGGCTCGTCGAAATTCACGCCTGGAAACCGCTGGGGCATCTTCCCGTCGGGGGCGTTCGCGTGGCGCCTGGGCCAGGAAAAGTTCATGCGCAAACTGAAATTCGTGGACGACGCGAAACTGCGTGTGAGCTATGGCGTGACGGGCAACAACCGCATCGGCGACTTTGCGACCTATCCGTCGCTGACGCAGTCGGACTACTATTCGTTCGGCAACGGGACCCCCTCGGAAGCGGTCGTGCCGAACAACCTGGGAAACAAGGACCTGACGTGGGAAAGCACCGAACAGATAGATCTCGGACTGGACCTGTCGCTGTTCGGCAACCGGGTGAACCTCACGGCCGACCTCTACCGCAAGACCACGCGCGACCTGCTGCTGAATGCGAATCTGCCCTTCACGAGCGGCTACTCGTCGGTGTACAAGAACGTGGGTAAAGTCCGCAACGACGGTCTGGAACTCTCGCTGAGCACGGTGAACGTGAAGACCCGCGACTTCGAGTGGACCTCGGACCTCAACATCAGCTTCAACCGCAACCGGGTGATGGCGCTGGCCGAAGGGCAGGAAAGCCTGCTCTCGACGGTGGCTTTCACGACGGACTTCAACTCCACGCCGCTCTACATAGCGCGTGTGGGCGGCCCGATGGCGGCGTTTTACGGCATAGCCTGGGACGGGGTCTACGGCTACGACGACTTTGAAGTGGATGCGACAGGTGCCTATGTCCTGAAAAAGAGCGTGCCGACCAACGGCAATGCCCGCGAGACGATACAACCGGGCGACATCAAGTATGCGGACCAGAACGGCGACGGAGTGGTGAACGACCAGGATATGGTCATCATAGGCCGGGCCACGCCGATCCACACGGGCGGATTCAACAACAACTTCACCTACAAGGGTCTGAGCCTGAACATCTTTTTCCAATGGAGCTACGGCAACGACATCATGAATGCCAACCGCATTATCTTCGAGGGAAACTACAACGGAAAGAACATCAACCAATTCCGCTCCTATGTGGACCACTGGACCCCCGAAAACCCGACGAGCCGCAATTTCCGCCCCGGAGGCCAGGGCCCGCGCGGCGTCTACTCGTCGCGGACCATTGAAGACGGCTCTTTCCTGCGCCTGAAGACCGTACAGCTGAGCTACACGCTGCCGGAAAAATGGGTGCGCCGAATCCATCTTCACAACGTACAGATATTCGTTTCGGGACAGAACCTGTGGACGTGGACCCGGTATTCGGGGCTCGACCCGGAAGTGTCGACCCGCAACTCGGCGCTGACGCCGGGCTACGACTATTCGGCCTATGCCCGGAACCGGACCTATATGGCCGGGCTGAAGATTGCGTTTTAATTCAACAACACGCTGAACATGAAAAAAGTACAATATATTCTGCTCTGTGCGTCGCTCCTGCTGGCGGATGCTTGCAGCCTGCTGGACACGGAATCGCAGGACTTCATCGACCCGAAGAAGTACTACAAGACCGAGGAGCAACTGCAATCGGCGCTGAACGGAGTGTATGCGACGCTGGCCCAGACGAGCCTCTACGGAGCCATGATGCTGGGCCGCATGGGGCTGTCGGCGGACATCGGCTACGAAACCTACACCGTGGACGAAGGAACGGTCGGCTACTACGACGTGAACCCTGCCGACAGCAAAATCCGCAACTACTGGCGCGACCTCTATGATGGAATCGGCCGGGCGAACCTGCTGCTGGAGAACATCGGAAACCCCGAAATGGACGAAGCCGACCGCGACAACATCCGCGGGCAGGCGCTCTTTCTGCGCGCCTACTATCATTTCCTGCTGACGACCCGTTTCGGCGACGTGCCGCTGGTGCTGCACACGCCTGCTTCGGGCAAACTTTCCGACGTGCGGATTCCGCAGACCCCGCAGCGCGAAGTCTATCTGAAGATCATCGAAGACATGGAAACCGCGGCCGGACAAGTGAAGCCCATCGGCGAAGTGGAATGCGGCGGACGCATCAGCCAGTCGGCCGTGTGGGGGATCCTTGCGCGCGTCTGTCTCTACATGGCGGGCGAACCGGTGAACGAACCGGGAATGTACGCCAAAGCCAAGGAATATGCCGCGAAAGTAATCGGCACGGGCTGCCATGCGCTGAACCCGTCGTACCAACAAGTGTTCATCAACTACATCCAAGACAAGTACGACACGCGGGAAAGCATCTTCGAGGTGGAATTCTATGGCAACAACGTAGGCACCTACAGCACGACCGCGGGACAGGTAGGCCGCAACAACGGCATCAAGTTCACGAACACCGACATGCCGGAAGTGGGCTACTCGATAGGCTCGATACGGGCCACGCCCTACTTCTTCCAGCTGTTCGAGGAGGACGACGAACGCCGCGACTGGTCGATTGCGAACTACACGCTGAGCGACAGCGGCGAAAAGGAGACGGTCTCGGCGAACAACATGTGGATACGCTTCTGCGGCAAGTTCCGCCGCGAGTACGAACTCATAACGCCGAAAAGCACGACCCACACGTCGACGAACTTCCCGCTGCTCCGCTACTCGGACGTCCTGCTGATGTATGCGGAAGCGGTGGCGGCGGATGCCGGAAGCGACGCGACCGAACTGACCGCGGCCTACGAACATCTGAACAAGGTACGCCGCCGCGGCTACGGACGCGACCTGAATGCGCCGGCCGAAGGGGTCGACCTGCCGGTGGAAGGCGCGGTGTCGCTGCTGGAAGCCGTCAAGGACGAACGCGCCCGCGAACTGGGGCACGAACTGCTGCGCAAGGACGACCTGATACGCTGGGGCGAATTCTACGACCGGATGCAGTCGATCCGCTCGACGGTGCCGCAAACCTATACGTCGAACTACTATGTGGCGGCCCGGCTGTACTATGGCAACGTACAGCGCCGCGACGTGCTGTGGCCGATTCCGACCTACGAACTGAGCGTGAACCCCTATCTGGTCCAGAACAACGGCTGGTAATCTTAAAAAACTGCGAATCATGAAATACTATCAATTAGCGACGCGTCTGCTGGCGGCGGCAGCCCTGCTGGGGCTGGCGGGCTGCAACGAAGAAGAGAAAGTCGGAACGCCCGACTTTGCGGCGTCGGCCTCCGGCACGGTGTTCAAGGTGGGCGAACCGGTGGAATTCGCGCTGGCGGGAAATCCCGACTTCATCGTATTCTACTCGGGCGAACCGGGCAATGCCTACGACTACCGTGACCGCGACCGTATCGAAAAGGCCGAGACCACCCTCTCCTTTCTGACCCAGACCAAGGCGGGAGTCAAGGGAAACGCCAATCCTCGGAACGCTCCGGTCTTCTATTCGACCGACTTCGACGGAACCTACACCGAAGAAAGCGTCGACAAAGCCACGTGGACGGACCTTTCCGACCGATTCGTGCTGCCGACGGATACGGAGCAGTCGGTGCCTGCGGGCACGCTCTACATAGACGAACTGTTTCCGGAAGACGGCTCGCCGATTTATCTGCTGTACGACTATCATGTGGCAAAATACACGGACAGCAAGAAGAACGGCCGCACGCAGGTGGACATCATGAACTTCAACATCAACGGAATCACCCCTGCGGGAACGACGACCATCTACAACCTCAAGAACGCCGGATTCCAGTTCGTGTTCGATGCCGGGTACCGCGATAACAACAAGTCGCAGGAACCCGACGTCAATACGAGCCGCATCATGCTCCGCACGGACTACAAGCCGACCGCCGACATGCGCATACGGGCCGTATCGGGCCCGCTGTACCGCCCGGACGACGTGAACTCCGGCCCCGACGGCGGAGTGGGCATCAAGGCGGTGGCCGACCCGACGATGAAGTCGTTCCACCACACCTACGACAAGCCGGGCGAATACACGGTGACGTTCGTAGCCTCGAATTCCAATGTCTACGGACGCAAGGACGCGGTGCGCGAACTGCGGATCACGGTGGTGAACGACACCGGAACCATCGAACCTCCGGTCCACGACGAATGGAGCAACTGACGAAAAAAAAAGCGGATTATGAAAAAGATACTTATACCGATATGGCTTCTTGGCCTGGCCGCAGGCTGCCAGGAAGCTCCCGTAGAAGCGTCGTTCGCGGCATCGGAAACGGCCGTGCGCTTTGTGGGCGCCGGTCCGGCCGCGACCCGCACGGTCGTGGAGGCGGACGGCACGGAAATATCCGTCGTATGGGGTTCCGACGATGTCATCGGCATTTTCGGCCGGGGCGCCACGGCGGGAAACAACTACCCCTATGCCGCAGCTCCCGAACGGAACGAACCGTCGCAATGCACTTTTGCGTCGACCGACCTGGACAAGATTTTCAAGTGGAGCCGGGGCGAACAGGCGTTCTATGCCTATTATCCCTACGCGGAAGATGCAGACGCAGAGCCCAACGCGCTGCCTGTCGTCCTGCCGACCCAACAGATGCAGAACGGCCCGGGCTCGACGGAACATCTGGCCGGGCTGGGCGTGATGAAGGCCGCGCCCGTGACGCGGGTATTCAGCGAAGAGGACCCGGCACCGGTCGGATTCACGTTCCGCAACCTGTTTGCGATGGTGGAAATCCGGCTGAAGATGGCGCCCGGAACGGCTGTCGACGTACCCGTGCGGCGAATCCGGCTGCTGTCGGAAGCGGCTCCGCTGACGATCGGGGCGGGCACGGTGGACCTGACGGCACCCGTCGCGGACGACCCGCTCGACATTACCGACGGAAAGAAAGAAGCCGTGCTTGTATTCGGAGAACAGCCCGTATTGAACAAGACCGACTATCAGAGCTTTTGGCTGATGCTTGCTCCGGGCCGACACCCCGAGGGAACGCTGGCGCTGGAAGTGACGGCCATCGACAATTCGACCTGCACGACGACGCTTCCGGCTGTTGCGTTCAAGGCCAACTGCAACTATCGGCAGGATGCTGCTTTGTCGCTGGACGAATTCGTGCCGGCCGAAGCGTTCAACGCGACGGCAGCCGTGACGGAATGCCGGGTCGGCGAACCCGTGGTGTTCGCGCTGAGCGGAGAAGCCGAGACCGTCGACTTCTATTCGGGCGAAAAGTTCCACCAATGGGAATATGCCGATAAGGACCGTCTGGAGTATTCGGACGTCTTCTTCTCGTTCCGGGCGCAGTTACAAACGCTTGCTGGAACTCAGGTGCATCCTCTGAAAGTGAAAGTTTCGACCGATTTCGACGGAACGTTCGAGGAACCGAACATCCTGGCGGCTACGTGGACGGATATCAGTGCCCGGTTCACCCTACCGACTAAACCGTGGGCGGACAATGGTCCGACAAAGGAAGACCGCTATTTGGAAGAAGGGCGCATGATACCTTCGGGCGAAGTGAATCTGAGTTCGTACTATGACGAAAAATCGCCTTATATTTATGTTGCGTTCTTCTATCATATCGACAAATACGATGCATTGAAGAACGAAAGAACCGGAGTATGGTTCACCGACATCCAGGCGACCCGACAGGAGGGAGAAAACCGTACGGTCATTTTGTCGCAGACTAAGGAAAATATTCATATTGTCAATGGGGCCAATTATGCAGATGAGACAAAAAACTATTCCGATTGGGGCGCAACATTCATACACGACGGAGTTGAATTTTTCCCGTGGCGTTTCTGGTGTTCGAGCAAACCCACCGGCGACCGCGACGCCTATGCTGTGACGAACAAGCTGGAACGCAAGGTCTCGAACTTCGGTCCCGACAAACCCGAATCCGTAAAGGGGGGGGGAACGGAGATGCCCCGCGACTTCAGCTACGCGTTTGCGGAACCGGGAACCTACGAAACCGTACTGGTGGGCCGGAGCAAGACGCTCACCGACGAAACGGAAACGGTCTGCCGCTTTACGGTGACGGTAAAACCCTGAGAAGCTGAAAACACAAAAAAACGAAAACCATGAAACCGACGATAAAACAACTATGGGGAGCGCTGCTCCTGATGCCGCTGCTTTGGGCCTGCCACGAAGAGACGCCGGTCGATGCGGCCGACCACGCAGCCGAGACGATCGTTGTGAGCGGAGCGGAGGGCTACCGCAAACAGACCTTCGCGGAAGGCGCGCGGATCATCACCGACCGGGCCTACAAGGTGACAAACGTCCCGGACTACTTCAACGGCTTCGAGATGCTGACGAGCAAGGGCAAAGCCAACAACGGCGGCACGATCACCACCCGCATGGACGGACTGGTCTACATCGTGGCGCCGGCCTCGGCCAAACCCCAGGGCTGGGCGGTGGTGCCCAACACGATCTATCAGGACCGGGACATGATGTATGCGACGGCCGACCAGGAAGTGAAACTTTCGGTCTACATGAAACGCGCATACGCGGGCAAGCCTGTCGAAATACCGCAGGTGACGACCTTTGCGAGCGCGGTGCCCATAGCCCGCAAGATTGTCTACGACGTACCCGAAGAACCGCTGGCGACGAGCTCGGTCCAGGGAACGGTGCGCTGCAACGGAACGCCTGTGAAAGACGTGGTCGTTTCGGACGGCGAACTGACGACGACGACCGACGAAAACGGCAAATACGTACTGCACTCGTGGAAGCGGACGGGCTATGTGTTCATTTCGGTGCCGAGTGGCTACGAAGTGCCGGCGGACGGACTGATTCCGCGCAACTTCGTGCGGCTGGACGGTGCGGACGAAGAAGTGGCCGACTTCGAGCTGACCGAGGCGGAAAACGATGAATTCACCCTGTTCGTGATGAACGACATCCACCTGAGCAACACGAAGGAGACCGACGACGTACAGCGTTTCCGCAAAGAATTCGCACCCGACTATGCGGCCATGCTGGCGCAGACCCCGGGCAAGGTCTATGCGACCGTGCTGGGCGACATGACGACCGACACGCGCTGGTACCGCAACAACTTTGCCCTGCCCGAATATCTGGGCGAAATGGAGCGGGTAGCCGGGGCGATTCCGATCTGGCATGTGATGGGCAACCACGACAACGACATCCGCTGCTCCGGACCCTCGGAGGTGTGGGACGCGCTGGCGGTGGAGACCTACCGCCGGGTGATCGGCCCGAACTACTACTCGTTCAACCTGGGACAATGGCACTTCGTGGTGCTCGACGACATCGTCTACACGGGAGCCAACGCCTACAACACCTATGTGGAAGACGTGCAGCTGGGATGGCTGGAAAAGGACCTTTCGCATGTGGACGCGGCGACCCCGGTGGTGGTGATGACCCATGCGCCGCTGTACCGTTACAGCGGCATAGCCGACGGCGTGCTGCTGGCCAACAAGAATTTCTCGAATCCCGACCAGGTGGACTGGCTGCTGGAAAAGTTCGCCAAGTTCGAGCAGGTGCACATCATGTCGGGCCACACCCACACGAACTACTACTGCAAGATTTCGGACCGGATCACCGAACACAACAACATCTCGGTGTCGGGCTCCTCGTGGCAGATTCTGGGCCCCGAAAAACCGCAGCTGAGCAAGGACGGCACTCCGGTGGGCTACACGATTTATCGGTTCAGCGGCAAGCAGATGACGCGCTGCTACAAGGCCACCGGCCGGGATGCGGACGAATGCCAGTTCATCGTCTACGACCTCAATACGGTGCCTGTGGCCTACGGAGGCAATGCCGGGAGCAACCAGCTGCTGGTGAACGTATACAACTGGGACCCGGCGTGGACGGTCAAGGTCCGCGAAAACGGAACCGAAATCCCGGTGGTTCAGAGCTGGTGCCCCGACCCGCTCTATTCGCTGGCGGCCGAGGGCGTGACGGGGCTGAGCAGCGCCTTTTTGCCGGGAACGGGCGTGCCGCACATGTTCGTGGCGACGGCTTCGGCACCCGACAGCAGTGTGGAAGCGGAGGTGACCGACGGCGCGGGCAACAAATGGACGCAGACGGTAGTCCGGCCGAAAGCCTTTACGTGGGACATGCAATAACGGCGCGGAGCCGATTCCGGGCGGGCGTTCCGATACGGAAGCTCGCCCGGGAACCGGCCCCTTGAAACTCTTGTGAACCGATGAAACATATCGTATTCTTGAAAAAACTGCCGGCGCTCTGTCTGCTGCTGGCGCTCCGGACGGCGACGGCCCAGGAATTCAATGTTGTGGGCACGGTGCGCTGCGATGGGAAACCGGTAGCGGGAGCTGTTGTTTCGGACGGCGAACGAACGGCCGTGACGGATGCCGCAGGCACCTACGGACTTCGCTCCTCCAAACGGTGCGGCTATGTGTTCCTGTCGGTCCCCTCGGGCTACGAGGTGGAAGCCGACGGAGTAATACCGCGCCATTTCGTGCCGCTGGCGGGCGAAGCGGTAGACCGCGCCGACTTCGAGCTGGTGAGGGCGGAGAACGACCGCTACACGCTGTTCGTACTGAACGACATCCACCTGACGAACACGGTGGCGCAGCAGGACATCCGCCAATTCCGGGAGAAATTCGTGCCGGACTTCCGCGAAACCCTGCGCACGACCCCTGGCAAACAATATGCGCTGACCCTGGGCGACATGACGACCGATTCGCGCTGGTACCGAAACAGATTCGGCCTGCCGGAGTATCTGAAAGAGATGGAACGCATCCCGTCCATTGCGATTTACCACGGCATGGGCAACCACGACAACGACCCCAAGGGAAACCATAGGCCCGAAGCGTGGGATTCGACGGCGGTGAAAACCTACCGCCGGGTGATCGGCCCGAACTACTACTCGTTCAACCTGGGAAAGGTCCACTATGTGATGCTCGACAACATCGTCTATCTGGGCCCCCGCAAACTGGAAAACGGGAAAACCCGCTGGGACTTCAGGGTCTGCATCGACGAAACGCAGCTCGGCTGGCTGGAACAGGACCTGAGCCATGTGAAGAAATCGACGCCCCTTGTCGTCTGCATGCACGCCCCGCTGTTCGGATGCAAGGCGCTGAAAAACGGCCGGGCACAGCTGAAACAAAAGTTTACGGAAGAAGGGGCGGCCGACGAATTGCTGGCCAAGCTGGCGGGCTTCAGAAAAGTCTGCCTGCTGACGGGCCACACCCATGTGAACCGCCACTATGTCCACTCGAAACACCTCAGAGAACACAACAACGTGGCGGTGGCGGCATCGTCGTGGAAACTCTACGGCGAAGGGCGCCGCCACATGGCCAAGGACGGCACGCCCGGCGGCTATGCCATCTACCGGGTGGACGGGAAGAAAATATCGTGGAGCTACAAGGCGCTGGGACAGCCTGTCGACAGCTGTCAGTTCCGGGTCTACGACATGAACGCCGTGCCGGAACAATACGGCGGCAAACCGGGGAGCAACGAAGTGTGGATCAACGTATTCAACTACGACCCGGCGTGGAAGATAACGGTGCGCGAAAACGGCCGCAAACTTCCGGTGGAACGGATTGCCGGCTACGACCCGCTCTACCGCTGCATATCGCAGGGCGAAGTCCCCGAAACCGGAAACGCCTTTTCTCCGGCCCGGACCGAACACCTGTTTAGGGTGGTTGCGGCCGAAGCCGGCACGCCGCTGGAAATCGTTGTGCGCGACGGATTCTCGCACAGCTGGCGGCAGACGGTCGTGCGGCCCAAACCTTTCAGCTGGGACATGCGATGAAGACGATGAAAAAACTGCTGTTGGCGGGGGCTATCTGTCTGCTGACCGCCGCAACGGCCCTGGCGCAGCCGATACTGCGGCTGCCGTCGGCAATCGGCGACCACATGGTCCTGCAAGCTGATACGACGGTCCGGCTGCATGGCTGGGCCGATCCGAACACGACGGTAACGGTGGCCCCGTCGTGGGGCGGGGAGGTGACGGCCAAGGCTGGCTTCGACACGGCCTGGGCCGTGGAACTTCGCACCCCTGCGGCCTCGGCGGAACCGCACTCGATTACGTTCAGAACCAAGAAAGCCGAGAAAACCATCGACGACGTACTGATAGGCCAGGTGTGGCTGTGCAGCGGCCAGTCGAACATGAACTGGAGCGCGGAACATGGAATCGTCGACATGCAGGAGGAACTGACGCGGCCGATGAATCCGCAGATACGTCTGTTCACGGTGACGAAAAACAGCTCGGTCTACCCGCAGGACGACTGCGAGGGGTGCTGGCAGGTCTGCGATGCGGAAAGCGCCCGCTGGTTCAGTGCGGTGGGCTACTTCTTCGGCAAACGGCTGGCGTCCGAGCTGGGGCAGCCCGTGGGACTTGTCAACGCCTCGTGGGGCGGAACTCCGGTGGAAATATGGACGCCTGCGGAGGCGATGGCCGGGAATGCGGAGATGGTCGCGGCGTGGGAAAAATATCCCCGAAGCAGACAAGGCTGGCGAATCGGTTCGGCCTACAATGCGATGATCGCCCCGCTGCTCAAAACGGCTTTTGCCGGAGTAATCTGGTACCAAGGCGAAGCCAACAAACGGAACGCCGAACTCTACGGCGCGGAATTCCGGATGATGATCGAGAGCTGGCGCAGGGCATTCGGAGGGCAGCTGCCCTTCTATTTCGTGCAGATAGCGCCCTATGCCCGCACGGAGGGAGGCATTGCCGGAGCCTTGGTACGCGAACAGCAGGCACGTGTGGCGGCTGCGGTTCCGGGAACGGGCATGGCGGTTGTCGCCGATTTGGTCGACGACGTGACGAACATCCATCCCCGCTACAAAAAGGGGGTCGGCGACCGGCTGGCCAACTGGGCTTTGGGCGAGGTGTACGGGCAGACGGTGAGCAAGTACAAACATGCTTCGTTCCGGTCGGCCGAATTCAAGCGCTCGGCGGTCATCGTGACGTTCGACAATGCCGAGGGCGGACTCGTATGCCGCGGGAAGCGTATCGCCGGGCTGGAAATGTGCGACGCTTCGATGGAATTCGTTCCGGCGGAGGGCAGAATCGACGGCGACAAGCTGGTGGTCCGGAGCAAACGGGTTGCGCGTCCGACAGCCGTGCGCTATTGCTTCAGCGACGGAGCAACAGGCAATCTGTTCGATGCCGCGGGACTCCCTGTGGCCCCTTTCCGAAGCGACGCGGATTGAGAATCATTGACGGAGTACGAAGCCGGGCGGGGAGAACCTGCCCGGCTTTTTGCTGGCCTGGGGCGAAATACCGAGAAATGGGGATTGCGGGAACGGGACAAAAGGAGTAACTTTGAGACGAGAAAATGCTGCATGAAAAACTCCTCGATATGCGACTGTCCGAACTGAAAACCGGAGAATCGGCGACGATTCTGAAAGTACTGGGCCACGGAGGCTTCCGCCGCCGGATCATGGAAATGGGATTCGTCCGCGGCCAACGGGTGGAGGTGATCCTGAACGCGCCGCTCAAGGACCCGATTCAATACCGGATCATGGGCTACGACGTATCGCTGCGGCGCAGCGAAGCGGAAATGATACAGGTATTTTCGGACAGCGAAGCGCACGAACTGCTCAAGGCGCCGGAGCGGCACGCTTCGGTCGAAGCGGTTCCGGGCGACGACGCGATAGACGAACTGGTCCGCACGCGCAGCCACACGATTTGCGTGGCGCTGGTGGGCAATCCGAACAGCGGCAAGACATCGCTGTTCAACGCGATTTCGGGCGGTCACGAACATGTGGGCAATTACAGCGGGGTGACGGTGGGCGCCAAGAGCGGCGTGCGCTACTACCGCGGCTACCGGTTTCAGATAACCGACCTGCCGGGGACCTATGCCCTCTCGGCCTATACGCCCGAAGAACTGTTCGTCCGGGCCCACATCGCCGAGGAGACACCCGACGTAATCATCAACTCGGTGGTGGCGTCGAACCTGGAACGCAACCTCTATCTGACGACCGAACTGATAGACATAAATCCGCGCATGGTAGTGGCGCTCAATATGTTCGACGAACTTACCTCAAGCGGCGCGCAGCTCGACTACGAAAGTCTGGGCCGGATGCTGGGCGTGCCGATGGTTCCGGTGGAAGCGCGCAACGGCAAGGGCATCGAAGCCCTGCTGGACACGGTCATAGCCGTCTACGAAAACCAGGACGAACGGGTGCGGCATATCCATATCGGTCAAGGCAGCGTCATCGAAGAGGGGCTTCGGCGACTGAACGGCGACATGAACGAGCACCACGGCCAACTGCCCAAGGCCTTCCCGCCCCGCTACTTTGCGATGAAGATGCTGGAAGGCGACCGCCAGGTGAACGAACAGCTGCGCCGCTGCGAACGCTATCCGGTGTGGGCCGAAACGGCGGCCCGCGAAGCGGAGCGGATAACCAAGGCGCTGGGCGAAGACGTCGAAACGGCGTTCGCCAATCAGAAATACGGCTTCATATCGGGCGCGCTGAAAGAGACCTACACCCCCGGCCGCCGGGAGGAAGCGACGACCACGGCGCTGATAGATTCGTTCGTGACGCACAAGCTGTGGGGCTTCCCGATTTTCTTCTTTCTGATGTGGCTGATGTTCTGGTGCACGTTCTATTTGGGCGCCTATCCGCAAGGGTGGATCGACACGCTGGTGGGCTGGGTCGGCCGGGGCGTGGATGCGCTGCTGCCTCCCGGGGCGCTGCGCGACCTGCTTGCGGACGGGGTCATAGGCGGCGTGGGGGCGGTCATCGTATTTCTGCCCAATATCATGGTGCTCTATCTGTTCATCTCGTTCATGGAGGATTCGGGCTATCTGGCCCGTGCGGCGTTCATCATGGACCGGGTGATGCACCGCATCGGCCTGCACGGCAAGTCGTTCATCCCGCTGGTCATGGGATTCGGCTGCAACGTTCCGGCCGTCATGGCATGCCGGACCATCGAGAGCCGGAGCAGCCGCCTGATAACCATCCTGATAACTCCGTTCATGTCGTGCAGCGCGCGGCTGCCTATATACATACTGATTGCCGGAACGTTCTTCACGGCACACGCCGGATGGGTCATGACGGGGCTCTATGTGCTGGGGGTGGCGGTGGCCGTCGTGACGGCGCGTCTGCTGCGGCGCTTCCTCTTTCGGGCGGACGAGACGCCGTTCGTCATGGAACTGCCCCCCTATCGCTTGCCGACGTGGAAAACCACGCTGGCGCACATGTGGGACAAGTGCGCGCAATACCTGCGCAAGATGGGCGGGATGATTCTGATAGCGTCGGTCATCGTATGGTTTCTGAGCTATTATCCCCGCACGGAGGAGAGCGCCGGAGGAACCGCGCACTACGAAAATTCTTACCTGGGCCGTATCGGCAAGGGCTGCGAACCCGTTTTCGAGCCGATAGGCATGAACTGGAAAGCGGGCGTGGCGCTGTTATCGGGCGTGGCGGCCAAAGAAATCGTAGTCAGCACCTTAGGAGTGCTCTATTCGGAAAACGGCGACCCGGCCGACGAAGCGGCTACCCTGCCGCGGCGGCTGAGGGCGAGCGGCGATTTCCCGACCGCCACGGCGCTGGCGTTTCTGGTGTTCATTTTGCTGTACTTCCCGTGCATCGCCACCGTGACGGCCATCGGCGCCGAAGCGGGATGGCACTGGGCGCTGGCCGCGGTGGTCTATGACACGCTGCTGGCATGGCTCGCGGCATGGGGCGTCTATCACCTGGCGCTGTGGCTCTGAACATGGACTGGCAGGATTATACGGTCGGAATCATCCTCGGCGGGATTGTCGCCCTGCTGCTGTGGCGGTTCGTGTGCTTCGTCTCCGGACGGCGCCGGGGCGGCTGTGCCGGATGCGGTGCGACCCGCTGCCCGCTGAAAAACCGCAAGAAATAGCCTGTCGGGCCGGTTGGCAAGTTCGACCTCCGACCGCTTTTTTTCGGACGGAATGTTTCATTCCGCCGATTGTTTGCGTACCTTTGCGGCCGTTATGCGCGGAGTGTTTTACATCTTGTTGTGCTGGCTGGCGGGAAATGCGCTGAGCCTTGCGACCGGGAACCACATCTCGGGAAACATCATCGGCATGGTCCTGCTCTTTGCGGCACTGTGCCTGCGGTGGGTCGATGCCGAACAGGTACGCCCGGCCGCCAAGTTCCTGCTGGGGAGCATGGCCCTCTTTTTCGTTCCCTACGGCGTAGGGCTGATCGAATCGTACCATGTCATTCTGGACAACCTGTGGGCGATTGTCGTGGCGGGAATCGTCTCGACGGTGGCGGTACTTTACATAACCGGCCGCACCTATCAGATTCTCAACCGCAAAAATCCCGGAAAGAATGAATAGCTTCATCTCCTCGGACCTCTTTCTGCTCACGCTGACGACGGGGCTTTTCTGCCTGGGCGGCATCATCTACCGCCGGACCCGGCTGGCTCTGCTGCACCCCGTACTGCTCACGTTCGTTGCCATGATTGTCTTTTTGCAGACAACGGGCATCCCCTACTCCCGCTATCAGGAAGCGACCCGGATGCTCGACTTCGCGCTGGGGATGTCGGTCGTGGCGCTCGGCTACCTGCTCTACGAACAGGTCGAACGGCTGCGCGGCAGCCTGGTTCCCGTAGGCGTGGCTACGCTCGTCGGATGCGTCACAGGAGTGCTGAGCGTCGTTTACACGGCCAAGGCATTCGGCGCCGAGCGGATGATTCTCAACTCGATAGCCCCCAAATCCGTCACGGTGCCCATAGCCGTGTCGGTGTCGGGACCGCTGGGCGGCAACGTCTCGGTGACCTCGGTGGTGGTCTTCTGCGTGGGAATCTTCGGCAGTATTTTCGGCGAATGGATTCTGCGCCGCTGCGGCGTGCGCGACCCCGAAGCCCGGGGATTCGCCCTCGGAGCGGCGGCACACGGCATCGGCACGGCCCGGGCCATCGAAATAGGCGCGGTCGAAGGAGCGTTGAGCGGACTGGCCATGGCGCTGATGGGGCTTGCGACGGCCCTGCTGACCCCCTGGATGGAAAAATTTCTGTATTGAACGCTGGAAATTTCCCGGAAAATCGACTATTTTTGCGTTTGGTTAGGTAACGCAGGTCAAACAGCACAAAAACAGACAGATAAATGGAGTGGCTCCAATCCCTCTTTTTCGGCGGCGGCATCGCCCACGCGGTATTGATTTTCTCGCTGACCATTACACTGGGAATTCTGCTGGGCAAAATCAAGATAGGCGGGGTCTCGCTGGGCATCACGTGGATTCTGTTCGTCGGCATCGCGCTGAGCAGCATCGGCATGACCGTCAGCGGCGACGTGCTCCATTTCGTCAAGGAATTCGGGCTGATTCTCTTTGTCTTTTCGATAGGCCTGCAAGTCGGGCCGGGCTTCTTCGCTTCGTTCAAGCACGGCGGGCTGACGCTGGTTTGCTGCGCTGCGGCCATCGTGCTGCTGGGCGTAGCGACCGCCTATATCCTGCATATGGTCACCGGAACCCCGATTCCCACGATGGTGGGCATTCTTTCGGGCGCCGTGACCAACACGCCCGGACTGGGTGCGGCCCAGCAGGCCTATGCCGACGCAACGGGGCTGAACGACCCGACCATCGCGCTGGGCTATGCGGTAGCCTATCCGCTCGGCGTGGTCGGCATCATCTTCACGATGATTTTCATCCGCTACGCCCTGCGCGTGAAATTCGAGAAGGAAAACGAAGGGCTCGCGGCGCTTTCGCAGGAACACAAATTCGCCGACAAGGTGTCGGTGGAGTTCACCAACAAGATACTCGACGGCCGCACGGTGGAATATCTGCGCGACCTGATCAACCGCCAGTTCGTCATCTCGCGCGTGATGTCTTCGGCGGGCGAAATAGCGATGGCCGACACCGACACGGTCATCCACACGGGCGACCGCCTGTGCGTCATCTGCCAGGCCGAAGATACCGAAGCCATCGTGGCGTTCTTCGGCCACCGGGTGGAGATGGCCGACGAGGAGTGGGGCGGCAACACGCCCGACGCCGAACTCATTTCGCGCCGCATTCTGATAACCAAGCCCTCGGTCAACGGCAAGAAGTTTTCCGACCTGCGGCTCCGGACCAAATACGGCATTACGCTTACGCGCGTGAACCGTGCGGGCGTCGACCTGATACCCTACCAGGGGCTCGAACTCCAAATCGGCGACCGGGTGATGGTGGTCGGCACGGCCAAGGCGGTGGCGCAGGTGGCCGACGTGCTGGGCAACTCGCTTAAGAAGCTGGACCACCCGAACTTAGTGACGATCTTCGTAGGTATCGCTTTAGGGGTTTTGCTGGGTTCGATTCCGCTGATGAACGTGCCGCAGCCCGTGAAGCTGGGCCTGGCGGGCGGACCGCTTATCGTGGCGATTCTGATAGGCCGGTTCGGCACCCACTTCCATCTGGTGACCTACACCACCATGAGCGCCAATCTGATGCTGCGCGAAATCGGCATCGCGCTGTTTCTTGCGGCGGTCGGAATCGGTACGGGCGACGGATTCGTCGACGCGGTTGTCGGCGGCGGCTACCGCTGGATAGGTTACGGCGTCATCATCACGGTGGTGCCCCTGCTGATCGTGGGGCTCGTGGCGCGTCTGTGGCTCAAGATGAACTACTACACGCTCATGGGACTGATTGCCGGAGCGACGACCGACCCGCCTGCGCTGGCCTATGCCAATGCCACGGCAGGCAACGACATGCCCGCGGTAGGCTATTCCACGGTCTATCCGGTGGTCATGTTCCTGCGGGTGCTCACGGCGCAGATATTCATTCTTTTTGCACTCTGACCCGGCGCCGCGGCAGGAAAGTACGGAATTAATTTGCTTTTGCGCACCCGGTGTGCTACCTTTGTAGAAGATAAACTACGCCTCAGCAATATTCAAGAAAACTTGATATTGCGTTCGGCTTGCGCTATCTTTGTAAAAGACAAACCAATTTGATTATGGCCAAAGCAGTCAACATCGCCCGTTCGCACCGGCTGGACGGCACCGGAGAGTACTATTTCTCGCGCCGTCTGCGCGAAATCGCCGAAATCGAAGCGGCCACGGGCCGTCAGATCATCAAGCTCGCGATGGGCAGCCCCGACCTGCCGCCCCACCCCTCGGTCATCGAACGGCTGTCGAAAGAGGCGCAGCGCCCCGACGTCCACAAGTACATGTCCTACAAGGGCGAGCCGATTCTGCGCAAGGCTTTCGCCGACTGGTACAAAAGATGGTACCGCACCGAACTGGACTACAATTCGGAGGTGTTGCCGCTCATCGGCTCGAAAGAGGGCATCATGCACATCTGCATGACCTTTCTGAACAAGGGCGACAAGGTGCTGGTGCCGAATCCGGGCTACCCCACCTATTCGTCGGCCGTGCGGCTGTCGGGCGGCGAGATGGTGACCTACTCGCTCAACAAGGCGACGAACTTCTACCCCGATTTCGACGCCATCGAACGCGCCGGGCTGGAGGGTGTGAAGATGATGCTGGTCAACTACCCCAACATGCCGACGGGACAGACGCCCTCGATGGAGCTGATGCAGAAAATCGTGGATTTCGGTGCCCGTCACAACATTCTGATTGTCCACGACAACCCCTACAGCTTCATCCGCAACGCCGAGGCTCCGATTTCCATCATGGAGGCCGAGGGCGCGCGCGACGTGGCGCTGGAGATGAACTCGCTCTCGAAAGGCCATTCGATGGCCGGCTGGCGCGTGGGCGTCGTGGTGGGCAAAAAGGAGTGGATAGATTCGATTCTCACGTTCAAGTCGAACATGGATTCGGGCATGTTCTACCCGATTCAGGCGGCGGCCGACACGGCGCTGGCGCTGGGCGACGAATGGTTCAAGGAGCTGAACGCCATCTATTACGGCCGTGAGAAGCAGGCGTATGCCCTGCTCGATGCGCTGGGATGCCGCTACCGCGAGCATCAGGCGGGTCTGTTCGTCTGGGCCGAACTGCCGGAGGACTACGAGGGCGACAGCTTCTCGTTCTCCGACGAAGTGATGGAAAAGTGCGATGTGTTCCTCACTCCGGGCGGAATCTTCGGCTCGGAGGGCAGGCGCTATATCCGCATCACGCTCTGCTGTCCGGAAGAGCTGCTGAAAAAGGCTACGGACAACGTGGTAGCGAAACTGCACAAATAAATCCGGATTCCGACCGGAACAAGCAAAAGGCGCCGAACCCCACGAGTTCGGCGCCTTGCTTATGCAGAGATATGGGCTACTCCAGTACTTGGACCTTGGCGGCGGCCGCTTTGGTCCGTTCGCGCAAGGCGTCGAGGTCGCTGCCCAGCGGCGCGTAGCTCACGACCACGCCCATTCGGCGACCGACGCGGGCCGAGGGCTTGCCGAAAATACGGATGTCGGTCTGCGGGCCGGCAGCCAGCGCGTCGCCGACACCCTCGTAACGGGGCGTTCCGGCGATGGCCTTTTCCGAAAGAATGACGGCGCTGGCACCCATGCGCTCGAACGTAATCGCAGGAATCGGAAGACCGAGCACTGCGCGCAGGTGCAGCTCGAATTCGTTGAGATTCTGCGTTCCGGCCAGCGTCACCATGCCCGTATCGTGCGGCCGGGGCGACAGCTCGGAGAAATAGACGCCGTTTTCGTGGCTGAGGAAGAATTCCACACCCCAGATGCCGGCGCCCGTCAGCGCTTCGGTGACGGCGGCAGCCATGCGCTGCGCCTCGGCGAGATGCTCGGGAGCAATCTGCGGCGACTGGAAACTCTCGCGATAGTCGCCGCCTTTCTGCACGTGGCCGATAGGCGGGCAGAAAAGCGTAGGGCCGTTCTTCTGCGTGACGGTCAGCAGCGTGATTTCGCTGTCGAACGCGATGAATTCCTCGACGATCAGTTCGCGGATGTCGCCGCGCGAACCCTCGCACCCGTAGTTCCACGCGTGCTCCAGTTCCTCGGGCCCCTTGACCACCGACTGCCCTTTGCCCGACGAGGACATAAGCGGCTTGACCACGCACGGGAATCCGATTCGGGCCGCGGCGCTGCACAGCTCATCGTAGGACTTGGCGTAGAAATAGCGGGCGGTCTTGAGCCCCAGCTCTTTGGCCGCAAGGTCGCGGATGGCCTTGCGGTTCATGGTGAAATTGACGGCCCGGGCGCTGGGCACCACCTGCACGCCCTGCCGCTCGATGTCGTAGAGACGTTCGGTGCGGATGGCCTCGATTTCGGGCACGATGATGTCGGGCCGGTGTTTGGCGACGGCTGCTTCGAGCGCATCGCCGTCGAGCATGTCGAACACCTCGCAGGCGTCGGCCACCTGCATGGCCGGAGCGCCGGGATACTTATCGCACGCAACGACGGTCCGACCGAGCCGCTGGGCGGCAATGACGAACTCTTTGCCCAATTCTCCCGAACCGAGCAACATGATTTTCCGAGTCATGGCCTCCTACTCTTCTACGATGCGGATGGAGAGAATCTTGTCGCCCGGGCGGATGTCGTCGATGACGTCGAGCCCCTCTACGACCTTGCCGAAACAAGTGTGGCGGCCGTCGAGGTGCTGCGTATTCTCGC
This sequence comes from Alistipes muris, assembly GCF_943193205.1. Classification (GTDB taxonomy): domain Bacteria; phylum Bacteroidota; class Bacteroidia; order Bacteroidales; family Rikenellaceae; genus Alistipes; species Alistipes muris. The sequence continues at coordinate 257,343 of NZ_CALPDD010000001.1, forward strand.
GGTTGTGGCAGATGAAGAACTGCGAACCGCCCGTGTCCTTGCCTGCATGGGCCATCGACAGCACTCCGCGGTCGTGGTACTGACGCGGGGCCGAAGTCTCGCACTTGATGGTATAGCCGGGACCGCCCGTACCGTCGCCGCGCGGGCAGCCGCCCTGGATGACGAAATCGGGAATAACGCGGTGGAACGTGAGCCCGTCGTAGAAATCGTGCGAGGCCAGCTCGACGAAGTTGGCCACGGTGCCGGGTGTTTCATGGGTGTACAATTCGGCTTTCATCGTCCCTTTCTCGGTGGCGATGACGGCATACTGCTTTTTGTCGGACATATCGGGTAGTTGATTTGAATGGGCGGGGTGTTTCCTGCCGGAGCCCGAAATGCAGGCGGCACACAGCAACGGCAGAAGCAAGAAAAGCAGCAGGAGACGGTTCATGACAGAAGGTATCGGTTTCCGGAATTTTGAAGTCATTTGTCGCGACCGTAGCCTGCGGGGCGAACTTGCGAGCCTCCGCCGGCAGAGGCTGCGGCTCGCGCGGCTCCGAAGAAGCCGCATATCGGTCAACAAGAAAACGGGGCGAAAATTCAAAAATCCGCGTCCGAGAAACATTCCGGAAAACCGGAGCGTTCCTCGCAGTCGTGGAGGTGGCGGGAGTCGAACCCGCGTCCAAACAGGGAACCCGAAAGCTTTCTACACGCTTAGTCGCCGTTTCGTCCTTCTACCCGGGTCTGGCAGGCGACGGCCTAACCCGGGTCCCAGTTCCTTGAGTTTCGCACACCGGCCGGAACGCTCCGGCGCACTATCTCCGAATTGATGATACCCCGTATGGAAGAGGATTAGGGAGCGGAACCCTCCTCCGGGATACTCGTCGCTGCGGCGCCTTGGCCGCGGCGATTAAGCCGATTTTCCTTGAAAATTAGGCAGCGAGTGCATAGCTGTTATTGCCATTTGTAGTTCGAGCGTCGGTATTTACGAGCCGCCGCACAGCGCTCGGCGTGCTTACAATCAAACTCTGCCTGCTGTCAAAACCGGGCACCCCCGAATCGGGCAACTGCAAAGCTGCAACTGAAAACAGGGCAAAAATAATACATTATTTCGGATTTTCCGACTTTTTTACCCTCCGAAAGGCGTTTTTCCTCAAGCGCAGGCGGCGAATCCGATTTTTTTATTACCTTTACCCGTCCAAATCCGGAGCATCCAGAATGAATCAGAAACCGGTCGTAAAATTTCGCAACGCAGCCATCTGCCACGCCGACGCCCGCGGATACAAGTCTGCCGGACGCTTGCTGCGCGAAAGCGAAATGGTGCTCTCGGGGGTCGATCTGGAGGTCGCCGCAGGCGAATTCGTCTACCTCATCGGCCGGGTCGGAAGCGGCAAAAGCACCCTGCTGAAGACCCTCTACGCCGAAGTGCCGCTGCTGACGGGCGAGGGGCATATCGCCGGATTCAATCTGCGCAGGCTCCGGCGGCGCGACATCCCCTACCTGCGCCGCCGCATCGGCATCGTATTCCAGGACTACCAGCTGCTGACCGACCGCAACGTGTTCATGAACCTTTATTATGTAATGAAGGCGACAGGCTGGAAGCGGAAGGCGGAAATCGCCGAACGCATCGAGCAGGTCCTGCGGCTGGTCGAGCTGGAGAACAAGAGCTATAAGATGCCCTACGAGCTTTCGGGCGGCGAGCAGCAGCGGCTTGTCATCGCCCGGGCGCTGCTGAACCGGCCCAAGGTGCTGCTGGCCGACGAACCGACGGGCAACCTCGACCCGGTGACGGCCGACGGCATCATGCAGCTGTTCCGCGAAATCGCCAAGAGCGGCTGCGCCGTGGTCATGTCGACGCACAACACGTCGCTTATCGAGAATTACCCTGCCCGCGCCATCCTCTTTGCGTCGGGACAAATCCACGAAATCGACCTCGAAGCCGAACTCGGCTGACCGTGGGCACCGCAACAAAAAGGCGCATCCTAAACCAGGTCCGGGCGCTTGTTTATTCCGAAAATTAGCAGTATATTTGTACGATATTTCAAAGGCGAAAAATGAGTACGGAACAACAAAACGCAAAGAAACAGGAAGAAGCCTATTCCGCGTCGAACATCCAGGTCCTCGAAGGACTGGAGGCGGTCCGCAAGCGCCCTGCCATGTATATCGGCGACATCGGCGAAAAGGGTCTCCACCACTTGGTCTACGAGGTGGTGGACAACTCCATCGACGAGGCGCTGGCCGGCTATTGTACCGACATCGACGTTACCATCAACGAAGATAATTCCATCACGGTCAGGGACAACGGCCGCGGTATCCCGACCGACTTCCACGAAAAGGAGGGCAAATCGGCCCTCGAAGTGGTGCTCACGGTGCTGCACGCGGGCGGTAAGTTCGACAAGGGCAGTTACAAGGTGTCGGGCGGTCTGCACGGCGTGGGCGTTTCGTGCGTCAACGCGCTTTCGACGTTGCTTATTGCTGAAATCCACCGCGAGGGCAAGATTTACCGCCAGTCCTACAGCAAGGGCGTGCCGACTTCGCAGGTCGAGGTCGTGGGCACCTGCTCCGACCGCGGTACGACCGTCACGTTCAAGCCCGACGGCGAAATCTTCACCCACACGACCGAATACAAGTACGACATTCTGGCCAACCGTCTGCGCGAGCTGGCGTTCCTCAATAAGGGCATCAAGCTCAACCTCCGCGACCTGCGCAAGGACGAGGAGGGCAAGACCCGCGAAGACCACTTCTATTCGGAGGAGGGGCTCAAAGAATTCGTGAAGTACCTCGACGCCACGCGCGGCGAACCTATCATTGATTCGATCATTTACCTCGACACCGAGAAGAACGGGGTTCCGGTCGAGGTGGCCATGCAGTACAACGATTCCTATTCGGAGAACGTACACTCCTATGTGAACAACATCAACACCATCGAGGGCGGTACGCATCTGACCGGATTCCGCCGTGCGCTGACCCGCACGCTCAAGAAATACGCCGAGGATTCGGGGATGCTCGCCAAGCTGAAGTTCGACATCAACGGCGACGACTTCCGCGAGGGTCTGACGGCCGTGGTGTCGGTCAAGGTCGCCGAGCCACAGTTCGAGGGACAGACCAAGACCAAGTTGGGCAACGACGAGGTCTCGGCGGCTGTCGACCAGGCCATGACGTCGGCGCTGGGCCATTACTTAGAGGAGAACCCCAAGGATGCCAAGGCCATTGTGCAGAAAGTGATTCTGGCCGCTACGGCCCGCCATGCTGCGCGCCATGCCCGCGAGCTGGTGCAGCGTAAAACCGTCTTGTCGGGCGCAGGTCTGCCGGGCAAGCTGGCCGACTGTTCGAGCCGCGACCGTTCGATTGCCGAAATCTTCTTCGTCGAGGGCGACTCGGCAGGCGGTACGGCCAAATCGGGCCGTGACCGCAACTTCCAGGCTATCATGCCGCTGCGCGGTAAGATTCTGAACATCGAGAAAGCGCAGGAGCACCGCATGTGGGAGAACGAGGAAATCAAGAACATGTTCACCGCGCTGGGCGTGACCATCGGCACCGAGGACGACAGCAAGGCGCTGAACCTCGAAAAGCTGCGCTACGACAAAATCATCATCATGACCGATGCCGACGTCGACGGTTCCCATATCGCGACGCTGATGCTGACGTTCTTCTTCCGCAAGATGAAGGAGCTCATCGAGAACGGCCATGTCTACATCGCTACCCCGCCCCTCTATCTGGTCAAGAAAGGCAAGCAGGAACGCTACTGCTGGACCGAGAAGGAGCGCGATGCGATTACCGAAGAATTCGGCAAGGGTGCCCACGTACAGCGCTACAAAGGTCTCGGCGAGATGAACGCGCACCAGCTGTGGGAGACGACGATGAACCCCGATACGCGTATTCTGCGGCAGGTCAACATCGAAAACGCGGCCGAAGCCGACCGCATCTTCTCGATGCTCATGGGCGACGACGTGCCGCCCCGCCGCGAATTCATCGAGAAGAACGCCCACTACGCCAATATCGACGCTTAGAGAACGAAAGGATCGCCTTTGCAAGGTGGTCCTTCGTTTTTGTATAACTACACCCTAATATCTCTGTCTATGCAAGTTACGGTAATCGGAGTGGCCGGAGGAACCGGTTCGGGCAAGTCGACGCTGGTCAAGCGTCTGCAAGAGGCTTTCCAAGGCGACGACGTGGTGACCCTGTGCCACGACTACTATTACAAGGCCCACCCCGAACTCACCTACGAGGAGCGGACGAAGCTCAACTACGACCATCCGCAGGCGTTCGACACGCAGATGCTCGTGGAGCACATCAAGGCGCTGAAAGAGAACGTGCCCATCCAGCACCCGCTCTATTCGTTCGTCGACCACGACCGTCTGCCCGAAACCGTAAGCGTGAAGCCCTCCAAGGTCATCATCGTCGACGGTATTCTTATCTTCGAGAACAAGGAGCTGCGCGACCTGATGGACATCAAGGTGTTCGTCGATACCGACGCCGACATCCGCCTGGCGCGCCGCATCCTGCGCGACGTCTGCGACCGCGGCCGCACGATGCAGTCGGTCATTTCGCAGTATACCAACACGGTCAAGCCCATGCACGAAGAGTTCGTCGAGCCGTCGAAGAAGTACGCCGACGTCATCATCCCCGAGGGCGGATTCAATTCGGTCGCCGTGGCCATGCTGATTCAGAACATCAGTTCGCTCATCAACAAATAGCCGGAATCAAAACATAAACAAGGCCGGACGCGCAAAGTCCGGCCTTGTTCGTATCGTGTCGGGAGACTACTTTTTGCTGTTTCTGAAAATGTTGAACGACCTCTCCATACCGTTCACTTCGGCGATACCGGCTTCTTTCCAGCTCTGCGTCTGAGCATCCCACTCCGAAAAAATCGTAATCCGGTCGTATTGGAACGGGATAATCTGTCGGCCGCGTTTGTCGATAAGCCCGTAGCGCAGCAGGCCCGTCGAATCGGGAACAGCGGCTGTCATGTGTCCGTAGCGCCCGCTGTCATTCACATCGTAAAGCGCATAGGGCAACCGGCGGTTGCCTGCCCTGTCGATCAGATAGAACGGGGCGAAATCGCTCTTGGAGAATTCGCTGACCAGCGCATAGCCGTCGCGGAACTCCCGGGCCGAAGCATATTGCGCCGCTATGACCTCCTCGCCGTCAGGGCTGATGAACCCGTAGCGCACTTCGCCGTCGATAACCCGGCCGACCAGCGCCAGCCCCTCACGGAAATTCCGGACTTCATAATACCGGAACGGCACCACGGTCTTTCCGCAGGTGTCGATAACCCCCCATTTCGGGTAATATTTGCCTTCGACAGCCACGGCAGCGACCCCGTTCTGAAACGAATGGGCATCAACGAAGTCGAACGGAATCAAGACGTTGCCTTCGTAGTCCAGAAAACCGTACTTGCCCTTGAATTTCGGACTCGACATTGCCGTTTTTCCCTCGGTCCACGTGCCTTTGGCCGCGGCGATAAAGCCCTCGGCAGGCTTCATCAGCTGGCCGTATTCGAGCGGCACGGCCACTTCGCCGTCCCGCGAAAGATACCCCCACTGCTCGGCGATGCCCTCCTTGCGCATCACTTTCAGCAAACCCTCTTTCGTCAGTTCCGCATTGTCGTATTCAATCGGAATCGCCGCCTGGCCCGAAAGGTCGATAAAACCGAATTTGCGGACATCGCGCTTGCCGATGCCGACCAGTGCCAGTCCCTGCGAAAAATCCGACGCATAGTCGAACTGCACGGGAATGACATCCTTGCCGAGCGTGTCCGCATAACCGAATCGCATGCCGACGACGAATCCTCCGATTCGGGGTCCCGGCGCATCGTTGGGCGAAACCACCATCAGACCGTCGTGAGGCCGGCCGACATAACGGTATTTGTTCTTCAGTTTGCGGAGCGTCTGCGGAGACTGGGCCGAAACGGCGCAGGTCAGGACGAGCGCACCCGCCGCCAAGAGGAGATAACGTAGGGCTTTCATAAGACAATCGTTCTTTTTCATGCAGGTTTTCTCGCCTTGGCACAGCCAGCAGGAAACGTTCAGATTCCTGCTATCTTCTTGATTTCATTGAGCTTGTTGAGCGCCTCGATGGGAGTGAGGGCGTCGAGGTCGAGCCCCTTGATCTGGTCGCGTATCTGCACCAGCACCGGGTCGTCGAGCTGGAACATCGACAGCTGCATGTTCTGCGGGCTGTTTTCGGCCGCTTCGCGCACCGACTGGGCCGAGGGCTTGCGGCTGCCGCGCTCCTTGAGACTGCGGTTCGGCACAATCTGGTTGTTGCCGTAGACCAGTTCGAGGTTGCGCAGTATCTCGTCGGCCCGCGACACGACCGAGGTCGGCATGCCCGCCATCCGGGCCACATGGATACCGAACGAATGCTCGGTCCCGCCCCGTTCGAGCTTGCGCAGGAAAACAATCTGATTGCCCATCTCCTTGACCGCCACGTGGTAGTTCTTCACGCGCGGGCACATCTGTTCCATTTCGTTGAGCTCGTGGTAGTGCGTGGCGAAAAGCGTTTTGGCGTGGGCCGTGGGATGATTGTGGAGGTATTCGACCATCGCCCAGGCAATGGAGATGCCGTCGTAGGTGCTTGTACCCCGGCCGATTTCGTCCAGCAGCACGATACTGCGGTCGGAAATGTTGTTGAGAATGCTGGCCGATTCGAGCATTTCGACCATGAAGGTCGATTCGCCCTGCGAAATGTTGTCCGAAGCGCCCACACGGGTGAAAATCTTGTCGACCACACCGATATGGGCCGACTTGGCCGGGACGAACGAGCCGATTTGCGCCATCAGAATGATAAGGGCCGTCTGCCGCAGCAAGGCCGATTTACCCGACATGTTGGGACCCGTAATCATGACGATCTGCTGCTGCTTGTCGTCGAGCATGATGTCGTTGGGAATATACTCCTCGCCCACGGGCATGGTGGTTTCGATGACCGGATGGCGCCCCTGCTTGATTTCGATGCGCTTGCCCTCGTCGAGCACGGGCCGCACATAGCGGCGCTCGCAAGCAATCCGCGCGAACGATTGCAGGCAGTCGATGCGGGCAACGGTCATGGCGCTGGTCTGCAACGTCTTGAGCGTCGTGCGGATATAGCCGATAAGTTCGTTGTAGATGCGCTGTTCGAGCACGAGCATCTTCTCCTCGGCGCCAAGAATCTTCTCCTCGTATTCCTTGAGTTCTTCGGTGATGTAGCGTTCGGCGTTGGCAAGGGTCTGCTTGCGTATCCACGTGTCGGGCACCTTGTCCTTGTGGGTGTTGCGCACCTCGATATAATAGCCGAAAACGTTGTTGTAGCTCAGCCGGAGCGACGGGATTCCGGTCGCCTCGCTCTCGCGCTGCTGGATTTTGGCCAGGTAGTCCTTGCCGTGAAGCGCTATGCGGCGCAGGTCGTCGAGTTCGGGGTCGACCCCGTCGGCAATGACGCCGCCTTTCTGAATCTGGTTGTTCTGCGGGTCGGGGTAGATTTCGCGGGCGATGCGGTCGCGCACCTCGGCCAGGGTGTCGAGCTGCCGGGACAATCCCCGCATCCGGGGCTGGTCGGCCTGCTCCAGCAGGCGTTTCAGTTCCTCGATGGCCGTCAGCGAATTTTTGAGCTGTACCAGTTCGCGGGGCGTCACCTTGGCGGCGGCTATGCGCGACGCGATACGCTCCAGGTCCCCGATAAGGGTCACCTGCGCCCGCACCGTCTCGCTGAAATCGGCCTGCTGCGTGAAGTATTCCACGATGTCGAGCCGCTCGTTGATGGCCATGGGATTCTTGATGGGCATGGCAATCCACCGCTTCAGCATCCGCCCGCCCATCGGCGTGAGGGTCCGGTCGATGGCTTCGGCGAAACTGCCCTTTTCGCGGGCGCCGTTGGAAGCGAAAAGTTCCAGATTGCGGATGGTGAACTTGTCTATCCACACGAAATCTTCCTGGTCGAGCCGCGCAATGGACTTGATGTGTGCGATGTCGCGGTGTTCGGTGAACTCGAGGTAGTGGAGAATGGCTCCGGCAGCCGACACGCCCCCGGTGAACTGGTCGATGCCGAAGCCTTTGAGCGACTTGGTGCCGAACTGCTTGCAGAGCTTTTCGCGGTTCACTTCCTCCGAAAAGACCCATTCGTCGAGCTTGTAGGTATAGAGCCGCGAGCCGAAAGCCCCGGCGAACCGGTCCTCGTAACCGCGCTGGAAAATGACCTCCTTGGGCGCGAGATTGGAAATCAGCTTGTCTACATAGGTGTCCGAACCCTCGGCAACATAGAATTCGCCCGTCGAAATATCGAGAAAGGCGACGCCCGTGAGCTTGGGTCCGAAGAAAACCGACGCAAGGTAGGTGTTCTCCTTGTTGGAGAGGATGTTGTCGCCCATGACCACACCGGGCGTGACGAGTTCGATGACCCCGCGCTTGACCAGCCCCTTGACCGTCTTGGGGTCTTCCAGCTGTTCGCAGATGGCTACCCGTTCTCCGGCGCGAACCAGCTTGGGCAGGTAGGTGTCGATGGCATGATAGGGAAAACCGGCCAGTTCGACGAACGAAGCCGACCCGTTGGCCCGCCGCGTAAGCGTGATGCCCAGAATGCCGCTGGCCTTGATGGCGTCTTCGCCGAAGGTTTCGTAGAAGTCGCCGACCCGGAACAGCAGCACGGCATCGGGATGCACCGCCTTGATTGCATAGTATTGCTTCATGAGCGGGGTTTCCACGTACTTCTTGTCTGTTTTCTTTTCGGAAGCCACAATAGGATATTGTATATAAATTCAATCAAGCAAAGATAACGGAATTTGGCAACTCCGCAAAACCGGGTGAAATATTTTTCGGCCTTTTGCGGTCCGCACCGCTTTAGGTAGGTCAGATTATCCCGCAGTCGGTGAATACCTTACGGTAGAATTCGGCTTTCCATTCGACGGGCCGGGGATAGGCGCGCGAAGAAGAAGGCATCCGCCACAAGCGCATGCGGCGCCCGGCGAAATCGAACTCCACGAAACCGCCGACCGGCGGTTCGTCGCAACCCGTAATGGAACGCAGCGTATCGGTCGCTTTCTGCCCGGTAGTGACGATCGACCGGCAGGCCGGAATCCGGGCCAGCAGCGCCGCCAGATCGACATCGCGCACTACTTGAAGAAAATTGTCCGATGCGTTGTCTTTCAGCCGGATGACCTCGGCTGCGGTGTCGTAGAGCGCAATCCCCCGCTCTCGGCAGAAAGCCTCGATCCGCTCCTTGTCGAAACGCTTCGCATCGGGCATCAGAAAATGGGTCTTGTCGCCCGTGGCCAAGTAGCCGACGATGCGCCACATGTCATTTTGCAGATTGGGATAAAAGAACTCCATCGACCAGCGGTGGCGCTGCGGCGGGAAACTGCCCAGCATCAGCAGACGGGCGTTTTCGGGCAGGAAAGGTTCGAGCGGATGGCGTTCGCCAGGATTATCGTTCGGTTTCATTCGGACAAAGATACGAATAAGCCGAGCGCAATGCCAAATTTATTTGAGCATTGCCGAGGCGGAAGTATCTAAGACGGAGTCAAAGATACGAAAATAAGGTCAAAATTGAATGGTTCAAAACGGGCCGTAGCCAGCGGTGGCGAGACACGAAGTGCGAGCCTCCGCATCCGGGGGCTGCGGCTCGCCCGACCCCAAGGATCGGATAATCGACACGAAACAAAGCCCACTGCGTCCGCAGCGGATAACCCCGAAAAATAATCCGGATTTTTGCCTGCAATATCCCGCAGAGTGCTTGTTCGTTGGGAAAATATTTTCTATTTTTGCGGTGCTGACGGCTTTTGCCCGCAGCGACATATTTGAAAGTGTTTTCGCACTGTCCTTAACGGAAAATGTAGCAGTTTTCAAAGTAGCAGGACAACGAACAGCACTCTTTTTCTTGTTTAGATTATGCGGTGGGCGCTTCTGCGCCTTATGTTCCATATCTATTCAAGTGTGGGGTATTGCATCGTTTATTGTTACTTAGGTCCTGCTACAACCTTCCGTTAGATAGACGAAATCGGCTCCACACTTTCTTTTTGCGCATATCCCGCCGCATAGGAGTTGTACGGCAATAGAATTTGAACACAAGAACTCAAATTTATATTGCTATGAAAAAACTATTTCTTTTAACCGCGTTATTCGTCGCAGCAGCGTTCCCGTCGTGCAGCAAGCACGATGGCGTCGAAACACCCGATTGGCCCGAGCCTCAGCCGCTCGCCATCGCATTCGCCGAGGGCAATTCGCTGGAATTCGACGTAAATGAAGCCAAAATCGTCCACTACACCATTACGGGAGGCAGCGACAACACCGTGGTGAAAGCTGAGATGAAGAACCCCGACGACGCCTATGCAGTGGAAACGACACCGACCTCGGCAACGGAGGGAACGATTACGATTATGGTCAAAACGCCGACCGACAATTGCGTGCTCGTAACCGTATCGGATGGCGACCGGTCGATTACGGCCGAAATTACTGTATCGACCAATCCTATTACTGAAGAGCTTGCTATTACATTTGCCGAGGGCAATTCATTGCAGCTCAATTTAAATGAGCCAAAGACGATTAATTATATCATCACGGGCGGCAGCGACAAAACCGTCGTGACGGCCGAGATGCAAACTCTCGACGGCGCTTATATGGTAGAAACGACACCGACCTCGGCGACGGAGGGAACGATTACGATTACGGCCAAAACGCTGTCGACCGACAATTGCGTGCTCATCACCGTATCGGACGGTTCGCAGACCGTTACGGCTAAAATCGCCGTTACACTTAGCGCATTCGATGGCAAAACAGTCGTGGTCGGAACTCCGGGCACACTGTCAGACTGCTGTCCGGTCATCGAATCACAGAACTGACCATTATCGGCAATCTGAACGATTACGATATGGAGACGCTGAAATATCATCCTGGGAATCTCGCAATCCTCGATATGGAGCATGTGAATTTGGAGGAGTTGCCAGCTGAAGCATTCAGAGCCATGACATCGTTGACATCCGTCAAGCTGCCGCTAATACTGAAAACTATCGGGAGCTACGCATTCTATAATTGCACCGGCCTGACAAGCGTAACGATTCCCGACAGCGTGACGACAATCGGGAAGAAGGCATTCTTCGATTGCCGCCGCCTGACAAGCATAACGATTCCCGACGGTGTGACGTCGATTGGAGACTACACATTCTTCGATTGCAGCAGCCTGACAAGCATAACGATTCCCGACAGCGTGACGTCGATTGAGAGCGGCGCATTCGAGGGTTGCAGCGGCCTGACAAACGTAACGATTGGCAACGGTGTGACGTCAATCGGGGACAGCGCATTCTTCAATTGCCGCAACCTGACAAGCATCTATTGCAAGGCAATCGTCCCGCCGAGTATCGAAAACAATACTTTTAAACACGTTGGTGTAACCTTATATGTTCCGACAGGCTGCAAGGCAGCTTATGCAGCGGCTGCCGGATGGAAAGATTTTAAAACAATCAAAGAAACCCAATTTTAAAACATTCATATTATGAGCAACCCGAACATGTACAAGCAGGCGAGTTCCAACAACATAACGCTGGATTCGTATCCTTTTCCGAGCGAGCTGGGCATGGAAGCTTACCTGATGGACAATCCGTCCATCCTCAAACTCGACGACCGCAAATACGGCGAGCCGCAAATCATCGAGTGCGAGATGAGCATCGGCAAATGCACGAACCGGAAAACGCGCGGCCGAATCGATATGGTCGTGCGGTACGGCGAAAATCTTTTCGGAATTTTGGAGCTGAAGAAACACGCGCTCGACAAAGATACCCTGTTCCAGCTGTGCGACTACCTGTCCGAACGCGAGAAAATAGTAGAGGCCATCAACCAGAGCGACGCTGTGGAGGTAGACCTCGACCCGGAGAACGTGAAGTTCGTGGGCGTACTTGTCGGCGGGTATATCGACGATGAACTGCGGAAAGAGATGCCGATAACGGATTTGAAAAACAATAATCTGCTGAAAGAACATCCCCGGCAGCAGACTATTCAGGGATATACCGACCAAATATCGGCCGTCACGCTCGAACGCTTCCGCAATCCGCACACCTGCGAGATCGTCGTCCTTTCTACGCCGATCGTTAAAACGAGCGTCAAGGACACGACGAAATACCAAATCGACGGCGAAGGACGCTACGGCAAAGCCAAGCTGGTGCACGAGATTGTCAAACGCTATGTAAAACAACATCCGGAGGCAAGCATCGACCGACTGGAAAAGATATTCCCGACGCCGAGATTGATTCGGACTTTGGGTGTCTTTGCCGAAGCACAGGTCGCGAAAAAGAGAGCCGACCGCTACTATGCCGACCGGAAGATGCTGATTGCGCTGGGCGACGGTGTGAAAATCGCCACCTGCAACCAATGGGCGAAAGAATCGATCGACGAATTTATCGCGAACGTCGAGAAACAGAAGCTCGGATTCGAGATTGCGGCGCTGTAAAATCGCCTCGCATGGTTTGCCGAAAGAGGTTGCCGAAGATTCGGCGACCTCTTTTTTATGGGCATTGGCTGCTTGCGGAACAATGCGAGAGCCGGCCGGTTATTCAAAAAACTGTTCGTCGAAATTGACCAAATAGAGTTTTTCCGTAGCGCGCGTGAGGGCCGTATAGAGCCAGCGGAGCATGTCGCGCGTCATGGGCTCGTCGCCGAAGAGGCAGCGGTCGATGAAGACAGCCTTCCATTGGCCGCCCTGCGCCTTGTGGCAGGTAATGGCGTAGGAAAACTTCACCTGAACGGCATTAAAGTGCGGATTTTCACGGATTTCCTTGAAGCGTTTGAGCTTGCTTTTTATCTCCTCGTAGTCCTTTTCCACCTCGTAGAAAAGCCGCTGCGACTCTTCGCGCGTGAGCGACGGCGATTCGGAAGCGAGCGTATCGAGCAGCACCTTGCACTCGACGGCCGTGTCGTCGTAGTCGGGGAACTCCAGCACGGCGTCGGCGAAACGGAACCCGTAGAACTCCTCGAAGCGTCGGATGCGCTTGAGCCGGGCCACGTCGCCGTTAGCTATGAAGCTCATCGGGCAGTCGTCGCCCTGCGCAAAATAGTAGTTGTTCTTCACCACCATCAGCATGTCGCCGCTCTCCACCTCCTCCTCGGCGTAGAGCACGTTGCGCCGGATACCCTCGTTGTAGCGGTTGGCGCGCTTGTTCGAGCGAGTGATGACAATGGTTTCGTCGCGGCCGTACTGCGCATAGCTGTCCTGCAATTTTTCGAGGAAATCGCCGCCCTCGACCGCTTCGATGTCGGGAAAATCCATCCGGAACCGCGGTATGTCGAGGATGTTGTTTTCGAGCATGCAGCGCACCAGCGTAGCATTGAACAGGATGCCCGATTCGGCCTGCTGGCGGACCACTTCGTCCAGCGTATTGTAGACCACATCGCCATAGGCTCCCAGCGACACCGGGTCGAGCGCCGGGCTGAAGTCACTGCCCACGGGCGGCAGCTGGGCGTTGTCGCCCACCAGAATCAGCCGGCAGGCACGGCCGCTGCGGACGTACTGCACCAAATCCTCCAGCAGCGAGCCGCTGCCGAAATGGGGTCCGTCGGGTGCGCGGTCGGGCAGCATCGAAGCCTCGTCGACAATGAAAACCGCATCGCGTTCGGGGTTGAAATTGAGCGAATATTTCGATTCGTAGTCGGCCGCCGTCTGCTGACGGTAAATGCGTTTGTGAATCGTGAAGGCCTTCTCACCGGAATAGCGCGCCAGCACCTTGGCCGCCCGGCCCGTAGGAGCCAGCAGCACGGGTTTCGTGCCCAGTTCCTTCAGCGCCGCAACCAGTGCGGCTATCAGCGTGGTTTTGCCCGTTCCGGCATAGCCGTTCAGCACGAAAATCCGCGAAAAATCCTCGTCGGCAAGGTATTCCGATATGCGTTCTACGATTTTTTTTTGCCCGGGAGTTGCTTGGAAACAAATTTTAGCGTAAATTTGGGACGCGATACGTGTGCTGAGCATTCGCCTTGTTTTATTTCGGACAAAATTAATAACAAATACTCGATTAAAAAAATGAAAAGAATCATCCAAATCATTCTTGCAGTGGTGATCGTGGCGCTGGTCTATGTCATCTACGACCAGATTTCGACACCCATCCGTTTCGACAACGAGCTGGCCGCCCGCAAGGCGCAGGTCATCGAGCGCATCAAGGACATCCGCACCGCACAGCGGGCCTACAAGTCCAAGTACCAGCGTTTCACGGGCGACTTCGACACGCTCACGGCGTTCATTCTCAACGATACGCTGGAGCTGGAGCGCAAGATCGTCGACGAGGACGACTCGGTGGGCATGGCTGCGCTGAAAAAGGCCGGCAAGAAGAACATCGAGAAGTTCAAGATTGCCGTCATCGACACGATTTTCGCCCCCAAGGTGCTGAGCAAGTCCGACATCGAGCAGTTGCGCTACATTCCCGGCACGGACAACCAGGCCCAATATATCATGGAGGCGGGCATCATCACCACCGAATCGAAGGTCGTCATTCCCGTCGTGGAGTGCCGCGCTCCTTACAAGATTTTCCTCGACACGGTCGCTTATCGCCAGGAGTTCATCAACCTGGTCGACGACGAGGTCCACAACTTCAACCGTTATCCGGGCGTCAAGTTCGGTTCGATGGAAGCCGGCAACAATGAAGCAGGCAACTGGGAGTAGGACCCCGCGCCTCACGAACAAGGTGTCCATTCAGCGGTCGTTGGATGGACACTCTTTTTCGGTCTCGGGGCTCGACCGCGACTTCACGGGCGAGGCGATAGTGACGGTGGAGATTCTCACGCCGCAGACTTTGCTCGTGCCCGCCGACCTGCTCCAGACATCCACGGCCGCCGAGCTGCTCGCCGCCGCCGGAATGGCCTGCCGGCACGACGAGCAGGCGGTCCGCAGTATGCCGCGCTCGCTCGGCCGGGACAAGGAGGTGGTCGCCGTCATGGCGTTGGACGAAAAGATACTCCAGCGAATCCGCGGGCGATTGGGTTACCGCGCCGACTTCACTACCCCGCTTTTGGAGGGTCCCACGGCGGCAGCGCAGACCGTCTGGCTGCGCCGCGCTCCGGGGGTGCTATATATAAAGGTATTCGGCCGGACCCTGCGGCTGGCCGAAGTCATCCCGGCCGCGGCCGAAGCCGACATCCTCTACTTCATCGACCGGCTGGGCAGGGCGCTGCCTTTGGGGCAGATGCGGCTGCAGATAGCCGGACCCGGCGCCAAGGCCCTGCGCAAGTTGATAGGCAAACGCTTCAGATACGTCGTATGCGAATCGTAAGCGGAAAATACAAGGGCCGGGCCATCAACCCGCCCCGCAACCTGCGGGCGCGCCCCACGACGGATTTCGCCAAGGAAAACCTGTTCAACGTGTTGGGCAATCTGGTCGATTTCGAGCAGTGCGACGTGCTCGACCTGTTCGCAGGTACGGGGTCTATCAGCTACGAGTTCGCCTCGCGCGGCGCCCGGAGCGTCACGGCGGTGGAAATCAATCCGGTGCACTGGAATTTCATCCGGCAGACAGCCGCCCGGCTGGGCATCGAAAATTTCTACCCGGTCAAGGCCAACGCCTTTCTCTATGTGAAAAGCTGCGGGAAGCAGTTCGACGTGATTTTTTCGGATGCGCCCTACGATTTGGAGGGCAGCGAGCGAATCGTCGATTCGGTCCTCGGGGGCGGATTGCTCCGCGAAAACGGTTTGTTCATCTTCGAGCACTCCCGGAAAATGGATTTTTCTTCGCACGGGGAGTTCTGGCAGTTAAGGAGTTACGGAAGCGTGCAATTTTCTTTCTTCAAAAAAGGCTGAATTTGTTTGGAGTTACCGAAATTTGTATTACCTTTGCATTCGCAATCAGCAAAAAGGTGCGTTAGTTCAGCTGGTTAGAATACGTGCCTGTCACGCACGGGGTCAGGGGTTCGAGTCCCCTACGCACCGCAGACAAGGGCTTTGGGATCGGAAGATTCTCAAAGCCTTTTTTCGTTGCTCCAACCGCATAACAGAATACTTCCCGATACCATGGCAGACAACTATTTGGGCCGCAAGATGGACGAATACTTCGCACGCAGGGATGACCGCGCGGCCCGCCGTCCGGCAATGACATTGGATCGGCTGCTGCTGAAGAACCGCAGCCACCGGGGTTACGACGCCGGTTTCGTCGTGCGCGACGACCAGCTTCGCCGCATCATCGAGGTCAATGCCCGTATCCCCTCGGCCCGCAACCAGCAGGTGCTGCGGTTCCGCCCCGTGCTGGCCGACGAGGCGCCTGCCCTGCTACCCCACATCCGGTTGGGCGGCGCTTTGCCGGAACTGCACCTGCCGCTGCCCGGCACCGAGCCCAACGCCTTCATCGTCGTTTGTTCGACGGTCGGGGAGAGCCGTTATGTCGACATCGACCTCGGGATTTCGGCACAAAGCATGTTGCTGAAAGCCGTGGAGCTGGGGTTGAACGGCATCTGCATCGCCGCTTTCGACAAGGAGAAGATCGCCGATGCGCTCGCACTGCCGTTGGAGCCGCTGTTGGTTCTCGCCATCGGCAAAGGCGCCGAACGAATCGAGCTGACCGAAATCGGCGAAAACGACAGTCACGACTACTACCGCGACGAACACGGCGTCCACCACGTGCCGAAACTGCGAATCGACGATCTGATAATCCGATAAACAGCCATACAGCGGCGGTTCCTCCGGGAGCCGCCGTTTTTCTCGCCGGACCGATACCGATTCCGGAATTTGCTACCCATATTCCGGTTTCTGCGCCGCGGCTGCAAATCTTCGCGCTGAAAACCATATATTTGCACGCAGAACCGAACTCAAAACCATTCAGTCATGAAACAGATTCGTTTGTTCGCCGCAGGGCTCCTGCTCCTGGCGGCCGCCGGATGCACGGGCTGCACAGGCAAGGCGGTCCCCGCCGTCCCCGAAGTATACATGACGCGCGACATCTCCCCGGCCGGGCTCAACGCCGTCTACGAGGCGCTGGGACGCGAAGCCACAGGCAAGGTCGCCGTGAAGATTTCGACCGGAGAGCCGGGCGGCAGCAACTTCCTGAAGCCCGCGCTTATCGGCGATTTCGTCCGGAAAATCGGCGGCACCATCGTCGAATGCAATACGGCCTACGGCGGTGGCCGCGCCGCTACGGCCGACCATCTCAAAGCCGCCGAGGAGCACGGATTCACGGCCATCGCGCCCGTCGACATCATGGATGCCGAGGGCGAAATCGCGCTGCCCGTTGTCGGCGGCAAGCATCTCAAGGAAGATTTCGTCGGCTCGCACTTCCCCGCCTACGATTTCACGGTCATCCTCTCCCACTTCAAGGGGCACGCCATGGGCGGATTCGGCGGAGCGCTCAAGAACATGTCCATCGGCATCGCTTCGTCGGCCGGAAAGGCCTGGATACACACCGCAGGCAAGACCAGGACCGACCTGTGGAACAACCTGCCCGAGCAGGACGCCGTTCTCGAATCCATGGCCGAAGCGGCCAAGGCCGTCGCCGACCATTGCGGCGAGCGCATCCTCTATATCAACGTCATGAACAACCTTTCGGTCGACTGCGACTGCGACGCGCACCCCGCTGCTCCGCAGATGGGCGACATCGGCATCTTCGCTTCGCTGGACCCCGTGGCGCTCGATCAGGCATGTGTCGACCAGGTCTACGCTTCGGAAGACCCCGGCAAGGTCCATCTCATCGAGCGGATGGAATCGCGCCACGGCATCCACACCGTCGAGCACGCCGCCGCCATCGGGCTGGGCAGCCGCGAATATACGCTCGTCGACCTCGACCGAACGCAGCCGCAGCAATGAAATCCCGCATAGCCGAAAACACTATGCGTCAGCCGCATGGAAGCCCGCGAAACCCTCGTGGCACGGTCGTTGCAGACCTGCGGCCATCATGTCCCGTGCAAACAGTTTGAAACCGTGCAGCAGACCCTCCGACCCTATGTCAGCGAGCTTCAGGAACTCGCCGCCCGGCTCCACGCCGAGCCGTGTTCCTGCGTAATCCGCCAGGGTGCGCAGGTGCGGATTTTCCGCGAGCGGGGCATCAAGGACCTCTACCGGATTCTGACCGAAGAACCGGAGTTGCTCGACGGCGCATCCGTGGCCGACAAGGTCGTGGGCAAAGGAGCTGCGGCGCTGATGATTTTGGGCGGCGTCCGCGCGGTCCATGCCGACGTCGCCAGCACCGGAGCGCTCCAGTTGTTCGACGCGCAAAATATCCCCGTGAGCTGCACGCTCCAAGTACCGCATATCATCAACCGCGCAGGCACGGGCTGGTGTCCCGTCGAAACGCTGTGCCGCGACTGCCGCACCGCCAAGGAGTGCCTCGAACCGATCCGCAATTTCATCCGTACCGTTCCATGAATAAGATTCCGTTGCTGGCCGCCCTGCTGCTGGCCTTTCCGGTCCGGGCTTCGCTGCCCGCCGACACGCACGCCGTCACCGAAGAGGAGCGGCCCCGGCCTATCGACAGCGTGGTCGTCACGGGCGCCCGTTACCGGGCCGACGTCCGCCACCTGCCCATGACCGTCTCGACGGTGGGGCGCGGGCGAATCGAGCAGAGCCACGAGCCGTCGCTGCTGCCGCTCCTCACCGAGCAGGTGCCGGGGCTGTTCGCCACCGGGCGCGGCATCATGGGTTACAGCGTCTCGACGGGTGCTGCCGGGCAGATGTCGCTGCGCGGCATCGGCGGGGCGCCGCAGGCCGGACTGCCCACCACCGGGCTGATGGTGCTCATCGACGGACACCCGCAGTACATGGGGCTGATGGGCCACCCCATCGCCGACGCCTGCCAGTCGATGCTGACCGAGCGCATCGAGGTACTGCGCGGCCCGGCGTCGGTGCTCTACGGCTCCAACGCCATGGGCGGGGTCATCAACATCGTGACCCGCAAATCGAAGAATGACGGCATCCGAACGGGGGTGCACATCGGCTACGGCTCCTACAACACCTTGCAGACCGAAGCGACCAACCGGGTGAAGCTAAAACGTTTTAGCAGCGTCGTGACAGGCTCCTACAACCGCACCGACGGCCATCGGCCCCGGATGGGGTTCGAGCAGTACGGCGGCTATGCCAAGGCAGGCTACGAAATCGCCTCGGCATGGAACATCGAGGCCGATGTCAGCCTCACCCGCTTCAACGCCTCGAATCCCGGAAGCGTCGCGGCTCCGGTGCTCGACAACGATTCGCACATCACGCGCGGCATGACCTCGCTGGCCCTGCGCAACGAATACGAACGGACCTCGGGCGCGCTGAGCTTCTTCTGCAACTGGGGCTGCCACAAAATCGACGACGGCTATTCGCCCGGCAGCGAGCCGCTCGACTACCGGTTCCATTCGCGCGACGAGATGCTGGGCATTTCGTGCTACCAGAGCGCCCGTCTTTTCGAGGGCAACCGCCTGACGCTGGGCTTCGACTGGTTCCGTTTCGGGGGCCGCGCATGGAACCAGCCGCTCGACGGTTCGCCGCGCTCGATGCTGGCCGACAAAACGTTGCACGAAGTGGCCGCCTACGTGGATTTCCGCCAGACCATCGGTTCGTGGCTCACCCTGGATGCGGGCCTGCGCATCGACCATCATTCGCACGTCGGAACCGAATGGGTGCCGCAGGCGGGCGTTTCGTTCCTGCCCTCGAACAGCGCCGAAATCAAACTTTCGGCCTCGAAAGGGTTCCGCTACCCCACCATCCGCGAAATGTACATGTTCCCGCCGCAGAATCCCGACCTGAAGCCCGAACGGCTGTGGAGCTACGAAATCGCCTGGTCGCAGCGCGTTCTCGACGGCCGGATTTCGTTCGGGGTCAACGTCTTCTACATCGACGGCGAGAACCTCATCATGCGCGTCCCCGTCGACGGGCGGCCGAAAAACATCAACACGGGAAAAATCGAGAACGCAGGGGCCGAAGCGCAGTTCGCGTGGCGGATTTCGCCCGCGTGGTCGCTCGACGCCAATTACAGCTATCTGCACATGGCCTACCCCGTGCTGGCGTCGCCCGAGCACAAGCTCCATGTCGGAGCCGCGTTCGCCAGGGGCCGCTGGAACGTCTCGACGGGCGTGCAATATGTCGGCGGGCTCTACACCGAAGTCAAAGTCAACGGCAGCGGCCGCAGCACGCAGGAAAATTTCGTGTTGTGGAACCTGCGCGGCAGTTTCCGCGTGTGCAAGGTCGTCGAGCTGTTCGTGCGGGGCGAAAACCTGCTGGCCCAGCGCTACGAAATCAATGCGGGCTACCCCATGCCCAAGGCCACGGTTTTGGGCGGCGTGAACCTGCACTTTTAGATGCAATAAAAGAACTTAAATAGCTGAAGAACAACATGCAAACAACAACCGCAAAACTTTACTCGCTGCACTGCGGCCAGGCAAAAACCTACTTAGCCGCGGCGCTTTTCGTGGCGGGCAACATCGCCTTGCCGCAGTTGTGCCATACGGTGCATCTGGGCGGCCCCACGTGGCTGCCTATCTATTTCTTCACCCTCGTCGGCGCCTACAAATACGGCTGGCGGACGGGGCTGTTGACGGCCCTTGCGTCGCCCGTGGCCAATTCGCTGCTTTTCGGGATGCCCGTCGCGGCGGCTCTGCCCGCGATTCTGCTGAAGTCGGTCGTGCTGGCCCTTGTCGCAAGTTGGACGGCGGCCCGGTTCCGCCGGGCGTCGCTCCTGCTGCTGGCAGGCGTCGTGCTGGCCTATCAGACCGTCGGCACCCTCGGCGAATGGGCGTTGGCCGGCGACTTCCGGACCGCCGCCCAGGATTTCCGTCTCGGCCTGCCGGGCATGCTTCTGCAAATCGCCGGCGGCTGGGCACTCATCAACCTGAAGCGCAAATAAGATGACGACACCCCGAAAATTAGGGTTCGGCTGCATGCGCCTGCCGCTCACCGACCCGGAAGACTTTGCGAAAGTCGACATGGCACAGGTCGAAAAGATGGTCGACACCTTTCTGGAACACGGATTCACCTACTTCGACACGGCCTACATGTACCACGAATTCCAGAGCGAAAAGATCGTCCGCGCGGCGCTTGTCGAACGCCACGACCGCAGCGCCTTCACCCTGGCAACCAAGCTGCCGACCATGTTCCTCAAAGCCGAGGGCGACCAGGAACGCATCTTCGCCGAGCAGCTGGAAAAATGCGGTGTCGACTACTTCGACTACTACCTGCTGCACAACCTCAATGTGGCGAACTACCGCAAGGTCTGCCGGTTCGACAGCTTCGCGTTCGCCGCGCGGATGAAAGCCGAGGGGAAAATCCGCCACGTCGGATTCTCGTTCCACGACAGCGCCGAGCTGCTGGACGAGATTCTGACGGCCCACCCCGAAACGGAGTTCGTGCAGCTGCAAATCAACTACATGGACTGGGAGAACGAAAGCATCCAGTCGCGCAGGTGCTACGAGACGGCCCGCCGCCACGGCAAACCCGTCGTGGTGATGGAGCCCGTCAAGGGCGGTACGCTGGCGCGCCTGCCCGAGGAGGCCGAACAGCGGTTCCGGGCGGTGCGTCCCGAACTGTCGCCCGCGTCGTGGGCCATCCGTTATGCAGCCGGGCTCGACGGGGTCATGATGGTGCTGAGCGGCATGTCGTCGATGGAACAGCTTCGCGACAACATCTCCTACATGCAGCATTTCGAGCCGCTGAATGCAGAAGAACGCGCTGCCGTGGAAGACGCCGTCGGAATCATCAACCGTTCGATAGCCGTCCCCTGCACGGCGTGCCGCTACTGCGTCGACGGATGCCCCAAACAGATTGCCATTCCCGAGTACTTCGCCCTCTACAACAACGCCGAGCAGTCGCTGAACAAAGGATTTTCAGTGCAGACCGTCTACTACGCCAATCTCGCGCAGACGCACGGCCGCGCTTCGGACTGCATCGGCTGCCGCAAGTGCGAAAAGAGCTGCCCGCAGCACCTGCCCATCGTCGAGCACCTGCGGCAGGTAGCGGCCCGGTTCGACAAGGAAGAATAACACCCGCCGCACAAATGCAATTTACCCCTGCCGAAGCGAGTTTCGGCAGGGGTAAATCGTTTTAGCAGGGCTCGGCGTCAGTTGGGTGTCCGGTACTCCTTGGGCGTCAGGCCCGTGAGTTTCTTGAACAGCCGCGTGAAGTGCTGCGGGTACTTGAACCCCAGCTCGTAGGCGATTTCGCTGACCGACTTGCGGACGTCGAAAATCCGCTCCTTGGCCACGTCGATCAGCTTGAGCTGGATATGGTCCTGCGCCGTGCGGCCCGTCTCCTTCTTGATAAGGTCGCCGAAATAGTTGGCCGACAGGTGGAGCTGTTCGGCGAAATATTTCACCGAGGGCAGCCCCTCGCTCTGCGGACGGTCCGAGGAGAAATAGGCGTCGAGCAGCGTCTCGAACCGAATCAGCAGGTCGCTGTTGACCTGGCTGCGCGTGAGGAACTGCCGCTCGTAGAAGCGCACGCAGTAGTCGAGCAGCAGCTCGATGTTGGCCGTGATGAGCCGCCGCGTATGCTTGTCGACGGCATGTTCGGTCTCCGTGCGGATTTTATGCAGGCAGTCGACGACGATGGCCCGCTCCTGCTCGGAGAGGTGCAGCGCCTCGTTGGCCTCGTAGGAGAAGAACGAATAACTGCGGATATTGCGGCCCAGCGAGGTGCCGCGAATCAAATCGGGATGGAAGACCAGCGCCCACCCCTTGGGCTGGAACTCCTCGCCGTTGTCCTCGACGCCCGCGACCTGCCCGGGAGCGATGGCCACGATGGTCCCCTCCTGATAATCGTAGTACTGACGGCCGTAGATCAGATTGCCGCACCTGACCTCCTTGAGAAAAAGGGTGTAGAAGCCGAAAGTATGGCGCATGTGACGAATCCGGCGCGACTTGGAGAGGTCGATGACCGACACCAGCGGGTGGAGGGTCTCGACGCCCAGCAGGTCGTTGTACTCGAAAACATGCTCGAAATGCTCGATTTTATTCATGGCTGTGCTGCTTGTTCGCTGCAAATGTAACGATAAAAATGCGGTCGCGGGCCGCCGGGGCGCCGAATCGGTAATAATGGTAGCGAACCCCGTAATCCGTATACGGTCCGGCCGCCGCAAAGCCGGTACATTTGCCGCATGAAAAAATCGCTGTTCATCCCGCTGCTGCTGACGTTCGGCGGCTGCATGCAAAATCCCGACACCGCAATGGAACACTCTTTCGAGCAAATCTTTCCGCAGGGCGAAAAGCTCCCCGAGCAGTTTTCGCAGTATTTCATCGGGCAGGCCTGGCTGGCCCGTCTCACCGCCGACCCGGCGCTCAACTGCCCCGTCAGCAACGTGACGTTCGAGCCGGGCTGCCGCAACAACTGGCACAGCCACTCGGGCGGGCAGCTGCTTATCGTGACGGCCGGACGCGGCTACTATCAGGCCCAAGGCCGACCTGCGCGCGAACTGCATCCGGGCGACGTGGTGGAGATTCCGGCCGACGCCGTCCACTGGCACGGAGCCGCACCCGACAGCTGGTTCGCCCATTTGGCCGTCGAAGTCAATCCGCAAAGCAACCGCAACACCTGGCTCGGCCCGGTGGACGACGAACAATATGCCGAAGCAACGGCCCGCGAATAAAGAATTCGGCCGCTGCTAAAACGTTTTAACAACGTTCAAAACGCCGGAGGCTTAGGACTGCTCCGTATACTCCTCGCCGCGCAGGAACACCCGCCGAATCAGCGGCGTCTGATAGGCATAGGAGAAGAACTCGACCGACGGCATGGGGGCCGTCAGGAAGAAATTGGCGACCTTGCCGGGCGTAATCGACCCGTAATCGCGGCTTAGGCCCATGGCATAGGCGCTGTTCATCGTGGCGGCGTTGACGGCTTCGGCCGGGGTCATCCGCATCCGGATGGAAGCGAGCGAGACGACCATGCGCATGTTGCCCGAAGGCGAAGAACCGGGATTGTAGTCCGAAGCGAGGGCGACGCCCAGCCCTGCGCGTATCATGTCGCGGGCAGGCGGATAATTCATCCCGAGGAAGAACGCCGCGCCGGGCAGCAGCGTCGGCATAGTCTCGGAACCTGCCAGCGCCTCGATTTCGCGGGGCCCCATGCTTTCGAGGTGGTCGACCGACAGCGCGCCGTGGGCCACCCCCGCCTGCACGCCGCCCGAAACGGCCAGCTCGTTGGCGTGGATTTTTGCGCGCAGACCCAATTTGCGCCCTTTCTTGAGGATGCGGGCCGTCTCGCCGACGGTGAAAAATCCGGCGTCGCAGAAGACGTCGACAAAATCGGCCAGCCCCTCGCGCGCCACGGCGGGCAACATTTCATCGCAAACGAGGTCGACATACTCTGCCTGCCGCCCTGCGTAAGCCCGGGCGACGGCGTGGGCCCCGAGGAAAGTAGCCCGCACGGCCAGCGGCGCCGTCTCGCGGATGCGGCGGATGACGCGCAGCATCTTCAGCTCGTCCTCGGTCGAAAGTCCGTAGCCGCTCTTGATCTCCACGCAGCCCGTACCCATGCGGATGATTTCGCGCACGCGCCCCATTGCCTGCCGGTAGAGCTCCTCCTCGGAAGTCTCGTGCAGCAGGTCGGCGGAATTGAGAATCCCGCCGCCGCGCCGGGCGATTTCCTCGTAGCTCAGTCCGTTGATTTTGTCCAGAAACTCCTGCTCGCGGCTCCCGGCGTAGACCAGATGGGTGTGCGAATCGCAGAACGACGGGAAAAGCATCCCGCCCTCGGCATCGACCACCCGGGCCGCGACGCCCGAACCGCAGTCGTCCATGCGGCCGAAAGCGGCAATCCGCCCGTCTTCGGCGAGCAGCCACGCATTGTCGAGGGTCTCCAGACGGTTCATCTCGGCACCGCACAGGCGCTGACGCCCCGAAAGCTGGATGCCGACGAGCTTGCCGATGTTCTTAACGAGCGTTCTCATGACGCAGGAATTCGACGGAGGTGCGGATATGGGGATACATGACCGTGTCGTCGTCGATGAACGGCACCTGCCTGCGGTAATCGGCCAACAATCGCTCCAGCACGGGCGACGTGTGCAGCGGACGGCGGAACTCGAAAGCCTGCGCGGCGTTGAAGAGCTCGATGGCCAGCACGCGCTGCGTATTGCATACCACACGGAAAAGTTTGGTAGCGGCGTTGGAACCCATGCTCACATGGTCCTCCTGCCCCTGCGAGGAGGGGATCGAATCGACCGACGCGGGCATGCAGAGCCCCTTGGACTGGCTGACGACGGAAGCCGCGGCATACTGCGGAATCATGAACCCGCTGTTGAGCCCCGGCTTGGCGACCAGGAAACTGGGCAGTCCGCGCGAACCGGAAATCAACTTATAGATACGCCGCTCGGAAATATTGCCCAGCTCGGCCACGGCGACCGCCAGAAAATCCATCGCAAGGGCGATGGGCTGGCCGTGGAAATTACCGGCCGAGACGACCATGTCCTCGTCGGGAAAAACGGTGGGATTGTCGGTGGCGGAATTGATTTCGGTGGTCAGGACCTGCTTGACATAAGCAATCGTATCTTTCGATGCGCCATGCACTTGCGGGATGCAACGGAACGAATAGGGATCCTGCACATGCTCCTTGGGCCGGGCAATCATTTCGCTGCCCTCGAGCAGGCGGCGGAAGTTGCGGGCCGTGGCGATCTGCCCCGCATGCGGACGCACGGCGTGCACCTCGTCGCAGAAAGGCTCGGGGCGGCCGTCGAAGGCTTCGAGCGACAGGGCGCCGATGGTATCGGCCCACTCGCTGAGCCGCTCGGCCTCGATCACGGACCAAACGCCGTAGGCGCTCATGAACTGCGTGCCGTTAAGCAGCGCCAACCCCTCCTTGGACTGCAACTCGATGGGCTGCCACCCCATTTCGGCCAGCACCTCCGAAGCCGGGCGCACCCGGCCCTTATGCTCGACCTCGCCGAGCCCGAGAAGCGGCAGGCTCATGTGGGCCAGCGGCGCCAGGTCGCCCGAAGCACCGAGCGAACCCTGCTGGTAGATAACCGGGAGTATGTCGTTGTTGAAGAAGTCGATAAGACGCTCGACGGTAGCGAGCTGCACGCCCGAATGGCCGTAGGAAAGCGACTGGATTTTCAACAGCAGAATCAGCCGCACGACCTCGGCCGGAACCCGCTCGCCCGTGCCGCAGGCGTGCGACATGACAAGGTTCTTCTGCAAGGCGGCCAAGTCGTCGCGGCCGACCGAAATGTTGCACAGCGAACCGAACCCCGTGGTGATGCCGTAGATGGGCCGCTCGGGGTTCTCCATCTTGCGGTCGAGGTACTCGCGGCAACGGACGATGCGCCTGCGGGCGTCGTCGGAGAGTGCCAGCCGGAGGTGCTTTTCGAGGATTTCGCGGACCCGGCCGACCGAAAGATGTTCGGCGGAAATATGGTGAAGCTCCATAGGAATTAAAACGTTTTAACAGTTAGTTTTTCAATGCGCTGCGAACCAAATCTTCGTCGGCGGAATTGGGCAGCGTGACTTTCAGTCCGGGTGTGCGCTCCATCTGGCGGCGGATGGCCGACAGGGCCCCCTCGTTGCGGGCCCAGCTGCGGCGCGCGATGCCGTTGTTGACGTCCCAGAAAAGCATGTCGCGGATGCGGCGGTCGGAATCCTCCGACCCGTCGACGACCATGCCGAAACCGCCGTTGATGACCTCGCCCCAGCCTACGCCGCCGCCGTTGTGGATCGAAACCCAGGTGGCGCCGCGGAACGAATCGCCGATGACGTTCTGCACGGCCATGTCGGCCGTGCGCGACGAACCGTCGTAGATGTTGGAAGTCTCGCGGTAAGGCGAATCGGTGCCCGAGACGTCGTGGTGGTCGCGGCCCAGCACGACGGGAGCCGACAGCCGCCCCTCGGCGATGGCGCGGTTGAACGCCAGGGCGATTTTAGTGCGGCCCTCGCAGTCGGCATAGAGGATGCGGGCCTGCGAACCGACGACGAGCTTGTTGCGCCCGGCCTCGCGAATCCAATGGATGTTGTCGTCGAGCTGGCCGCGGATCTCCTCGGGCGCCGTGCGGCGTATCTCCTCCAACACCTCGGCGGCGAGCCGGTCGGTCAGCTCCAGGTCCTCGGGCCTGCCGGAAGTGCAGACCCAGCGGAACGGGCCGAACCCGTAGTCGAAGAACATGGGACCCATGATGTCCTGCACGTAGGAGGGATAGCGGAAGCGTCCGCCCTCGCCCATGACGGCCGCGCCGGCGCGCGAAGCCTCCAGCAGAAAAGCATTGCCGTAGTCGAAGAAGTACATGCCGCGCCCGGTGAGCTTGTTGATGGCATCGGCCTGCCGGCGAAGCGATTCCTGCACGCACTCGCGGAAGCGGCCGGGCTCCTCGGCCATCATCTTGTTGGACGCTTCGTAGCTCAAACCGACGGGATAGTAACCGCCCGCCCACGGATTGTGCAGCGAAGTCTGATCGGAACCGAGGTCGACGGCGATTTCCTCGGCGGCGAGCCGCTCCCAAAGGTCGACGACATTGCCGACGTAAGCCAGCGAAACGACCTCTTTCCTGCTGACTGCCTGCCGGATACGGGGCATCAATTCATCCAGCGATTCATGCAACTCGTCGACCCAACCCTGCTCGTGGCGCTTGGCGGCAGCCTTGGGGTTGATTTCGGCGATGACCGACACGACGCCCGAAATATTGCCCGCCTTGGGCTGGGCGCCGGACATGCCGCCGAGGCCCGACGAGACGAACAACATGCCGCGTGTGTCGCTGCGGCCGTTCGTGAAACGCTTGCGGGCGGCGTTGAGCACGGTGATGGTGGTGCCGTGGACAATGCCCTGCGGCCCGATGTACATGTAGGACCCGGCAGTCATCTGCCCGTACTGCGAGACGCCGAGGGCGTTCATCCGCTCCCAGTCGTCGGGCTTCGAGTAATTGGGAATGACCATGCCGTTGGTGACGACGACGCGCGGAGCGTCGGGATGCGACGGAAACAAACCGAGCGGATGACCCGAATACATGACCAGCGTCTGACGGTCGGTCATCTCGGAGAGGTATTTCATCGTCAGTCTGTACTGCGCCCAATTCTGAAAGACGGCGCCGTTGCCGCCGTAGGTAATCAGCTCGTGGGGATGCTGCGCCACGGCCTTGTCCAGGTTGTTCTGAATCATCATCATGATGGCCGCGGCCTGCCGGCAGCGGGCCGGATACTCGTCGATGGGCCGGGCATACATTTCGTAGTCGGGACGCAGCCGATACATATAAATACGTCCGTACTTGCGCAACTCCTCGGCGAACTCCTTGGCCAACACGGCGTGGTGCTTCTCGGGGAAATAACGCAGGGCGTTCTTCAAGGCGAGCACCTGCTCCTCGGGCGAAAGGATCTCCTTGCGGCGCGGCGCATGGTTGATCTGCCTGTCGTAAGGCTTGGCAGCGGGCAGCCGGTCGGGAATCCCGGCGCGAATATCATCCTGAAACTCTTGCAAGGTCATAACTATTGGATTTTGGATTCGACAACGGCGAGCACCTCCCTTTCGCGGCGGTCGGCTTCGGCGGCCAACGCTTCGGCTTCGGCAACGAGGGCATCGGCCGCGGCACGGTCTTTCAGCCCGGCGGCGTTGATTTTGACGTTGAGACAAGCCCCCAGCACGGCGCTGCGGGCGGCCAAGGCCCCCACCCCGGCATCGGAAACCGAATTGGGATTGCCCTCGGCGGCCATCGCCTGCACGAGGTCGAAGACCTGCACGGCGGCTTTCATGGTCCGAAGCGGCACCTGCGTGGCGTAGAGCGTCGCGGCCTGCAAGGCCTCGCTGCGGGCGGCCTTCTCCTCGTCGGTGGACTTGGGCATGGCGAAGACGTCCATGATGCGGTTGAAAGCCGCGGTATCCTCGTCGACCAAGTGCAGCAACTCGGAGAGGAGAGCCTGCCCCCGGTCGGCCCAGTCGGAGAACTCCTCCCAACGCTCGTCCCACCCGGCCTTGTGAGCCGAGAGGTTGGCGACCATGGCCCCGAGGGCGGCGCCCAAAGCCCCCATGTAGGCCGAAATCGAACCGCCGCCCGGAGCGGGCGACTCGCTGGCAGTCTCGTGAGCGAACGCCTTGCAGGTCATGTCGATAAGCCGCTTGTTCGCAACCTCCGCTTCAAGCAGGTATTCGATGACCTTCTCCTCGGGGACGAACGGCTTCAAATCGCCCAGTCCCATGGACTTGATGGCCGTACGGACAATCTCCTCCTCAGCGATACCCGTCGAACGGTGCTGCTTACGGAGGAAGTATTTTCCGGCCTCGACCAACGCCCGCTTGGGAACGAGCCCGACGATTTCGGTGCCCGTGACACGCACGCCGCGGGCGTCGGCCTTGCGGCACACCTCGTCGAAAGCGACGTGCAGGGGCGTGACGGCGATGTCGGTGATGTTCATCGAAACCTGCGCGATGCCGTACTCCTCGATGAACCAGCCGATGGCCTTGGTCGCCCTGAGCGTACCGGACTGCATGAGGGGATTGCCGTCGGCGTCTTTCACGATTTTGCCCGTAATGGGGTTGCCCTCGCGGACGGGGCGGCCCTTCTCGCGGACGTCGAACGCGATGGCGTTGGCGCGGCGGGTGGAGGTGGTATTGAGGTTGAAATTGACGGCGATGAGGAAGTCGCGGGCCCCGACGGTAGTAGCACCCGTGCGGGCCACCCCGTCGTCGTAGGGCCGGGCCCCGAAATCGGGGGCGGAATCGGCATGCGCCAGCTTCTCGGGCAGCGCCTCGTACTCGCCTGCGCGGCAGACGGCCAGATTCTTGCGCTCGGGGCGGAAAGCGGCGGCCTCGTAACAATAAGTCGGAATCCGCAACTCATCGGCGATGCGCTTGGCGAGGTCGCGCGACAAGGCGGCGCACTCCTCCAAGGTAACGCCCGAAATGGGAATCAGCGGAAGCACGTCGGTGGCCCCCATACGCGGATGGGCCCCCTTGTGGCGGCGCATGTCGATGAGCTCGGCGGCGCGCTTCACCCCCTGGAAAGCCGCTTCGACGACCGCTTCGGGCGAACCGACGAAAGTGACGACCGTGCGGTTGGTAGCTTCGCCGGGGTCGACGTCCAACACCTTGACGCCGCCCGCCTGTTCGATGGCCGAGGTAATCTGCCGGATGACCTCCCGGTCGCGCCCCTCGCTGAAATTGGGGACGCACTCTACGATTCTTTGCTCCATGACGATGATTGTATTATGATTTTTTTTTCGATTCTATACAAATGTAGGAATTTTTCGGCAGACGGGCAACGAATCGTTCATTTTCATGCAGGGATTCATCTTTGCGAAAAAAGCCCGGAACCCTTGCGGGCCCCGGGCCGAAGAAGCAGCCGGAAACAGGCGGACGAACCGCCCTGGAAAAATCAACGTCTGCCGATGGTCAGCACCACGCCGGCCGTGACCCATGCGCGGGGCAGCGGGATGCCGCCCATGTCGCAATAAGCAGTGTCGGTGATGTTGGTTCCGTCGACATAGATGCGGCAGATGCCTTTCTCCCACGCCAGACGGGCGTCGAGCAGAAAGAACGGCGCGAAATCGCGCGTCTCGGAAACCGAACTGTCGCCCGGCACGGGATAATGGGTGTAGCTGCCGTTGCGGTCGGCGACCGTGGCGGTCAGCGCGAACGACATCCGGCGCAGGAACCGCACCTCGGCCGTCAAAGCGGCCTTGTGGCGCAGAAAGTCCATGGCGCTCTTGGCAATCAAATCGGAACTGCGGTCGGTGGAGACGAAAGCATAGGAAAGGGTCAGCCGCCGCAGGAAACCCGAAGCGGAGGCATAACCGCCCGCCACCTCGACGCCGAAAGTATCGAGCGCACTGCTCTGCTCGGAATGCCACTTGCCGCGCCACTCCTCGACGGGATCGTCCTCGGGATGCCACACCCAGTCGATGATGTCGCGCCCGGCGCGATAGTAACCCAACACCGACGCGAACCACCGCCCCCGCGCATACTCGGCGCCCAAACGCACCGTAACAGCCTTTTCGGGAACCAAATCGAGGTTGTTGATTTGGGCAGGCGACGAATAGTAAAGGTCGGTGAAGGTGGGCAGCCGCATCGACTGCGACGCGCCGACGCTCAGACGCAGCCCCTGGGCAGGAGCGTAACCGCCGGAAACGCTCCACAAAGCGGCGGGACCGTAAGGCGTGAAGCTGGCGCCGCCCGACAACGCGAAGTCGAAACACCGCCACTGCTTGGTATGCCGCAGGAAAAGGTTCCCGGTATGGCGGGCCTTGGCCTTGGAATAATCGCCGTGAGGAACGGCCAGCGGCTCACCGAGGTTGGTGCTGTAAATATGGTCGAACGCATAGTCGCCGCCCAAGGTTGTGACGCCGCCCGCCCACTCGCAGTCGGCCCACAACTTGGCCCCTGCATGGTCGGTATTGTGGCGGTTCATGGGGGTGCCGCGGGTCCAGTCGTAGCGGTCGAAGTTCTTGCGATAGCTGACGGCGGCGCCCAACGAGAAACGCCCGGCCTGCCGGAGCCACCGCAGCGAAGCCAACGCCGTGGAGGTATGCTCCCACTGCTCGGGGTTATAGGCGGCATAGAAGCCGTTCGACCCGAAAGCACGGTTCTGATAACCGGCCTGCAAGTCGAAGAACCCGACCCGCGGAACCTCGCACGAAGCGCGGACGAACGCGTTGTAAGTATCGAAATCGGTGTTGTGGCGGTACCCGTCGCTGCGACGGTAGGAAGCGGCCCCCAGGACGGAGAAACGCCCGGCCGTGACGGCGCCCGAGAGGTTGGCATAGGCGTAGCCGTACTGCCCGCCTGCCCCCTCGAACCGCAGATAACGCGGCAGGAGCGGCGCGGTGCGGATATTCACGGCTCCGGCATAGGCGCCGACGCCGGGAATGCCCTCCAACAAATCGACGCCCGAAATGCAGTCGAGGTCGACGGGCAGCGAATGGGACTGGTGGCCGGTCCGGGCATCGGTGAAGTCGATGCCGTTGAGAAGAATCATGGTCTGGTCGAAAGAACCCCCGCGAATGGAGATGTCCGCCTGCGTACCCTTGCTCCCACGTTCGCGAAGATCGACCGACGGCGCGGTGCGCAGCGCGGCTTCGAGCGTCTGATAAGGCGCTGCGGCCTGCGCTTTCCGGTCGAAAAGCGGGGTTTGCGACTGAACGTTGCGCAAAGGAGCCGCGAGGCTCCCCGAGACGCCGACCTCGCGGATACGCAGTTCCCTGAGAACGGCGGCCGTGTCGGCGGGCTGTGCAGATGCGCCCTGCGTCGCGAGCAAGAGAATGGACATCCCCGCCGAGAGTACTCCGATCGTGACGGCACGATGGAGACTCGCAAAAGCCGACCAGCCCTTGCGGTTCCACCGGCGCCAGCAGGGAGCCTGCTTCGGAAGAATGTTTTTCATGCTGTGAATTGAATGAGTTAGTTGTAAAAAAAGCGGCGGTCGGGAACGGGTCCGGCTGCGAGCCGCGTTCCAAACCGCCGCGAAGATAGGCATTTTCGGAATATTACTTCTTCTTGGCCGCCTGTTTTTCGACCTTGGCGAGCCACGAAGGATACTTTTTCAGCACCTTGTTGCCCCAATCGCCGAACCACGAATAACCGGAACGCCGCTCGGCAGGCATTTCGGCCAACGAATAGACCTTGACCCCCTCGCGGGTGCAGAGGAAGAACCGGTCGCCGCCGAGCTCGTAATAACGCGCCCAGATGGGGGCGGCATCGGGGTCGTCGACCATGCGACGGTCCTTTTTCACCGAACGGTCCTCGGGCAGCCCCTCGGGCACGGCGACCGTGACGATACGCTTGCCCGTAATCTTATTCGCGTCGAACCATGCAACGGCGGCCTTGACCGCCTCGACGACCTCGGGCGAGGGCTTGCGGATGCGCATCAGCAACATGACGATGTTGGCGCTTTCGCCAGCCACCAACCCCGGCAACTCGTAGGAACGCGCCTTGACGGGCTGCAAGGTCCCGTGGTCGTACTGCTGGGCCCAAACGGTCCTGACGCCGTCGCGCACCCACTGGCACCGGAGCACCAGATCGAGCCCGCGGTCCCACGAAGCGCGGATACGCTCGCGAAACGCCGGGTCGACCCATGCGAAGCGCGGCTTAGCGTAGATGATTTCGAGCCACAAGGACAACACGCCGTACATGACATCGTCGTTGAACGTAATGGCATCGGCGTCCCAGCCGCGCCAACCGCCGTTGGGATACTGCGTGCCGAGGATATACTCCATGCCGCGGAGCGCCGCATCGCGGAAACGCTCCTCGCCCGTGGTCCGGTAAGCCTCGCAGAGGTACTCGACCTGCGCATGGGTAGCCGAATTGTCGAGCGTACTGCGGCGGCTCCGCGGCTTGAGGGCCGCCACCACCGAATCGCGGTCGAGCCGCGACATCATGTCGAGGTTCTTGGGCCAGCCGCCGTCCTCGTTCTGATAGGCGATGATGTTGTCGGCGATGCCGCACACCTGGTCCGGCGTGAAGCGCGGGTAATTCTCGCCCCGGTTGGAATGGAGCCAACGGTTGACCGACTGGTCGAAACCCTCGGCCTGCTGGCCGAACGCCGGAACGGAGACCACCGCAAAAGCGATAGCAACGAGCAATTTACGCATAATATCCGCAGTTTTACTTGAACAGCTCTTCGACCTTGGCCACCACGTCGTCCAAAGAGGGGTCGAGCGAGAAAACGAGGCTCGGCTTGAGGTACCAGAGCTCCTTGCCCTCCTTGAACAGCTGCTCGCCGCCGCCCGTGATGTTGAGCATGACGGCAGCATCTTTCGCCACCTTGCCGTCGGCCACAGCCTTGATGAGCGATGCCGTTGCGACGCTGGCCGCAGGATGGATGTCGGCGCCCTCCAACTCCTGGAAAAGCCGGGCAGCCTTGCGGGCCTGCGCGTTGGTGGCCACGAAGACGTCGCCGTCGGTAGCCTTGAGCGCATCGTAGAGCCCCCCGACCACCCCGTAAGGCGGCCGACGGTTGGAGAGCACCTTGGCGTCGATAATCTCGGCATCGCGGCGCGCCTTGTCGTCGTCGTAAGGCAGCATCTGACGCGAATCGGCCCGCCAAGCGTCGTACATGGGCACGAAAGGCGCATTCTGCGACACCATCAGCTTCATGATGTTGGAGCCGAAACGGCCGTCCTCGATAAGCCGCATGTTGGCCTCCCAGGCGGCGATGGCTCCCGTTCCGGACCCGACGGCCTGGAAGTAATAGTCGGGAATCCGGCCGATGGTCGTGACGGCCGAAAGCACGGTCGTAGCCATGCCGTCGCGCCGGGCGATGTTCTTGGCCCCGCCCTCGGCATAGAAACCGCGGGCCTTGAGCGCAAGGTTGGAGAGGTGGATGGCGTCGAAGTAATCGCCGCCCTTCTCGCACGAAATCAACTTGACGCAGGGATTCAACGGCTCGGCGAACCACAAGGCAGCGATATTGTCGTGGGGCACGGCCAGCAAGAGCTTGATGTTGTTGTCGGAACAAACCTTGGCGAAAGCCCGTGCCGTGTTGCCTGCGGAAGCGACGACCAACACACGGTCCTCGTGCTCGGCAGCGCGCGCGCAAACGGAATAAGCCTCGGTCTCCTTGAACGAACAAGTCGTCATGGAAGCCCCGACGGCGGGATAATAACCGTTGAACGTAATCCAAAGATTTTCGAGCCCGAGGTACCTGCCCAGCCCCTTGCTGCGGTAAGTGACGGGCGCCGACGAACCTTTGAGCATCCGGCGCACGGGCAGCCAGTCGGCGAACTTGTAGAGCCCGAATTCGGAGGGCCGGACCTCCAACTGCTTCTTGGCGTATCGGGCCCGGACGAGCGACGGTGTTTTGCAGGCGCGGTCCTCGAGCGTCCAGCCTTCGTCCTCGAACTCGCGGCCGGTGGCCACGCATTCGAGCGTATAGGAAGTGGGAACGAATTTTTCCATCTATCTGAGTTTTGGGTTATGACATGCGGTTTCTGAAATCCTCGTAACCGAAGCTGCGGACGAGGTCGGTCCGGCCGTCGCGCCGGACGATGACGATGGCGGGATGATGCACGCCGTTGAACATGGTGGTCTTGACCATCGTATAGTGGATCATGTCCTCGAAGACGATGCGCTCGCCGACCTGCAACTCGCGGTCGAAAGCCCAGTTGCCGCAATAATCGCCCGCCAGGCAGCTGGCGCCGCCCATGCGCCACCGCTTTTCGCCGGAAGCAGGCTCATGCGCCCCGACGATAGCGGGCTTGTAGGGCATCTCGAGACAATCGGGCATGTGGCAGGCGAACGACACGTCGAGCATGGCGGTCGTGACGCCGCCGTTCTCGACAATGTCCTCGACCGTCGAAACGAGGTATCCGGTACGCCATGTAAAGGCGCTGCCCGGTTCGAGAATCAGCCGCAGATGAGGATGGCGAGCCTTGAACCGCTTCAAGATGCGGATCAACCCGTCGCAGTCGTAATCGGCATGGGTCATCAGATGACCGCCGCCCATGTTGAGCCACTTGATACGGTCGAGGAAACGGCCGAAACGCTGCTCGACGGCGTCGAGCGCCTTTTGCAGATGCTCGGGCCGCGATTCGCAGAGGACATGGAAGTGCAGCCCCTCGACCCCGGCAGGCAGTTCGTCCAACTGCTCGGGCACGATGCCCAAACGCGACCCGGCGACGCAGGGATTGTAAAGGTCGGTTTCGACGGGCGAATAACCGGGGTTGATGCGCAGGCCGCACGAAATGCCGTTGATGAGGGCCCGCTGGCCGAAACGCTCGAACTGAGCGACGGAATTGAAGGTGATATGGTCGCTGCAACGCATGATTTCGTCGAAATCGCGGTCGCTGTAGACGGGGGCATAGGTATGGGCCGGACGCCCGAACTCCTCGAAGACCAACCGGGCCTCGGCGGCGGAAGAAGCCGTAGCCCCGTCGGAATGGGCGGCGAGCCCGGGAAAGATACTCCACATGGCGCACGCCTTAAGAGCGACGATAATCTCGGCGCCCGACTCGCGGCGCACGCGGTCGATGATGGCAAGGTTGCGGTCGAGCAAAGTTTCGTCGAGCACGAAACAAGGGGCGGGCAGCTGCGAAAAGTCGATCATGGTTATCCGAAGGAAAAAAGCCGGACAAATTTAACAAAATCATCGGCAAAAACCGCGGGAGCCGCAGAAAAATACGCATTTATACCACCCGGACCTCCCCGGCGGAAAAAACAAGGCGCAAGATGCCTGCCGGACAACTTGCGCCTTGTCTGCCTGGAAACACGCCGTCTACACCTCGATGTCGACGTCGAACAACTCGTGCCAGGGAAGCCCCTGCGGCCCGAGCTCGGCGAGGAACGGATCGGGATCGAACTCCTCGACGTTGAAGACCCCGGCGCCGCGCCACAGCCCCTTGGCCCACATGGAAGCACCCAACGCGGCGGGCACGCCGGTGGTGAAGCTGACGGCCTGCGTACCGGTCTCCTTGAAAGCGGTTTCGTGGTCGCAGTTGTTGTAGATATAATAGGTCCGCTCCCTGCCGTCCTTCACACCGCGGATGCGGCACCCGATGGAAGTCTGCCCGTGGTAATTGGCGCCCAACGACTTGGGGTCGGGCAACACGGCCTTGAGGAACTGGATGGGGACGATCTCGACGCCGTTGTAAAGGATGGGGTCGATGCGGGCCATGCCGATGTTCTGAATGACGCGCAGGTGCGTGAGGTACTCCTGCCCGAAAGTCATCCAGAAACGGGCACGGCGGATAGTCGGATAATTCTTGACGAGCGACTCCAGCTCCTCATGGTAGATGACGTAGGATTCGCGCTCGCCGATGCCGGGATAATTGAGCGGCCGGTGGATTTCGTGGGGCTCGGTGACGACCCACTTGCCGTTCTCGAAGTAACGCCCCTTCTGGGTGACCTCGCGGATGTTGATTTCGGGGTTGAAATTGGTGGCGAAAGCCATCCCGTGGTTACCGGCGTTGCAATCGACGATGTCGAGGTAATGGATTTCGTCGAAATGATGCTTGGCGGCGTAGGCGGTGAAGATGGCCGTGACGCCCGGGTCGAAACCGCAGCCGAGGATAGCGGTGAGCCCGGCAGCCTTGAACCGGTCCTGATAAGCCCACTGCCACGAATACTCGAAATGCGCCTCGTCCTTGGGCTCGTAATTGGCCGTATCGAGGTAATTGCACCCGCACTCGAGGCAGGCATCCATGATGGTGAGGTCCTGGTACGGCAGGGCGACGTTGACGACGATGTCGGGCTTGAACGCCCGGAACAATTCGCACAGCTCGGCGACGCTGTCGGCGTCGACCTGCGCGGTCTTGACCCGTCCCCCGCCGATGGCGGCGGCCACGGCGTCGCATTTGGATTTGGTGCGGCTGGCGAGCATCACGTCGGTGAAGACGGGATTGGCGGCGATCTTCTGCGTGACGACCGTCCCGACACCCCCCGCGCCGATAATCAAGGCTTTACACATAAACGATATGATTTATAGAAACTGATTTTGCGGTTGACGCCTACAAAAATAGGCGTTTTATTTTGGTAAAACAAAAATAATCCATACATTTGCACCACCAAAAAGGGCGCCATGCCCCGATTGGCACACGGAGAATCCGTAGCTCAGCAGGTAGAGCACAACACTTTTAATGTTGGGGTCCTGGGTTCGAGCCCCAGCGGGTTCACGGAAGAATCGTCGCTAAACGTTGTAAATCAACCGATAGCGGCGATTTCAGTTTGTATGCCGGCGCACCCCGATGGAAATCAAGAATCTTCTGACAGCGAAATCGAGAACCGAACTGCGGGAATGGCTGATGCGGAACCATCGGACGGAACGCGAATGCTGGGTGGCGGTGAAACGCGGCAAACCCAAAGACGACGGCACTTTCTGGTACGTCGATGCGGTGGAAGAGGCGCTGTGCTTCGGATGGATCGACAGCACCGTCAAAAAAACGGCCGAAGAGATAACCGTGCAGAAACTCTCGCCCCGAAAAGCCCGGGGCAACTGGACGGAACTGAACAAAGAACGGTGCCGACGGCTGGAACGGCTCGGGCTGATGACCGAAGCGGGCAGAGCGGTCTGGCCCGACATGTCGGAAAACGGATTCGCCGTCGACGAAGATATTTTACGGGAACTGCAATCCGACCCTGTGCTGTGGGAGAACTACCAGCGGCTGCCGGAACTCTACAAGCGGGTACGCATAGACCGGATTCAATATCTGAAAGAAGCGCGCCCTGCCCTGTTCCGAAGCCGGCTCGACAAATTCATCGAAAACACCCGGAAAGGCACGCTGTACGGAGAGTGGAACGACCACGGAAGGCTGACAACGGCCGAACCCTGAGTGGTCGGGCGCGCAAAATCACTCGACGTCGGCTTCGGCGAAAAGCCGGAAAGGCTGTGCGGAGCCTGCGAAAAAGAGGTCGACGCGCTTGAACTGCCAGCCGAACTCCCCGCGCGAATCGAACGACACCTCGACAGCCCGGACCTCGCCGGAACGAATCGGCGCGGCATCGTACGAAAGCGAAGTACAACCGCAACTCCTTGTCACAGAAACGATAACGACAGGCCGCGAAGTGCGGTTCTCGAACCACAAGCGCGACACACCCACCTCGCCCGAATGCAGCCGCCCGAACCGGACGGTATCGCTTCCGCCGCAGCGAAGCACCGAATCGGTCAGCACGACGGTCCGCCGTGGAGAGACGACCGACGCGCGCCGGGAAGTGCAGGCTGCCGCCAACAAAAAACAAACGAGAATCGCGGCCCGGAACATGGCAGGTCTCAGAGCAACCCGCGGCCGGACTTCTTGATACGCCCCTCGGCCGTGAGCGATTCGACGATTTTGTCGAGCACGCCGTTGATGAACGTACTGCTGCCCGGGGTCGAATAATACTTCGAGATTTCGATCCACTCGTCGAGCGTGACCTTGACGGGAATGGAGGGGAACTCGGTGAGCTCGGCCATGGCGGTGCCGATAATGAGGTTGTCCATGAAGACGATGCGCTCGACGTCCCAATTGGAAGTGAACTTCTCGATATAATCCTGGTACTTGTCGTAATTGACCAGCGACTTCTCGAACAGCGTCTTGACGAAAGCGGGGTCGTCGTCGCTCTTGAACTTGGACGGAATCTTGAGCTCGCTCTGCGCGGACCGCAGCGAAGCCAGCGACCGCAGCACCAACACCAAGATATAGGGCAGGTCGTCGCTCCAAAGGATCGAAATCTCCTCGAGCACGGTATCCAACGCCTCGCAGCACTGCAACTCCTTGAAAAAGTCCTCGACGAAACGCCGGTCGGCCTCGAACGAAGCGTCCTGCTGCGTCATGTAATCGGTGAAATAATCGCTTTCGACCAACTGCCCGTAGAGCGTGCGGATGAAATCGGGATGACGCTCCCACCCCAACTTATGGACCGTCAGATAATCGTTGACGGCGTCGCTGTTGGCGATGATGCGGATGACGGCGTTGTCGACGAACCGCATGTTGGGATTGAGGTCCTCGAACGTCGGCAGCTTCTTGGCCTTGGCGATCTCCTGCCGCTGACGGGCATAACGGACCAGCTCGACAGGCAGGGCCAGCAACTGGAAGAAAAGATCGTACGACTTGTCGATGGAAGCCATAAGCGTCTTTTCCGAAGCAATCAGGTTGTCGGCGTCCGACTTGAGGTGCGCGAACAGCGCCTTGGCGACCTTTATACGAAGCAATCTTCTGCTCAACATAGACGAGAACGTTTTGAACGGCCGCAAAAATACGATTAAAAATTAAGATTCGGAAACGTTCGGCCGAGAATTATTGCCGGAAAATCCCCTGCCGACAACCGAACGGCCTGTTGTATCATCGCAAAAAAGCATCCTTGATTAGCCCCTCCCCTATCGAAAAAACAAGTGCGGCCCTGACTGGCCGCACTCGGATTCAGACGGTTGTAAACCCCATCAGTATTCTTCCTCGTTGAAGAAGAAATCGTCCTTGGAAGGATAATCGGGCCAGATGTCCTCGATAGACTCGTAGATTTCGCCCTCGTCCTCGATCTCCTGCAAATTTTCGAGCACCTCGAGCGGAGCCCCCGAACGCACGGCGTAGTCGATGAGCTCCTCCTTGGTTGCGGGCCAGGGCGCATCCTCGAGCTTCGAGGCCAATTCAAGTGTCCAGTACATAGTTATCAGTCTTTAGAATTCATTCAATCAACAAGTTGCACCGCTCGCGCATGCGAACTGCATGACGGGCGATTTGCAAAAATATAAAAAAAACGATAAAAACAAAGATTTTTCACCGGAGATGCACCGAACAGCACCCGGCGCGCCGGCCGAATCAAGGAATCCACAGCACCTCCTCGACCCGGAAACGGACCGTCAAGGTACGCCCGAGCAGATAGAAATAGTCCGACAGGCGGTTCAGCCACACCAGCGCCGAGACGTCGACCCCGAACTCCTGGTCGGCCCGCAGCGCGGCGCGCTCGGCCCGGCGGCACACGGTCCGGCAAACGTGGCAGAGCGACACAGCGGGATGGCCGCCCGGCAACGTGAACTTGTCGATAGCCGGAAGCGCCGCCTGCATGGCGTCGATGCGGTTTTCCAGCCATTCGGTGCAGGCGGGATCCAGCGGCTGCACCTTGTCGCGACCACCCTCGCCCACGGCCAGCAGGGCCTCGACCGTCATCAGCCGCGACAGAATGCGGTTCAGCTCGTCGCAACGCTCCGCCAACTCCGCGTCCCCGCGCAGGCGGTCGGCCAGCAGGGCCACGAAAGACGCCAGCTCGTCGACCGAACCGTAGGCTTCCACCCGCGAATCGGTCTTGAAAACCCGTTCTCCCCCGATAAGCGAGGTCGTACCCCGGTCGCCCGTCTTGGTATATACCTTCATAACATAAAATGTTGTTTCGGCAAACGGTTGTTGAACAGCAACAAACATGCCCGGTTATCGACCGACGTGGAACCGTGCGCCGCCACGAGCTGCCGACAAAGCAACTGCCGCTCGCGGCCCCGGCAAGGTTCCAGCACGGCCACCGCAGCCCCTGTTTCGGCCGCACGCCCGACCAGCGCGAGCACCTCGGCATGCGGAAGTTCACGCGTCAGCACATACAATTCGCCCTCGGCCCGGTTCAGCCCGAACGCCCGGTATCCCTCGTGAATGGCAAGATTCTGCAACTGCACGGCCGGACGTTCGGCGACGCCGGATTCCCGCAAGGCCCGGAAAAGCGCCCGGTCACCCGGCATGAGCGCCGACCGCATGAAAACCTCGCGCACGAGCGCATAGACGAAAGGCGAATGGACACCGTGGCCGCGGAAATGCCGCGCCCGCACGAACCTGCTGCGGACGGCCGCCAGCCGCTCCGCCAATCGCTGCCCGAAACGATGTCCAGCCGAACCCATCCCTACTTTTTCAGCATGCCGGCCAGCCGTCCGGTCGAAAAGGCGATCTGAAGGTTGTAGCCGCCCGTATTGGCGTCGAGGTCGAGCACCTCGCCCGCGAAATAAAGCCCCTGGACCTTGCGCGATTCCATCGTATAGGGATTCACCTCGTCGCACCGCACGCCCCCGGCCGTCGTCACGGCGAACTCGAAAGGCGCATAATCGGTTATGGGGAAAGTCAGCCCCTTGAGGGTCCGGATCAATCGGTCGACCTCCGCGTCGGTCAGCTTCGACAGGTAATTCTTGGAATGGATGTCGACCTCCTGCGCCAGCGGCATGACCAGCGCCTTGGGAACCAGCTTGCGCAGCAGCTCGCCGAAGAATTCGGTCGGCTCCATTTCGGCCCGCTCGCGGGCGATGCGCTCGCGCAGTATCTCCTCGGTCAGGGCAGGTTTCAAATCGACAACGAGCTTCACCCGCTTCTGCTCGATCAGCGCATCGACCGCATCGCGGCTCACGCGCAACGCGACGGCCCCTTCGATTCCGCGCTCCGAAAAACCCAGCTCGCCGAACTCCTCGCGGACCGCCTCGTTGTCGACGTACAGCACCGCGCGGACATTCCGCAACAACAACCCGTGCAGAAACTTCATCTGCGGATGCGACGTAACGAGCGGCGTGAGCGACGGCCGCAGCGATTCTATCGTATGGCCGAGGTCGGCCGCGAAAGCGTAGCCGTCGCCCGTGGAGCCGGTCGCCGGATAGGAGACGCCCCCGGTCGTGAGGATGACCCGCTCGCACTCCTCCTTGCGCTCGAAACCGCGCTTGTTCCTGTAGCGCACGCCGTAGACCCGGCTGCCGAGGGTCAGCACGGCCGTCACCCGGGTATCGTACATGATTCGCACCCCGTTGTCGACGCAATATTCGAGCAGCGCATTGGCGATGTCCCACGCCTTGCCGCTGCGCGGAAAGACACGCTCGCCGCGCTCGGTGTCGAGTTTGACCCCCTGCCGCTCGAAGAAGCGGATGGTCGCCCGGTTGTTGAACTCGGCGAAAGCCGGAGCGAAAAACTCGGCGTTGGTGCGTATCTGCCGGGCGAATTCCTCGGGCGGACGGGCATTGGTCACGTTGCAGCGACCCTTGCCCGAAATGCGGACCTTGCGGCCCGACTTCTCCATTTTCTCCAGCAGCAGCACCCGTTTGCCACTGCGCGCCGCAGTTCCTGCGGCCATCATGCCCGCGGCCCCCGCCCCGACGACGATGACGTCGTAGGGCTGCCGTTCGGCGGGCTGTTTTATATCGGTTTCCATATTCATAAAAGTCGTTCTGACGAATCACTCGCCCCGGAGAAACGCGTCGATACGCTCCGAAGCCTGCGCCACCGCATCGCCGTGCATGTCGAGCCAGTGAATCGAAGCGTCCTTGCGAAACCAGGTCATCTGCCGTTTGGCGAACTGACCGATGGCGATTCCTAATTTCTCGACGAACTCGTCGTAGCTGTCGAATTCGTTGTTCAGATAGCGCGCGATAAAACGGTATTCGAGCCCGAGGTTGTAAAAGGCTTCGTAGCTGACGCCCGCTTCGAGCCCCTGCCGCACCTCGTCGATCATGCCCTGCTCCAAGCGGATGCGCAGGCGCTCGGCTATCCGCTGCTGCAGGAAGGGCCGCTCCCACGTAACCCCGATTTTCAGCACGTCGTAACGCGGACTGCGGGCCCGGGTCGCCGCGATTTCACGG
Organism: Alistipes muris; assembly: GCF_943193205.1. Classification (GTDB taxonomy): domain Bacteria; phylum Bacteroidota; class Bacteroidia; order Bacteroidales; family Rikenellaceae; genus Alistipes; species Alistipes muris. Next base: position 300,121 of record NZ_CALPDD010000001.1, read on the forward strand.
CCCGAAAGCGCCACTTCGCACGCACGCACAAGCCGCCGCTTGTTATTGACGTCGAGGAAATCGGGCACCCCGCCGGATTTTTCACGAAGCAGCTGCACCAGCTCCGCAACGGTCATGGCCTCCAGCCGCTCGCGCAACCGCCCGTCGGGCCCGGCGTCGACCAAATCGTAGCCGTCGGCCACGGCATTGACATAGAGCCCTGTTCCGCCTACCAAAAAGGGCTGTTTCCCCCGGCCGAGAATATCGTCTATGGCGGCATAGGCCTGCGCCTGATAGTCCGAGAGCGAGAAATAGGTCCCGGCATCGGCTATGTCGAGCAGGTGGTGCGGCACGGCCTGCCGCTCCCCGGCCGTCACCTTGCCCGAGCAAAGGTCGTAGCCGCGCAGTATCTGCCGCGAATCGGCCGAGACGATTTCGCCGCCGTAGCGCCGCGCCAACTCGATCCCCACGGCGCTCTTGCCCGAGGCGTTGGTTCCGACGATGGCTATGAGTTTCGGTTTCATGGGTTGCAAATCTTCCGTCAAAGAAAGACAAAGATACGATAAATAAAGTAAAAGGTGAAAGGTATTTTTCAAATCTCCATGTACGGGACAAAGTATTTTGGGCGAAGCCAAAGATAGCGCAAGTCGAGAGCAATGCCAAATTTATTTTGAGCCTTGCCGAAATGCAGCCTATCTTCGGCAAAGACCGGAGCTATTTTTCATACCCCGCTGCGGACTTTCCGTACTACCCCGAGCCCAAGCGCGGCACCTTTTTTGCGCGGCAGGCCGAAAAAACGCACGAAAAATGAAACCGGAGCAACAACCGACGGCCGCGGAGACCCCCTCCGCAAAAGGTCCGCAGCCGATCCTCCGTTCGGCATTCTATCTGCTCGCAGGCATCGGTGCGGCGACGGCCACGCTGTGTCTGCTGGGGCACAAACATACCAACCGGGCACTCCGGACGGGCATCAGGACCCTGCCGGTGCTGCTGCCCGTCCTGCTCGAATACCGCCACGGCCGGAAATCCGCACCCGCGGCCCTGAAACCGCAGCGAAGCACCGCATACCGGATTTGGGCCTACGTCCTGCCGACGCTGCTGTGTCTGGCGCTGGGAGCCCTCGCGGGATGGCTTCAGCGCGATTCTATCACGGAGTGGTACCCCACCCTGCTGAAATCGGCAGCCACGCCGCCGAACATCCTTTTCCCTATCGTGTGGGGCGTTCTCTATCTGCTGATGGGCATTTCGGCGGGCCGCATTCTGACCGCGCCCGCAGGCAACCGCGGCGAAGTGATGACGATATGGGGCATTCAGCTGGGATTCAATTTCCTATGGAGCATCCTTTTCTTCGTGGCGCGCAGTCCGCTTTTGGGGATGATCGGTATCGTCTCCCTGGACGCACTGGTGATGCTCTACATCGCCCACAGCTACCGCATCCGGCGCGACGCGGCCTGGCTGTTCGTCCCCTATCTGGTCTGGATTCTCTACGCCACCTATCTCAACGCCCGGATTCTGGCGCTGAACGGCCCGGGCATCTGACGCGCGCTACATCGGGCGGCTGAGTTCGGCCACCGAAGCGCGGACAAAGGCGATGAGGTCCTGCGGCGCAAGCTTCAGCTGCAAGCCGCGCACCCCTGCGCTTATGTAGATGAACGGCTGTCCGAGAGCCGTGGCATGGATGAACGTCGGCAGCGCTTTCTTCATGCCGACGGGCGAACAGCCGCCCCGGATATAACCCGTCGAGGGCAGCAGCTCCTTCATGGGAATCAACTCGGCCTTCTTGTTGCCCGAGACCCGGGCCGCCGCCTTGAGGTCGACCTCGTGGTCGCCGGGAACCACGCAGACGAAAAGCCCCGACCGGTCGCCCCGCAGGACCAGCGTTTTGAACACGCTCCCGATAGGCTCGCCGAGCTGCTCGGCCACATGCGTCGCCGCCAGATGCTCCTCGTCGACCGCATACGGCACCAGCTCATAGGCGATTCCGGCCCGGTCGAGCAGGCGGGCGGCGTTGGTCTTTTCTATCTTCGCACGGTTCATGGTTCCGGAAGTTTGCGGCGCAAAGGTACGGCTAATTCCGCAGAAACACACACCGCGCCACCGGGTCCGAGAAATTTTTCACTACCTTTGCCGTATGAAAAACATCGTTTTCGACTTGGGCGGCGTGCTTTTCGCGCGCGACCGGAACAAATGTTCGCAGGAATTCATCGACTTTTTCGACTTCATCCGCTCGGAACGGCTGCCCCGCTTCTGGGAAGAGTACGACCGGGGCACCTCGGCGTGGGACGAAGTGGTGGAGACGCTGTGCACGATGCACGACTGCCCGCGTCCCAAATGCGAGGAGTTCCTGCGCCGCTCCATCGACATCCAGGAACCCGTGAAACCCACCGAAGAACTGATTCGCGACCTCAAGGCGGCGGGATACAAACTATACGTCCTCTCCAACATGTCGCGCGAATTCATCGACTTCCTGCGCCGCTTCCCGGTCTACGGGCTTTTCGACGGCGAAGTGATTTCGTGCGAAGAACATACGGTGAAGCCCGAACCGCAGATATACCGCATCCTGCTCGAACGCTACGGGCTCGACCCGGCGCAGACGCTCTTTGTCGACGACCGCCCGTGCAACATCGCCGCGGCCGAAGAACTCGGCATCCGCGGACAGCTTTTCGATGCGCACCATCCCGAAACCACCTGCCGGACCCTGCGCGGAATGCTGCTGTAGGCCGTCGGTGCGCAATGAACCGACAGCGGACTTTCTGCCCCGCAACAAAAAGAGACCTGCCTTTTGAGCAGGTCTCTCTTGTATGAAATCCCGGAGGATTTAGTTGAACGTGTAACGGATGCTGAGCAGAGCCGACCATGTGGAAGCCGTGCTGGCCTTGGTCGACCATTTGGGCTGGTGGAAAGTATAAATCTGATCGTTCTTGTTGTACTCCAGAATCTGGCTGGAACTGATCTGCTCCACGTTGCCCCAGTTGCGGTTGATGAGGTTGGCGATGTTGTTCACATCGACGCCCACGGTCAGCGCGTTGCGCTTGCCCTTGATGTTGAAATAGAAGTCGTGCGCAAACTTGAAGTTGAGCGTATGATGCCACGGCATCACGGCACCGCCGCGCTTGCTGTACTCACCGATGTGCTTCGAGAGATAATCGTCGTTGTTGATGAACTGCCAGTAAGCCTCCTTGTTCTCCTCCGACGAGAAAGTCATCGCATCGAGCTGCTGACGGGTCGGAATGTAAAGCAGGTTCACGGCACCCCCATCGTTGGTAACAGGATCCTGGTAATTGCCGCTCCGGACATACATCGTATAGGAATAGCGCGAATAGGAGTAATTCCCGATGTACCCCAGGCGGTAAGCCTCGTAGAAAAGGCCGAAGCTGGTAGCCGACTTGGGCGCCGTCAGGCGATAGCCGATGTTGACCAGAATACGGTGGGGCGACACGTAGGACGAATAACCCAACTCCGGAACGTTCGAGCCGTTGCGGTTGAACGTGTTGGTATTGTAGGCCGAGGTCACCTGGTCGCCGATACCGTCGATCACGTTCTTCGACGAAGCGAAAGTATAGGCGGCGTTGACCGAAAGACCGAAATTCCACGTCTTGGAAAGCTGGGCCGTAACCGAAGCATAGTAGCCGTCGATGCCTGCATTGCGAATCAGATAAGGGGTGACGTTGCGGCCTGCGGAGTTCTTGATGCCTTCCGACTTCCACAACGTGCGGGCTTCGGGTTCGCCCGGCAACTGAATGCCGCCGTCGACCTCCACCTGGCCCAACTTAGCCACGGCGACCGAATTGATGTCCTTGTTATAGATGCCCTCGATATTGAAGTTCACACCGCCCGGGAGCTTCATGTCCAGCGCCAACGACGATTTCCATGTCGACGGCATCTTCAGATGCTTGTCCATGATGGTCGTCGACTGAGGTGCGGGCAGAGCCTGCTGTGTGAACTCACCGCCGTAGATATTCTCGAGAATACCGCTGATGGAGGGATCGAACTTGAGATTTTCCAACCCCTTGTCGCCCGGGTTCATAATCGTCTGGGCCTGCATGCAGTTGCTGTTGCCCACGGCCGACACGATCCACACGAAAGGCAGACGGCCCGTGAAGATACCCGTACCTCCGCGCAGGATGTACTTGCGCTCGCCGGTCATGTCCCAGTTGAAACCGAAACGAGGCGAGAAGTTCACGCGGGCCTTGGGCATGTCGGAAGTCTTGTAACCGCCCTTGTCGGCGAAAAGCTGGGTGAACTCGGCATTTTCATTGCCGGCGATGGAAGGATAGACCGGAATTTCCAGACGCAGACCGATGGTGGCTTTGAAACGGCTGCTGATCGACAGCTCGTCCTGCGCATAGATTGAATGCTGCATGTAGTTGAACGACGGATACACCTGCTTGAGGTCGGTCCGGTTGGCGTGGGTGATGGCAAAGGCGCGGGGTGCGGCATCGTTGACGAAATCGTCCCACGAATTATATACATAGTAGCCGGCACCGCCCGGCATGTACCCGTTCTTGGTGCTGTCGTGCTCGAACTGGTAGCCGAACGTAAAGCGGTTGATGCCCGTCATGTAACCCACTTCGTCCGTCACGATGTGCGAACTAACCTCGCGCAAGTTGCCGTAGGTGAAAGGATCGAGACCGAAAGTCGTGTAGAGCTTGTTGTCCTCCAGAATGTCGACCGTAGGGAAAAGATTGCCCTCGTAGCTGCGCGGTTCATTCTGGTGCGAGTAGGTGTAACGCAGGGTATTGGTCAGGTTGCCGTCCAGGAAACGCGAGTTGAGCTCGGCCGCCACCGACGTGAAATTCTGCTCTTGATAGTAACGCGAACTCTCGAAGCAAAGGGCGCTGTACGAACCGCGGCCGGCGTTGTTGCGGTCGTAGACCGAACTACTCAGCGGGCTAATCGAGCTTGAAGGACTTGCCGAATACTTGTTTTTCGTGGTGCTGAAACGCACGTTGAGCGCATGGTTCTGCGCGATGTTCCAGTCGACGCGGGCCATCAGCTTCCAGTTGGGAACCCGCACCGAATAGTCGGCATAGCGGCCGGGGTCGTAGCCGAACTTCTCGCTGAGGAAATTCTTGATCGCCTCCATCTGCTCGACCGTCGGGCGGTTGTACTGCGACGAGTTGCCCCAAGCCTGTTCTTCGTCGGTGCGGGCCAGCCGGGTCGTACCCGGGGTCTTGTTCCACTCGTACTCGAAGTTGGCGAAGACGAACAGCTTGTTCTTCACAATCGGAGCGCCGACCGACACGCCGAGCGTATTGCTCATATTCTCGCTCAGCGAAAGTTTGCCCATGTCCTTGTAGCGCGAACCTGTCCACGCGTCGCTCTTGTAATAGTCGTAAACCGACACTTTCAGGTCGTTGGTACCCGACTTCGTAACGGCATTGATGGCACCGCCCGTGAAACCGCTCTGGCGAACGTCGAACGGCGTCACGGAGACCGAAACCTGCTCCAACGCATCCAGCGAAATGGGCGAACCGCCCGCAGGCAGGTTACCGCCAATGCCGAACATGTTGTTGAACGACGCACCGTCGACCGTCACGTAGGACTGGCGGTAGTTACCGCCGCCGATGGCCAGACCCGAAGTCGTCGAAGAAGCCTGCGGCGTCAGCTTCATGACGTCGTTCATGCTGCGGCTCACCGACGGAAGCAGGTCCATCTGGTCGCTGGTGATGCTGGTCACGGCACCCGCCCGGTTGATGTTCATCGAGCTGTTGGCACCGTCGCCCACCACGACCACGGCTTCGAGCTCCTGGCTGTCACGCAGATAGGCATCGCGCTTGAGCGTCTCGCCCAGCGCCAACGTCAGTCCCGTGAACTCCACGCTCTGATAACCCACATAGGAGAAAGTCACCATATACCCCCCCCCGGGCCGCAGGCCCTGCATGTTGTAGCGACCGTGGATGTCGCTCACCGTACCGTACTGCGTACCCGACGGGGTATGCACGGCGATGACGGTGGCACCCACCAGCGGCTCGCCCGCCTGGTCGGTCACCGTACCGTTCAGTCCCGAAGTCGTCACCTGCGCGAAGAGCGCGCCGGCAGCGAAAAGGGAGAACATCGAAAGCAAAAGTTTCTTCATACGCTGAAATTTTAGTGAATAATAGGGTTGTTCCGTAAGGGATTCGCCAGCGGGTTCCGGGCAGTCGTTCCCAAAAAGCAACAAGGGGAAATTCCCCCATGGAATCTCCCCTTGCCGGTATTTTCGGACGGACGCAGGCCGCCTCGCTGTCGCTGTCGAACGCGCATGTTCTTCCCTGCCGACCGATATTTGCCGTAACGCAAACCCGAAGCGAAAAGAATTGAATCCGACGATTTCATGGTGCAAATATAACCCGATTATCCACGCGACGGAACAGAGCATGCGAAAAGGTTATCAACAATTTATCACTATTTTGCCCCGGACTGCGCTGCGGCACGCTCCTTGTTCGCGTCGCGGCTATGTCATTCCGGGAAAAATACTGGCGTTATTCGCTTTTCGCACTCATCGTGGGCCTCGGCGTCACGATTTTCGTCAAGCTGACCCCGTTTCTGGGCGGCCTGCTCGGCGCGGTCACCATCTACGTGCTGCTGCGGGGACAGATGTGGTACCTCTCCGAGCGGAAACATTGGCGGCGGAGCGCAGCCGCGTCGCTGCTGATGGCCGAAGCCGTCTTCCTGTTTCTGATTCCCGTCAGCCTGGTCATCTGGATGCTCGTCGTCCGCATCCAGCACATTACGCTCGACCCGCAGTCGGTCGTCACACCGCTCCGCCACGCTGCCGAACTGGTCCGCCAGCGCACCGGCTACGACCTCTGGCAGGAGGACAACCTCCAGTCGCTGCTGGCCTGCCTGCCCAAAATCGGGCAATGGATAGTCAAGAGCATCGCCGACTTCGCCATCAACCTGGTCGTGCTGCTTTTCGTACTCTATTTCATGTTGATAGGCGGCTGCCGGATGGAGGAGTACATGCGCGAAATGCTGCCATTCAACCGCACGACCGGGCGCAAGGTCATGCGCGAAATCCGCATGATAGTCCGCTCCAACGCCATCGGCATCCCGCTGCTGGCCATCGTGCAAGGCATCGTCGCCTACGCGGGCTATCTGATTTTCGGAGCGCCCAGCCCGCTGTTCTGGGGCGTGGTCACCTGCTTCGCCACCATCATCCCCATCATCGGCACCGGGCTCGTATGGCTGCCGCTGGCGGCCTACATGGCGCTCGACGGCAGCTGGGGCGCGGCCATCGGGCTCTGCGCCTACGGCATAATCGTCGTTACCCACGTCGACAACGTGGTGCGGTTCGTCATGCAGAAAAAGCTGGCCGACACCCATCCGCTCGTCACCATCTTCGGCGTGTTCATCGGCCTGTCGCTGTTCGGGTTCATGGGGGTGATCTTCGGCCCTCTGATGCTGGCCATGTTCATCTTCTGCGTCGACCTCTTCAAGAAAGGTTACCTCGAAGGGCATTACAAAGAACCTTCGTAACCTGCAACAAAAAAAGGAGCTGCGACACTGCAACTCCTTTTCGTAGCGGGAGAGAGACTTGAACTCTCGACCTCATGATTATGAATCATGCGCTCTAACCAGCTGAGCTATCCCGCCATGGCTCGAAAGCGAGTGCAAAGATAAGCGAAAAATCCGTTCGTGCAAAATCTTTTGCGGGAAAATCGCCGAAAAATTTCCGCGCCCTCCTTTGGCACCGATTTTGTCCGCAGCAGGGGCAGAAAGTTCAAAAAAAAGACTTATTATGAACAGACAGAAACAGTTGCCCCATACGCCCGCCCGCAACGAAGGGCTGCGCGGCACGCTCGCAACGCTGGCCGTCATCGCCGGCCTGGTCCTGCTCGTGGCTTTGTCGTGGGAGGTCATCGGCGGCAGCGGCACGCGCTTTTCCGATTTCTACCTCGGCATCCAGCTCGCGGTCTGCGTCGTCTTCCTGCTCGATTTCTTCGCCGAGTGGGCTTCCGCGCCGCAGAAAGGCCGCTACTTCTGGCGCAACCTGCTTTTCCTCCTCATCTCCATCCCGTGGCTCAACATCCTCGGCTGGTGCGGCATCGCGGTCACGCGCGACTGGGGCATGGTCGTCGGACTGCTCCCCGTGCTGCGGGCGCTGCTGGCCATGGTCATCATCGTGCGGTGGCTCACCAGCGACAACAAGGTGCGGCGTCTGCTGATTGCCTATATCTTCACGGTCGTGGTCTTCACCTACATCTCGGCGCTCGTCTTCTTCGAGTACGAATCGGGCGTCAACCCCAAGCTCCACGGCTTCGGCAACGCGCTCTGGTGGGCCTGGATGAACGTCACCACCGTCGGTGCCGAAATCTTCCCCGTCACCGCCATCGGCAAGATATTCTGCGTTCTGCTGCCCTCGCTCGGCATGATGTTCTTCCCCATCTTCACCACCTACGTCCTTCAGCAATACACCCACAGAAAGGAGCTCGACCAATAATCGGCCCCTGCACCAACAAAAAAGAGACGGAATTCGTTCCGTCTCTTTTTTTGCGTCTGCCCTACTTCCGTTCCTTGAGCAGGTCGCGGATTTCACGCAGCAGAAGCTCCTCTTTCGTCGGGGCCGGTTCGGGCACCGGAACCGCCGCCCGCTTGCGGATCAGCTTGTTCATGAGCTTCACTATCAGAAAGACGCACAGCGCCAGAATCGTGAAGTCCACGCATTGTTGGATGAACGCGCCGTAGTTCCAGTAAATCGGTTCCGCCGCCGCGGTCTGCGCAGCCGCATCGCCACCCCCTTTCGACACCAGGCTGCCCACGCTGTGCACCGCGTTGGACGTCACGTCGCGCACGCGCGAAATGTCGATGCGCAGCCGCGAGAAATCGGTGTTGCCCAACAAGGCGCCTATCGGGGGCATCAGAATGTCGTCCACCAGCGACGAGACGATCTTGCCGAACGCGCCGCCGATGATTACGCCCACGGCCATGTCCATGACATTGCCCTTGAGGGCGAATTCCTTGAATTCTTTGAAAAAAGCCATAACGGTCTCTGTTTTTGACTTCTTCCGTCATAGCAAATCGGGTGCAGAAAATCGCTTTTCCGCACCCGATTTTCGGTTATCGAGGATAGGTCCCCTATTCGATTTCCACCAGCACGGCGTCGGTCGGCACGGTCTGGCCCGGTTCGACCAGAATCCGCGTCACCTTGCCGGCATAGTCGGTCGTGATGGAGTTCTCCATCTTCATGGCTTCGAGCACCACCACTTCGTCGTCCGCGCTGACCGTGTCGCCGACCTTGACCAGCACTTCGATGATACGGCCCGGCAGCGGTGCGTTCACCGTGTTGCCCGTAAATGCGGGTGCCGGCTTGGCCTCGGCTTTCGGCGCTTCGGGTTTGGGCTCGGCCGCCTTCTTGGCTTCGTAGGCCTTCACCTTCATATCGGTCAGGAACTTCTTGGCTACCAGCGGGAACAGCTCCAGCAACAGCACTTCCTTCTCCGTAGCGGCCAGCTTCGCACCGCCTGCCTCGGGCAGTTCGGGATTGGGCTGCATCTGGTATTTCGAGGTGTCGTAGGGAGTCTCCTCGCGCACGCCGCAAATCTTGAACCGGAATTCAGGGTCGATTTCCACGGGCGTCTTGCCGTATTCGCCTTTCACCAGCCCGACGAACTGCGAGCTCTTGTTGGTGTACATCGGGCGTCCGGCCTTTTCGTCGAGCGCGCAGTTGACTGCCTGCGCCCCCACGATCTGCGAAGTCGGCGTCACCAGCGGCGGAAGACCTGCCGACAGGCGCACCGAGGGAATCAGCTCCATTGCGCGGGGCAGGATTTCCTCGGCCTTGAGCTGCTGAAGCTGGGCCACCATGTTGGAGTACATGCCACCCGGGATTTCGGCTTTCTGTACCAGCTCGTTGGGCGCCGGGAATCCGAAGTAGGCTTCGATTTTGCGGCATGCGTCGATCGTCGCGGCTTCGTCGTCGGCCTTGGCAGCGCGGATAGCCTCGTCGAACAGCGCGTCGATTTCCGCAGGCAGCTTGTCCGTGAGCGGGTTGAACGGCTTCGGCTCGGGTTTCTCCGTGCCGAATACCGACCGGTTCAGCTCCTTGCGGATTTCACGCAGCTGGGTGTTGATTTGCGCTACGGCTTCCATGTTGACACCCAGGTCGATGCCCAGCTTCTTGCAGAACACGTAAACCAGCTCGATAGCCGGAGCGCCCGTACCCTCGGCGAAATACCAGCAGTTGGTATCCACCACGTCGACCCCGGCGATGATGGCCGCCAGGACCGAAGCCAGGCCGTAACCGGGCGTGCAGTGGGTATGGAAATCGACCGGAATCGAAAGATGCTGCTTGAACAGCTTCACCAGCGTAGCCACGCGGCGCGGCGGAATCAATCCCGACATGTCCTTGATGGTAATCATGTCGGCGCCCAGTTCGGCCATCTGCTTGGCCTTGTCCAGGAAATAGGCGTCGGTGAAGACGGGAGCGGGCTTCTTCTTGCCCATGAGCTTCTGCCAGAAACCCGGTTCCGGATATTTCGGGTCGACCGTATAGCATACGGCACAGTCGGCGATACCGCCGTACTGCTTCACATATTTTATCGTCGACTTCACGTTGTCCACGTCGTTCAGCGCATCGAAAATACGCATGATGCCCAACCCGCTCTCGATGGCGTTGCGGCAGAATCCGTCGATGATTTCGTCCGTGTAGGGCGAATAGCCGAACAGATTGCGGCCACGCGACAGGGCGGTCAGCTTCGACACCTTGCCCACAGCCTTGTGTATGGTCTCCAGACGGGTCCAGGGATTTTCGTTCAGATAACGCATCACCGAATCGGGCACGGCGCCGCCCCACACCTCCATGGCATAGAAGTTCGCGTCCTTGTAGTAAGGCAGACAGCGGTCGATTTGTTCCTGATTCATGCGGGTCGCGAACGACGACTGCTGGCCGTCGCGCAACGTAAGGTCTCTGATTTTGAGTTTTTTGGCCATAATTTCTATGGTTTGAATGTTTTCGGTCCGGAACTCGCGGAACTTTCCGGACGGCGCAAAAATACACAATCGGGCGCTACTTTCCAATTATCCCCGCGGTTTTTTCGCCGCACAGGCTTCCACTATGCACAAGAATTCGTATCTTTGGCAATCCAAACAATGCCATGTTGAGCAGAGCGGCGCATCCAAAAAACAGATGTTTAATGGCGCTGCGCTTATTTTCTTCCTCCTCGTATGGCAAAGCCTATGCGATAGTCTTTGCTCATACTTCGTTCGTCAGTTCGCTGCGCTCAGAATGACAAATAAAAGGTTAGCGACAGACATTCTTAATTCTTAATTCTTAATTCTTAATTCTTAATTCTTAATTCTTAATTCTTAATTCTTAATTCTTAATTCTTAATTCTTA
>NZ_CALPDD010000002.1 GCF_943193205.1 Alistipes muris
AAAGCGACCGGAACCGTATACGGTTCCGGTCGCTTTCTGTTTATTCCTCGAACTCAACACTGAGAAGCGCCGCATCGGCATCCGGAGCGGAAGCTGCAGGCAAACGGGGCGGAGGGCTTTCCATGACTACGACAAAAAGACGATGACGCGGCCCGCGAAGAACAGAAAGCCCAATAACAGCACTTCGCCGCCGCGAATCCGGCCGACAAGCCTGCCAGCCGAGAAATCGGCCTGCTCCACACGCAGGTCGCAGAGCAAATCGAGCTCTTTGCGCCCGGCATATTTATAAAGGGTCTCCTTGGCGCTCCACACCACGGCAGGCCACCGCGGGTCGTCAGAGAGCGCCTGCTCCGCGGGGGTCATATAGCGGGATGCGATGCGGCCGAAATTCCGGTCCAGCGATTCGATGTCCACCGCACACGGAGCGTCGGACAGCCCCACGGCGACGCTTCCCCGGCAATGCGAAACCGCCGCATGCACCGCCGCCCCCTCGACGACGGGAGCCCCCGTCTCGTTGTAAGCGATTGCGATTTCAGCCGGACGGCACCCGAATTCGCGGCACACTTCCCGCCGCACGATTGCCCGCCACGAAAGCCACTCCGCCTGCCGTGCTGGCGGAAAAGCCGCCGCCGACGCAAGTTCGTCCGGCGTCGCCCATGGGGCGGCATCGGAAGCGGACATGGGCCGTTCGACAAAGAGGCGGAACATCGACCGAATGAAAAATGAAAAATTAAGAATTATAAATAGGGCCGCACTCCGACCGACCGCACAGAACATTGTCACCCATTGGGTTCAAGCCCGGTTTTCGTCCGACGCGGCAAGACGGAAACTATTTTTCAACACGCGCAACTATTTCAGATCCACGCGGATTTTGTCAATGCGGTGGGCATCCATCTCCTTGACCGTGAAACGGATGTCGTGCGAAGTGAAGACATCGCCCTTGCGCGGGAAGTCGCGCTTGAGTTCGAGCATCAGCCCCGCCAGCGTCTCAGCGTCGCCCCGCACGTCGGAGAAAGTCTCCTCGTCGAGCGAGAGAATGCGCTCGAAATCGCCGATATGGGTCTTGCCGTCGAACAGGTAGCTCTTGGCATTGAGCCGCGTGTAGAAGCTCTCGTCGTTGTCGCTCTCGTCGGAAATCTCGCCGACGATCTCTTCGATGATGTCTTCCAGCGACACCAGGCCGAGCGTCGAACCGTATTCGTCGACGACGATGGCCATGTGGACCTTGTTGGTCTGGAAATCGCCCAGCAGGTCGTTGATTTTCTTGTGCTCGGGCACGAAATAGGGCTTGCGTATGAGCTGCTGCCACCCGAATTCGTTGCCGTGGTTGATATAGGGCAGCAGGTCCTTGACGTAGAGCGTGCCGCGAATGTTGTCGATGTCCTCCTCGAAGACGGGAATACGCGAAAAGCCCGACGCAATAATGGTGCGCTTGACCTTTTCGTAGTCGTCGGTGAGCTCCAGCGCCGTGATGTCGACGCGCGGCTTCATGATTTCCTGCACTTCGGTATTGACGAAGTTGACGATTCCCGACAGCATGACATGTTCTTCGGGGTTGGAAGCCTGCGTCATGTCGACGGCATCGGCCAGCTCGTCGAGCGAAATTTCGCTCTTGTGGGCCGCCTTTTCGCTGATGCGGCTGCTGGTCCGCACAAGGATGAACGACAGCGGATAGAGCACCCACCGCAGGACGATAAGCGGCTGGGCGACGAACTGCGCAAAGCGCATGGGCGTGGTCTGCGCCAGCACCTTGGGCAGCACCTCGCCGAAAAGCAGCAGCAGGAACGTAACGACGACGGTCTTGAAAAGGAACTCCAGGTGGGAGAACGTGAAGGCCGCATCGACGATGCTTGCCGTAAGAATCGTAATGCAGATATTGACCAGGTTGTTGGCTACCAGAATCGTTGCCAGCAACATGTCGACATCGCCCAACAGTCTCAGCACAGCGGCGGCCGAAGCGCTCGAACGCTGCTTGAGCCGCTGCACGTCGTTGTGCGAGAGCGAGAAAAACGAGGTTTCGGCACCCGACACCAAGGCCGAAATGCACAGCAGCACCAGCGTCACCGCACAGAGCACAGCGATATGGGCCGAAAAACCGTTGAAATGAATCCAGGGGGTCTCTTCCAAACCGAGAGCGTGTTAGTTAGTCGAAAAGCGAACCGCTGTCCGGCTCCTCCTTGGGCGCCTGGTTCTCGGCCGTCTTGTCGCGCAGCACCTCTTTGCGGCCGCCGGAAACGCGCTCCACGAACTTCGAGTTGCGCGACTGGTAGGCGGGTTTGGAAAGCAGCGCGTCGATATTGCTGTAGCGGGTCGACTTGGCGCCCAGCACCACCTGTTCGCCGGGCCGCGGCTGTGCCGGCTTGGCCGGAGCCAGCGGTTTGATAGGCTCCAGCACCGGAGCCCCCGGCTCCGCAGCTCCGACAGGCTGAACGGTCCGCGCAGGCGGAATGATCTGCTTCATCGCCTCGGGCACCTCCTCGCTCCGGAATCCGGTGGCGACTACCACCAGCTCAATGGCGTTGCCCAGCTGCGGCTTTTCGCTCGTGCCCCAGATAATATTGGCGTCGTGGACCACACCGTTCTCGTCCTGCACGCTGGCATGGGCCTGGATGTATTCGAGGATGCGCGTGACTTCCTCGTACATCAGTTCGTCGGCGTTCGACACGGAAATGTTGAGCAAGATATTCTTGGCCCCGGAAATAAGGTTGTGGTCCAGCAGCGGCGAGCGCAGCGACGCTTCGGCCACCGATTCGGCGCGTCCGTTGCCCTCGGCCGTCGCAACGGCCATGTGGGCGCGGCCCGAATTGCGCATGACCTTGGAGACATCGGCGAAGTCGACGTTGACCAGGTCGCTCTCCACGGTGATGATTTCGGCAATGCCCTTGGCGGCCGACGCCAATATGTCGTCGGCCTTGCCGAACGCCTGCTTGAGCGACAGACGCCCGTAGATTTCGAGAATGTTCTCGTTGTTGATAATCAGCAGCGAATCGACGTTCTGCCGCAATTCCTCAATACCGCGGAACGCCTGCTCATAGCGGATTTTGCCCTCGACGGCCAGCGGCGAAGTGACGATAGCCACGGTCAGCAGCCCCATTTCGCGGGCCAGCTTGGCGATGACGGGCGAAGCGCCCGTACCCGTGCCGCCGCCCATTCCGGCCGTGATGAAGAGCATCCGCGTGCCCGCTTCCTCGAAGTGCTGCCGGATTTCGGGCAGGGTCTCCACGGCGGCACGGCGTCCGTTCTCGGGGTCGTTGCCCGCCCCGAGCCCTTCGGCGCCGAGACGGATTTTGGTCTCCACCGGGCTCTTGTCGAGCGCCTGCTGGTCCGTGTTGCAGACCATGAACGACACGCCGCGGATGCCGAGACTCCACATGTGGTTGACGGCATTGCCGCCCGCACCGCCGATTCCCACCACCGTGATAATCGACCGCGTGCCGCGCGGCGCTCTGATTTCCGACATCAATTCGTCTGTCATAAGTCGTTGAAAGGCAGATTATGCAATCGCTGTTCGATTCTCTGTTGCGTAATTCGTGAGCGCTCCCCCGGCGTCAGATTTCCTCGTCTTCGGCGGCCGTGAAACTTTGGTTCACCTTGTCGAACGCTTTCTGGAATATGGAGCTCCAGTCGCGTTTGCGCCGCGAATCTATCACCACGGGGCGTTCCTCCTCGGGTTCCGGCTGCGCGGCCAGCGGTTGGCGGGGTTCGATTCTCGGGGGTTCCTGCTGGGGCGCGGGCTGCCGGGCCGGAATGCGGGCGACAGGCTGAGCCGTCGGTGCCGGAGCTTCGGGCTGGGGCTGCACAGGGCGCGGCTGAGCCGCCCGGGGCTGTGCGGGCCGGGGCGCAGGAGCAGGTTGGGGAGCGGGTTGTGCCGCAGGCTGAGCGGCGGGCGGTACGAAACCGCGACGGGGCTCCGAAGCGGCCGGACGAGGTTGGGCCGGAGCCGGACGCGCAGGCGCCGCAGGCTGGGCCGCCGGTGCCGACGCAGCGGGAGCGGACGCGGCCGGAGCCACGAACTCGACCACGGCGCAGGCACCTTGTGCCGCACCCTTGAGCAGAATGCCGACCGCCGTCGCATAAGCCGGATTGGCCGCTAACTCGCCCGATTCTTCGGCAATGCCCACATCGGGCACCGCCACACGCACGTCCGTTTCGGTCACGCGGCGGAACAGCTCGTCGAGGTCTTTCAGTTGGGCCGAACCGCCCGTAAGCACGATGCCGTAGGCGAGTTTCGACGCGTAGCCCGAATCCTTGATTTCCTGTTGCACGAACTCTGCGATGTCGGTCGCGCGCGCTTCGATGACCGTTGCGAGGTTGCGCAGCAAAATATCTTTGGCTTCGCGGGCCGTGCGGCCGTTGACACGTATGAGCTTGTCCTCGGGCGCCAGCTCGGCGACCGCCGAACCATAGCGGCGCTTGAGGCTTTCGACATGTTTTTCGGGAACCCCCATCGTGCGGATGTCGCGGTTGATGGCCGAAGCGCCCATCGGGATGGAGACCGTATAGCGCACTACGTTGCGATAGTAGACCGTGACGTCGGTGACCCCTGCCCCCAAATCGACTACGGCGACACCCTCCTCCTTTTCTTCGGGCAGCAGCACCGCCTCAGGAGTGGCCAGCGCGTCGGAGAATACACCCAGCATCTTGATACTGAGCCGCTTCAGCGCCATATCGAGCCGCTGGATGGGGGTTTTGTGGCACAGGATGAAATTGAACGTCGACGAGAGTTTCTTGCCGAACGACCCGACGGGGTTCTTCACCTCCTGGCTGTCGTCGACCATGTAGTTCTGCGGGATACGCTCCATGATGGTCTCGTCGTCGGGCGCCTGCACATTGCGCATGCGGTCGAACAGCGCGTCGACATCGCGCTGGCTGACCCCCGTTTCGGGATCGAAGACATAGACATGGTCCGTATGGCGCGCGCACCGCACGAAATCGCCCGAAATGCCGGCGTAAGCCTCCGTGATGCGGATGCCCAGTTGGGCTTCGACCTCCGAAACGGCTTCCCGGATGGCCCGGCTCACCAGCTCGATGTTGTCGATCCGCCCGGCGTTGACCCCCTCCACGGGCTTCGAGACCACGGCCGCGACGTGCATCCGGCCGTCGTCGCGCGTCTCCCCGACGGCGACCACGACGGACGACGAACCCAAATCGACCGCAACGGTATAGTTTTTTGTTTCCACGGCTGAATCTTTTATTTCCTGCAAACCACCTGCTCGTTATATCTGATGTCTATGGTCCGGTAGCGGTCCCATCCGATGCGCGAAAGGCCCCCTTCGTAGAAGCGCATCAGCTTGCCGAACTTGCGGTCGGCCTGCTCCAGACGCCCGAAACGGACGACATGGCGGCCGCTGCGCGGCACCAGATCGACCTCCAAGGCTCCGCCGGGGGTCGTGCGGGCAATTATCTGCACGATTTCCGACCTCCAGAACGCATCGCTGCGGACACTTTCCACAAAGGTAAGGAGTTTCGCGAAATCTTCGTAGTTTTCGACCAATTTTTTTTGCCGTTCGCGCTCCTCCTCCTGCCGGCGGCCCAGCCGGTCGATGCGTTCCTGCACCTGGGCGGCTTCGTAGCGGAACTTGCGGCGCAGGACGGTCTTCTCCTCCCTGAGTTCGGCGACCCGGCGCTCGAAGTCGGTCGCCCGCTCGAAAAAGCCCTGCCGGATTCGGCGGCGGCGCACCTCCTTCATGCGGCGTTCGATTTCGATTTCCTGCCGGAAAAAGGGGTATTTTTCTTTTTCGAGGGCGGCAATCCGCGCTTCCGACTTGGCCAGTTCGGCCTGCATGTAGGCGTGCACGCTGCCCACATAGTCCTTGGGGAACGGCAGGCGGTAGTCGCCCGTGACAACCGGAACATAGAGCGACGAGGCCTTGGGCGCCGCGAACACGTAGCCGTCGGCCGTCACATAGCTGTTCGTCCCGTCGGTCAGCAGCCGCAGCAGCGGTTCGCGCTGGCTGATCGAAACACGCAGCGTGCCCGAATAGTCCACCGATGCAATCGCTTCCTTCACAAAACCGTTGCGGGCTATCAGCCGTTCGATGCCCCGCAGGTCCACCGCATCAACTGCCGTGCCGATCGTGGGAATTCCGCTGCGGCCTATCCATTCGCGCGCGCGCATCGTCGAGACCAGACAGCCCCGCGAGGTGCTGTCGACCACTTCGATTTCGACCCGCGAGACCGTCCGTTTCGCACGGCCGCGCACGGCCACAGCTCCCGCAAAGCACAGGTAGCCCGCCACCGCGCTCCACAGCAGCGCCAGCAAAACGTATCGCAGCGAACGGTTCATAGGCATTCGGTATCAGCTTTTCGGACGGAGTTTTTCGGCGATGGCTTCGCAGCAGGCGTCGATGTTGCCTGCGCCGAAGCTCACCACAACGTCGGTATCCATGGCGGCCACTTCGTCGGCCAGTTGTTCGCGCCCGACGATGCGGCAGGGAACGGTCACCCGCTCGGCGATGATTTCGGAGGTCACGCCCGGAATCGGTTCCTCGCGGGCCGGGTAAATCGGCAGCACCACCGCCTCGTCGGCATGCGAAAGCGCTTCGGCGAATCCGGCGTAGAAGTCCCGCGTGCGGGTGTAGAGGTGGGGTTGGAACAGCGCCGTGATGCGCCGCCCGGGGAACATCTTGCGCACCGACGTGAGCGTCGCGGCCAGTTCGCGCGGATGGTGGGCGTAGTCGTCCATGTAGACTTGCCTGGGCGTGTTCACGTAGAACTCGAAACGCCGCTTGACGCCCGAGAACGACGCCAGCGCCGCCCGGAGCCGCTCAGCATCGAACGCCGCTCCCTCGGCCTGCGCGGCGCACCATACGGCCGCCACGGCCGCCACGGCATTCTCGATGTTGACCCACCCGGGAATCCCCAGCGTGCAGTCTTCGACCGCCCCGCCCGGCGTCACAAGGTCGAACAGATAGTGCCCGCCCTCCTGTAGCCGCACGTTGCGGGCATAGAAGTCGCACGGCGTATCGTAGGCATAGCGGTAGACCCGGATTGCCGGATTGTCAAGCACGATGTCGACTCCCTGCTTGATAACGAGGAAGCCGCCCGGGCGGATTTGCCGCACGAACTGCGAAAAAGCCTCCTTCACCGCTTCGTGCGTACCGTAGATGTCCAGATGGTCGGCATCGGCCGAGGTGACCACCGCCACATCGGGGAAAAGCCGCAGGAACGAACGGTCGAATTCGTCGGCTTCGACCGCCAGCCGGGGTCCGTCGCCCAGCACCAGGTTGCCGCCGAAGTTCTTCGATATGCCGCCCAAGAAAGCCGAACCGCCGCCCGTCAGCGCCCGGTTGAGCCACGCCACGAGCGTCGACGTGGTCGTCTTGCCGTGCGTGCCCGCCACGGCCATCACGTACTTGCCCTCGGCCAGATGACCCAGCATCTGCGAGCGCTTCTCGACCGTGAATCTGTTCTCGCAGAAATAGCGGTATTCGCTGTGGTCCTGCGGCACAGCAGGCGTATAGACCACCATCGTGTCGCGCGGGTCGAGAAACGCCGCCGGAATGGCCTGCACATCGTCGTCGTAATGCACTTCGGCCCCTTCGGCCTCCAGCTCGGCGGTCAGCCGCGACGGCGTGCGGTCGTAGCCCGCCACCCGCTTGCCCTCGTGGAGGAAGTAGCGCGCCAGGGCGCTCATGCCGATGCCCCCGATTCCCAGGAAATAGACTTTCGAGAACTCCATACTATGCCAGCAATTGAATGATTTCGTCCACGATTTCTTCGGCGGCCCGCGGTCGGGCCAGCTTTTCGAGGTTTTCGCTCATGCGGCGCAGCGCCTGCCCGTCGGCAAGCAGTTCCAGCGCCCGCGGCATCGCATCGGTGCGGCATGCGGCATCGGTCACGATAGCCGCCGCCCCGTGCTGTTCCAGCGCCCGGGCGTTCTTGGTCTGGTGGTCCTCCGCCACGTTGGGCGAGGGTACGAACAGCACAGGCTTGGCCACCAGGCACAGCTCCGACACCGTCCCCGCGCCGCTGCGCGACACCACCAGGTCGGCCGCCGCATAGGCGCGGTCCATCCGCTCGATGAACGCCCCCTGCCAGATGCCCGGCGTCGGATGGGCCGCCAGGAATTCGCGCATTTCGCGTTCGTAATATTTGCCCGTCTGCCAGATGACCTGCACGGGAGCTTCAGCTCCACCGAGCGAGCAAATCCAGTGTTTCATCATTTCGTTGAGCGACCGGGTGCCGAGCGATCCCCCGACCACCAGCACCACTTGCTTGTCGGGCGTGAAGCCGTAGTGCCGCAGCGCTTCGGCCCGGTCGGCCCCCTCCTTGGAGAAGCGTCCCCGCAGCGGGTTGCCCGTGAGCCGGATTTTGCCGGCCGGGAAAAACCGTTCCATCCCCTCGTAGGCCGTGCAGATGCGCCGGGTGCCTTTCGCAAGAATCTTGTTGGTCACCCCGGCATAGGAATTCTGCTCTTGAATCAGGGTCGGCACTCCCATGCGCTGGGCCGCCCACAGCACCGGAGCGCTGGCATAGCCCCCGAAGCCCACAACGGCATCGGCGCCGAATTCACGGATGGTCTTGCGGGCCAGCCGGATGCTGCGCCACACCTTCAGCGGCACCAGCAGGTTGCGCCATTCCAGACGCCGCTGCAATCCGGCGATGGGCAGCCCCACGATGCGATAGCCCAGGGCAGGGACCTTTTCCATCTCCATCTTGCCCTCGGCGCCCACGAACAGCAGTTCCACACCGTCGCCCAAACGGCGCTGCAAGGCTTCGGCAACCGCCACGGCCGGATAGATATGGCCGCCCGTGCCGCCGCCCGAAAGAATGATATGTTTCTTCGTCTTCATCGTATCGGTCAATTTCGATCCGCCTGTTCTGTCGTTCCGAGCGAAGCGAGGAATCTTCCGCCCGCTTCGTCGCCGCCCCGAACGGCGAACCGGATAATTTTCAATTCTTAATTTTCATCGTCCCCAGCTCTCGCGGTCGAGCGAACGGTAGTTGATCGCTTCGGCCACGTCGGCCGCATCGATCCGTTCGCGTCCCGCCAGGTCGGCAATCGTGCGCGCCACTTTCAGAATCCGGTCGTAGGCCCGGGCCGAGAGCGACAGCCGTTGCATGGCCTGTTCCAGCAGCGCCGACGACGCGGTGTCCAGCCGGCAGTATTCGCGCAGCATCGCCGCGTTCATCATGGCGTTGGTATGCACCCCCGCACAATCGCGGAAGCGTTCGCGCTGCACCTCCCGCGCCCGGCACACCCGTTCGCGAATGGCGGCGCTCGGTTCGCCCGGCGCGGCGTCGGCCAGTTCGGACGCTTCGACGGGCGTCACCTCGACGTGCATGTCGATGCGGTCCATCAGCGGGCCCGACACCCGCCCCATGTATCGCTGCACCGCGCCCGAAGAGCAGCTGCACTCTTTCGAGGGGTGGTTGTAGTAGCCGCACGGACACGGGTTCATGGCAGCGACCAGCGTGAAGTTGGCCGGGTAGAGCACCCGGTAGCGCGCCCGGGCCACCGTAATCCGTTTCTCCTCCAGCGGTTGGCGCAGCACTTCCAGCGCACTGCGGCCGAACTCGGGCAGTTCGTCCAAAAACAGCACTCCGTTGTGGGCCAGCGACACTTCGCCCGGGTGGGGCGACTGCCCGCCGCCGATAAGCGCCACCTGCGACACAGTGTGGTGCGGCGAGCGGAACGGACGCCGCGACAGCAGCCCCTCGCTGCCGGCCAGTCCGGCCACGGAGTGGATTTTGGTCGTCTCCAGCGCCTCCTCGGACGAAAGCGGCGGCAGAATCGTAGGCATCCGGCGCGCCAGCATCGTCTTGCCCGAACCCGGCGAACCGATCATCAGTACGTTGTGGCCCCCGGCGGCGGCGATTTCCAACGCGCGCTTGACATGGGCCTGCCCCTTGACGTCGGCGAAATCCTCGTCGTAGCGGCCCGCTTCCGCAACCGCTGTTTTGTCCGCAGCCGCCACAGCCGGAGCAATCTCCGCTTCGCCATTGAGAAAGGCGGCCACCTCTTTCAGGCTGCCCGCCCCGAACACTTCGACGCCCTCGACGACCGCCGCTTCGGCCGCATTGGCCGCGGGTACTACCAGCCGTTTCACACCGTCGTGCCGAGCCTGGATGGCTACGGGCAGGATGCCCCGCACGGGTTTGACCGAGCCGTCGAGCGACAGTTCGCCCGCAAACAGCGTATCGGCCAGCGCACCGGTCTCTATCCGCCCCATGGCCGCCAGAATCCCCACGGCAATCGGCAGGTCGAACGCGGCGCCCTCCTTGCGCAGGTCGGCCGGGGCCAGGTTGACCACCACTTTCTTGCCCGACATGTGTTCGCCGGAGTTCTCGAACGCCGCTCGGATGCGCTGCTCGCTCTCTTTCACGGCGTTGTCGGGAAGCCCCACCAAGTAGAGCCCCAGCCCGCCGCCCGCGATGTTGACCTCGACGGTCACCGTCACGGCGTCGATACCGACGACTGCCCCTGCGAATGTCTTGACGAACACGGTGCGTAGTGCGGATTAAAACGGAGCCTCATCGCCCAGCGACGGAGGCGTTATGTCGAATTCGCCGCCGCCCGCAGCGGCTCCCAGACCGCCCATGCCGCCCGGTGCCGGACCGCCGTTCGAGCCGCTGGCATAATCATCGTAAGCCTGCTGGCTTTCATAGGCCTGCGAGGGGGGCAGCATCGAATCGTCCAGGTCGGCGAACCGCGCCTGCTCCTTGAGGAAGCGCAGATTGACATCGCACACGGCGCCGTTACGGTGCTTGGCGATGATGATTTCCGCCATTCCGGCCGTCGGCATGCCGTTCTCGTCCTGGTTGATGCCGTAGTACTCCGGGCGGTGGATGAACGCCACGATGTCGGCGTCCTGCTCGATGGCGCCCGATTCGCGCAGGTCCGAGAGCTGCGGACGCTTCGAGCCGCCGCGCATCTCGGTGGCGCGGCTCAACTGCGACAGGGCGATAATCGGCACGTTCAGTTCCTTGGCGATGGCCTTGAGCGTGCGCGAAATGAACGCCACCTCCTGCTCGCGGTTGCCCTTGGAGTCCTGGTTGCCCGTCATGAGCTGGAGGTAGTCGATGATGATGATTTTGATGTCGTTGTGAATCTTGAGCCGCCGGGCCTTGGAGCGGAACTCGAAGACCGAAAGGGCCGGGGTGTCGTCGATGAACAAAGGCGCGGCGCCCAGCGGCTTGGTGGCCGATTCGAGGTGGCGCCACTGCTCGGGCGACAGGCGGCCCGACTTGACGTCATTGCCGCTCAGCCCCGTCTCGGCGATGATAAGACGCATCATCAGCTGCACCGACGACATTTCGAGCGAGAAGAACGCCACGCCCGCTTCGTGGTCGACGGCCATGTTGCGGGCCATCGAAAGCACGAACGCCGTTTTACCCATCGACGGACGGGCCGCGATGATAATCAGGTCCGAGAGCTGCCAGCCCAGCGTCACCCGGTCGATGGCCATGAAGCCCGACGGCACGCCGTTGAAAGCGCTGGTGTTCTTCGAGGCCTCCTCGATCTGCATCAGCGCCCGGGCCAGAATATCCTTGGACGACTGCACCGAACGCTTGACATGCCCCTCCGAAACCTTGAAGATTTCGCCCTCGGCAAACCCGATCAGCTCCGTCACGTCGGTCGATTCGTCGTAGGAGCGTTTCTGGATTTCGGTCGCCGAGCGTATCAGCTCGCGCTGCACGTACTTCTGGGCAATGATTTTGGCGTGGAACTCCACGTTGGCCGCCGACCCGACTTTCTGCGTCAGCTGGGCCAGATACGACGCCCCGCCGACTTTCTTCAGCTCTTTCTTCACCTTGAGCCGTTCGGTCACGGTGTAGAGGTCGATGGGCTTCAGTTCCATCGACAGTTCTTCGATCGCCTTGTATATGAGCCGGTGTTCCTCGGTGTAGAACGATTCGGGGGTCACGAATTCCTGCACCGCGATGATGCTGTCCTTTTCGAGCATCAGCGCGCCCAGTACCGCTTCCTCCAGTTCGACCGCCTGCGGGGATACGCTGCCGAGCGTGTCGGTCAGCGCTTCGTAGGCTTCGCCGTTGCGCCGGGAAGGGATAAAATCCTTAGCCATTTCGTAGGGTTTCTTTCAGCCTTCAAAAGTAGCGATTCGGGCGGACATATCAAAAAACAGCGCAAAAAAAATGGAACGATGCGGCCGTGTCGCTGTTTTTTTGTATCTTGACAGCAAACCTCACCGCCATGAAGAAATCCATCCGAACCCTGCTTGCCGCAATGACGGCCACTGCGCTGCTTACGGGCTGCGCGACACAAAAAAACTCTTCTGCTCGGCAGTCCTCCTCCATTGTGGCAATCGCAGCCCTCGATGCAGGTTATTATGTCATTGACATCGACGAAGTGTACGCTCCTAACGGTCAACGCACAGACGTAACCAGCAGTTATTTCTCCGTAGAAGGCAATCAAGGATTGCTCAATTTATCATCAGTACTTTTCCGAAACGAACCGTTTCGACGATTGAGCGATTTACGAGCATCTTATGACGTACAGGTTGAAGCAAATTCAGTTACTGAAAAGGGAGACCGAATATTTCAATTGAAAATTGCGAATAAAAAGAACCTAAAAGCAATTTACGAAATGTACATCACGCTCTATGCGGGCAGCGACCAATGCGCCGTCCGGATGGGACACGCCCGGGGGCAGAACCACCTCTGCACCTTCCGCGGACGCATCCGCCCGGCTTAGCGCCCCGCTCGACACAACAAAAAACCGGCCCTTTGCAAGGCCGGTTTTTCATTTTGCGGGAGGAGAGGTCACTCTTTCAGCCCCAACTCGCGGCGAGAAACAGCAAGGACGGCGATACTGATGCGGCAGTCGGGAACCGCCTGCACGATAGCTTGGGCGCAGGAGGCCAAGGTGCTGCCCGTTGTCATCACGTCGTCGACCAGCAGGATATGCCTGCCCGCCAGCCGTTCGGGATGCCGCACCGCAAAGGCTCCCTCCACGTTTCCGGCCCGTTCGCGGTGCGGTTTGAGCGCCTGCGATGCCGTATAGCGGCTGCGGCGCACGCTGCGGCGGTCGACCGCCACCCCCAACGCCGCGGCGATTCCCTCGGCAAGGTATTCCGACTGGTTGTATCCGCGCCAAATCCGCTTGACGGGATGAAGCGGCAGCGGAACCACCGCATCCACACCGCCGTACAGCCCGCTTTCGGCCAAGCATTCGCCGTACCACTCGCCCATGGTCCGGGCCGCGAGCCACGCTCCGCGGTATTTGAATCCGTGAATCATCCGCCGCCACCCGCTGTCCCGGACGTAATACAGAAAAGCCGACGCCCGCACGACGGGCACCAGCCCCCAGAATTTGCGCAGCACCGGATTGTCGGCTTCGCCGCAGTAGCCCGTCAGCGGCGCCGTCAGGCGGCACAGCGTGCAGAGCCCCCGTTCGCCCGGCATCAGCCGCGTGCCGCAGACCGGGCAGACCGGAGGAAGCACAAGCGCGGCCGCATCGCGCAGCAGCTCACTGAGGGTCGACATTGGGGATGACGGCAATATGGCGGAATTCGGGGTGTTGCGCGAAAGCCTGCAATTCGGCGCCCAGCAGTTCGCGGGCGCGGGCCGACGATGCGCCGCTTTCGATTTTGAGCAGCAGCCCCAGCAGGTATTCGCCGCGGATGCGGTCGACAGGCGGGGCCATCGGGCCCAATAGTCGGCGGCCGAAGCGTCGGCGCAGCCCGGCAGCCAGATGGACGGCTCCGCGCCGCAGCAGCTGCAAATCGCGGTGACGCAGCGTGAGGGTCGTCAGCCGGGCGTAGGGCGGATAGAAAAAGGCTTCGCGGTCGGCCAGCTGCATCCGGGCCATCGCCCCGAAATCGCCCTCGACCACCTGCCGGACGACCGGATGGCCCGGTTCGGCGGTCTGGATGACCACCTCGCCCCCCTGCGCCCGGCGGCCTGCCCGGCCCGCCACCTGCATCATCAGTTGGAAGGCCCGTTCCCCGGCCCGGAAATCGGGATTGTTAAGCATGTTGTCGGCGTTGAGAATCCCCACCAGCGCGACCCCCTCGAAGTCGAACCCCTTGGTTATCATCTGCGTGCCTACCAGGATGTCGGTTTCGCGGCGCGCGAACGCCGCCACAATGGCGCTGAACGCCCTTTCGGAAGTCACCGTATCGCGGTCGAGCCGCGCCACCCGCGCCTCGGGGAAGATGCGGGCTATCTCCTCTTCGATTTTCTCGGTGCCGAATCCCATCGGCACCACATCGGTGACCTTGCACGACGGGCATTTGGCAGGCACGGGTTCGCTGTGGCCGCAGTAGTGGCAGACCAGCCTGCCGCCCGCCTTGTGATAGGTCAGTGTCACGTTGCAGTCGGGACAGCGGGCCGTCCAGCCGCACTCCGTGCATTCCACATAGGGCGAAAAACCGCGGCGGTTCTGAAACAGCATGACCTGTTCGCCCCGGCCGAGCGTCTCGCCGATTTTGTCCAGCAGCAGTTTGTTGAAATGAGCGTGCCGTTCGCCGCGCCGCGCCGCCCGCAGCGTGTCCGACACGATGATTTCGGGCATCCGGGCATCGCCGTAGCGTTCGCTCAGCGTCGCCCGGCCGTACTTCCCGCCCGAGGCGTGGAGCCACGTTTCGAGCGAGGGGGTGGCGCTCCCCAGCAGGGTCCGGCCCCCGAAAATCCGCGCCATCATCACAGCGCAGTCGCGCGCATGGTAGCGGGGCGCAGGTTCGGCCTGCTTGTAGCTGGCGTCGTGTTCCTCGTCGACAATAATGAGTTGCAGGCGCGCCAGCGGCAGGAATATCGACGACCGCACCCCCACCACGAATTCGCCCCCCTCGGAGCGGTTGAGCCGCAGGTAGGTTTCCGAGCGTTGGCGGTCCGTCAGCCGCGAATGGTAGGGGGTCACCCGGCTGCCGAAGATGCGTTCCATGCGTTCGATCAGCTGGGCCGTCAGCGCGATTTCAGGCACCAGCAGCAGCACGTCGCCGCCCCGCGCCAGCACTTCGGCAATCAGATGGATGTAGATTTCGGTCTTGCCCGACGAAGTGACCCCATGCAGCAGAGCCGTCGCCTTGCCGTCGGCAAACTGGCGCCGCAGTTCGTCGAGCGCCGCCTGCTGGTGGGGCGTCAACTGCGGCAGCCGGAAAACGGCTTCGCCGCGCTCGGCGGTGCGTTCGTGTTCGGCAGCCCGGACAAAGCCCTTGCGCTCCAGCGCATGCAGCACAGCCCGGTCGGCCTGCAACAGCCGCCGCGGCACCTCGCCCTCGGGCAGTCCGCCGCCGTCGCCGGCCGAGACCAGTTCAAGCAGCGCTTCGTATTGCTTCGGCGCCCGGCGCTCCAGCTTCTCGAACACCTCGTGGAGCCGTTCTTCGTCCCGAAGTTCCGGCGCCAGCGACAGATAGCACTCCGTGCGGGGGCGGAATTCCTCGTCGGCGAAACGCTCGCGGCTGTCGGCCGAGGGCTTCATCAGCGACGGCAGCGCCGCGCGCATCACCTCGCCCAGCGAACACATGTAATAGGAAGCGACCCACTCCCACAGCTTCATCTGCGCCGCGGTGAGCAGGGGTCGGTCGTACAGCGGACGCTGCACGGGTTTGATACGTTTGAAATCGGGCCTGCGCTCATGCACGCGCCACACGATTCCCGTATGGAATTTGCGGGGGCCGAACTGCACCTCCACAGCACAGCCCGCCGCCAGCTCCATCCCCTCCGGGACGGCAAAGGTATAGGCCGGCTGCGCCAGCGGCAGCACGACATCGGCGAAGCGCTCCATCTACATCTTGGGCAGGGACTGGAAACCCTGGCCGTAGACGCCCGCCACGGAACCTATCGACATGAAAGCCGTCGGGTCGACCGATTTGACGACCTTCAGCACGTCGGACGTCTCGCGCTTGCGGCACACGACGACCACAACCTTCATCTCCTCGCGCGTATAGCCGCCCATGCCGTCGAGCAGCGTCACACCGCGGTGGGCGACTTCCAGAATGGCCTTGGTGATTTCGTCGTACTTGCGGCTCATGATGAAAATCTGGTTCGACTGCTGGTTCCCCGACATGATCATGTCGACCGTATAGCCGAAGACCGCCGTGAGAATATAGCCGTAGACCACCGTCGTGAGGGTCTTGCCGACCAGCAGCGACGAGCCGATGATGATGAAGTCCGAGCACATGACGATGTTGCCGTAGCGCACCGTGCGGTATTTGTTGATAATCATCGCCACGATGTCCACACCACCCGTCGAACCGCCCTGCATGAAGCAGATGGCCACGCCCGAACCGGCCAGAATACCGCCCAGGATAACCTGGAGGATGTTCTCCAGGCCCGAGAAGAGGCCTTCGGGCGGCAGTACGCTCTCCCAGAAGTTCATCGCCACGGAAATCATGATGATCGAGAAGACGGTCTTGACGCCGAACTTCCACCCCACGATGAATCCCGCCACGAGCAGCAGCAGCGCATTGATCATGAAAACCATCGTGCCGATGCTCACCTGCCACCCGAAAAGGTGTTCGACGAACATGCACAGCACCAGCGACAAACCCGCCGCGCCGCCGCCCATGCCGTCGGCAGGCAGGATGCAGCCTATCCAGCCGAACGCGTAGAGGAACATGCCCACGGTCATCAGGAAATACTCCTTGATGCCTGCGAAGAACCGATTGGTCGAGAAACCGTCCATAATGGCGAAATATTAGCTTGTTGCAAAGATAATAAAAAATCGCTACGGTAGATTCTTTTCTTTCCCGGCCAATATCCGGCCCTCGGCAGCATATGGCAGCACTCGTTGCTAAAACGTTTTAGCAGCAAAAAGTTCCCCTTGCCAGGCGTCTGTCTCTTCCAGCCGTTTTTCGAGCATCGCCCACAATTGTTCGTTGCGCACCAAGCCCCAATTCGGCCCGTAGTGGTAACGCGGCGGCGCTTCGGAGGCGAAACGCTCGACCACCAGCGAGGGGCGCAGGCGGCGCAGGATTTCGGTGAAAAGAGCGATGTATTCGTCGAGCGTCCAGAAGCGGAACCGCCCGGGGTCGGCGTCGTACTGCGCCGCCATCGGCGTGTCGCGGAAAATCTGCAGCTGGTGGAATTTGACCGTCGTCAGCGGCAGGGCGTTGATAAGGGAAGTCTGCGCAACGAGCATTTCGTCGCTCTCGCCCGGCAGGCCCAAAATGAAATGGGCGCCGACATGCAGCCCCCGTTCGGCAGTCATCCGCACGGCACGGCAGGCCGTGGCGAAGTCGTGGCCGCGGTTCACGGCGCGCAGCGTCTCGTCGCAGGTCGATTCGATGCCGTATTCGATGGCTACGTAGTGCGTCCGGGCCAGCCCGGCGAAGTAATCGAGCTTCTCCTCGTCGATGCAGTCGGGACGCGTCCCCACGACAATGCCCGCCACCTCCGGATGCGCCAGCGCTTCGGCATAGAGCGTCCGCAGCCGTTCGAGCGGCGCATAGGTGTTGGAAAACGACTGGAAATAAACCAAGTAGCGCGACGCACCGCGATAACGCCGCCTATGGAATTCGATGCCCTCCTCGATTTGCCGGCGGATGCCTTTCGAGGGGATGCAATAAGAGGGGGTGAACGCTCCGTTGTTGCAGAACGTACACCCTCCCTCGGCTATCGTGCCGTCACGGTTGGGGCAGGTGAATCCGGCATCTGCCGAGAGCTTCTGCACCCGGCCGCCGAATACCCGGCGGAAATACCCGGCATAGGAGTTATACCGCCGCGAATCGCCCCAAGGATAAATCATCTATATCTTCCAGAACGACGTATTGAGCTTGCCTTTGGGCGCCTGCGGCACGTTCGGGAAGAACGTCTGTCCGGTCTGCTGTTCGATCCACTCCACCGACTTGATGAACTGCGACGGCGTCACGCCCGAATAGGACTTGTGGTCGAACCAGTATCCGGCGCATTCTATTTCATCGGCCGAAAGCTCCCACAGGGGTTTGCCCGTATTGCCCGCCTTGGAACGGATCAGCACCTTGTAGAAGTTCGTCGGCACGGTTACTTTTTTGGCGGGTTTGCTGTTGTCCTCGCAGGTCGTATTGCGATTGGCAAAATGAGCGCCCGTCACCATATAGAGCGTATCGGAGCATATCATCTTGTGGCAATTCAGTTCAAGGTCTTTCCAGATACCGCCGTTGAAGCCGTTCTGAATCTGCGGCGACATGTTGGTGAAATAGTAGGTCTGCTCGTTGATGGCCACGCTCGACTGACGGTCGTTGGAGGCCAGCATGTGGCCGCGGGAATAGCTGTTGATGGGCTTGTACGCCGATTTCAGACTGGGCTGCACGCTCGTCGGGATAATCGGCCCGTACTGCCATTTTTCATTACGGCCCACATCTCCGTTCGTGTAGTACTTGTGCATCGGGTACGCCACCCATATCGGACCGCACAGCTCTTTACTGAAGCATACCGTATAGTTGCGGACCGTCGGCGCATTGGCGCACATGTAGTAGGCATAATAATAGTCCGCATTCTCTTTCTCGCCCAGCAGTTCGGCCCAGCCCGAGTGACGGGTCGCACCGGGGTCCTGGGGGGGGGTAGGCTGGTCCGGATCGGGATCGGGATCGGGCTTAGGCTCGTCCGGCCCCGGGTTGTCCGGGTCGGGCTCTTCGGGAGCCTCCCAGGTCTGGAACACGGCGGGCTTTCCGGCCATGCGCTCGCCGTTCATATCGACGAACGGATAAACCATGTAGACCGTCTCGGGGGCCAGCGAAGTCAGCGTACATTTGAGCATGCTGTCCTCGATACGGGGGTCGGTGACCGTAATCGCCGGAGCCGTCGAAGCGCTCGAAACGGGTTGGCAGACAAATCCGCAGGGGTTCGACGCAAGCACGCCCTTGCCGAAAAGCGTCAGGCAGGTCACCTCGGCGGTCAGTCCGTCGACCGTCACTTCGGGCTGGCGGAACCACTGCTCGGGCGAATCGCCCTTGTTGTTGTCGCAGGCCGCGAACGCCAGCGCAGAAAAACAATAAACAAACGCGAAAAATCTTCTCATGAGGAGGAAACGTTAGTCCGGTTATTTTATTTTGTCGGCCGCGGCGGAATCCGGTTCCGGGCCGTAGTTTTCAATCCTTGTTCTTCGAGTCCATCCATATCGTCACCGGGCCGTCGTTCACGAGCGACACCTGCATGTCGGCCCCGAAACGCCCCGTAGGCACCGCCTGTCCGAGCAGTTCTTCCACCCGCCGCACGAACGCTTCGTAAAGCGGCCGGGAGACCGCTTCGGGCGCTGCCTTGATGTAGGAGGGCCGGTTGCCCTTGCGCGTCGAGGCCATCAGCGTGAACTGGCTCACGGCCAGCACTCCGCCCCCTGCCTGCTTCACGTCGAGATTCATGATGCCCGCTTCGTCGTCGAAAATCCGCAGCCGCACGAGTTTTCCGGCCAGATATTCGATGTCCTCCTGCGTGTCGTCCCCGCCCACGCCGACCAGCACCAGCAGCCCCGCCCCGATTTCGGAGCAGCGCTCGCCGCCGATGTCGACCGCGGCGCTCCGCACACGTTGAACAAGCAGACGCATTCGGCTACGAATTCTCGAAACAAGCCCACAAATTGTCGCCCGCCGGCACAGGAGCCGTCACCTCCACCTGCTCGTGCCGCACCGGGTGGTCGAACGCCACCTGCCGCGAATGGAGCGAAATCCCCCCGCCGGGCAGTGAACGCTTGGCGCCGTATTTCAGGTCGCCGCGAATCGGGCAGCCGATTTTCGAGAGCTGGGCGCGTATCTGATGATGCCGCCCGGTCAGCAGTTCCACCTCCAAAAGCGTGTAGCGGGTTCCGGCGCCGGCCATCCGGTATTTCAGCCGGGCCTCCTTGGCTTCGGGCCGCGGAGCGTCGAACGCCTTGGAGCGGTTGGTCCTGCCGTCGCGGAGAATATAGTGGCGCAGTTCGCCGCTCTCGGCTTCGGGCCGGTTCTCGGTCAGCGCCCAATAGACCTTGCGGATGCGCCCCTCGCGAATCATTTCGTTGAGCCGCACCAGCGCCTTGGAGGTCTTGGCGAAAAGCACCGCGCCGCTCACCGGGCGGTCGATGCGGTGCACCACGCCGAGAAACACCTCGCCGGGCTTGCCGTCGCGCTCCTTGATGAAGCGTTTTATCCGGTCCTCCAGCGCACTCTCGCCCGAGGGGTCGGGCTGCACCAAATCGCCGCAGTGCTTGTTGACTATCAGCAGGTGGTTGTCTTCATAAAGAATATCGTCGGGCGAGAACATGGGGCTACAAGATAAAGGTGAAGGGCAGCAGCTGAGCCGCCGTTTCGACTGCGCTGGCCGTGCCGCTGCCGCTCATGATGACCCGCATGGGGCAGCCCTGGCGGCGTTCGACGTCGACCATCACCTGGCGGCACTGCCCGCAGGGGTAGCACTCGCGTTCGGAGGGGTCCGAAGCGATGGCCAGCGTCTCGATGGGGTCGTCGGCAAAGTTGGCCTGCGCATAGAACAGCAGCGAGCGCTCGGCGCACAGCCCCGCGGGGAAGACCTCGCTCTCGATGTTGCTGCCGCTCAGAATCCGGCCGCTGCGCAGCCGGGCCGCGGCTCCGACGCGGAATTTCGAGTAGGGAGCATAGGCCCTCGCCGTGGCGCGTTCGGCTTCTGCCACCAACGCCCGGTCGGACTCCGGAAGCGCCGCGGGCGAATCGTAATGCTCGTAGCTGAAACGATGTTCCTTTTTCATAATCGAAACGTAAGAAAACAAAATTAGGTTAAATTTCGGAAAAACGCAAACCGCGCGGCGAATTCCACCGCCGCAGACAACAAAGAGGACGGCGGGGCCATCCTCTTCGGTTGTCGGAAACACATGCCGCGCGCTATTCCAGCACGAACTTGGTCTGCACGCTGTACTGGAGCTTGATGGTCTTGAAGTCGAGCGGCTCTTCGTCGGCAGCCCCCTCGGCCCCGGCGGCATCCATCGCCTTCATGCTGCGCATGGTCAGCGCATTGTTGTAGTACGAGGGCATGATGTCGTTGTTCGAGTCCCAGATGTAGAAGCACTTGCCCACCTTCTGACCGATGGCTTCGGCCAGCGTGCGGGCGCTCTGCTGTGCGTTGCGGATAGCTTCGACGCGCACCGCTTCCTTGAGCGAGTCGATCCGGGAGTGCGACACCTTCAGTATCGAAACGTTGGAGATGCCCAGCTTGTCGAGTGCCTGCCATACCTTGGCCACCTCGGCCGCCGAACCCAGCTGCAGCTGATACTTGGCCGTCGCCACCGAAGTGTTCTTCTTGAAGAATTCGCTCGACAGGTTGGCAACCTTGAGCTGCTTCTCGATGTTCACGCCCTGCTTTTTCAGCGCGGCAATCATGTCGCGCTGCTGGCTCTCGACCGAAATCTTGCCTTTGGAATCGCGTTCGTCGATGACCACCGAAAGGTAGAATTCGTCGGGCACGATTTCCTTTTCGGCACGTCCGTTCACCTGAATGTAGCTCGGAAAGGCTTCCTGCACCTGCGCAGAGACAGGCAGTGCGAATGCGGCCACGGCGGCCGCCAGTAAAACGATGCGTTTCATAATCTTCTGTTTTGTTGGACAAGCGTTCTGTTTGCAAATATAACGCCGGGGCGCTACTTTTTATTGCCTTTCAGTTTCTTCACCTCGCGTTTGGTCATTTCGCGCGTCAGCAGTTCGTCATTCATCACGGCCCTGTATTCGCCTTTGTCCGGAATGATTATGGCACCCTCGGTCGTGGCGAAGCGCGGAACGATGCTCTCACCGGCAACTTTCGGGAACCGTTCGATCGACGCATTTTCGTCGGTGAACATCCAACGATAGCACAAGAACTGAAGCACGTAGTAGCGGCCGTCGCTCTCCTCCGTCAATCCGCCGACCAGACCCAGCGGCTGACCCGGCAACACCTCGTCGCCCTCGCTGACGAACGGCTCCAGCCACTCGGCGAAACCGCTGTAACACACCATCGAACCGTCGGAATGCTCGACCGTCAGACGCGTGCGCTCGGAGGTCGATTTCAGCGTAGAGAGGTCGATGTCGCGTTCACGAGGTTTCGTGAGCCGGATGACTATGCCGCGACGGGCCGCATAGACCGTGTCGCCCGCTTCGCAACGGAACGCATAGCGCACATTTCCGGTCCGGGGCATCTTCTCGCTGCCGGTCAGGCGGCGGACCCTCACCGGGTGCATGGTCGTGCAGGGCATCCGGTAGACGAACGCCGTATCGACCTCGGAGGAGATGTACCCCTCGTAGACGGCGTAGACGCCCGCACCGTATCCAACCGGCTTCGATTTGTCGATGGGCCGGAGCGACAGAAAACGGGTCATGTTATTGGCCACCTCGAACCGATAGATATCGCCCGACTGCGTGGAAAGGTAGCGGTTTTCCGACGGGGCATACGTATTCCGCAGGTCGCGGAGCTTCACCAGCACAGTCACCATGCCCGGACGCGTTTTGTTCTCAAGCATGTACGACACACCAAGCGTCGGGCTGCGGTCAATGCGGACTTTGGGTTGCGCCGCCGCAAGAACCGGCAGCAGCGACAGTGCGAAAAAGACGATTCGCTTCATTTTCTATCGTCTCACGAGTTTCACCACGTTCTCGACGTGGTGCGTGTGGGGGAACATGTCGACGGGCTGCACGGCCACGACCCGGTAGTCGGCGTCCAGCAGAGCCAGGTCGCGGGCCTGCGTAGCGGGGTTGCAGCTCACGTAGACGATGCGTTCGGGCGCGGCCCGCAGAATGACGTCGACGACAGGCTCGTCGACCCCGGCGCGCGGCGGGTCGAGAATCACCACGTCGGGCCGACCGTTGGCTTCGACGAACGCATCGTCGAGCACCGCTTTCATGTCGCCCGCATAGAACGCCGTATTGCCGATGCCGTTGAGCTCGGAATTGAGCTTCGCATCCTCGATGGCTTCGGGCACATACTCGATGCCCACCACCCGGCGGCAATGGCGGGCGCAAAAGTTGGCGATAGTGCCCGTGCCCGTATAGAGGTCGTAAAGAACGTCGTCGGATTTCAAGTCGGCAAACTCCCGCGCCACCTTGTAAAGCTCGTAGGCCTGCGCCGAATTGGTCTGATAAAACGATTTAGCACCCACCTTGAACCGCAGCCCCTCCATCTCTTCGACGATATGGTCCTTGCCGCGGTAGCACACCGCGTCGAGATCGCCCGTCGAATCGTTGAATTTCGTATTGACGACATAGCACAGCGATGTGATTTGCGGGAACTTCGCCGCCAGGTGGTCCAGCAGCGCCTCGATTTTCGGCCGGTCGTCGGCCCCGAAGACCACGATGACCATCACCTCGCCCGTCGATGCGGTCCGCACCACCATGTTGCGCATCAGCCCCTCGTGCGTCCGCGCGTTGTGGAACGTGTAGCCGTGCTCGATGCTAAAACGTTTTACCTCGTCGCGCAGGGCGTTCGAGGGCTCGGGCTGAAGCCAGCACCTGCGAATGTCCAGCACCTTGTCGAACATGCCCGGGATATGGAACCCGGCGGCAGGCTCCGCGGCGATGTCGCCCCCGGCCGCCACCTCCTCGCGGGTGAGCCAACGGCGGTCGGCAAAGGTGAATTCCAGCTTGTTGCGGTAGAACTGCGTATGCTCCGAACCCAGGCAAGGCGCGATTTCGGGCAGTTCGACCTTGCCGATGCGTGTCAGCTGGTCGCGCACCTGCCCGCGCTTGAACCGCAGCTGCTCCTCGTAAGGCAGATTCTGCCACTTGCAGCCGCCGCAGGTACCGAAATGCTCGCAGAACGGCTCGGCCCGCAAGGGCGACTTCTTCACGTAACGGACCGCATAACCCTCCATGAAGCGACGGCGCTTGACGCGAATCTGCACGTCGACCACATCGCCCGGCACGGTCATCGGAACGAAGACCACCTGCTCGTTCCAGCGGCCCATCGCCTTGCCTTCGGCCGCCAGGGTCGTTATCTCCAACCCTTCGATCAAAGGGTAATTCGCTTTCTTTCTTGCCATAAGATTCGATTTGCCGACACAAAAATAGCAATAAAAGCCGAAAGTCGAAAAGTATTTCGAGGCTGCCGCCTGCGACGCGTCTTCAGCGCGCAGTCCGGCGGAACCGCAAAACAAAACCGCGTCAAACAATCGTTTGACGCGGTTTCCAGTGCCCAGGACAAGACTCGAACTTGCACGAACTAAACGTTCACTACCCCCTCAAAGTAGCGTGTCTACCAATTTCACCACCTGGGCGACACATACCGAAACTTGCGATTCGGGAGCACAAATATAGGACATAATTTTCAAACCGCCAAATTTTTCGATACGCGCGACGAATTTTTATCCGAAAGCCCCGCCCGCCGGGCCGACGAACACTCCGCCGGCCCGGCTGCGGGACGACAGCTTAACGGAGGGTCATTTCGTCGAGCAGGCACCCTGCGCCGCCGATGCGGTCGATGACCATCAGCACGTAGCGGATGTCGACGGCAATGTTGCGGCAGATAGCGGGGTCGAACTCGATGTCGCTCATCGTCGAACGCCACGTGCGGTCGAAGTTGATGCCCACCAATTCGCCGCGGGCGTTGAGAATCGGCGAACCCGAATTACCGCCCGTGGTGTGGTTGGTCGCCAGAAAGCAGACCGGCACCGTGCGGCGGCCGCCGATTTCGACGCCCCAGCGGCCGTAGGCTTTCGAGGCATGGAGGTCGCGCAGCGACTGCGGAATGTCGTAGTCGTAAATCGCCGGATTGTCCTTGGCGATGATGCCGTCGAGGGTGGTCAGCGGCTTGTGGTACTCGCCGTCGGCATATTCGTAGCCCGCCACCGTACCGTAGGCCACACGCAGGGTGAGGTTGGCATCGGGGAACATGGCGCCCTCGCGCTTCTCGGCGGCGGCCCAGCGGCGCAGCCCCACGACATAACGCGCATAGAGCTCGTTCATGCGTGCGCTGTTGAAGTTGCGCAGCGACCGGGTACCGAGCCGGCCGACGATTTCGGCATGGAGCTTTCCGACGGCGGTTTTCAGCGCCGCGATTTCGCCGTTCGCGGGGTCGTTCACGGCCAACCCGAAAATATGGTCGGCATAGGCCTCCGGAGAACCGTACTGCCCTATCCCGGCTTCGATTTCGGGAATCGCGGGCAAAAGATTGTTGCGGGCGGCATACTCCCCGAACGCCTGGCGGTAGAGCGCCCGTTCGGTCGGCTCGCGCTTGGCGAAAAGCGGGTCGGCCTTCTCCTCCTCGGCATAACCGTAAGCGAGGGTCAGCAGCGTCTCGGCCAGCAGCTCGCGCGTATAATAATAAGGCAGCGCCCGGGCGAATTCCTTGCGCAGCTCCTCCAGCACTTCGGCGTCGCCCGTGGCTTCGACGAACCGTGCTTCGGTCCGCAGCTTCTTGTCATAGGTGCCCAGCCGGTTGATGCCCAGCACCTCGCCCTGCCACTTTTTCCATGCGTTGGCAATCGTGGCGTGCTTGGCCGCGTAGTAGATGCGCAGGGCCGGGTCGCTCTCCTGGGCCTCGGCGATAATATCGAGCCGCCCCGTGCGGATGGCAATCTTCATCGGGTCGGAAGTTTCGGCGATGTACTTCACCACGTCCGAGAGGATATACTGCTGCGTGTTGCCGGGAAAACCGTAAATCATCGTGAAGTCGCCCTCGCCGACCCCGCGCGTGGAGACCGTGAAATGGCGGCGCGGACGATAAGGCACATTGTCCGGCGAATAGGCGGCAGGCTTGTTGTCGGGCCCGGCGTAGACGCGGAACACCGAGAAATCGCCCGTATGGCGGGGCCATATCCAGTTGTCGGTGTCGCCGCCGAACTTGCCGATGGACGAGGGCGGCGCGGCGACCAGCCGCACGTCGTCGAACTGCTCGTAGAGGAAGAGAAACTGCTGGTTGCCGTAGTACATCTGCTCGACAGCGGCCTTGTAGCCTTTGCCCTCGGCTTCGGCCTTGCGGACGATTTCGTCGGCCGTCTCGCCTGCGGCCATGCGGTCGGTCACCTCCTCCATGCGGACGAGGAAGCGGACGTTAAGGTTTTTGTTGGGCAGCTCCTCGTCGCGCGAGCGGGCCCAGAAACCGCGGGTCAGATAATCGTGTTCGAGCGTCGAATGGCTCTGGATGGCGTCGTAACCGCAGTGGTGGTTGGTCAGCAGAAGCCCCTCGGCGGAAACCAGCTCGCCCGTACAGCCGCCGTCGAAAAGCACCACGGCGTCTTTCATCGAAGCCTTGTTGACCGAATAGATGTCGTCGGCCGTAAGGCGGAATCCTTTGGCGCGCATGTCGCCGATGCGGTGCGAAATCAGGCTCGGAAGCCACATCCCCTCGTCGGCCGTGGCGGGCGCGAGCAGCAGGAGCGAAAAAAGGGTCAGCAGAATACGTTTCATGGTTTCAATGTTGGTCGATGAATTTTTCGAGTTCGGTATAGACGCGCTGAATCGGCAGCCCCATGACGTTGAAGAACGAACCGTCGATGCGCTCGATGGCGGCGTAGCCGATCCACTCCTGGATACCGTAGGAACCGGCCTTGTCGTAGGGACGGTAGCTGTCTATGTAAAAAACGATCTCTTCGTCGGAGAGGATGCGGAACCACACCTCCGTGCGGGCGGAGAAAGTACGGCGCCGGGCGGCGGTGCGCAGTGTCACGCCCGAGACGACCGTATGGCTGTGGCCCGAAAGGCGGCGCAGCATGGCGAAAGCATCGTCGCGGTCGCGGGGCTTGCCCAACACGCGGCCGTCGAGGATGACCACGGTGTCGGCGGT
This sequence comes from Alistipes muris, assembly GCF_943193205.1. Classification (GTDB taxonomy): domain Bacteria; phylum Bacteroidota; class Bacteroidia; order Bacteroidales; family Rikenellaceae; genus Alistipes; species Alistipes muris. Next base: position 26,572 of record NZ_CALPDD010000002.1, read on the forward strand.
CATGAGGATTTCATCGGGCGCGAGGGGCCGGGGAAAAGCATCGCTTTTGAGCTGCGAAAGGTAGGCCGGAACCTCCTCGGCGGCGAGCTTATCGGGATAGACCTCCTCGCACTCGTATGGGGGAGCGGGCGCGTAAGGCAGGCCGCAGCCGTTCATCAGCTCGCGGCGGCGCGGCGACTGCGAAGCCAGCAGCAGGCGGTAAGGGCGGAGTTTTTCGGGAAGCAACATTATATAAAGTGAAAAGTTAAAGGTGAAAGATGTTCGCCCGGGCCGGCTGCGGGGGTCGCGCTTTGCGCGAGCCGGCCCCGGGCGGCAAGGCCGGAAGCCTTGCAGAATTCTTGTTTTTCAGCGTGAATTATGTTCGTTCTATTTGATGTCGAAATTCAACAATTCGCGGCCTTCGAGCGTGGCGCGCAGGCAATCGCCGGGAACGACGGGCCCCACGCCTGCGGGAGTTCCGGTGTAGATGAGGTCGCCCATGCGCAGGGTGGTATACTCCGAAACCGCCGCGACGATACGGTCGACGCTGAAAAGCATGTCGCCCGTAAAACCCTGCTGGCGCACTTCGCCGTTGACGGAGAGCTCGAACCGCAGGTTCTGCACGTCGCCGCCCAACTCTGCCAACGGCAGAAACTCGGGCGAGAGCGCCGCCGAACGGTCGAACGCCTTGGCCGGCTCCCAGGGCAACCCTTTGGCGATGGCTTCGCGCTGGAGGTCGCGGGCCGTGAAGTCGATGCCGAGCCCCACCTCGCGGTAATAACGGTGGGCGAACTTCTCGGCAATCGAACGGCCGACGCGGTCGATGCGCACCACCAACTCGCACTCGTAATGCACCTCGTGCGAGAACGCCGGGATGTAGAACGGGTCGTTGTTGCGCAGCAGCGCCGTGTCGGGCTTCAGAAACCAAATCGGTTCGGCCGCATCCGCCGCCAGCCCCATGTCCCGGTGCAGCTCCTCGGCATGCGCCCGATAATTGCGACCTATGCAGATGATTTTCATTGGCTATCTGTTATGGTTGAACTTTTCTACACGTGCAACAATGGCGATAACTCCGACAAAGAGCACAAGGATTTGCAGAACACTGCGTGCGGTTTCCGGAACACCCGCGACCACAAACACCCAACCTCCGGCGCCTGTCAATAAAGCCAGCAGGAGCAACCCACCGCCGACCGTCCGCCGCACCCGCTTCAACTCGATGTTCCGGCGCTCCGCATCGGAATAATGGCGGATTGTCGAAAGCCACTGCGGACGGATGCAGGCGATGCCTGCGCAGACCAGCAGGACGATGGATGCAAGCAAAGAACTATTCATGCCCGGTGGGGTTACAGACAAAGCGGGTTCAACGTTTCAACTCCTCCACCATCCGGCGGGCGAAACGCTCGCTGGCGCCGGGACCGCCGATGACGGCCCGCAGCTCGTCGAAGTCGGCGAGCATCCGCCCGCGCTTCGCCCCGCCGGCCACGATGGCCCGCAGCTCGCGTTCGGCCCGGTCGACGGAGAGGTCCGACTGAATGATTTCGGTAACGGCCTCGCGCCCGAGATTGAGGTTGACGAGCGACACCCACGGAACCTTGAGTACGTAGGGCTGCAACTTGACCTGGAACCACAGCGTGCGGTAGACCACCACTTCGGGAATCCCCAGCAAGGCCGTTTCGAGGGTCGCCGTACCCGAAGTCACGACGGCCGCTTCGGCAACGTGGAGTGTCTCGTAGGTCTCGTCGCAGACGTAGCGGAGACCGCTCCCGGCCATATATTGCTCGTAGAGCGAACGTTCGAGCCACGGCACGGCCGTCACGACGAACTGATGCCCGGGAAAACGCTCCGAAAGCCGGGCCATCAGCGGCAGGTTGTCGCGGATTTCGCCCCGGCGGCTTCCGGCCACCAACGCGACGATGGGCCGCCCGTCCAATCCATGCCTGCGGCGGAATTCTTCGGCCGTGGGCAGCGTCTCCCGCCGGGCTTCGAGCGCATCGACCAGCGGATTGCCCTCGAAAATCGGCTCGATGCCCTTGCGGCGGAAATATTCGCACTCGAACGGGAAGATGATGAACAGGCGGTCGACATACCTGCGAATGGCCTTGACCCGCCACTCGCGCCACGCCCACACCTTGGGGGCAATGTAATAGAAAGTGCGGATGCCGTGTTCCTTGGCCCAACGGGCCATTTTCATATTGAACCCGGGGTAATCGACGAGAATCAACACATCGGGTGCGAACGCCGCGACATCGGCCTGACACTCGCGCATCTGCCGCTTGATGGTCCGCAAATTACGAAGCACCTGCACGATACCGAAGAACGAAGTCTCGCGGTAATGCTTCCGCAGGTTCACGCGTCCGCCCGCCTCGGCCATGCGGTCGCCGCCCCAAAAACGGAATTCGGCCGCCGGGTCGGCGTTCCGAAGCCCTCCGATGAGGTTGGCGCCATGCAGATCGCCCGACGGCTCGCCTGCTATCAGATAATATTTCATCTTAATTAAAAATTAAGAATTAAAAATGAAAAATTGCGTTGCCGTTCCAGGCAGAACTTTTCAGCTGCGGCCCGGAATCACGGCAGGAACTCTTTCGGGAACCCGACCCGATTTTTAATTTTTCATTCTTCATTTTTCATTTTCCAAAAGGTCCGGCCGCAGTTTCAATGTCCGTTCGTAGGCCTGCTCGTCCTGCCACCTGGCGATTTCGGCGAAATTGCCCGAAAGCAGCACGTCGGGGACCCGCCACCCGCGGAACTCGGCCGGGCGCGTATAGACCGGAGGAGCCAGCAGGTTGTCCTGGAAAGAATCGGTCAGCGCCGACGCCTCGTCGCCGATGGCCCCGGGGATGATGCGCACCACCGAATCGGCGATGATGCAGGCGGCGAGCTCGCCCCCCGTGAGCACATAGTCGCCTATCGAAATTTCGCGCGTGACGAGGTGCTCGCGGATACGGTGGTCGATACCCTTGTAATGACCGCAGAGGATGATGATGTTGCCGAGCGTCGACAAACGGTTGGCTTCGTGCTGGTTGTAGGGAACGCCGTCGGGCGAGGTGTAGATGATTTCGTCGTAGGGGCGTTCGCCCTGGAGTTTCTCGACCAGCTCGAAGACGGGTTCGCACTTCATGACCATCCCCGCCTCGCCGCCGAACGGGTAGTCGTCGGTGGTCTTGCGGCGGTCGTGGGCGTAGTCGTGGAGGTTGTGGACCACGATTTCGACCAGCCCTTTCTCCTGCGCGCGCTTCAAGATGGATTCGTTGAGCGGCGAGACGAGCAGTTCGGGTACTACGGTAAGGATGTCGATGCGCATTTTCGATAAGGTAAAGGTGAATGATTCACGGCCGTGGTCTGAAAACGATGTCTTTCCCGTTATCACGGTCGGGGTCGAGGGGCACCTCGCGGCCGCGGTCGAGGGTGAATCCGTCGTATCCCATCGCGCGGAACAGCCCGATGATTGCAGGACGGTTTTCGCCTCCGGTTTCAATCAGCACGGTGGGACGGAACCGCTCCAGCAGGGGCCGCATCTCGCGCATGACGATGAGTTCGTAGCCCTCGATGTCGCACTTGACGAAATCCAGCCGCGGCAAATGGGCGAACAACTCGCTGCCGCGCCGCATTTCGGCTGTGAATTCCACGTCTGTCTTGCCGCCCGTGTCGTTCACGAAATTCTGCCCGGTACCCAAGTAACCGCTCGTGCGCGCCGAATCGTTGCCCATGCGGACGGGTTTGTTCTCCGTGCCGAGGGCGAACGGGTAGATTTCCACGTTGCCGCAGCGGCGCAGGTTGCGGCTCAGCACCTTGCGGACCGGGGCCACGGGCTCGACCGCGTGGACGCATCCCGCAGGACCCGCCAGCCGCGAAAGCGTGCGGGTGTAATAACCGAGGTTGGCGCCGAGGTCCATGCAGACATCGCCTTTGCGGACCAACTGCGGCAGGTGGTAGACGTACTCCGTAGCCGGAGCGAAACGCCCGATTCCGAGCCGCTGGAAGACGAAGAACATCCGGCTGACCGCCCGAAGATAACCTTCGAGCGGAAGCAGGCGGTAGAGTATCCGATGCAGCAGACGGGTCATTGCCGGCAATCGACTTCGTTGTTGAGCACTTCGGTCACGAAAGGATTGTAGAGCGTTTCGTGGCCGATGGTCGTTTCCTCGCCGTGACCGGGCAGCACCCGGGTGCCGTCGCCCAGCGGGAGCAGCTTGTCAAGTATCGAACGCATGATCCACGAATAATCGCCGCCCGGCAGGTCGGTGCGCCCGATGCTCTCGCGGAAAAGAGTGTCGCCCGTGAAGACGACCCCGGACTGCGGTTCGTAAAGCGCCACATGGCCCGGCGTATGGCCCGGGGTGGGAATTACCTGCAAGACGGTCGTACCGAAACGGATTTCGGGCGTGCGGTCCAGGTCGATGTCGACAGTCGGCATGGCGCCCACTTTCACACCGAAAATCGAGACGCTCGTCTGCGCATGTTCCAGCAGAAAACCGTCTTTGGCCGACAGGGCGAACGGAATGCCGTAGCGCTCCTTGAGGTGGCAGACGCCCAGCGTGTGGTCGAAATGGCCATGGGTGTTGACGGCCATCACCGGGCGCAGTCCGTGCTCGGCGATGAAGTGCTCCAGCGCCGCGTTTTCGCGGTCGTTGCTGTTGCCCGCATCGACGATGACCGCTTCGTGGGTCTCGTCCCACACTACATAGGTGTTCTCTTGAATCGGATTGAACGTAAGGGTCGCTGTTTTCATGGCGGTTCGTGCTTTTTGCATCGACAAAGATAATCGAGCCGAGGGCACAGCCGAACTCGTTCGGGCTTTGCCGCGGCGAAATTTATCTTCTGCAAAGATAGCGCAAGTCGAATGCAGTACCAAATTTATTCGATACCGTTGAGACGCAGCCTATTTTCTATAAAGGTAATATTTTTGGCGGACCGGACCCGTTTTTCGTCCGCGAACCTGCAAGGACGCTTTACCGCTGCGGACAAAAAAACGGCCGCTTCGTTAGGAGCGGCCGTCGATGCGCTGCGGCTATCTATCGGGGAACATATCGGGATGCTGCGCGCGATACTCGTCGTAGGATTCGCAGGCCCGGTATTTTTCGACCGTCTCCTTGTCCGTAGCGATATGGCCAACGATGGTGCAGTAGTCCCAATAAATGCCTTGCGAGGTCATCCCGCCGCCATAGGCGAACGGCTGCATGCCTTTCATGATGAATATGCCGTCCTGGAAGTAGAGCAATTCGAGCGTAGTTCTCGCGTCATACTGGTCGTAATGGGTCGTCTCAGCGCTCCGCTCGATTTCTTCGCTGTAGAGTTCGAGCGTGTTGGCCCGCTGTTCGCTGACGCTCCACTCGACTTTTTGGTAAAGCATCGGAATCAAGGGATTGAACATCAAATCCAGAAAAATACGGCATTCTCCACCTGGCAGGAGCATCATATAGTCAATAGGAGTTCCTCCGAGCCACCCTCCAGCGTAAGTTTCGCCGTTCGTATAATGGAGACAAAGATCGTCGTAGAGCCAAACTCCGGTTTGCGCCGTTTCGAGAAAAGCGGCCAAATCGGGCTCGGACGTCCGATTGTTCAGTATCTCCTCGACTTTCGACAAAATCGGGTTCTCGAACTCATTGTCCGTATTGTTGCAAGCCGACAACGAGATAGTGCAGAATAATACTGCAAAAATGGATAGCTTTTTCATAATCGTTGATTTTAACGGTAAAGACGGGGAACGAGCATTTTCAGGTTGATGTATGTTTCGTCCCAGACATCGACCGAGCTGTTTGTAGCAAAATAACCATTGTACAAACCATCCCATCCCCAATTATAATGTACAAGGTCGGTGGTTACTACATTGGAAGATACCTTTACGTAATCCCGATACGGCTTGTTGAATCCGTCGTCGATGATTCTGAGTTCGTAGTATTCGGTACCTTTTCGCGTATAGATATATCCGTCGGCGACCCAGGAATGTCCCTTTTTAGTGTTTATAGACTTGCGGCCATCCAAGAAAATAGGATGATGCTTATCCAATTCGGACCTGCTTTGGCCAATATTGAAAGCAGAATATTTTTCGCATTGGAATCCGAATGCCTTGAATCCTGCCGGAACGTTGGATGCAGAGGCTTCGCTCTCATTAATCTTGCTATAATTCATACCGACTTTCTGCCCTATTTCGCGCATCAGAGCTGAAATTTCATAACCGAAAGGATACGCAATCATTCTTTCCCAATCCAATACGATGGTTTCACCACAGTGCTGCGTGAAGCCGTTGTTGGGATAGGTAGTCGTTATGGACTTCGGATGCCGATAATATGCCAGAATCTGCCCCATGGCGACAGCAGTACAACCTGCTAAGCCATTGTCTGCATATTCTCCGAAAAAGCCGTCTTGTTTCCATTTGACGGGAACAAGCGGGTTGCAATGTCTGTCTTCGTCGACTTCGACCGTCTTGAAACTCGGGATAGTAATCAATGTATCGAAAATCGGCGGTTTGACCCTCTCTCCCAATCCCAGGACCATGGCATCCATGTAAAAGTCGAAATTATCCACGCCCGTTTTTTCGCCGTAGGTATAGTTGCCGTTTTCGGCTACGGCCAGCACCGGGTCGACAGCCCGGTTGGCTGCGATGACGGCAAACCCGTTGTCATCATCGAAATTGAAGACGTACATCAGCGTGTCGGCCTGCGATTCGCCGTTACGGGTCGCAGGGACGGTGACGCATTGGCCCCGGGTGCTGCGGATTGTACGCGCACGCAGAGCGCGGGTCGCCGGTTTGTCGACGATGGCGATGCTCTGCTGCGCGAGGGTCAGTGCTTCTTCATAGGTGCGCGTGGGAGTAAGTACGATGCGCTGCTGTTGAGGATCCGATCCGACGACCGGCAACTCCGCCACTTCCGTTTTGCTGCACGAGAGGGTCCCGAACAACAAGGCCGCAACCAGCAAAACAGAGCGATTCTGTTTTGTGTACGGCTGTTTCATAGGCTTTCGGTTTTAAGGTTGGACAATATGCAGAACGGAAATTTCCAAGCCTCCGCGTCAAATATAATAAAAATATTACGAACCACGAATAAAATCTGTGATTTCTTTCGAATTAACGTTGTAAACAAAAACAGCAGGGAATCTCACGATTGCCTGCTGCCCCCGGAGGTTGCCCTCCTAAAACTACTAACCCAAACTTAAATAAATGAAGAAACCTCACTGCGGTTGCTGACCCGCAGTTGACCTACAAAAGACAAATCCCGTGCCAAACCGGAGAATGACGCACTCCGAAAGGCCGGGAATTGCCGGGCAGTGCATTCATGCGCCCGAAAAGAGGATAGGACAGCGGCTAAAGCGGCGGAAGCACCTCGTAGACGTTCTTGGAGCGCACGCCGCCTCAAAAAAAATCCGAAACAGCCGGAAACAAAAAGCCGCCTTTTTCAAAGGCGGCTTATCAACGGGAGGTATCGCCCCGGCTATTTGCGGTCGTAACGCTCACCGACGGTTTTCCAGTCGATGCGGTCCCACAACGCCGTGACGGCATCGGCGCGGCGGTTGCGGTAATCGACATAATAGGCATGCTCCCACACGTCGATGCACAACAGCGGCTTGAGCCCCTCGCGCATGGGATTCCCGGCATTGGGCGAGCTGACGACGACCAATTCGCCCGACGGCTTGGCGGCGAGCCACACCCAACCCGAACCGAAAAGCCCGGCGGCGGCCGTGTTCATCCGGGTCTTCATCCGGTCGAACGACCCGAAACTACGGTCGATAGCCTCCAGCAACGCACCCTGCGGCTGGCTCTGCGGCTTGGGCGAAAGCTGGTCGAAATAGAATTCGTGGTTCCAAGCCTGCGCGGCATTGTTGTAAACGGCGCCGTCGGCCGTCATGATGATGTCTTCGAGCGGCTGCCCGGCGTAGGGCGTGTCGATGACCAGCTCGTTGAGCTTGTTGACATAACCGACATAATGCTTGTCGTGGTGATAATGGAGCGTCTCCTCGGAGAGCTGCGGAGCCAGCGCATCGTAGGCGTAGGGAAGTTCCCGCGGCGTGAAACGGGCGGCCGTGGCGGTATCGTTCTGCATAAAAGAGAATATTAAAAAGGGTAAAATCAACGGAATCATCCTATGAAGCGAAAGATTTGCTAAAACGTTTCAACAACGCAAGAGAGCCTTTCGGACCGCATTCAGTCGATCGGCTCGAAGACCTCCTTGGGCTCTCCGCAGACGGGGCAAATCCACCCGTCGGGCAGCTCCTCGAACGGGGTGCCGGGAGCGATGCCGTTATCGGGGTCGCCGAGCGCAGGGTCGTAAATGTATTCGCAGACGGTGCAACGATATTTTTTCATGTCGATAAAAGATTGGTTCTCCCCGACCTCAACAAATAGGGTGCCCGAATCGTTTTTCCGGAAAATTTTTCGCCGATTCCGAAAACCGGCCCGCAACCGCAAACAAAAAAGGACCGGAAATTCCGGTCCTTTCAATATCAGCGTAAGACAACTGCTACAACAGCGTCTCCAGAATCTGCACGGCGTTGAGCGCGGCCCCCTTGCGAATCTGGTCGCTGACGCACCAGAACGCGAGCCCGTTGTCGCACGCGAGGTCCTTGCGGATACGCCCCACGTACACAGGGTCCTGCCCGGCGACGAACAACGGCATGGGATAGACCTTATCGGCGGGCTCGTCCATGAGCACCACCCCGGGCGCGGCGGCGAAAGCGGCCCGTGCCTCCTCGGGCGAGAGGGGCCGTTCGGTTTCGACCCACACGCTTTCGGAATGGGCGCGCATGACGGGCACGCGCACGCAGGTAGCCGAAACCCGGATGTCGGAGTGCATGATTTTGCGCGTCTCGTGGAACATCTTCATCTCCTCCTTGGTGTAGTCGTTGTCGGTGAAGACGTCGATATGGGGAATGACGTTGTAGGCGAGCTGAAAAGCGAATTTCTCGACCGTCGGCGCCTGCCCGGCCCCCAACTCGGCATGCTGGGCTTCGAGCTCGGCCATGGCCGCGGCACCCGCCCCGCTGGCCGACTGGTAGGTAGACACATGCACGCGCCGGATATGCGACAGCCGCTCGATGGCCTGCAAAGCTACTACCATCTGGATAGTGGTGCAGTTGGGGTTGGCGATGATGCGCCGCGGTGCCTGCCGGGCATCGCCGGGATTGACCTCGGGCACGACCAGCGGCACGTCGGCGTCCATGCGGAAAGCACTCGAATTGTCGATCATGACCGCACCGTGCTTGGTGATGATATCCGCGAACTCGCGCGAAGTCGACGCCCCGGCCGAAACGAGGGCGAAGTCGATGCCGCGGAAATCGTCGTTATGCTGCAACAATTTGACCGTAAGCTCCTTGCCGCGGAACATGTATTTGCGGCCCGCGCTGCGCTCCGACCCGAACAGCACCAGTTCGTCGACGGGCAGCGGACGCTCTTCGAGAATCCTCAGAAACTCCTGACCAACGGCGCCGCTGGCCCCTACGATTGCGATTTTCATCTTCTATAACGTTATTTATGATTACACCGGAAAGCGGGCCCGGACAGATTCTTCGCCCGGCTCTGCATAGCGGAACCGTTCCGGCGCGAAAAATCCGTGGCGGGAACAGGCTCAGTCGAAGAACAGCTCGTCTTCGGTAGGCTCCTGCTCCTGCGGGAAAAGAACCTCGCCCTCCGCTTCGAGCGCCTCCCGCAGCTTCTGCTCTTCCTCGGCCTCCTTGACCCAGCCGCAGTCGTAGCGCGGCATCGAAGCCGGACGCACGAACTTGTCGATGCGCGACACGCCTAACGTACCGTTGTCGTAGACCGACTTGAGGAACTCGCCCACGATAGGAAGCGCCACGACACTACCCTCGCCGCGCGCAACCAGGTGCACGGCCTGGTCCTCGCCGCCGACCCATGCCCCGGCCACAAGGCGCGGAGCGACGCCGACGAACCACGCGTCGCGGTTCTTGTTGGAAGTACCCGTCTTGCCGCCGATTTCGACGTCGTCGAACCCGAACTGCCATTTCAGACGCCCGGCCGTACCGCCCTTGACAACGCCCTGCAACATGGAGAGCATCGTGTAGGCCGTGCGCTCGCTCACTGCGTCCTGCGACGGCGGGATGAACGAAGCGATGACATTGCCCTGCCTGTCCTCGATACGCGTGACGAAAATGGCGTCGGTATGGACCCCCTGGTTGGCAAAGGTCGAGAAAGCGCTCACCACCTCGAAGACGTTGGACTCGGAAGTACCGAGACACAACGCCGGAACAGGGTCGATATAACTGCGGATACCCATGTTGTGGATGAAGTCGGCCACGGCAGCGGGCTCCTTGGCCTGCTTCATGATCCACGCCGAATAATTGTTGCGGCTGAGGGCCAGGCCCCACGACAAGGGGTGCAGCTCGCCCTCCTGCGGCACCTTGCCCGCTTCCTTGGGCGACCACGCCGTACCGTTGGCCGTCTCGATGGTCACGGGCAGGTTGGGCACGGGAGTGCAGGGCGAGAGCCCCAGATGGTCGATGGCGAAGGTATAGATGAAAGGCTTGATGGTCGAACCTATCTGCCGCTTGCCCTGCTTGGCCATGTCGTACTTGAAATAACGGAAGTTGGGGCCGCCGACATAAGCCTTGACGAAGCCCGTGCGCGGGTCGAGCGCGAGGAATGCGGCGCGCATGATACGCTTGTGGTGACGAATCGAATCGCGCGGGGTCATGAGCGTGTCGCGCTCGCCCTTGTAGGTGAAGACCTTCATCGAACAGGGCTTGTCGAAGGCCGCTTCGATGTCGCGCTCGCTGAATCCGGCGTGGCGCATCTCGCGGTAACGGTCCGAATAACGCACGGCCCGGGCCATGATTTGCTCGCGCTCGGCACGCGTGGTCTCGAAGAAGAGCTGCTTGGTCCGCCGGTACTGGTCGTCCATCTGCGGCTGGATGACCTCGGCCAACTGCTTCTGCACGGCCTGCTCGGCGTAGCGCTGCATGGTGGAGTTGATGGTGGTGTAGATTTTCAGCCCGTCGCGGTAGATGTTGTAGGGCGTGCCGTCGGCCTTGCGGTTCTTGTGGCACCAGCCGTAGAGCGGATTTTCGTCGTACTCCTTGATAGCCTGCTCGTAATCCCAGGCGTTGTAGAACTGGTTGCGGCGGGGCCGCTGGGCGGTCATGACCAACCGCAGCATTTCGCGGAAATAAGTGGCCGTACCCTCGTTGTGCGAAATGGGCTTGAAGTTGAGCACGATGGGCAGGGCGGCAATCGAATCGTACTGCCGGCGGCTGAGCGCACCGGCGGCCTTCATGCGCGAAAGCACGAGGTTGCGGCGGGCGAGCGACCGCTGGGGATTGCGCACGGGCGAATAGAACGTCGGAGCGTTGACCACGCCGACGAGCACAGCGGCCTCCTGCACATTGAGCTCGTGGGGCTCCTTGTTGAAAAAGGTGTGGGCCGCCGACTTGATGCCGAACGCGTTGGAACCGTACTCGACGGTATTGAGATACATGGCGGCGATCTCCTCCTTGGTGTAGTTGTATTCGAGCTTGAGGGCCGTAATCCACTCCTTGAACTTGGACGAAACGAGCTTGGCCGTGCGGACGATCTTGCCGCGGTTGCGCACCGTGTCGCGCGGAAAGAGGTTCTTGGCCAACTGCTGGGTGATGGTCGAACCGCCGCCCTGCGAGGTGTTGAGCATACCCACGGTCTTCACCGCCACGCGGGCCAGCGACGGGATGTCGATGCCCGAATGGCTGCGGAAACGGACGTCCTCGGTGGCGATGAGCGCCGCGACGATGGGCGGCACCTCGTGGCCGTCGAGACGGATGTTCTGCGCGGGGTCGAGCGGAAAGAGGTCGGCATACTGCACGTAGGAACGGTTCTGAACGAAAAACGAACCGATGATTTTACCGTCCTCCGAATAGATTTCGGTGGCGAGGTTGCTGCGCGGGTTCTCCAGCTCCTCGAACGACGGCATCCGCCCGAAGATACCGCAGGCGGTGAGAATCAGCAAGGTGAAAACCAAGGCGAACGGAGCGAACGCCACGACCCATATCCATCTTATAATCTTGGGGTCGACCCCCTTTTTCCTGCGCTGTGCCATAACAACGGAATTTGGTGCGAAGATAATCAAGAATTCACAATTCAGAATTCACAATTCGGAATTTTTCGTCTTCCGACCCAAAAATCGGCCGGACGTTGCAGACGTTCCGATTCTGCCCGAAACACGCCCGAACGGCATATCGAATCTCTCCTATAACGGCAATTCTGAATTTTGAATTGTGAATTCCTCCAAATTAAAAAGGCAGTCCCATGGCGGCGGTGAACCAAAGGCCGCCGCTGGAGGGACGGTAGAACGAGAGCTTGACGGTCGAAGTGGCCGACGCGGGCTGCCGGAAGACGTTGACGTCGAAGACGATGTCGCCGCCCACGGACCAGATGCGGCGCGGGACCATGCGACCATCCGAGGCATGCGGCCCCGGCAGATAGTCGCGGAACCGGGCGTAGTCGCCGCCGATATTGAGCCGGATGCGCTTGAAATAGAGCACCGCCCCGATACCGCCCTCGGGATACCACACGGGCAGCTGGTAATCAAGCGATGCGGCCAAGTAATTATTCGACAGAATATCGCCCGACGAGAATCCGCGGGGGATAAGCCGCGTCGAAAGATAGCTCAGCGGCGCGTAGCCCGAGGGGAACTTATAACCGCCTATCGAAGTCTGATAGTTGACCGCGACCTTAACCGAATGGTGGCGCGCGAAACCGGGCAGATAAACCTGGGCATAAGTGGAAACCAGATTGCTGAAATGACGGTCCGAGGGATTGAAACTATAATTCGCACTCACCGTATATCCCCAGCGGGGTGCAAAATCGCGGTGCGCTCGTTGTACTTGGTCCGAGAATGCCGCTCCGAACGATAATTTATGCAGCCCCTCATAAAATCCGATATACTCTAAATTAGTAATATTATGGTTCTTCCACTCGATACGGTCAAGTTTGGCAACCATACCGTTGGAATAGTTCCAATGAGCCGAAACTGTGAATTGCCGAGTATGATAGCCGCATTGGAAATAGAGAGGCAGAGAAGCAGATAGCCCCACAGAATAGTACTTGTCGGGAGAAAAGCGTTCCGGAAGTTTGAGAAATCCGGTGTTCGTATCCACCTCCAACAAGGATTTCGGCTGTCCTGTCATCTTAAACGGCGAATAGAGGACCTGATTGCCGCCGTAGGCCGCATCGAGCGCGAAACGCACCCCCAGGCCCGAATAGCGCGCCCCGAGCCGGAAGACCGATCCCTCGCGGCGGTTCCAGCCGTAGGAAGCGAACGCCTCGGTATTCGAGAGCAGGTTCTGCGACATGAGCGTGACGCCTATGTTCGCGTCGATGACATGCTCCTCGACCGCCGAGAAGGGGTCGAACGCCACGGGCATCCAGCTATGGACGTTGACCAGATTGGGCGCCTTGCGGTAACGTTTGGTGCGGAATTCGCCCGCCTGCCGGAGCGAATCGGCCGCCGTGAAACGCACCGTATCGAGGTTCACCACGGGCCAGCGCTCGCGCGGCGGATTGACCAGGTCGACGGGCAGCCGCGCCGGAACGACGGGAATCAAAGCGCTGTCGGCAAGAGCCTGCACGGCAGGCCGGTAACCGAGCCTGTCGTAAGTCGTGACCAAGACCTTGTTTTCCGCCGGGGCCGGGTCGAACGAACCGTATTGCGAAGCCGTCACGCGATACTCGCGCCGCGCCAGCAGGTCGTAGCAATGGACTTCGTCCTTGCCCGAAGCGATGGAACCGTAGTAGAGCTTTCCGCCGCCGGCCCGCAGGTTGGAGAGGGTGATGTAGGCCCCCTCGGTAATCGGGTGCACCCCCTCGCTGTCGATGCGCCCGAGCCACATGCCGCTGTCGTCCGTGACGATGACATACCACGCCACCGTCGTGTCGTCCCAGGCAAGGCCGTGGATTTCGGCCCGGTCGGGAGCGGCGAAACGCTGCCGCGTGCCGTCGGCCTGCCGCACGACGACCGCATAGCTGCCGTCGTAGTTGTATTCCACCCAGCCCAGCCCGTCGCCTGCCGAAGCGGGATAGAGCGCCCGCCGCTCGCCCGCAACGCTCCGGGGCCGCCCCTCGGCGAGGTCCATGTAGCAGAGCTGCGAATTGACGCGCTGCTCGAAGAGCTTCGAGCGCCGGTACTCGGTCCACCACACGCGGCCGCCGTCGAGCGCCGGACGGGTCGAAACGCTGCCGACGCGGGCAATCGTCCGCTCCCGGCCCGTCGAGGGGTCGAGCTCGACCAAACGCGCCGGGCGGTCGAAATCCTCCTTGAGCGCCAGCACCCGCCCGCCGGGAAGCGCCTGCGGCCAACGATAGGTCGTGTAATTCTTTTCGGGCAGTTCGCACAGCGGCGCGGCGGTGTCCTCCACCTTGGGAAACGCGGCCCAAAAGTCGTGCAGCTCGTTGAACGTGCCGCGGAAAAGGTCCGAAACGCTTGTGCGGTAATACTTTTTCAAGGCCACGCTGGTGGTGAAGAAGACATAGGGGTTGCGCGCGCTGTACCACGCGACCTTGTCCCAGATGTTCTCGCCGAAACGGGCGTAGGAATAGGAACAAATCTGATAGCCCAGCTCGTACTGGTCGGGCACATGGCTGCGGTAGGAACCGCAGAACCAGCGGTCGAGGTTGCGACGGTCGCGGCCGATGTTGTCCATCGCCCGGTAGGCGAGCGAAAACGAAGGCTGCAGTCCGCGGCCGAACGACGACATGGCGGTCTCGGACATGACGGCGTCGCCCTCCATGGCCCAGATGGGCATGCACAGCAAACCGATGGTCGACCCCTGCTGCCCGAGCACATAACTCAGCGCACGGATGAAGCCGCGGTTGAGGTTGTTGTACTGCACGGCATGGCGGTACTCGTGGGCCACGAGCTGCTTGCACCACGGCATCGAATAACCCTCGATGGCGGGCGCCGTGAGGAACTCGACGCGCTTGGGCAGGAACATGACCAACCCGTTCGAGCGGAAATTCTCGGGGTGCATGACGAACGGGATGCGCATGGGCCCGTGGCGGAACCCGTAGCCGATGTCGGGCCGGACGGTGCGGATGTAGAAAAGCGTGCGGGCCGCGAGGTCGGAAACCGTGTCGGGATAGATGATCCGCACGTCGGGCGTGCGGACGGTGGACCACCGGAGGTTGGCCGGGTCGGAACCCCACGTATAATATTGGGCCCGGACGCTCTGCAACCCAGCCAGCAGGGCGAGCGCGAAGAGAAGATGAAGCCGCCTTTTCAAAATCAGCTGCCGGCTTTCTTGCAGCGGTAACCGCTGCGGGTGAGCAGTTCGACCACGCGGTCGCGATGGTCGCCCTGGATGATGATTTCGCCCTCCTTGGCCGCGCCGCCTACGCCGCATTTGGTTTTGAGCATCCGCGCCAGCTCCTGCAAATCGGCGTCGCGGCCGACGAATCCCCGCACGAGCGTAACGACCTTGCCGCCCCGCTGCTTGCGGTCGAGCCACACGCGCAAATCCTGCGCCTGCGGGGCAAGCGTCGCGGGCTCCTCGTCGCGGACGGTCTGGTATTTGAAGCCGGGGTCGGTCGAATAGACCATCCCGAGCCGTGCTTTCCAATCGTTGTCGGCCATCTCGATTCAAGTGAAAGGTAAAAATCAAACGCCGAAAAGGCGCCGATATTTTGCGCAAAAATACGAAAATATTTAACTTTACGGAAAATAGCTGCTCCCGCACGCTGCCGCCGATGACCAAACTGCGCAAAAAGAACTTCGCCCGCCGGGCGCCCGATCCTGCGACGCTGCCGCAGCCACTGCCTGCCGACCCCTCGCATCGGCTGGTGCGCGTATTCGTCGAGGGCTACGAGGACGTGGCTTTCTGGCGCGGCATCTTCGACCACTTCCGCAACCCCTACCTGCGGTTCGAGATTTCGGTGCCCAACCGCGAGGACCTGCCCAAAGGCAAGAAAGTCCTGCTCAACATGATCCCCGAAGCGGGCGACGACGTGCTGCTGTGCGTCGACTCGGACTTCGACTACCTGTTCGCCGACCGCACCGATCAGTCGCGGGCGGTCAACGCGGCGCGCTGCATGTTCCACACCTACGCCTACGCCACCGAAAACTACCTGTGCTACGCCCCCTCGCTGCACAACGTATGCGTCAAGGCGACCAAGAACGACACGCGGATTTTCGACTTCGTGGCCTTCATGCGCGACTACTCGGTGACGATTTACCCGCTGTTCGTGTGGTACGCCTACTCGGCGCAGTCGGCCACGGAACACATCTTCACGCTGGCCGACTTCAAGTCGTCGGTGAGGCTGGGCTATCTGGACATCGCCGACAACGGCGCGCGGACGCTCGAATGGCTGGCCCGCAACGTGGAGAAACGCGAAAAACTGCTGCGGCAGCGCAACCCGAAGATGCTGGAACCGATGCAGCTTTTCGAGCAGCAGCTCTGCGCCCGGGGGCTGACGCCCGAGACGACCTACCTGTTCATGCACGGCCACACGCTGATGGACAACGTGGTGATGGTGCTGCTGAACTCCGTGTGCGAGAAGCTGCGGCAACTCTCCATCGCCAAAATCAATTCCTCGAAGAAGCAGGGGGTGGCCCTGCGCAACGAACTCTCGAACTACACCAACTCGCTGCGCTCGATACGCGACGTGCTCTTGGACAACGAAAACTACACGCGCTGCCCGCTCTACAAACGGCTCCAGCGCGACATCCAACGCTACATAGCCCGCACCATCGTGGCCATGAAACGCAGCGGCGAAATCCACGACGACAGTTTCTGGGCCATCCTCTCGAAAATGAAAAACTTAGAATAGAAACGGCGGCCGCTCTTATTTCGCTTCGGCTTTCCGCACGATTCGCACCGTCGACTGGGTAGCCTGCCGGATGAAGACCTGCGGCCCGCAGGCGTAACGCTGCCACAGCCCGTCGGTATATCCGCGCACGGTCAGCAACTCCATCCGGCCGATTTTCAGCACGTCGAAACCCTCCTTGCGCAAGGCGTCGACCGCCTGGTCGATATGCCACGAATCGTCGACGCAAAGGCTCAGGTTGACGGCCGAATTGTGGACGAGGTTGGCCTTGATGCGGTAACGCTCCAAGAGCGAGAAGATCGCCGCGAACTTCTCCTCCAGCACGAACGAGAAGTCACGCGAACGGATGGTCAGCAGCACCTGGTCCTTTTTCAGTATCAGAATCGGCACCTCGACGGGCGCCGAGACGCCGCGGATGACCGTGCCGGGCTTGCGCTTGTCGCCGAACGGCCGGACGTAAAGCGGGATGTTCTTGTTTTGCAGGGGCTTGATGGTCCGCGGGTGGATAATCTGCGCCCCGCTGTAAGCCAGCTCGATGGTATCCAGGTAGTTGAGTTCGGCAATCTGCACGGCGTCGGGGAAAATCTTGGGGTCGGCGTTCAGCACGCCGTCCACATCTTTCCACACGGCCATCGACTCGGCGTCGAGGATATGGGCCGCCACGGCCGCCGAGTAGTCGGAGCCCTCGCGCCCGAGGGTCGTCGTCGTGCCGTCGGGCGCACCGCCTATGAAGCCTTGCCCCACGAATATCCGTTCCGGGCGCCCCTCGACCTCGGCCCGCAGGCGCGGCGCCGAAGCGGCCAGATCGACCTCGGCGTCCTTGTGGCGCTGCTCGGTGACCAGCGCCCGGCGCATGTCGACCCAACGGTTCGGAACCCCGGCATAGGCGAGGTATTCCGAAATGATGGTTGTCGAAATCAGCTCGCCGAACGCCACGATGCGGTCGTACCACAACTCGGCGTCCTCGGGGTTGTAGTCGCTGCGGGACGTCACCTCCTCCAGCTCGGCGAAGAACGCTTCGACGCGCTCCAGCCGCACGGGACCGTGCCACAGCTCCTCGATGATGGTCGCATGGCAGTCGCGCAGCGCAGCGATTTCGGCCGCCACGGCCTGCCGGTCGGCCTGCTGCACCCCGGCGAAAACCCGTTCCAACGCATTGGTCGTCTTGCCCATGGCCGAGACGATGACGAACAGGTCGCGCTCGTCGCCTATGATTTTCAGCAGGTTGCGCACCCCGTCGGCATTGCGGACCGACGCTCCTCCGAACTTGTAGACCTTCATCGGGCGCTTATTTTTTGACCGGGCGATAGGGCACGCCGATATTCTGGAACAAGAAAGCATACATGTCCGTAGCCTCGTCGATGCGCTTCGAGGTGGGTTTGCCCGCGCCGTGGCCCGCGTTGGATTCGATACGAATCAGCACAGGAGCTTCGCCCGCCTGGCAATGTTGGAGCTCGGCGGCGAACTTGAACGAGTGGGCCGGCACGACCCGGTCGTCGTGGTCGGCCGTCATGACCAGCGTAGCGGGATAGGCCACGCCCTCCTTTATATTATGGAGAGGGGAATATTTGTAAATGTACGAAAACTGCTCCTCGTTGTCCGACGTGCCGTATTCGACGGCCCAGCCCCAGCCGATGGTGAACTTGTGGTAGCGGAGCATGTCCATCACCCCCACGGCAGGCAGGCAGACGGCGAAAAGGTCGGGGCGCTGCACCTCGCAGGCGCCGACCAGCAGACCGCCGTTCGAGCCGCCGTTGATGGCCAGCCGGTCGGACGAAGTGTACTTGGCGGCAATCAGATACTCGGCCGCGGCGATGAAGTCGTCGAAAACGTTCTGCTTGTTTTCGAGCATGCCCGCCTTGTGCCAGGCCTCGCCGTACTCCGAACCGCCGCGCAGGTTGGCGACGCAGTAGATGCCGCCCTGCTCGACGAACATCAGCGCCGAGGGGTTGAAGCCGGGCGTGAGGTTGATCTGGAAACCGCCGTAGGCATAGAGCAGACACGGGTTCGTGCCGTCGAGTTCCATGTCGCGGCGATGGGTGATGAACATCGGCACGCGCGTCCCGTCCTTGGAGGGGTAGAAAACCTGCTCGGTGACGAACAATTCGGGGTCGAAACGCACCTCGGGCGCCTTGAAAAGCGCCGATTCGCCCGAAGCGATGTCGTAGCGGTAAATCGTGGCGGGCGAGGTGTAGTTCGACAGCGAGTAGTAGAACTGCGCGTCCTCCTTTTCGCCGCCGAAACCGCCGAGGGTGCCGATGGCGGGCAGGGCGACTTCGCGGACGGGCTTGCCGTCGAACCCGTACTGAACGACCTTATGCTGTGCATCCTGCAAGTAGATGGCGAACAGGCAGTCGCCGCCCGTCGAAACGCTCTCCAGCAACTGCTCCTTTTCGGGGATGACCACCTCCGGCTTGCCGGGACGGTTCAGATCGAGCTTCAGCAGACGCCGGTTCGACGCTCCGTCGTTGGAAGTATAGAAAAACTCGTCGTTGCGGCACTCCACGAACTCATAGTCGGCGTCGAAACCGGGCAGCAGCGTGCGGAACTTCTTCTCGCCGATTTTCCTGTAGAGGATTTCGGTGCCCGAGGTACCCTCCGACGCGACCACGAAGAGCCACTTGCCGTCGTCGCTGGGCCAAGCCGAGAAGTAGCGGAGCGGATGGGCCGCGTCGCGGTACACCAGCACGTCGGCCGACTGCGGGGTGCCGAGGAGGTGATAGTAGACCTTCTGAAACTGGTTCTGCGACGAATAGACCCCCTTTTCGGGAGCA
Source organism: Alistipes muris (assembly GCF_943193205.1). Lineage (GTDB taxonomy): Bacteria > Bacteroidota > Bacteroidia > Bacteroidales > Rikenellaceae > Alistipes > Alistipes muris. Next base: position 46,066 of record NZ_CALPDD010000002.1, read on the forward strand.
TCGTAGGCGCTGTAATAGAAACCTTTGGAATCGGGCGACCACGTGGCGCCCGAGAACTTCACCCACTCGATGCAGTCGTCGGTCAGCTTGCCCGAAGCCACGTCGAGCACCCGGATCTGGACCCAGTCGGAACCCGAAGCGGCCACGGCGTAGGCGCAATATTTGCCGTCCTCGGAGAACGAGACGTCCGAAAGCGCCACCGTACCGTCGTCGGACAAGGCATTGGGGTCGAGGAAGACCTGGGCCTCGCCGTCGGGCGCGGCGGCCCGATAGAGCACCGACTGATTCTGCAACCCGTTGTTATGGAACCAGTACCACGCATCGCCATGCTTGGCGGGGATGCCCTGCTTGGGATAGTTCCACAGCTCGGTGAGCCGCTCGCGGATGGCCCCGCGAAACGGGATCTGCGCCAGATAATCGTCCGTTACGGCGTTCTCGGCAGCGACCCAGGCGGCCGTGGCCTCGGAATTGTCGTCTTCGAGCCAACGGTAGGGGTCGGCCACCTTCGTGCCGAAGTAGTCGTCGACCACCTCGCCGCGCGCGGTGTCGGGATAGGGCTGATGCTTGATCTGTTTCATCTGCGAACAACTTGCTGCAATCATCGCCGCGCCGCCCGCAAGGAGCACGGCCATACGTACCGATTTGAACATGGTGGGGGATATTAACGTAGTTTTATCAAGGCAAAGTTAGAAAAATTTGCCTAACTTTGTCTCTCTGCGAACGAAAACAACGGAACCGTTATGTACGAAGAACTCAAAACGATAATCGAACGCACGTGGGAAGACCGCACGCTGCTCGGCAGCACGGAATCGCAGGAAGCGATACGCCGTGCTGTGGAAATGGTGGACAAAGGCCTGCTGCGCTGCGCCGAACCGCTCGACAGCGCACAGGCCGGGTGGCAGGTGAACGAATGGGTCAAGAAAGCCGTCATCCTCTACTTCCCGATTCAGCCCATGCGCAAGATGGAGGCGGGCGAACTGGAGTGGTTCGACAAGATGGAGCTCAAACACGGCTACGAAGAATTAGGCGTGCGGGTCGTGCCCCACGCCGTGGCGCGCTACGGCGCCTACATCGCCCCGGGGGCGATTCTGATGCCGTCGTATGTGAACATCGGAGCCTACGTCGACACGGGGACGATGGTCGACACGTGGGCGACGGTAGGTTCGTGCGCCCAAATCGGCAAGCACGTGCATCTGTCGGGCGGCGTGGGCATCGGCGGCGTGCTGGAACCCGTGCAGGCGGCGCCTGTCATCATCGAGGACAACTGCTTCGTCGGTTCGCGCTCGATTGTGGTGGAAGGCGCCCGCATCGGCCGCGAAGCGGTCTTGGGCTCCAACACGGTCATCACGGGCTCGACGCACATCATCGACGTGACGGGCCCCGAACCAGTGACCTACAAGGGCTATGTACCGCCCCGCTCGGTGGTTGTGCCGGGCAGCTACCGCAAGCAATTCCCGGCCGGCGAATACAGCGTCAGCTGCGCCCTTATCATCGGACAGCGCAAGGAATCGACCGACAAGAAAACCTCGCTCAACGACGCACTGCGCGACTTCGGAGTATCGGTATAAAAATAAATAATGAATAGTGAATAATTGCCCGGCAGCAAAAACCGATTATTCATTATTCATTGATTCCAACGCCAGCAGCTTTTCCTTAACCTCCAGCCCGGCGGCATAACCGACCAAGGCGCCGGAAGCCCCGACGACGCGGTGGCACGGCACGACGATGGCAATCGGATTGCGGTTGTTGGCCATGCCGACGGCACGGCACGCCTTGGGACGTCCGATGCGCCCGGCAATCCGCCCATAGGAACAAGTCGCGCCATAAGGGATTTCCCGCAGGGCGGCCCACACCTGCTGCTGAAAAGGCGTTCCGGCGGGCGCCAGCGGCAAGGTGAATTCGCGCCGCTCGCCTGCGAAGTATTCGCGCAGCTCCTCCACCGCCTGCCGAAGCACGGGCGGCAAATCTCCTGCCTGCCCGACAGCGGGCCCCGCCGCCCCGAAACGCACGGCCGTCACCGCCCGCTCCGTCGCCGTGACGGTCACGGGCCCCACGGGCGTATCCAACCGGACCGAACGCTCCATCCTACAAGTGTTCGAGCGTGTAGTCGATCATCTTCTGCCGCACGTTGGCCGTATCGTCGGGCATCATCGAGTGGTTCTGATCGGGATAGACCATCATGTCGTAGCGCTTGCCCGCGCGGTTGAGCGCCCGCGCCATTTCGGCCGTGTGCTGGAAATGCACGTTGTCGTCGGCCGTGCCATGGATAAGCAGCAGCCGCGTGCGCTTGTCGTCGAGCAGCCGCGCCAGCCGCAGGGGCGAATGGTCGTCGTAGCCCGCCGCATTGTATTGCGGCAGGTTGTTGTAGATTTCGGTGTAAATCGTATCGTAGTAGCGCCACGAAGTCACGGGCGCCACGGCAATGGCCATCTTGAACAGCCCGTGACCCTTGAGCGCGCAGCTCAGCGCCATGAACCCGCCGTAGGACCAGCCGTAAATGCCTATCCGCCCGGCATCGACCCACGGCTGAGCCGCCATGTGGCGGGCCAGCGAAAGCTGGTCTTCGGTCTCCATCGCGCCCAAGCGTCCGTAGGTCTGTTTCTTGAACCGCTCGCCGCGGAACCCCGTGCCGCGCCCGTCGGCCGAAACGACGATATAGCCCTTGTCGGCCAACGCATCTTCCCAATCGAGCGACCAGCGGTCGGCGACGGTCTGCGACCCGGGACCCGAATACTGCGTCAGCAGCACCGGATAACGCCGCGAGGGGTCGAAACCGCGCGGCCGGACGATGCAGGCGTTGAGCGTGTCGCCGCGCTCGGTGACGAAGGTGAAGAATTCCTTCGCCGGGCGCTGCGTGGCGGCCAGTTCGGCCCGCAAGGCGTCGTTGGTCTCCAGCGTGCGCACGGCCGTTCCGTCGCCCTTGCAGATTTCGACCCGGTTGGGGGTCGCGGCCGACGAATAGGTCGAAATGTAATACTTCATCCCCGAGCTCGGAGCGATGGTATAATACCCGTCGTCCGGGGTCAGGCGGCGCTTGTCCTTGCCGTTGAGCGCCACGCTGTAAAGGTTGCGGCGCAGGGGCGAAGTCTCGGTCGAGAGGAACCACACCCGTTTGGGCGTTGCGGCGACCACCTCGGTCACCTCCCACGGCCCTTTGGTCACCTGGGCGAGGAACCCGCCGCGGATGCCGTAGAGGTAGAGGTGCATGAATCCCGTGTGGCTCTCCTGGCGCACCAGAAAACGCTCCTTGTCGATGAACGTGACCGTCCGGTCGTCGACCCGCTCGACGTACTGCTGGGCCCGCTCCTCGTAGATGGTCCGCTGGGCGCCGTTGGGTTCGCACAGCTGCACCTCGAACGTATTCTGCCGCCGGTTGATGCGGTGGTACCACAGCCGCCCGTCGGGCGTGAAGCCGATGCGGGGAAGGTACTGGTCGCTGTCGGGCCCGGTGTCGATGCGCTCGCGCTCCCCGGTGGCCAGGTCGACGACGAAAAGCTGCACCTTGGAATTGGGGTCCCCGGCCTTGGGATACTTGAACGAAAAGGCCTCGTTGTGCAGCTTGCCGTCGAAACGCATCATCTGCATCGTGGGCACCTCGCGCTCGTCGAAACGCAGGTAAGCTACCCGGCGCCCGTCGGGCGAAAAGGCGTAGGCCCGTGTCAGCCCGAACTCCTCCTCGTAGACCCAGTCCGTGGTGCCGTTGATGACGGCGTTCCACTCGCCGTCGGAGGTCAGCCGCCGCGTCTTGCGGGAAGCCATGTCGTAGAGATAGAGGTCGTTGCGGTCGGAGTAGAGAATCGCCGAGCCGTCGGGCGAGAACGACGCATCGCGCGGCGCCTGGGCGTCGGGCAGGACAGGCTCCAGCGTCTGCCCGTCGGAAAGATAGTATTTCGTGGTGTACGAATGGCGGTAGATAGGCGTGCGGCCCGAAGCGACGAGCAGGCAGCGCTCGTCGGGCGAAAAGGCATAGTCGGCAATCCCCGTCGAGAGAGACCGGGGCAGCAGTTTCTCGCCGTCGCCCGCCTCGGCATAGCCGTAGCGGACCACGTTGTTCTCCTCGATGACCGTATAGTGTTCGCCGTCGTTCATCGACCGGATGCCGCCGACGCGCCGGTTCATGGCCCGCAGGCGGGCGATTTCGTCGTACTCGCCGCCGGCCTGCGCCGCACCCAGCGCAAAGAGCCCCAGCAGCAGGAAGATAACTTTCAACTCACACGTCTTTAGTATCGAATTCGTAGCCCAGGCGTTTGCCCGTCACGAATTTCGAGTTGTCCATCTTGGTGTTGAACTGGTCGACGGTCACCCGCGCCAGCGTCTCGTAGGGGGTGGTCAGCAGGTCGAAGCCGAGCGCGAAGTCAATAGCCTCCTCGAGCACCGTCACCAGGGCGTCGCGGTCGATTTCCGCCCGCCCGAAGTCGGCGGCCCGCAGCGAAGTCTGCCCCTTGCCTTCCACGAAATAACGGCGTTCGCGGTTGATGAAGAGCCGCCCGATCAGATAGCCCTCGTCGGCGTTGCGGTTGAACTTGAACGAATCCGACAGAAAGTTGTAGATGTTGACCACGCCGCAATAGGCGTTCTCGGCGTCGGCCTGCACATAGGGCGTCTGCCGCACGGGGTGCTGCGCATCGAAGTCGAAAACGTCGGTGTGCATCTGGAAAATCAGCACGTCGTTGGCCACCTGCAGCTGCACCTCGAACTTGCCGCGGTCGCGGTATTCGATGCGCACACGGCGGTCCAGACGGCCGTCGAGCTGGTCGTCGAGCTCCGAAGCCATCTCCAGCAAAGTCTCCTTCAAGAGGTTGAAGACCGCGAACGTGTGGTCGAAGACCTTTTGCTTGAGGGTCGACTTGCGGACCAGCGTGTCGAGAATCCGCGCTCTGAGCGGGGTTGTATCCATAAAATCGTCGGTTTGCCGTTCCGGGCCCCTGCGGCAGAACCGCAGCCGCGGCGGAACTATTTGATTCTTATTTCCTGTCCCTCACCCAGGCGGAAGCCTTTCTTCAGCCCGTTGAGTTTTTCGAGCGAACGCGTGCGGATGCCGTAGGACTGCGCCACGGCCCACGTGGTTTCGCCCTCGTGGCAGATGTGGTGCCGGGCATTGCCCCGCCATGCCGTCTGCTTGCGCTCGATGAAGACCACTTCGCCCCATGCGGGCTGCGAGCGGCGGCCCTTCACGTCGTTGAACTTGCGCAGGTTGCCCGCCGACAGGCGGAATTTGCGGCCGATGTTCTCGAACGTGTCGTTCTCCTTGGCAAGAACGTAATGCACGCCGTTGGTAGTATATACGTTATAGCCTTCGTGGGCGTTGATGGTCACACGGTAGTTGTCCGGGTCGATCAGGTAGCCGCCCACCGCCAGCCGTTCGGCGTCGCTGTACGACGTCTTGGTGATCTCCTCCAGCGACTTGCCGCTCTTGTGGGCCGCATAGACCCGCTCGCCCTGCGGCTGGTCGAGCAGGTAGAGCTTCATGCTCTCGATGAGCCGCACGAGCCGCTGCGCATAGTCGGGAGCCGTGGCGTAACCCGCGGCCTTGAGCCCGCGCGCCCAGCTCTTGTAGTCGGTCGACGGATAGGCGAAAAGCGAATCGTAGCGGGGCTGCGTGTCGAGGAACACCGCGTGGTCGTGGTACGAGGCTTCGACCGATTCGTAGGCCCGGAAACATTCGTCCGGGGCGTCGTCGTCGTGGAAGACGCGCGGACCCGTCCAGCCGCGCTTGCACTTGATGCCGAAATGGTTGTTCGATTCGACCGACAGCCGGCTGTTGCCGCTGTCCGATTCGAGGATGCCCTGCGCCATGGTGATGCTGGCCGGGATGCCGTAGCGCTCCATGTGGGCCACGGCGATGGACTTGTAGCGCTCGACGTACTCTTCGCGCGTGAGGCGGCTCTGGGCCGCGGCCGGAGCCGATGCGAAAAGCACGATTCCGCCCAAGAGTATTGCGGTTCTGGAAAAAATCATTATCTTTGTTTTGGGTTTGCCTGACAAAGGTATTACTTTTCGCCGAAACTGCAATAACGGAACCGCAACAATAAACCTTGCTGAAGCTATGTTCACCCCAAACGCCCTCGCGATTTTCAGCCGCGCCATCGACGACTACCACCGCTTCGACGACGTGGACCGTCCCGTCGAGAATCCCTACGAAGCAGGCTCGCTCGACCACCTGCTCTACCTCAAGAACTGGATCGACACGGTCCAGTGGCACCTCGAAGACATCATCCGCAACCCCGAAATCGACCCGGCCGAAGCGCTTCTGATCAAGCGCCGCATCGACCGCTCGAACCAGGAGCGCACCGACATGGTGGAGTATATCGACTCCTACCTGCTGGACAAGTACAAGGACATCGTTCCGGCACCCGACGCACGGCTCAACACCGAGACCCCGGCCTGGGCCGTCGACCGGCTGTCGATTCTGGCGCTCAAAATCTACCACATGGAGCAGGAGACGCGCCGCACCGACGTGGCCGACGCTCACCGCGACGCCTGCCGCCGCAAGCTCGACGTGCTGCTGGCCCAGCGTACCGACCTCTCGCAGGCCATCGAGGAGCTGCTGGCCGACATCGAGGCGGGCCGCAAGTACATGAAGACCTACAAACAGATGAAGATGTACAACGACCCGGCGCTCAACCCGGTACTCTATGGCAAAAAATAACCCGCATCCGCCGCGGCATCTGCTGGTGATCCGCACTTCGGCGATGGGCGACGTGGCCATGCTGCCGCACGCCCTGCGCGCCCTGCGTGCGGCCTACCCCGAGCTGCGGATCACGGTTGCCACGCCGCGCCTGTTCCGTCCTTTCTTCGACGGGCTGGGCGTCGATTTCCTGGAAGTCGACACCAAGGGGCGGCATCATTCGCTGGTGGGCATGTGGAAAGCCGCCCACGAGGCGTGCAAGCTGGGCATCGACGGGCTCGCCGACGTCCACGGCGTCATGCGTTCCGAAGCGTTCCGCCATATCATGTGGCTCCACGGCGTTCCGGTGGCCCATATCGACAAGGAGCATTCCCAGAAGCGGCAGTTCATTCGGCAGGGAGGAGCCAAGGCTGCGCCCCTGCGCCACACCGTGTTGCGTTATTGCGACGTCTTCCGACAGCTGGGGTTCGAGTTCGACGACCCGACGCCCGCCGTGCCGCACGAGCGGCCCAACCCCATGGGCGACAAGCACGGCCGCTGGCTCGGCTTCGCCCCGTTCTCGGCCCAGCAGGGCAAGACCTACCCCGACGACTTGGCCCGCGAAACGGTCCGGCTGCTCGCCGCCCGGTGCGAACGGCTCTTCATTCATAGCGGCGGAGGGTCGGAAGCGGAGTTCGCCCACGAAATGGAGCGCGCCTACCCCAACGTGACGGCGCTCTACGGCAAAATCGGGCTGAGCGACGAAATGAACCTCATCGCCCACTTGGACTGCGTGGTGTCGATGGATTCGCTGGTCATGCACCTCGCATCGCTGGTCGCCACGCCCGTGGTATCGGTGTGGGGCGCCACCCATCCCGGCCTGGGATTCCTCGGCTGGGGCTGCGACCCGCGCCACGTACTCCAAGCCGACATGCCCTGCCGCCCCTGCTCGGTCTACGGCGCCAAACCCTGCCGGTTCGGCGACTACCGATGCCTGCGCTCCGTCACGCCGCAGATGATTGCCGACAAGGTCGACGAAACGATTCAAAATTCAGAATTGAGAATTCAGAATTCATAATTATCCGTTTTCTCAGAAAAGACCGGGGCATTTTCGCAAGAAGACCCGGCATTTTCGCAAAGACCGGACATTGCACTCGAAAGCAATGCCCGGTCTTCTTTTCCGCAAGAGAACTTTCAACCGCGAATTTTCCCTCGGATATATTCGTCTATCGCCTTGGCGGCCGTGCGGCCTGCACCCATGGCAAGGATGACCGTAGCGGCTCCCGTCACGGCATCGCCGCCCGCAAAGACCCCTGCGCGCGTCGTCGCACCCCCGGCATCGGCCGTGATGCAGCCGCGGCGGTCGGTCTCCAGCCCCGCCGTCGTCGCGGCCAGCAGCGGATTGGGCGAGGTGCCCAGCGCCATAATCGCCACGTCGCACTCGATGTCGAATTCCGAACCCGGTTTCACCACGGGCGAACGGCGGCCGCTCGCATCGGGTTCGCCGAGCTCCATCTCCACGCAGCGCATGCCGCGCACCCAGCCGTCGTCGGTACCCAGCACCTCCACCGGATTGGTCAGCATCCGGAAACGGATGCCCTCCTCCTTGGCGTGGTGGACCTCCTCGGCACGCGCCGGAAGTTCGTTTTCGCTCCGGCGGTAGACGATCGTCGCTTCGGCGCCCAGACGGCGGGCCGTCCGCACGGCATCCATCGCCACGTTGCCGCCGCCGACCACCACGACCCGCTTGCCTACATAAATCGGCGTGTCGTACTCCTCGTCGTAAGCACGCATCAGGTTGGCGCGCGTCAGAAATTCGTTGGCCGAGACCACGCCGTTCAGGTTCTCGCCCGGAATGCCCATGAAGCGCGGCAGTCCGGCACCCGAGCCGATGAACACGGCATCGTAGCCTTCCTCGTCGAGCAGGGAATCGACCGTGACGGTCCGGCCCACGATGACGTCGGTTTCGATTTCCACGCCCAGCCGGCGCACCTCGTCGATTTCGCGGGCCACAATCTTCTCCTTGGGCAGGCGGAACTCCGGAATGCCGTAAACCAGCACCCCGCCCACCTTGTGCAGCGCCTCGAAAATCTTCACCCCGTAGCCCATCTTGGCCAGGTCGCTCGCGCACGCCAGCCCGGCCGGACCGCTGCCTACCACAGCCACCCGACGGCCGTTGCGGGGCGGCAGTTCCGCGGCGGCAGGTTCCTGCGCCAGCTTCCAGTCGCCGACGAACCGTTCCAGCTTGCCGATGGCCACCGGCTCGCCCTTGATGCCCAAGATGCAGGCACCCTCGCATTGGGTCTCCTGCGGGCAGACCCGGCCGCAAATCGAGGGCAGCGAGCTGTCGCGGGCTATGACGGCCGACGCCCGGGCCATATCGCCCTGCCGCAGGGCGTCGATGAATTCGGGAATCCGCACCCCCACGGGGCAGGCAGCCACACAGCGGGGGTTCTTGCAGTTCAGGCAGCGCGACGCTTCGAGGGTCGCTTCTTCCGGGTTGTAGCCGTAGCAGACTTCCTCGAAGTTGGTCGCACGGCGTGCCGGGTCTTGTTCGCGCACAGCTACGCGCGGTATCTTCGTTGACATGGCGTTGTAAGGGTTAATAGCGGACTATTTATCCAATCCGATTTTACACTGGTGTCCCGCTTCGCGTTCGGCCGCAATCGCTGCCGCGCGCTGTTCCTGCGTGCGGTACATCCCCTGGCGGCGCATCGCTTCGTCGAAATCGACTTCGTGGGCGTCGAACTCGGGTCCGTCGACACAGGTGAAACGGGTCCGCCCGCCCACGCTCACGCGGCAGGCTCCGCACATCCCCGTGCCGTCGACCATCAGAGCGTTGAGCGACACGGTGGTTTTCAGCGCGTATTTCTTGGTCGTCAGCGCCACGAACTTCATCATGATCATCGGACCGATGGCCACGCATTCGTCGTAACGGCCGCCGTCGGCAATCAGTTTCTCAAGCAGCTGCGTCACAAGCCCCTTGAACCCTTCGGAACCGTCGTCCGTAGCGATGTGCAGGTTCTTGGCCACGGCGCGCATTTCGTCGGCATAAATCAGCATCTCCTTGTTCTTGGCCCCGATGATGACGTCGGCTTCGACACCGTGTTCGTGCAGCCACTTCACCTGCGGATAGACCGGCGCCGTGCCGACCCCGCCGCCGATGAAGACATAGCGCCGCGAACGCAGCTCCTCGGGCGACAGCCGCACGAATTCCGACGGATGGCCGAGCGGCCCCGCGAAATCGGCCAGCGCATCGCCGGTCTCCAATGCGCAGATTTTGCGCGTCGAAACGCCGATGGTCTGGGTGACGATGGTCACCGTGCCGGCTTCCTTGTCGAAATCGGCGATGGTGAGCGGAATCCGCTCGCCGCGTTCGTCGGCGCGGACGATGACGAACTGCCCCGGCAGCGCCGAAGCCGCCACACGCGGCGCGAGGATTTTCATGAGCCAGATGCCTTGGGCAAGGCACCGCTTTTCGAGAATGGGATACATCTGTCTGTGTTTGGGTTTCAGTCTTCGATGATGGCCGTCAGGCGCACCCGCCGCATGGGGCGCACGGGGTCGTTGGTCACCAGCAGCAAATGGTCGGTCAGCAGTCCGTATTCCTGCACCGAGGGGTCGAGCACAAGTTCCACGCGGCAGCTGCCGCCGGGGGCGATTTTGCGGCCCGCCGTCAGCCCCACGCCGATTCGGCCACTATGTTCCACCGCGCGGACAATCAGCACGCCGCGCCCCTCATTGGAGAGGACGAAACTTTTGCGCACCGCGGACGCCGAATGTTTCACCGGGCCGAACTTGACAATCATGTCGCTCAGTTTCGCCTGCGGCGCGTTCTTGGAGGTCACCGCCGCCGGGTCGTCGGCCCCTATCGCATGCGCCGTCAGCGAAACGTCGCTCCTGCGCCCGTCGACCCACACTTCCAGCGCATCGCGTATCGTCCCATAATGGGGTTTCCCGGCAGGAAGCGTATAGCGCAGGTTGATTTCGCCCCGCTCGCCGGGAGCCACCGAACGCGGATAATCGGCTGTGAGCAGCCCGCTCGAAATCCGGGGCCGAAGCTCCAGCCGCACCGGATGGCCGGAGGTATTCGCATAGCCGACAGCCATCTGCTTCTGCCCGCCCTGATATATATAGGTAAAGGCACAGAGCGTTCCGTCCAGCCGGAGCCCGGAGTCTGCCTCGAACGGATATTGTTCCCCGATCGTCTTCTCCCGCGGCACGACCGTGCCGGAGACCGTCAGCGTCGCGATTTTCTTCCGCTCCGACGAATAGACGCCCAGCGATTTGGAAAAGACGCCCGGCCGGTTCATCGGGTCGTAAGTGACCGTCACACGGGTCGAATCGCCGGGCAGCACGGGCCTGCGCGAAAACTCCGGGACGGTACACCCGCACGAAGTCACCACATCGAGCACCACCACGGGCTCCGCGCCCCGGTTGACGCCCGTAAAGGTATGGCTCACCCGCCCGCCGCTCTCCTCGATAGTGCCGAAGTCCCACGCGGCAGGCGCGAACACCAGCTGGGCGCAGGTCTCACCCGCGCAGCCCAGCGCCATGAAAATGAGCAATATTCGCGTTATCGAATTCATCGTCATCGGTCGGTTCTGCCATGCAAAGGTACATTTTTTGCGAAAATTTCGCACAATAATTTTGCGGGAATGAAATTTTGCTATATATTTGCACTCCGAAACGATGACACCGAGTGTCGTTCCGAAGCCTGAATAGCTCAGTTGGTTAGAGCACATGACTGTTAATCATGGGGTCCTAGGTTCAAGTCCTTGTTCAGGCGCAGATGTGCGAGGGTTGCACGAGGTTCTTTCAATAGCAAGGTGGTTCTGAAGAGCCGCAGCCGGGATGCCGGCAGCGACGAATCCGAGACCTGCGGATAAAATTTTCGTCCGAAAATTTGGAGTTCGCAAAAATTGAATTACCTTTGCAGTCCCAAGCCATTTTTAGGGGAGCTTAGCTCAGCTGGTTCAGAGCGTCTGCCTTACAAGCAGAGGGTCGGGGGTTCGAATCCCTCAGCTCCCACAGAGAAACGAAACATCAAGACAAAGCCACTCTTTCGAGTGGCTTTTGTTGTTATCGGCATGGACGCAATTAGTTGCAGAAGATGCCGATCCGACAAAAGAGCCCGTACGCAATCCGGCTTTGTCTTCGGGGGGGGGCTTCTTTTAGGCGCCACGGGGAAAACAAGCGCAGCGAGTTAATTCCCCGCGGGTTCCTACAACTTCAGCAGCATGTTCGGCGCAATGGCGTCGATTACTTTCTGCGACACCCCGCAATCCGCGGCAATCGCAGGCCAGCGGGAAGCGGCATCGCAGATTCCGTCTATGATTTGCGGCGCATTCTTGATGTTGTTCCGCGCCGCACATTCCAGCAAATCCCGGCGCGTAATATCGTCGAATTTCCCGTTGACCGACATCTGGTGCGTGCTCGTCCAAACACCGTCGGGATTGTAGGCATAGCCCATATCATACGCGGGCGACAGGCGCCACACACCGTCCTCGCCCATGAGAAACGATATGTTCTTCGTGTGGTCGTCCTGGTTGCGGACCACCACGTTGAAAACCATCCGGCGGAACATTTCCTGCGCATCCGAATAAGGCAGCCGCAGGACCCGCATGACGTTGAACGCCTGCTCGTAGGAATAGGCGCGGTGAATCCCGTAGTCGTAGTGCGCAATGCCGCACAAGGTCTGCATGTGCACCTTTTTCCCGCCGACCCGGTCGAAACGCTTAGTCAGAAAATGGGCCCGGCCGCTCTCCTCGATAAGCGAGCATTCCGACATCCCGATGCCGCACTCGCGGACCAGCCGGGAAAACGAATATTCGAGCCGGCCGTAGTTGCCTGTTTCCCGGAATCCGGCTTCTGCCGACACGCCGTCCAGCTTGATCAAGTAGTAGTCGAATCCCTCCGGAGCCTCGATCTGCCCCGAACGCACTTCGCCCGTCGTCTTGTTGTAGGCAATGATCGCCTTGGCCCGCTGCCCTCCGGCCGAAGTGCCGAGCCGCAGGATTTCCGCAATCGCCGCCCGCTTGTCGGCTTTCAGATTGGCCCCGAATTCCGCCTTTTCGGTCAGCGCGTCCCGCGCCACGTCGACCAGCGTGTCGAGTTCGATTTTCAGATTCGGGTCGTGAACCATATCCGCCGCCGGCTCGAATTCCAGCGCGCCCATGCACCGCTTGCCTAGGAAGCAGAGCGTCTCGACAGCGTTCCCGCTCGTCCGCCCCGTCAGCGCAAGCCATCGGTCGAACAGCGCACGGCCGTAGGTATCGGGCAGCGAATCCGCCAGCAGCCCGGGCAGCCCCTTGAAAGTCGGCCGGCTGAGTTCGCCGAACGAATAGACACGCCCCGGCCGCACGGGCATCATCAGCGGCGAGGGCTCCATCCCCCTGCCCGCGAAATCCCGGTCGTACTCGAACTGCGCCACCTCATGCCGGGTATCCCACCGGAACGTCCCCACATGGGTGCCGTACAGATTCACTCTCGCAACGTCTACCATTCCGATTCCTCTTTGTTCGTCTTCTCAAGGCGGCTCGTCGCGCGTTGCCGCGTCTTCTTGCGCGCCGAATTCACGAGTTCGTAATATTCGCCGGGGCTCAGTTCTTCCTCCTCGACCAGCGGCTGGAAAACATCCAGTTTCCCCAGCGTCCGCAGTAGCCGCAGCAGCGAATCGAACGACCCGATTTCGCCGCCCTCTATCTTTTTTACGGTCGAGAGCGACACTCCGGCCGATTCCGCCAGACTGCTCTGCGTAATGTTCTGCCGCAGTCGAAGATTTTTGATTTTGTTGCCGATACGCTGTAAAATCATCGTATCGGAAAGCGCATAGAGGTCGCCCATAACAGCCGCGAATTAAACCATTACACCGCAAATATAGCAATAAAATCCGAATTTACAACCATTAACACCGGAATCGCGAACCGCTTTCCCGCATGAACTATTCGGCTGCCTTGCCCCGCTCCCGCATGATGGCCTCGAAATTTTCGACCGCCCAATCGCACAAAGCCGACAGACAGGGATACAGCGATTCGGCCCTTTCGGTCAGCCGATACTCCACCCTCGGCGGCACCTCCGCATAAACCGTGCGCTTTACGTATCCGTCTTCTTCCAGCGTCCGCAGGGTGACCGTGAGCATCTTCTGCGAAATGTCCGGAATCCGGCGCTGAAGCTCCTTGAAACGCAGGGGAGCTTCCCCGCTGCAATGCAGCGTATGCAACACCAGCAACGACCACTTGTCGCAAAAACGCGACAGAATATTGCGGATAGGGCAGCCGGGATATAGGACGGCATCGGTATCGGTTCTTTTCATGGCTTTTTATTGTACGGTATACAAAAGTAAGCAAATAAATTTTCCACAGCAAACATTTTTTTTCGCATTGCCAACATCCTCGCACCCAGCTTTAGTTACCTGACAGTAACCGACTTACCACGAAGTGCCTACTTGACAAAGCCAAAAACCGACCCTAATTTTGCGGCGTACAACAAACACAAACAACCATGAAAAATCTCGCGCAACTCTTTGCCGGGCGCAACTGCACGGCAATCGACGCTGGCCGTTTCGACCGCTTGGGCGAATACGTCCTCGACCTCGGCCCCGAAATCCGAATCCCCGGCAAGGTTTTCTGCGGGCAGGCCCTGCATGCAACCGGAGCCGAACTTTCGTTCCAGTCGTTCGCTCCCGGGACGGAGACAGGATTCCTGCACTCCCACGAGACCCACGAGGAGCTCTATGTATTCCTCTCGGGCCACGGCGAATTCCAGGTCGACGGCTCCGTCTTCGCGGTCGGGCAGGGGTCTGTCGTGCGCGTGGCTCCCGAGGGCAGGCGCTCCGTGCGCAACAACGGCAGCGAACCGCTCGTCATGCTCTGCGTGCAGTATCGCGCCGGCACATTCACCGCCGCCGATGCCGCCGACGGCCATATCCTGCCCGGCCCGGTCGAGTGGTAACCACCCCTCCGCCAACACGAATGCCCGCTTTCACAGCGGGCATTTCTTATAAGGTATGTGCCGAAACGTTTACAGCCGCTTGACGGAAGCGCTGATGACGAACTGCGCCGGCAGCTCGATGGACGCATTGGCATCGGACTGGCCGTTGATTTTCCCCATCAGAATCTTGATGGCCAGCGTGCCCATGTTGTTGATGGGCTGGCTGACATGGGTAATCGCCGGGTCGAGCAGGTCGAAGTACGACGAATTGTCGAACGACACCAGCGAAATGTCCTCGGGCACGTGCAGCCCCGATTCCCGCACCGCCTTGATGGTTCCGAGCAGAATCGTGTTGCTCATGGCGAAAATCGCCGTCGGGCGCACGCCCGAACTGAGGGCGAGTTTGGTTTCGAGATAGCCGTTGTCCACCGAGAAGCTCGCGCCCCGCACCATCGCCCGGTCGGCAAGTCCCGCGTCCTGCAACACATCCAGGTAGCCTTTCACCCGGGCTTTCACGGGCGAGGATTGCAGGTTGCCGCGGATGCAAAGAATATCACGGTGGCCGCACGCGACCAGATAGCGCACCGCCTCGACGCTCCCTTGGTAGTTGTCGGTGCAAACATACGACAGCTCCGAATTATCGTAGTGACGGTCTATCAGCACCACGGGCGTCGCAGCGTTCACGCTCTCAAGCAGCGAGGGGTCGTTGCCGCACGGCACCACGATGATTCCGTCGACCTTGTGCGACAGCAGCGACCGGATGCCCGCCTGTTCGTCGGCTTCGCTTTCGACCGAATCGACGATGATGATGGTGTAGCCCAGGCGCTTGGCTTCGGCCGTCACGACCGACGCAATCATGGCGAAGTAGGGGTTGCCGATACACGGCACCACCAGTCCGATGGTGTGCGTGCGGTTGGTCCGCAGCCCCTTGGCCAGCAGGCTCGGCGTATAGCCGCAGCGTTTGGCTTCCGATTCGATCAGCGCAATGGTTTTGGCACTGATGCGGTAGTCGGCGGCCTGTCCGCTCAGCACCCGCGACACGGTCGACACCGAAAAGCCCGTCCGCTGCGAAAGACTGATGATCGTCTCCTTCTTCATACGCCCCTGATTTTTAGTATTCCACCACAAAATTAGCAATTTTTCCATCAAAAACCGCGGCTTTTCGTTGCACTTCTGAAAATTATGAATATATTTGCACAAACGTTTGTGCTAAACAGCAACCCAACCCAAACCCCAATACCAACCCAAAAACCTGCGCAAATGAACAAAATAGTCGTTTTAGGCAGTTCCAACACCGATCTCGTGGTCCGCACCGGCCGCATGCCGCTGCCCGGCGAAACCCTGCTCGGCGAGCAGTTTATGATGACGGCCGGAGGCAAGGGCGCCAATCAGGCCGTGGCGGTCGCCCGCCTGGGCGACGGCGTGACCTTCATCGCCAAAGTCGGCCGCGACATGTTCGGCGACAGCTCCGTGGCGGGCTACGAAAAGGAGGGCATCGACACCCGCACCGTCCTGCGCGACGACACCGCCCCCTCGGGCATCGCCGTGATTACGGTCGACGCCCAGGCCGAGAACAGCATCGTCGTCGTTCCGGGCGCCAACAACAACCTCTCGAAAGCCGACGTCGACGCGCTCCGCCGCGACATCGAATCGGCGCAGTTCCTCCTCATGCAGCTCGAAACGCCCGTCGAAGTGGTGGCGCACGCCGCCGCCATGGCCCGCAAGGCCGGGGTCAAGGTGATTCTCAACCCCGCACCCGCTGCCGAGCTGCCCGCCGAGCTGCTCGACGGACTATATATCATAACCCCCAACCGCACCGAAGGGCAGATGCTCACCGGCATCGAAATCAGCGATTGGGAGAGCGCCGAGCGGGCCGCGCAATCGTTGGTCGGCAAGGGGGTGCAGAACGTCGTCATCACCCTCGGTTCGCAGGGTGCGCTGGTCTGCGACGGCAAGAACTTCGAGCGCATCCCGGCCCGGAAAGTCAAGGCCGTCGACACCACCGCCGCAGGCGACACCTTCAACGGCGCCATGTGCGTGGCCCTCTCCGAGGGGGCGACCCTTTCCGACGCCGTGCGGTTCGCTTCGCGCGCTTCGGCCATCGCCGTCACCCGCCTGGGCGCTCAGGCGTCGATTCCCTACCGCAAAGAGCTGGACGGCAAGGAGTAACTTTTCGGCAGACCGGGTAAGCCGCATCCAATGCACCTTTCCGCCAAGCCGGATGCAGAGCCGAACTCGTCCAAGCCCTACCGAAACCGAAAAAGCAACATACCAACAAACTACATAAACCTACCAACCTCATGACGCACTTTTTACACCGAGTTCTCGCCGCAGGCATCGCGCTGCTGACCGCGCTGCCGCTGGCGGCACAAAACCGCACGGTGACGGGTACGGTCACCGACGCCCGCAGCGGCGAACCCCTCGTGGGTGTTACGGTCACCATCCAGGGCACCACGCTCGGCGCCACAACCGGGCTCGACGGCGTTTATACGCTGCAGTTCCCCGCCGATTTAGCGGGGGGGGGAATCCTGCACTTCAATTATTTAGGGTATAACCCCGTCCAGGAAACCATCGGCTCGCGCACGGCCGTCGACGTACAGTTGGCCGAGGAAGCGCGTTCGCTCGACGCCGTGGTGGTCATCGGCTACGGCACGGCCACCAAAAAGGAGCTGACCGGTTCGGTCGCCAGCCTCGGCAGCGACGACATGAACACCGGTTCGTTCACCTCCGCCGCAGGGCTCCTGCAAGGCAAGGTCGCCGGTCTCACGGTCACCAATCCCAGCGGCGGCGACCCGGCCGCTTCGTTCGAGATCATGCTGCGCGGCACCAACACCCTCGCCGCCGGGCAGGGTCCGCTGGTCATCATCGACGGCGTCGTAGGCGCCGACATCCGCAACATCAACTTCCAGGAGGTCGAGAACATCGACGTGCTCAAGGACGGTTCGGCCGCCGCCATCTACGGCACGCGGGGTACCAACGGCGTGGTCATCATCACGACCAAGCGCGCCAGCAAGGGTTCCACTTCGCTGGAATACGACGGACAAGTGAGCGTCCAGACCGTGCTGAACCGCGCCAAGCCCATGTCGGCCCGGGAGTTCGAGCACACCATCAACAACTACGCCCCCTCCAACGCCGGGTCGCTCTACGGCTACGACACCGACTGGTTCGACGAAATCACCCGCACCCCCATCAGCCACAAGCACAGCGTCGCTCTCTCGGGCGGTTCCGAGAAGTTCTCCCACCGCACCATTCTCAATGTCGAGCAGAACCAGGGCTTGCAGCGCCGCAACACGGCCAACAAGTACATGTTCAAGACCAACATCCGCCAGTCGGTGCTCGACGGATGGCTCGACCTCGACTACAACGCCTTCTACACCCGGCGCGACGCCCAGCCCGCCAATTACGACGCGTTCCGGCAGGCGTTCTTCCACAACCCCACCGAACCTGTCTACGACCCCGCCAACAAGGAGGCGGGCGGTTACAGCCGCATCGTCGGCATGGACTACTTCAACCCCGTGGCCATGGTCAACGAGCGGACCGAGAACAACACCTCCGACGACTTCGGCGCAAACGTTCGCGCTTCGCTCAACATCCGCCCCGTCAAGGGACTCAAGTGGGACAATTTCTTCGCCTACAACATGCAGCGCTACGAGTCGCGGAGCTATTCGACCCGTTACTACCCCTCGCTCATCGGCACCGACGGGCGCGCTTCGATCTACAATTCCTACAGCAACGACATCCAGTGGGAGAGCACCCTCAACTACATCCGCACGTTCGGCAAGCATAATTTGCAGGCGCTCCTCGGCTACACCTACCAGTGGGGCATGAACCAGTATGCCGAAATGGCCAACGAGGGCTTCGACAACGACCTCTTCGGCACCAACAACATCGGCGCGGGTTCGGCCCTCCAGCAGGGCACCGCCAGCATGGGATCGCACAAGGAGGCCAACAAGTACATCGCTTTCTTCGGACGCGTCATGTACAATTACGACGACCGCTACTTAGTGTCGGCTTCGCTCCGTCGCGACGGTTCCTCGCGCTTCGGCACCGACCACAAGTGGGGTTGGTTCCCCGCCGTGTCGGTCGGGTGGCGCCTGTCGAACGAATCGTTCCTGCGCGACGCCGAGTGGCTCGACGAGCTCAAAATCCGCGCAGGCTACGGCGTCACGGGCAACCAGGACTTCGACAACTACCGTTCGCTGCTTCTCATGCGCGCCAAGGGCTACTTCTACAACAACGGCAAGTGGCAGAGCACCTATTCGCCCAAGAGCAACGCCAACCCCGGACTGGGCTGGGAGAAAAAGGCCGAATGGAACGTCGGCATCGACTTTTCGTTCTTCAGGGGGCGTCTGTCGGGCGCCGTCGACTACTATTCGCGCCGCACGACCGACCTGCTCTACGAGTACGACGTGCCCGTCCCGCCCTACGACTACAACGTCTACTTCACCAACGTCGGCGAGGTCCGGAACCAGGGCGTCGAAGTCACCCTGTCGGGCATTCCCGTCGTCACCCGCAATTTCCGCTGGACCACCACGCTGACCCTGGCCCACAACACCAACAAGCTGGTGAAGTTCACCAACGAGGAGTTCAAGAACCAGGAGTACAAAATCGGCTGGCTCAACACCCCCGTAGGCGTCTACTGCCAGCGGCTCATCGAGGGGCAGAGCCTCGGCGCTTTCTACGGTCCGGTGTGGGAGGGCGTCGACCCCGAAACGGGCAAGGACCTGCTCAAGAATTCCATCGCCGGGTCGGTGGCCGAAAGCAAGTGGGAATACCTCGGTTCGGCCTATCCCGACGTCACGCTGGGCTGGAGCAACAATTTCACCTACCGCAACTGGGAGCTGGGCTTCACCCTGCGCGCTTCGGTCGGCGGCAAGGTCTTCAACAACATGCGGGCCGAGTTCGAGAACATCAACGGCATCGGTCTGCGCAACATCATGGCTTCGTGGCTCGACGACCCGACTTTCACCGGGCAGGTCACCTACTCGTCGAAATACCTCGAAGACGCTTCCTACCTCAAGCTCGACAACATTTCGCTCGGCTATTCCATCCCGTTCAAGCCCACGAGTAAAATCAAGCGGCTCAAGCTCTACTTCGCGGCGCAGAACCTCTTCTGCCTGACGGGCTATTCGGGCGTCGACCCCGAAGTCTCGCTCATGGGGCTCACCCCCGGCATCGAAAGCCCGCGCTATTACCCGCGCACCCGCGAATTCACTTTCGGCATGAACCTCAAATTCTGACGCAACGCCATGAAAACATCCATAAAAGCCCTATTCCTGTCGGCAGGTCTCCTCTTCGCGGCCTGCACCGACCTGAGCGAGGAGGTCTACTCCGACATCCAGAAAAAGGATTTCTTCACCTCCGAGGAGAGCCTGCGCATCTACGCCGCCCGGGCCTACAACATGTTGCAGGCCTACGGTTCGGAGCAGAGTCTCTGGACGCTCAACATCCAGGCGGGCGACGAGCTGGCCGCCCCCAAGAACTGCGTCAACGACTGGGTCGACCCGCGTTACGCCGAGTTGCAGCGGCACACCTACACCCCCTCCAACAAGCTCGTGCGCATGGGTTGGGACTATTGTTTCGACGGCATCGCCGCCTGCAACGACGTGCTCCACGAAATAGAGAACAATTCGCTCGAATTCGACGGCAAGGCCAAGATTCTGGCCGAGGTGCGTATCCTGCGCGACTATTTCTACATGTTGGCCATCGACGGCTGGGGCAACGTCCCCTTCTCGGTCGACGCGGCCGACAAGAACTATCCCGAGCAGAAAGACCGCAAGTTCGTCTTCAGCTTCATCGAGCGCGAAATCCTCGACAACATCGGCTTCCTCGAAGAGGTTCCCTCGCCAGCCAACTACGGCCACGTCACGCAGGGCATGGCCTACACGCTGCTGGCCAAAATGTACCTCAACGCCGAAAAGTGGGTCGGGGAGCCCATGTGGGACAAGGCCGAAAAGGCGTGCCTGGCCGTCATGAACCCGGGGCACTACCGCATCGAGGCCAATTACTCGGCCAACTTCGCCGTCAAGAACGAGGCGTCGCGCGAAAACATCTTCGTCATCCCTTACAGCACGGTCTACACCCAGTCGGACCACAACGATTTCGTCATCTTCATCCTCACGCTCAACCAGCAGCTGTGCAAGCTCTACAACATCCCCGCCGCCGGGTGGGACGGCTTCATCGCGCAGCCCGATTTCTTCGCGTCCTACGATGAAGCCGACACGCGCCGCGCCAAAACATGGCTCTACGGCGAGTTCAGCGGCGCCGACGGCACCTTCACCATCAGCCCCGAGGTTCCCGAGGAGGCCTACGCCAACGGCCGTTCGCTCCACATGGGCGCTCCCGTGGGCAAATGGGAGTACCAGACCGACGGGCTGCTCAAGAGCGACCAGACCAGCATGGACAACGATTTCGCCGTCTTCCGCTATGCCGACGTCGTGCTGATGTACGCCGAGGCCTGCCTGCGGCAGGGCAAGGCCGCCGAAGCGGTCGCCCACGCCGATTTGCAGGCTGTCCGCAACCGCGCCGGGCTCGCACCCTTCACCGCCGCCACCCTCACCGAGGAGAGCCTGCTGGCCGAGCGCGGCCACGAGCTCGCCGTCGAGGGCTGGCGCCGCCAGGACCTCATCCGCTTCGGCAAGTACAACGGCACCTGGTGGTGCAAGCCCTCCGCGTCGCCCGCCTACACCGAGCTCTACCCCATCCCGCGCGAGCGGCTCGGCGCCAACCCCAACCTCAGGCAGAATCCCGGTTACACCAAATAAACCCCACCCATGACCCAACTCAAATACATCGTCACCGCCCTGCTGCTCCTGCTCGCAGGCAGCACCGCAGCCCGCAGCCGTTCCATCTCCATGGAGGAGCTGCGCGACAAAATCGCAGGCGCCTGGATCGGCCAGATGGTCGGCAACATCTACGGCCTGCCTTTCGAGAACAAGTTCGTCGGCGAGCCCGGCAGCGAAGCCGACTTCCCCTACGGCTACTCGAAGAACCTGGCCAAGCTCGCCCAGTACGACGGCGCTTTCTCCGACGACGACACCGACATCGAGTATCTCTACCTCACCCTGATGGAGAAATACGGTCCGGAGCCCACCTACGCCCAGATGCGCGAGGGGTGGATGTACCACATCCGCGACCGCGTGTGGCTCGCCAACCGGGCCGCGCTGGGGCTCATGCACTACGGGTTCACGCCCCCGTTCACGGGCAGCGCGCAGTACAACCCCCACTGGTACCAGATCGACCCGCAGCTCATCAACGAAATATGGGCCTACACCGCCCCCGGCATGACGGCCTACGCCGCCGCCAAATCCGAATGGGCCGCCCGCATCACCAGCGACGGCTGGGCCACGTCGCCCACGGTCCACTACGGGGCCATGTACGCCGAAGCGTTCTTCTGCCGCGACGTCCGCAAGCTGGTCGAAACAGCGCTGAAGTACCTGCCCGCAGGCGACCGCTACGCCGCCACCGTGCGCGAGGTGCTCGCCCTCTACGACGCCCACCCCTCGTCGTGGCAGACGGCCCGCGCCGAGCTCGCCCGCAAATACTACCACGAGGAGGAGGCCATGACCAAAACCATCTGGAACGCCAATCTCAACGGTGCGATGGGCATCCTCGCCCTGCTCTACGGCGGCGGCGACCTCCAGCGCACCATGGACATCGGGTGCGCCGCAGGTTTCGACTGCGACAACCAGACGGCCACCATCGGCGGGCTCCTGGGCGTCATGTACGGCGCCAAGGCCATCCCCGACGCCCTTTCCAAGCCGCTCAAGGGGTGGACCAAGCCGTTCAACGACCGCTATATCAACATCACACGCTACGACATGCCCGACGCCTCCATCGACGACATGATCGACCGCACCGTGGCTCAGGCCGTTGCGCTGGCCTGCTCCAAGGGCGGACGCGTTGTCAAGACCGCCAAGGGCGAACGGCTCTCGGTCGACACCCGGGCCCGTTTCGTCGCGCCGCTCGAATTCTGCGTCGGTCCTCAGCCCCGCATCGAGGCCGGCACGCCGGTCGACCATTCGTTCGCATGCGTCACCAACGCCGGCTGCGACTGGCAGCTGGCCAAAGGCACCCTGCCCGAGGGGCTCGCTTTCAGCAACGGCCGGCTCTCCGGCACCGCCGCCCGTCCGGGCAAGTACCCCGTCACCCTCTCGCTCTCCAACGGCACGCAGCGCATCGAAAAGGAATTCACCCTCGTCGTGCGCGGCCGCAACATCGCCCCGCAGGCCGATTCGGTGCTGGCCAACGTGCGCAATGTCAACAAGGAGCATCTCTACAACTGCTGGATCACTTTCGGCCATCCCATGTACGCCGACCACGTCGGGGTCATCAACGACGGCGTACGTTACGGCGCCGGGTCGGTCTTCTACACGCTGGCGGCCGAGGCCTGCATCCCCAAGGTCGACTACTTGGGCTACGAGTTCGCCGCTCCGCGCAAAATCGGCATGGTCGCCCTCGACATGGGCTGCATGGAGGAGTTCGGCGGCTGGTTCTCGTCCATCGCCGTCCAGTACCGCGACGGGCAGGGCCATTGGCACGAGGTGAGCGGCTGCTCCGTCTCCCCCGGCCTGCCCGCATCGGACGAGGTCTTCATCCAGCCCCATTTCGTCGAATACCTCTTCGAGTTCGAGCCCGTCGAGACCACCGCCGTCCGCATCATCGCCGACACCAAGGTGCAGCCCCATTGGAACAAGGCCACCAAAAACACCTCGGCGTTCCTTTCCGTCACCGAACTGAGCGTCTATGAAGCCGAATAAAATGAAAATCTTCCGCCATACCCTGCTGCTCGCCCTCGCATGGGCCGCAGCCTGCACCCAGCGGCCCGCCGCCGAAGCCGAGCTCTCCACCGCCGCCCTGCGCGACAAAATCATGGGCGGCTGGGCCGGACAGACCATCGGCGTGGTCTACGGCGCCCCCACCGAGTTCAAGTTCACCGGAACGACCATCCAGGACTACCACCCCATCGCGTGGAACGACCACTTCGTGAAATACTGGTGGGACAAGAAGCCCGGTCTGTTCGACGACATCTACAACGACCTTACGTTCGTCGAATCGTTCCAGCAGCTGGGGCTCGACGCCACCCCCGAGCAGCTCGCCCGCCGCTTCGCCGACGCCGAGTACCACCTCGCCCACGCCAACCAGGCCGGGCGCTACAACATCCGCAACGGCCTGATGCCGCCCGCTTCGGGCCATTGGCTCAACAACCCCCACGCCGACGACCTCGATTTCCAGATCGAAGCCGACTTCATCGGGCTCATGGCTCCGGGTCTGCTGCCCGAGGCACTCGACATCGCTTCGCGCGTGGGCCACATCATGAACAGCGGCGACGGGTTCTACGGCGGCGCTTTCGTGGCCGGGCTCTACTCCGCGGCTTTCGTCTGCGACGACCCCGTGCGGATTCTCGACATGGCGCTGGAGCCTATCCCGGCCGAAAGCCAGTTCTACCGATGCGTCGACGAGGTGCGCCGCTGCTACCGCCGCAACCCCGACGACTGGGAGGCCTGCTGGTTCGAGCTCCACAAGAAGTGGAACCGCGACGTGGGCTGCCCCAAAGGGGTCTTCCTCAGCTTCAACATCGACGCCAAAATCAATGCGGCCTACGTGGCCGTCGGGCTGCTCTACGGCAAGGGCGACTTCGCCCGCTCCATCGAAATCGCCACCCGCTGCGGACAGGATTCCGACTGCAATCCCGCTACGGTGGGCGGCGTCCTGGGCGTCATGCTCGGCTACTCCGGCATCCCGGCCAAGTGGCTCGACCCGCTGAAGGAAATCGAGCAGCTCGACTTCGAGGGCACCGACGTTTCGCTCGCCAAGGCCTACGACATGAGCTGCGCCCACGCGCTGGAGATGATAGACCGCGCAGGCGGCAGCGTCACGGCCGACAAGGTGACCATCCCGCAGCGGCGGCCCGAGGTGCTGCCCCTCGAACAGAACTTCACCGACACCTACCCCACCTCGCGCAGCCGCATGGACTGCTTCCTGCGCGACCGGCTGACGTTCGATTTCGACGGCAACGGATTCATCATCTGGGGCAACCTGGTCTGCCTGCGCAGCGTCACCGAAGACTACGTGCACCGCGTGTCGATGCGCCACATCGGTTCGGAGGTCTTCGGCCTCGCCGAGTTGGACGACCCCTACGTGGCCGAGCTCGAAATATGGATCGACGGCCGGCTCGACCAGCGCGTGCGCATGCCCATGAAGAACACCGACCGGCGGCTCGAACCCGCCTGGCGCTACCTGCTGCCCGAGGGACACCACACCGTCGAACTGCGCTGGCTCAATCCGCAGCGGGACTATCTGATTCGCTTAAACGATTTAGCAACCTATTCGTCCATCGACCCGATGAAGAACTGACAACATGAAAAAGCTACTATTCACCGTACTTTGCGCCGCGGCGCTGGCAGGCTGCAACAGCCGCACGGCCATCCCCTACGGCGGGACCGTCACCCTGAGCGAAGAGGTGCTGCGCGACAAAATCAAGGGCGGCTGGGCCGGGCAGACCATCGGCTGCACCTTCGGCGGCCCCACCGAATTCAAGTACAAGGGCGGCATCATCCACGACGAGGTGCAGTTCGTGTGGTACGACGACTACGCCTGGGACACCTTCATGGAGGACCCGGGGCTTTACGACGACGTCTACATGGACCTCACGTTCGTCGAGGTGATGGCCCGCGACGGCATCGACGCTCCGGCCGAGAACTACGCGCTGGCTTTCGCCAATGCCGACTACAAGCTCTGGCACGCCAACCAGGCGGCGCGCTACAACATCCTCCACGGCATCATGCCCCCCGCCTCGGGCCACTGGAAGAACAATCCCCACGCCGACGACATCGACTTCCAGATCGAAGCCGACTTCATCGGAATGCTCACGCCGGGCATGCCCTCCAGCGGCACGGCCCTGTGCGACCGCATCGGCCACATCATGAACTGCGGCGACGGCTACTACGGCGGGGTCTACATCGGGGCCCTCTACTCGCTGGCGTTCGTCTGCGACGACATCGAAACGCTGGTCACCGAAGCGCTCCGCACCATCCCGGCCGAGAGCCGCTACCACCGCTGCATCGCCGACGTCATCGGCCTGTGGCGCACCTACCCCGACGACTGGCACCGCTGCTGGTTAGAGACCGAAAAACGCTACGGATTTGAAAAAGGGTGCCCCGAAGGCATTTTCAACGGATTCAACATCGACGCCGTCATCAACTCGGCCTATGTGGTCATCGGCCTGCTCTACGGCGAGGGCGATTTCTTCCGCACGATGGACATCGCCACACGCTGCGGGCAGGATTCGGACTGCAACCCCGCTTCGGCGGCGGGCATTCTGGGCGTCATGCAGGGCTACGAGGCGATTCCCGACAAGTGGAAACCCGCCATCGAGAAGTGCGAGAATATCGACTTCCCCTACACCTCCATTTCGCTCAGGCGCATCTACGACCTCAATCTTCAGCTGCTGACCGAGTTCGTCCTGCGCGACGGCGGTTCGGTCGCCGACGGGCAGTACACCATCCGGCTGCAGGAGCCGCAGACCGTGCCCTACGAAGAATCGTTCGAGGGCATCCGGCCCGTCGAGCGCCGCGTGCTCAAGCGTCAGTTCAACGATTCGCTGACGCTCCGTTTCACGGGCAACAGCGTGGTGGTCATGGGACAGATTACGCGCGTCAACCTCACCGACCAGCCCTATACGGCCCGCATCGAATGTTCCATCGACGGCCGGGTGGTCGAGACGACCGAAATGCCCTACGACTACATCAAGCGCAAGTACGACATCTTCTACACCTACTGCCTGCCCGAGAACGGGGAGCACGAGCTGACGCTGCGGGTGCTCAACCCCAGCCCGGACTACGTGGTGGAGGCCAAGGAAATGGTCGTCTATGAACAAGAACAAGCATAAACCCATGCGTATGAATCTGCTGGCCATCCTCGCCCTCGGCCTGGCCCTCGCGGGCGGCTGCGGCGAGAAGGAGCGCGCACTGCCCCCGGCGCCCGACAAGTTCGTCCGCTACGCCTGCGAAATCGGCGTGCGGAGCGAAATCCTCGGGCAGAACGTCCAGACAGCCGTGCTGCTGCCCCGGGACTACCTGTCCAACCCCGAGCGCCGCTACGGCGTGGTCTACCTGCTCCACGGGCTGGGCGACACGCACAAGTCGTGGAACGACCAATGGCTGCGCATCGAGAACACCGTGGCCCAATGCGAAGCCGCCGGGCTCGGCGACATGATCTACGTCATGCCCTCCGGCTTCCGCTCCTACTACGTGAACCGTCTCGACGGCAATTTCGACTACATGCAAATGTTCGCCGAGGAGCTGGTGCCCTATGTCGACAGGACCTACCGGACCCTCGCCGACCGCGGCCACCGCGCCGTGGTGGGCTATTCGATGGGCGGCTTCGGAGCGATGATTCTGCCCTCGTGCCACCCCGAATTGTTCTCGGTGTCGGTGCCGCTGAGCATGTCGTTCCGCACCGACGAGCAGTACATGTCCGAACCCGCTTCGGGCTGGGATTCGCAGTGGGGCGCCATCTTCGGCGGCAAGGGGCTGGCCGGAGAGGCGCGCCTGACCGACTACTACAAGGCCCACTGCCCGTTCTACATGTTCACCCGCGAAAACGCCGCACAATATGCCGATGTGGCCTATTACTTGGACTGCGGCGACGACGAGGAACAGCTTCTGGTCGCCAACGACCGGCTGCACGGCCAGCTGCGCGACATCGGCTTCGCCCACGAATACCGCGTCCGCAACGGCGCCCACACGGGCGACTACTGGCACGGGGCGATGCCCGAGGTGCTGCGCTTCATCGACTGCCGTTTCAACGGCCGTGCGTTCGAGGCCCCGGCGCGTAACACCTACACGCCCCACAAGGCGACCCGCCGCACGGCCGAACTGGCCGGGGTGCAGGCCGAGGTCTTCACTCCCTCGGACTACGATCCGCAGCGCAGCTACACGGCGCTCTATCTGCTGCACGACGGCACGCTGCCGCTCACGCCCGACGAGTGCTTAAACGTTTTAGCAACCACTCAGAACGCCAAGCCGTTCGTGCTGGTCGCAGCCGACGCATCGGCCGCCGGCTTCCCGCTGGAGGAGTTCATCGCCGCGGCCGAAGAAGCGTTCGCCCTCGGTGCGGACAGCGAACACCGCCTGTGCATCGCCGCGGGAGAAGCGGGACGGACGGCCTATGCCGCCACGGCTGCGAAGTCGCCGTTCAACGCGCTGTTCCTGCTCGATGCAGCCTCGGACCCCGAGACGGCCCCGTCGCCCGAAGTCTTCTACTTCATCGCGCTGACCGACGAGGGACGCAACTACGGCCCGGCGAACCGGCTCTATGAAACCTGCCACGCGCAGGGAATCGGCTTCGAGTACCGCGTCGCAGACGGCACCCCGGCCGATGCGGGAGCGGCGGAACGCTGCCTGGAAGCCATGCGCCCGACCCTCGGCGAGAAAATCCGAATCCAATAAAAAACCACCTAAAAAATCTATCGGCTATGTTTATCGTTGAAAGCTATTCCCTGGCCATCGTGTTCTGCTTCGTCACGATGCTGTGCTGGGGCTCGTGGGGCAACACCCAGAAGCTGGCCCAGAAAAGCTGGCGCTACGAACTCTTCTATTGGGACTATGTCATCGGCATGGTGCTGGCGGCCCTGCTGCTGGGTCTGACGATGGGCAGCACGGGCGACGCAGGACGCAGTTTCCTGGCCGACCTCGGGCAGGCGTCGGGCCGAAGCATCGGCTGGGTCGTGCTGGGCGGCGTGATATTCAACGCCTCGAACATCCTGCTCTCGGCATCAACCGCGCTGGCGGGCATGTCGGTAGCCTTCCCGCTGGGCGTAGGGCTGGCGCTGGTGCTGGGCGTCGTCATCAACTACGCAGGCCAGCCCTCGGGCAACCCGGTGCTGCTTTTTGCGGGCGTGGCGCTGGTCGTGGCGGCCATCATCTGCAACGGCATCGCCTCGGGCATGCACCAGCGCAACAGCGGTACGGCGGCCAAGACCAACACCCGCGGACTGCTGCTGGCGGCCGCGGCGGGTATCCTGATGTCGTTCTTCTTCCGCTGCGTGGTCAAGGGCATGGCCGTCGACAACTTCGCAGCCCCGACCCCGGGCATGATGACCCCCTATTCGGCCATCTTCGTCTTCTCGCTGGGCGTGCTGGCGAGCAACCTGCTCTTCAACACGCTGGTCATGCGCTATCCGTTTGCGGGCGAACGCGTCCGCTACGCGGAATATTTCGGCGGCACGGCCAAGACCCACGGCGTAGGCATGCTGGGCGGCGCCATCTGGTGCCTGGGTTCGCTGGCAAGCTACATCGCCTCGGGCCCGGCCGGAACGGCCGTCTCCTACGGACTGGGGCAGGGCGCCACGATGGTGGCGGCGTTCTGGGGCGTCTTCATCTGGCGCGAATTCCGGGGCGGCACGCGCCGTGTGAACCTGCTCATCGCGCTGATGTTCGTGCTGTTCCTGACGGGGCTGGGGCTGATTATCCTGGCCGGCAACTAACGACCACGACACTTCATTCACTAACCTAATAAAACAAAAAGCCATGAAAAAACTCTTTTCGGCATTCGCCGCCCTGCTGATGGGTGCGGCCGCCATGGTCTCGTGCAACGACAGCAACGATAACGGAGGGGGGGGGAACGGGCCCCAAGGACCTCAATACCGGGTTAAAACCTACTCGCTGGTAGGCGACGGCTGGGCCGACGTTTACCAATACACCTACGACAGCGAGGGCCGTGTGACCCACATCTACCGCGAAGAAGGCAAGGACTACACCCTTGTCTACGACGGCAGCAAAATCACGATGACCAACTCGGGCAACCGCTACGCCGAAATGGAACTCGGCGCGAACGGCTATGTGGCCAAGATGACCGACGAATGGGACGACGTCCGCGAATACGCCTACGACGCCAAGGGCCACATGACCCAAATCAAGAAGAACGGCGAGGTCGTGTCGGAAATCGCCTGGGAGCAGGAATGTCTCGTAACGTGGACCCGCACCCGCGACGGCGAACTCCAGACCAAGAACCACACCTACACGGGCACGCCCAACACCAACCGCATCTTCAACATCCACAGCGAAGCCTCCGACCCGAGCCGCTGGCTCTACGAGACAGGACTGTTCGGCAAACCGTCGGTCTACCTGTGCGAATCGAGCAAGTGGGCCCACTCCGACGTATCGGCCGTCTACACCTACGACACGGACGACAACGGCTGCGTAGTGAAAGAAAACAAGAACTACGGCGGCGAAATGGAGTACTTCGAGTACACGTGGGAGAAGATCGAGTAAAACGATTTAGCAACCCCCATGAAGCACCGGCCGCCCCTTGCAGGGCGGCCGGAATTTTTGCGGAGGGGCCTTTAGCAGGGTGGGTGGGCCCGGCTGCGGATTTTTTCGGCGGCGGCCTTTGGGGCGGAGCGGGATTTGCACTACCTTTGGGCCATGGAGACGCTGACGCAGATATTGGTCGACTGGGGCTACGGAGGACTTTTCGTGGCGGCGGCGATTGCAGGCAGCGTCGTGCCGTTCAGCTCGGAAGCGGTGCTGGCAGTGCTGCTGGGCATGGGCGCCGACCCACTGGGGTGCCTGGCTGCGGCATCGGCGGGCAACACGCTGGGCGGCATGACGTGCTACTGGATCGGCACGCTGGGCCGCACGGAATGGATTGCGAAGTTAGGAGTGAGCACCCGCCAACTGGCCCGGGCCCGGAAATTCATGGCGGGCCGCGGCGCCATGATGGGCTTCTTCGGCTTTCTGCCCGTCATAGGCGAAGCGATCGCCGTGATGCTGGGGCTCATGCGCGCGAACCCGTGGACAACGGGCGGCGCGATGCTGGCGGGCAAGACACTGCGCTATCTGGCCGTCGTACTCTCGTACAAAGGAATCGTCTTGCTTTTCTGACCCTATGGAAACCCGGATACTGAAAACCGACACCCCGCCGTGGGAACTGCTTCTGCTGGGCGACGAATCGCCCGAATCGGTGGCCGACTACATCGACCGCGGCGACTGCTACGTAGCCACGGCCGAGGGGCGGACCGTAGGAGTGTGCATGCTGATACGCACCCACCCGTTCACGGCCGAAATCGTCAACCTGGCGGTCGACCCGGCCTACCAACGCCGCGGCATCGGCACCGACCTGATATTCCATGCGCTGCGGGTGACGCGGGAAGCGGGCTGCCGCCGCATCGAAATCGCGACGGGCAGCGTCGAAAACGGCCCGCTGCGCCTCTACCGCTCGTTCGGATTCGAGCCCGTGGAAACCGAACGCGACTACTTCCCGAAATACTACCCGTCCCCCATCGTCGAAGCGGGCGAAGAATGCCGCGACCTGGTGCGCCTGCGGATGGAACTCTGAACCTATGGCCGCAGCGTGGAACCCGTGGCACGGATGCCGCAAGGCGAGCGAAGGCTGCCGCAACTGCTATGTCTACCGGCAGGATGCGCAACACGCCCTCGACAGCAGCGAAGCCCGCAAGACGGCGGCTTTCAACCTGCCGGTACGCCGCAGCCGCGACGGCCGCTTCAAAATCGCGGCGGGCGAACGGGTCTACACGTGCTTCACGTCGGACTTCCTGCTGGAAGAAGCCGACGCCTGGCGCCCCGAAGCGTGGACAATGATGCGCCTGCGCCATGACCTGCGGTTCATGTTCTTCACGAAACGAATCGAACGGCTGCGCGAAACGCTGCCGCCGGACTGGGGCGAGGGCTACGAAAACGTGACGGTCGGCTGCACGGTGGAGAACCAGGAGATGGCCGAACGACGGCTTCCCTGCTTTCTTGAAACACCGATCCGCCACCGGGTAATCGTTTGTGCACCCCTGCTGGGGCCGCTGGACCTCAAGCCGTGGCTGACGCCCGCCATCGAAGAAGTGTCGGTCGGCGGCGAATCGGGGCCCGAAGCACGAATCTGCGACTACGACTGGGTGCTTGCCGTCCGCCAGCAATGCGTCGAAGCGGAAATACCGTTCTGGTACCATCAGACGGGCGCACGGCTTCTGAAAGAGGGCCGTCTGTACCGCATCCGCCGCGAATACCAACACGCACAGGCCCGCAAGGCAGGGATAGACTACAAGATAACGGACAGAGAATAATGACGGTTGGCTCCGGAACACTCTGCCTTTCCGGATTCCCGACCCAGGGAATCCCGAACCCTCGGCATCCCCCCCCCAAAAAAACAAAAAGGCGAAAAGTGCCTGCGCACCTTTCGCCTATGACCTTTCAACGGGCCGGGGCTTAATCTTCGGCCGAAGCGAGCGGCGAGGGCACCGAATAAACCCGTGCGGCCAACTCCTTGTCGAGCATATACAAGCCGAACTTGTTGCCCTCGACGGCCTCGAACGACTGAATCATGCCGCGGGCGTTCTCCTCCTCCTCGATCTGCTCGTCGATGAACCAAACGAGCTTATTGGACGAAGCGAAATCGCGGTCCTCGGCAGCGATGGCCGCCAGGTTGTGAATCATGGCGGTGACCTTTTTCTCGTGCTCCAACGTGTCCTTGAACATGTCGAGGGGCGACGCCCACGAAGTACGCACCTCGGCGATAGGCGACAACTTAACCTCGGCGTCGCGAGAGAGGAGGTAGTTCATGAAGATACGGGCATGGTCCTGCTCCTCGCGGAACTGGATGTAGAACCAATTGGCGACCCCCTTGAAACCCTTGTTCTCGGCGTCGAGCGACATGGAGAGATAGAGGTAGGCCGACCACAGCTCGGCATTGATCTGCGCATTGAGCGCGTCGTGCAACTTCTTGCTTAACATAATGGTATGGTTTGGAATTGTCCGGAATATTATGTTCGGCAAAGATACGACAGAATACGCGATGTTGGCACGAAAAACCAATCATATTAACCGATGCGGCCATAAGAAACGCCTATAACGCCCTGCGCCCGCCATTCCGGGAGGGAAAGCGGGCGCGAGAAAAAACGGCGGACGGCTAATCGTCGATGTCGACCAGATTGAACTGCCGGTCGAACTTCAGATCGAGCCCGTTGCTGAGGCCGACCTCGAAACCGCGCCGGTCGCGGTCGATGCTCTCGATAAGGACGCCGGGAAACTGCTTCCCGACCTGCTCGCGGATGACCGGGGGCACGATGGCGGCGGGCACGACACCGCGCCGGGTCCCGACCTCCTTCCACTCGCCGTTGCTGGCGAACTCGACCGAAACGCCGTCGGCGAAGACGACCTTATAGTCGTTGTTGAACAAATCGTCGTCGACCTTGGCATACAACACGTCGGACCCGGCGAAATGGGTCCGGATAAACTTCCGGGCGGCGTCGGGCAGCTCCTCGACGGAAACGGGCCTGTCGGCGAAAGCCGCAGCGGAAACGAAACCGACGGAACACAAAGCGACCGCCGCAAGAACGAAATACTTTTTCATAGACTGCATTTTAGAAACAAAGGTCTGCGGGCAAATACCCGACCAAAGGCAAAAATAAAAACAATCCGGCTATTTCCAACCCTGCCGGACGACAAAAAAACGAACACCGCCCAAAAACCGACCGAAACGGATATTTTGCGGCGGATTCCCCGCGGCCTGCCGCGCACCGGGCGCAACGGGGCTGCTAAAACGTTTTAACACATCTGATCAAGTGCGGGAAATTTCCCGACGGGGAACGCGGACACAAAAAAAACGGGGTGCAAGGCTACGGCCCCGCACCCCGCTCCCTTCGGTCCGTTTATTACATTGGTTAGATGGCTAAGTCCGGCAATGCAATAAAAGACCCACAAGGGATATGTCTGAAAAACAGGTGCGGGAAGATCCGGGATGCAACGCAACAGAAAACCTTCGGGGCAATATCTCCCCGCACCCGATAATCGGCAACTCGGGCCCACACCTCGCAAAACAAAAAAAGGGCGCGGTGTCAGCCCCTAACAGCAGGTCTTGGGAACCATTGCACGGAAGCTGTCCTGCGCCCCAGTCAAGCCCTGCTTGCAAAAAGCAAGCAGGACACAACCGGGACTGACAACTATTATACCGTGCTAAACAACCTCCTTCGGAGGGTCCCAAGTTCACTGTTAGGTATAAAGAGTTGTTTACCCTTTATAAATGTCCGTCCGGTCTAAGCCGAACTATCCGACTGCCCGGAAAAACCGGGAAGACTACTGCTTGTCGGTCTTGACCTGGCAAGCCTTCGAGCCGTCGTAAGCCCACTTGACGTAGATAGCGCCCCACGTATACCCGCCGCCGAACGCGGAGAGGATGAGGTTGTCGCCGGGCCGGAGCTCCTTCTCGTAATCGTAGAGACAAGTAGGAATCGTAGCGGCGGTAGTATTGCCGTTGCGGTCGATATTGATCATGCACTTGTCGGCCGTGATGCCCATACGCCGTGCGGTGGCGTCGATGATGCGCAAATTGGCCTGGTGGGGCACGAGGTAACGGATGTCGTCGCCCGTGAGGTTATGCCGCTCCATCATCTCGACCGACACGTCGGCCATCTTGGAAACAGCGGCCTTGAAGACGGCCTGCCCGTCCCAGGTGATGGTATGCCAATTGTTGGCCACGGTCTCGGCCGAAGCGGGGAAACGCGAACCGCCCGCCTTCATGTAGAGCTGCAACTCGCCGGAACCGTCGGACCGCAGCATGGAGTCGATGACGCCCAACCCCTCGGTATTGGGCTCGAGCAACACGGCCGCGGCACCGTCGCCGAACAACGGACAAGTGGAACGGTCGGTATAGTCGATGATGGACGACATCTTGTCGGCGCCGACGACGATGACCTTCTTACCGCGCCCCGACTCGATGAACGAAGCACCCGTAGTGAGGGCGAAGAGGAAACCCGAACAAGCGGCCGAAACGTCGTAGGCGAAAGCATTCTTGCACCCGGCCTGGTCGGCGATGAGGTTGCCCGTCGAGGGGAAGAACATGTCGGGGGTGATGGTGGCGCAGATGACGGCGTCGATCTCCATGGGGTCGATGCCGGTCTTGTCGAGGAGGTTCATGACGGCGCGGGCCCCCATGTAAGAAGTACCGATACCCTCGCCCTTGAGGATATGACGCGTCTTGATACCCGTATGCGAAGTGATCCACTCGTCGTTGGTGTCGACCATCGTACTCAACTCGTCGTTGGTCAGAAGGTAATCCGGCAGATACTGCCCGACACCCGTAATCGCTGCTGTTATCTTTCCCATTTGTTGTTAGCTTGAATGATTAGTTGTTGAATGCACGCTGCAACTTGGCCGTCACCTCGGTGCGGATGCAGCGCTCGGTGGTCAGAATCATGTTCTTGATGGCCAAGGGCGACGAACACCCGTGCCCGATGACGACGGGCGCGTTGACGCCCAAAACAGGCGTACCGCCCACGTTCTCGTAATTCATGGCGTCCCAGAACGCGTTGCCGCCGCCGAGCGCCTTGTTGATACGATAGAGCCCCTCGGCCATCTTGAGGACCGTATTGCCGACGAAACCGTCGCAGACGATGACGTCGGCGACCTTGCCGGAGAAGATGTGCGACCCCTCGACGTTACCGACGAAATTGATGCGCTTCTCGTCGCGCAACAACTCGTGGGCGGCCTTGACCTGCGCGTTGCCCTTGGTCTCCTCCTCGCCGATATTGAGGACGGCGACGCGCGGCGACGCGATACCGAGGACCGACTCGGCGAAAATCGACCCGATGAGGCCGTACTGCGCGAGCACCTCGGGCTTGCAATCGACGTTCAGCCCCACGTCCAACAACAAGGCCGGACGTCCGGCAGCCGTAGGCACGAGGGACGAAATCGTAGGCCGGATGACCCCCTCGATGGGCTTGACGGCGTACATGGAACCGACCATCATGGCCCCGGTGGAACCGGCGCTGGCGAAACCGTGGACGGCCCCTTTGGCGAGGTAACCGAACCCGACGGCAATCGACGAATCGGCCTTGGCCTGGAAAGCCTTGGCGGGGTGGTCGCCCATCTCGATGACCTCGGTCGTGGGAACGATGTCGAACCGCTCGGCGGGGCAACCCTCCGCGGCGAGCACGGCCCGGATCTGCTCCTCGCTGCCGAAGAGGACGATACGGCTCTCGGCACCGACGGCCTCCAACGCCATGACAGCGCCCTTGACCGCGGCCTCGGGAGCGAAATCACCGCCCATGGCGTCTACACCTATCTTTAACATAAGTTGTACGATTAGGTTTTACATAATGGTCTGCCGCCCCGCGACAACGGGAACCGGCTCCGCACGCGACGGACCGCAACGACAGAAACCGAAAAAGAGCCGCCACCCCCGAAAACGGGACGCGCTCTTTCCGGAAATCCGCCCTATTCGGCAGCCTTCTTCTCGATGGCGAGCTTGCCGCGGTAGAAACCGCACTCGGGGCAAACCCGGTGGTAAAGCGTGGCAGCGCCGCAATTGGAACAAGTAACGACCGTGGGAACCGCCGCCTTGTAATTGGTTCTTCTCTTGTCACGCCGCGTCGACGAGACTTTGTGTTTAGGATGTGCCATGGTACAAAAAAATTATTTAGTTCAACATATTCTCTACTTACTGCCGGAGTGCTCCTCGCTCTCCAACTGCTCCCGGAGCGCCGCGAGCTTCTCCCAATCACCGCCCTTAGGCGCCTCCTGCCCGCTGCGGGCCTCTATCCGGGCGAACTCCTCGCCGGAGACGATGCGGAAACGCCGGAGCATCTCGGGGTCGCAGCCGCCCTCGGGATGGACCCGCTGGTAAGGCAACGACAAAACGATACTTTCGTAAATGTATTGTGCCAGATCGACCTCGTCCTCGCCGGGCGCCAACCACAAAACCTCGCCGTCGTACTCCTGCGGCTCGTTGGAAAAGCGGACCAACAAACGCCCCTCGAAATCGACGGGGATGCGGCAATCCTCCAAACAACGGTCGCAAGCGACGACCACGCCGCCGTGGATGGAAACGTCGAGGGAAAGCTGTGTCTCGGACTTGACGAGGGCCACGGAAACGCCGCACTCGCCGTCCTTGATGTCCACGCTGCCGAAAGCCCCGAAAAAAGCACCGCCGACCTTGAAAGAAAAGTCGTGGGAACCGTTTTTCAACCCTTTGTAAGCAATGGAATATCCTTTCGCTGCATCCATCTGAACACAAATAGTGCGCAAAGCTACGAAAAAATAAGACATCTGCAAAGAAAACGGCGCGATGTTTTCTATAATTAAAGGACACGAACGGCGCAGAACCCACTTGCTTTTACTCGCGGCTTGCGCTATCTTTACAGAACATAGGCTACGTCTCGGCCCGGCTAAGAGCCGGGTTTTATGAACCGAGACACCAACAAGAAACTTGCTTTTACTCGCGGCTTGCGCTATCTTTACAGAACATAGGCTACGTCTCGGCTGTCCGCAAATAAATTTGCGACAGCTCTCGACTTGCGCTATCTTTACAGAACATAGGCGGCGCCTCGGCAAAATGCAAACAAGTTTGCTTTTGCCCTCGTCTTGCCATATCTTTGCAATATGGCAACGACGACGAAAAAAGGATTTACCGTCAAAGTGACGAGCGACTACGCGGGCTGGTGGCGCTACAATGTAGCGCTGATGGCCGGATGCTTTGACGCGGAAGACCAACAGACGGAATTCGCGACGGCGGGCTCGCATGCAGCCGATGTAGGCGCGGAACTGAAAGAACCGCCTGCGGGAATCGCCCCGGGCCGCAAGATAACGCTTACGACGGCGCCGTGCGACCACTTGCTGCTCTACCTCTACATAATCCCGCACACGCTGCCGCCGACCAACGAAATCGACGAAACGCAGCCGTTCGACGTAGAACTGACTATCGCCTACGGGGGCCGGAGGGTGAGCAAAACCACCCGCCGAATCAACCAATGGTCGGGCGCGTCGGTCGAAATGCGGGTGGAGAAAGAAGACGCCCGCTAACCCGAAGCGGTCACAGAGCCCAATCAAGAATTTTAATTAAACGATCGCTGCCCCCTCAGCAAACAAAAAGTCCGGCACTCTTGCGAGCGCCGGACTTTTCCGTATGATCGGCAGACGACTACTTGTTGTTGTAAGCGGCCATCTTCTCGATGAGCATGAGGACCTTGTTGGAGTAACCCCACTCGTTGTCGTACCACGAAACGACCTTGACGAAAGTATCGGTCAGAGCGATACCGGCGGCCTTGTCGAAGATGGACGTACGAGCGTCGCCCAGGAAGTCGGACGAAACGACAGCCTCCTCGGTGTAACCCAGGATACCCTTCAACTCACCCTCCGAAGCAGCCTTCATAGCGGCGCAAATCTCGTCGTACTTGGCGGGCTTGGCGAGGTTGACGGTGAGGTCGACAACCGACACGTCGAGGGTCGGAACGCGCATCGACATACCGGTGAGCTTGCCGTTGAGCTCGGGAATCACCTTACCCACGGCCTTGGCAGCGCCGGTCGACGAGGGGATGATGTTGCCCGAAGCGGCACGGCCGCCGCGCCAATCCTTCATCGAAGGACCGTCGACGGTCTTCTGCGTAGCGGTGGTCGAGTGAACGGTGGTCATCAGACCGTCGGTGATGCCGAACTTGTCGTGGAGCACCTTGGCGATGGGAGCCAGGCAGTTGGTGGTGCAGGAAGCGTTCGACACGATCTTCTGACCGGCGTAGGTGTCGGTGTTGACGCCGCAAACGAACATCGGCGTATCGTCCTTCGAGGGAGCCGACATAACGACGTACTTGGCACCGGCGGCGATGTGGGCCTCGGCCTTCTCCTTGGTGAGGAACAGACCCGTCGACTCAACGACGTACTCGGCACCTACCTCGTTCCACTTGAGGTTGGCGGGGTCCTTCTCGGCAGTCACGCGGATAGCCTTGCCGTTGACGATGAGCTGGCTCTTCTCGACGTTGAAATCCACCGTACCGTCGAAACGGCCGTGCATGGTGTCGTACTTGAGCATGTAAGCCATGTAATCCACGGGCACGAGGTCGTTGATACCCACAACCTCGATGTTGCTGTTCGTGCAAGCGGCACGGAACACCAGACGGCCGATACGACCGAAGCCGTTGATACCGATTTTGATAGTTGCCATAAATCTACTTATTATTAGGTTGAAAATTTACCGTTATTTTTTTCACAGCGCAAAAGTATACACTTTATATATTATACGCAAGTAAAAAATAAGTTTTTTTAATAAAACATCCCTCAACGCTTTCGGGAAGTTTCCGGAGAGGGCGCCGGAAATTCCATACGCGGAACAGCCGCCTGCCGCTAATAACCGGGGAGCACCCGCCCGACAGATTCTTCGCTACCACTCAGAAAGACACAATCACTTTTCACCTTTCACCTCAACGTGCTGCCGCCTTGGCCCGCTTGGCCATGGCCGACGCGAAGACGAAAGCGTTCAACTCGGGGTTATCGGCATGGAGAATATCGTCCTTGGTACCCTCCCACCACTTGTGCCCCTCGTGGATATATACAATCTTCTCGCCGATTTCCATGACGGAATTCATGTCGTGGGTATTGATGATGGTGGTGATGTTGTACTCGCAGGTAATCTCGTGAATGAGGTTGTCGATGACGATGGAAGTCTGCGGGTCGAGCCCCGAATTGGGCTCGTCGCAAAAGAGGTACTTGGGATTGAGCACGATGGCCCGGGCGATGGCGACGCGCTTGATCATACCGCCCGAAAGCTCGGCGGGATAGAGGTGGTTGGCGTTTTCGAGCCGCACGCGCTGGAGACAGAAATTGACCCGTTCGAGCTTCTCGGCCTCGGACTGCTCGGTGAAAAGGTCGAGGGGCAGCTTGACATTCTCCTCGACGGACGAAGAATCGAGCAGGGCCCCGCCCTGGAAAATCATGCCGATGTCCTTGCGGATGGCCTTGCGCTCGCGGAACCCGAGCCCAGTGAAATTGATGTCGTCGTACCACACGTCGCCCGAATCGATCTCGTGGAGCCCGACCAGACTTTTGAGCAACACGGTTTTGCCCGAACCGCTCTTGCCGATGATAAGGTTGGTCTTGCCGGTATCGAACTCGACGGAGATGTCGTCGAGCACCGTGCGGCCGTCGAACGACTTGACGATATGTTGGGCGCGTATCATATCAGAAGAATCTGCGTGAGCATGAGGTTGAAAATCATGATGACCACCGAACCGACCACCACGGCACGCGTCGAAGCGGCGCCGACCTCCAGCGAATTGCCCTTGGCATAGTAACCGAAAAAGGCGGAAATGGAGGTAATCAGATAGGCGAAGACCGCCATTTTGATGAGCGAATAAGTGATCGAATAAGGCTTGAAATCCATCAGCAGCCCGTCGACGTAGTCGGCCGGAAGCATGATGTCCGTCAGATAGGAGATGGCCCAACCGCCCGTGATGCCGATGAGAATCGACAGAACGGTGAGGAACGGAAAGAAGAAGACCGCGGCGACGATTTTGGGCAGGATGAGATACGAAGCGGAATTGACGCCCATGATTTCGAGCGCGTCGATCTGCTCGGTGATGCGCATGGTGCCGATTTCGGAAGCGATGCTCGACCCGACCTTACCGGCCAGAATCAACGCCACGACCGTGGAGGAGAACTCCAGAATCATGGTTTCGCGCGTAGCGTAACCGACCAGCGACCGCGGGATGAAGGGCGATTCGAGGTTGATGCACATCTGAAGCGTGATGACCGCACCGATGAAGACCGAGATGATGGCCGTCAGACCGATGGAATCGACGCCCAAGGCCTCCATTTCGTAGACGATGCGCCTCCGGTAGATGGAAATCTTCTCCGGGCGGGAAAAAACCTTGCCCATCAACATGAAATAACGGCCTATGGTGGCGAAAAGTCGGAACATGGCTATTCTTCTTTGGTCTCCTCGAAATCGACGTAATCGCCCACGTCGCTGGCGACCCGCTTTTCGGGCGCACCGGAGGTCTTGCGGACCTGCACGTCGCCTTCGCGGCCGCGGCGCTGCCGCCGGGCGAACGGGTCGCCGGCCGCATAGGCGGAACCGTCGGCGCGGAACCCGCGGCCGAACTGCTTCTCCATGTCGCGCTGGACGCGCCAGATACGCCAGCGAAGCAACAGCGCCAGCAACCCGACGAGCAACACGAATCCGAAGAAGACATACACAATGAAAGCCGCGACACCCCGCAGCAAAGCCGGAGCGACGAGCGCCAGCACGATGACGCACAACACGAACAACGGATTGCGCTGGACGAACGCGGCGAGGGCGTCGAGTATGGCAGCGATGAATCTCATGACACTTCTGCGATTACAGCCTTGCAAAGGTAAGAAAATTATGCGTAATTCAATTTATTGTCTTAAATTTGACGCCGGAACGAACAAAACCAAGCCCGATATGCTGAACGCTCTGACCGCCATTTCGCCCGTCGACGGGCGCTACCGCAACAAAACGGAAAAACTGGCCGATTATTTTTCGGAACAGGCCCTGATCCGCTACCGCATCCGTGTGGAAGTGGAGTACTTCATTGCGCTGTGCGAGCTGCCCCTGCCGCAGCTGGCGGGCGTCGACCGCTCGCAGTTCGCAGCCCTGCGCTCGCTCTACCTCGATTTCACGGCGGCCGACGCCGAACGCGTCAAGGAAATCGAAGCGGTGACCAACCACGATGTCAAGGCCATCGAATACATCATCAAGGAGAAGATGGACACCCTCGGGCTGGCCGACTACAAAGAATTCGTCCACTTCGGGCTGACCTCGCAGGACATCAACAACACGTCGATTCCGCTGTCGCTCAAAGAAGCGCTCAACGCCGTATATTATCCGGCCGTCGAGGAGGTGCGCGACAAGCTCTCCGCCTTTGCCGACGAATGGCGCGCCGTGCCGATGCTGGCCCGCACGCACGGACAGCCCGCCTCGCCGACGACCTTAGGCAAGGAAATGATGGTCTATGTGGAGCGGCTCGAAAAACAGCTGGCCATGCTCCACGACATAGCCGTTCCGGCCAAGTTCGGCGGAGCGACGGGCAACTTCAACGCCCACCGCGCGGCCTATCCGGCCGTCGACTGGGTGGCTTTCGCCAACCGCTTCGCAAGCGAAACACTGGGGCTCGAACGCTCGCAGTACACCACGCAAATCGAACACTATGACAACCTGGCGGCGATTTTCGACAACCTCAAGCGCATCGACACCATCCTCATAGACCTGGCGCGCGACATGTGGATGTACATTTCGGAGGAGTACTTCAAACAACAAATCAAGGCGGGCGAAGTGGGTTCGAGCGCCATGCCGCACAAAGTGAATCCCATCGACTTCGAGAACGCCGAAGGCAACCTGGGCATCGCCAGCGCCATCTATGAACACCTGGCGGCCAAACTGCCCGTATCGCGGCTCCAACGCGACCTGACCGACTCGACCGTCCTGCGCAACATAGGGGTGCCGATGGCCCACTCGGTCATCGCGCTGCAATCGCTGCTGAAAGGACTGAACAAACTGATACTGAACCGCGAAGCGCTCGACCGCGACCTGGAACAGAACTGGGCCGTGGTGGCCGAGGGCATCCAGACCATCCTGCGCCGGGAGGGCTATCCCAAACCCTACGAAGCACTCAAGGCGCTGACCCGCACCAACAGCCACATCACGGCCGAAGCCATTGCGGCGTTCATCGAAACGCTCGGCGTGGCCGAAAGCGTCAAGGCCGAACTGCGCGCCCTGTCGCCGCAGACCTATACGGGAGTTTTTCAATGATTTACCGTCTTGCCACAACGACGTCGACCAACGACGAAGCCCGCGACGCGCGATACCGTCACGGCGACGTGGTATGGGCCGAACGGCAGACGGCGGGCCGGGGCCAGCGCGGCCACGTGTGGCATAGCCCCGAGGGCGAAAACCTGACGTTCTCGCTGCTCCTCGAACCGCAGTTCCTGCCCATAGGCGAACAATTCCTGCTCTCGGAAGCCGTGGCGCTGGCCCTGACCGACATGTTCGCGCACTACGGCATCGCGACCCGCATCAAGTGGACGAACGACATCTACGCCGGAAACCGCAAGATAGTGGGGATGCTGATCGAGCACAACTGCTCGGGCCCGACCCTGGCGCGGAGTATCGTGGGCATAGGAATCAACGTCAACCAGGCCGCATTCGACCCGGCGCTGCCCAACCCGGTGTCGATGGCGCAGCTGACCGGACGCACGTTCGACCGCGAAGAAGTCCTGCGAACGTTCCTCGAACGCTTCGCCCTCCGCTACAAACAACTCCGCCAAGGCGACCGGGAAACCCTGCAAACCGACTACCGCACCCGCATGTACCGGCTGGGCGAACGGCACGCCTACCGCCTGCCAGGGCAGGGCGAGACCGAGGGCATCATCGAAGGAGTACGCCCCACCGGGGAACTGCTCGTCCGCCACACCGACGGAACGCTCGGCGAATACCTGTTCGGAGAGATCG
This sequence comes from Alistipes muris, assembly GCF_943193205.1. Classification (GTDB taxonomy): domain Bacteria; phylum Bacteroidota; class Bacteroidia; order Bacteroidales; family Rikenellaceae; genus Alistipes; species Alistipes muris. The sequence goes on from NZ_CALPDD010000002.1 coordinate 88,853, forward strand.
AATTCGTGTTAAAAAAATAACAGAAACCCTTGCTGTTATCAAAATAACACCTATATTTGCATAACGAATCCTTAAAAACAGAAAGAAAGATGAACGTACCTGCCAACCTGAAATACTCCAGCGACCACGAATGGTGCCGCATGGAAGGCGACACGGCCGTAGTGGGCATCACGGACTTCGCGCAAAGCCAACTGGGCGACATCGTATTCGTAGACGTACCGACCGCGGGCGAGACCCTGGCGGCGGGCGACGTATTCGGCTCGATAGAAGCGGTGAAGACGGTGAGCGACGCATTCTTGCCTGTGGGCGGCGAAATCGTGGAATTCAACCCTGCGGTGGACGCCGACCCGTCGGTTGTGAACAAAGACCCCTACGGCGAGGGCTGGCTGGTGAAGGTGAAGGTTTCGGACCCGGCCGACTACGAAGCGCTGCTGACGCCGGAGAAATACGCCGAACTGATCGGATAGGACGAAACGACAAGCGGCCGACCGGAACGTCCGGCCTTTCAGCCGCGAATGCGCAAACTTAAATAAACAGATATGTCTAAAGTTACCGTTGTAGGTGCGGGCGCCGTGGGCGCGACCTGCGCGAATGTGATGGCCTGCCGCGAAGTGGCGAGCGAAGTAGTGCTGATCGACATCAAGGAAGGCCTGTCGGAAGGCAAGATGCTGGACATGTACCAGACCTCGACGCTGATGGACTTCGACACGAAACTGGTCGGCGCGACCAACGACTACAAAAAGACCGCCAACTCGGACGTGGTGGTCATCACCTCGGGCATCCCCCGCAAACCGGGCATGACGCGCGAAGAACTCATCGGCACGAACGCCAACATCATGAAAGGCGTCGTCGAACAAATCGTGAAATACTCGCCGCGGGCCATCGTCATCGTGGTGGCCAACCCGATGGACACGCTGACCTACCTGGCGCTGAAGAGCTCGGGACTGCCCAAGAACCGCATCATCGGCATGGGCGGCGCGCTCGACTCGTCGCGCTTCAAATGCTACCTGGCCAAAGCCACGGGAGCCAACATCAACAACGTCGACGGCATGGTCATCGGCGGCCATGGCGACACGACGATGATTCCGCTGCTGTCGAAAGCGACGGTCAACGGAGTTCCCGTGACGCAATTCGCCTCGAAGAAGAAACTGCAGGAAGCCGTGCAGGCCACGATGGTGGGCGGCGCGACGCTGACCAAACTTATCGGCACCTCGGCGTGGTACGCTCCGGGCGCAGCGGCCGCGATGATGGTCGAAGCGATTCTGAACGACCAGAAGAAGATGATTCCCTGCTCGTGCTACTTGGAGGGCGAATACGGCCAGGACGACATCTGCATCGGCGTACCGGCCATCATCGGCCGCAAGGGCATCGAGAAAATCGTGAAAATCGACTTCACGAAAGAAGAAGCGGCGAAATTCGCCGAATCGGCCGCCGCGGTCCGCAAGACCAACGAGGTACTGCGCGAAATCAAGGCGCTGTAACGGCACGCCGACGCTCCATACGATTCGCCCCGGGGAAGTTCCCCGGGGCGAATGTTTTTTTGTTCGTTGACGCTCGGAATGCCCAAAAGAGAGGACTTTAGAAATTCAACTTGACGCCGACGAACCAGCTGCGGGGCAGAGACGGCCCGTAGACATAACCGGAATCGCGGTCGGCACCCTGGTCGAAATCCTTCTGATAGGCGTTGAACAGGTTCTGCACGCCGCCGTAGAACTGCATGGTGAGCTCCTTGTAAATCCGCAGGTCGTAGCTCAGCCGGGCGTTCATGTCGAAGAACCGGGGCGTGATGACCGCCACGTCGTGCTCGGTGCCCGACCCGGCCATGTGCTGAACGAGCATCTCTCCGGTGCAGTTGCCCGTGAGGTCGACGGCGAGCGTCCGCCACGGCTTGAACGACGCGGTGAAATAACCGTAGAGGTCGGGCGTGCGGAACATCCGCCGCACGGGAGCCACCGTCTCGTCCTCGCTCCAGAATTCGGGCTCGGCGTAACGGCTCTGCTGCCACGTCATCCCGGCCTGCAACTCGAACCAACGCGTGAAGATGGCGCGTCCCTCGATGTTGATGCCCGCCACCGTGGCGCCCGAACCGTTGTAACGCTCACGGATGACGCTGCCGTCCTCGGTCGGAACCGGAAGATCGCGCAGGGTGAAGACATCGTTGAGGACGGTATAGAAGCCCTCGACCAACAGATTGGTCTGCACGCTGCCGAACTGGCGGTAGAGGTCGGCCGAGAGGCTGACGCTGTGCGAACGCTCCTCGCGGAGGTTGTCGGCCAGGCGGATGCGCACCCGCTCGCCGCCCACGACAGCGATGTGCATGTCCTCGTCGAACGCCTGCGGAGCGCGGTAACCGCCTGCGTAGCTTGCCCGCAGGTTGACCGATTCGGTGGGATTGAACCGCACGTTGACGCGCGGGCTGAAGATAGGGTTGTCGACCAGATTGTGCTTGTCGAGCCGCCCGCCGAGGAGCAGCGACCACTTTTTGGTCTTCCACTCGTTCTGGAAATAAGCCCCGACGATATGCACCGTCTGGTCGGTGGCCATGTCGTAGCCGAGCGAACGGTCGGAAAGGTCGTCGAAGCTGTATTCGGCGCCGACGGTCAGCTCGGCGGGCATGAACCACAGCCGCCCGAACGCATGGATATACTGCGCCCCGGCCGCCACGGTGATGTCGTGCGTCTTGCCGTAGGCGTCGGGGTCCTGCTTCGAGCCGTAATAGCTGCGGCGCGCCGTATTCTGGAACGACGCGTAGGCGTTCACGCGGTCGCTGCGGTCGGGGGTCGAGAAGTCGAACGAGAGACTGCCGCCGTCGATGGAATGGTCGGTCTGCTCGGCGACCCAGGCTTCGTGGGGCGGAAGGTCGAGCAGGTCGCCGCCGCGCCGGTACTCGCTCAGATGATGATACTGGGCCGTAATGCGCGAATAAGCCCCGGTGCGGAAGAAAGAACGCATGCCGACCGACTGCGACCGGATGACGGGCAGCTCGGTGAAGCCGTCGCCGTCGTGGTCGTAGCCCGAACGGTGGCGGTTCTGCCCGAAGACGCAAAGCCCGGCGCGGCGGTTGTCGGTAACGTAGGAGGCATTGAGCATGGTATTGTTATCGTAGGTGCCGCCGCAGCCGATGGAGGTGAGGGTGTGGGCAAGCGACGCCGAACTGCGCGAGGGCTCGCGCGTGATGACGTTGATGGTACCGCCGATGGCCGACGAACCGTAGAGCGCCGACCCGCCGCCGCGCAGCACCTCGACCCGCTCGATCATGTTAGCGGGAATCTGCTCGAGCCCGTAGACCCCCGTCAAGGCGGAAAACACGGGGTGCGAGTCGATGAGAATCTGCGAATAGTGGCCGTCGAGCCCGTTGATGCGCACCTGCGTGAAGCCGCAGTTCTGGCAATCGTCCTCGACCCGCACGCCGGGCTGGAACGAAAGGCCCCCGGCGAGCGACGCGGCGTTGATTTTGTCGAACAGCTCGGCGCTGAGCACGCCGACCAGCGCCGGAGCCTCGCGCCGCAAAGTGGCGGTCCGGCTGGCCGAGACAACGACCTCGTCCATCGAAATGCCGCTCTGCTCGATGTCGAAATTGACCTCCAGCGTCTCGCCCGAACGCAGCACGACCTGCTTCTGCAAGGGCGCGTAACCCAGCTCCCGCACTTCGAGCGTGCAGGGGCCCTCGGGCAGATTCTTCAGATAATAATGGCCCGACGCATCGGTAGTGGTGCCGTAGGTCGTACCCTGCACGGCGACCGTAGCGTAAGGAACATGTTCGCGGGTCTGCCTGTCGACAACGTGACCCACCAGATTGGCATCGGTATGTTCGGGCGAAGCTCCGGCATCGGACGCCCGGCACGCAAGCACCGTCCCGACGCACAGCAGCGCCAAGAAAAGATTTTTCATGGAAAATAAGTTGGGTGAAACAAAAGTCCGCCTGCACGCGGCCTGATAACCAAGGAACACGAAAGGCGCTGTTCTCGCCTTTCGAGCTGACGCGGAACGTCAGCGCACGGCGGGCGGAGCACGGAGCAGCGACGCTCCGAAAGGCAGACAGCAACGGCAGCGCGTCACCCCGGGCCTCAGAACGGCCAGCAGCGCGAAACCGGCCGTGAAGAAATAGGCCGTCTGCTCCACGGCGGGGAAGAAGCAGAAATCGTCGACCGTACAAAGGTCGGCCACACGCGCCGCAGCCCCGTTATCGGGCACCAGGTCGCCGGCGAATGCGGGGAAATGGGCGTGGTCCTCGGTATAGATATGCACCTTCTGACCTGCATGGGCCGCCACCATAACCGACAGCAGCAGGCAGGCATAGCATTTTTTCAGCAAGGTACGCATCGTCATTCGGAGTGCCAAGGTAACCGCGCCGGGAGCAACACCGGACGAGACCGGAGTTTGCCGGGGCGAAACTTATCGGGGGCAAAGGTAATAATAAAAAAAGGCCGCGCAACGGCGGCCCTGCAAAATACCTGTAAAAAGGGAGGGAACTTCCCGGCTCAGTCGAGCTCCAGCCTTTCGACCCAACCTCGGAGCGCCGCGGCGGATTCGCGGCCGCCGAACCGCCGTCCCGGCTTCCACACGGCCGCGGTCGTCAGCGTGAAAGAAGAGAACATGACGATAAAGAACATATTGAAATTCATGGCACACTATTGCAGATTTTCGCGGAAAAACGACTCCATCCTGTCGAACGGGATGACGGCCGAATTGTCGTAAAGGTCGGTATGACTGGCACCGGGAACAATCATCAGCTCCTTGTTGCTGCCCATCAGCCTTTTGAACGCATCTTCGCTGAAATAGCGCGAATGGGCCTTTTCGCCGTGAATCAGCAGCACGGCGCTGCGGATTTCGTCGCTGTAAGCCAGAATCGGCATGTTGACGAACGACAAGGCCGAAGTCTTGTTCCAACCGTCGTTGGAATTGAGCGAACGCTCATGATAACCGCGCGGGGTCTTGTAATAGGCGTGGTAATCCCGGACGAACTGCGGCGCATCCTCGGGCAAAGGGTCGGCGACCCCTCCGGCCCGGGCGCAGGAACCGCTGCGGGCGTCGGCCGTGCGCTGGGCGCTGAGCTCCCTGCGCAACCGGTAACGAGCCTCGGAATCCATCGTGTCGAAATACCCGTTGGCGGTGACCCGGCTCATATCGTACATCGTTGAAGCAACGGTCGCCCGGATGCGGGTGTCGATGGCGGCGGCATTGAGGGCGAAACCGCCCCAGCCGCAGATGCCGACAATGCCTATCCGCCCGGGATCGGCATCCTCGCGCGTCGAAAGGTAATCGACGGCGGCAAGGGCGGCAGTCCACAAAAAATTACGCATGATTCGGCTATTGAAATCCGATGCAAAAATAGGCGCTTCCGACAAACGGGCGGATACCTGTTTTACGGGAAGAAATACCCCGATTCCGGAACTTGGAAACGACACCGGAACAGCGCAAAAAAAGCAGGACCGTGCGGGCGGTCCTGCCAGGAAAAATCCGGGCGGCACGCGGCCGCAACGGTCAGATATTGATGTCGAGAATCTCGAACCGGATGGTTCCGGCGGGGACCTCGACCTCGACGCAATCGCCCTTCTTGTGGCCGAGCAGCGCCTTGGCGATGGGGGTGCCGATGGCGAGCTTGCCCTCGCGCAGGTTGGCCTCGTGCTCGGCGACGATGGTATAGACCATCTGCTTCTGGGTGTTGTGGTTCAGCAGGGTGACCTTACTGAGAATCTGCACCTTGCTTTTGTCGATCTTGGTCTCGTCGATGATACGCGCGTTGGAGAGCGTGTCCTCCATCTTGGCGATCCGCATCTCCAGCAGACCCTGCGCCTCGCGCGCCGCATCGTACTCCGCATTCTCCGAAAGGTCGCCTTTGTCGCGCGCCTCGGCGATGGCCGCCGAAATGGCCGGACGCTCGACGGAACGCATATGGTCGAGTTCCTCCTTCAGCTTTCTGTAACCCTCCGCCGTCAGATAAATAATCTCTTTTGCCATGATATATATAACTTAAAATTAATCGTTTACACCAACAACCGACCCCGAGGGACCGACTGCGAAAAACGCAAAAAACAAGAATCCTGACCCGGAAGGCCAGAACCCCTTTTGCTCAATAAGACAAAGGTAACGAGTAAAATCCGAATTTCCAAATATTTTTCGGATACGCATGGCACGAACTATGCCCGGGCGGCGGAATATGTCTGTCCTGCTGGCGATCCATCTGCTGTGGAGCTGCTGCGCGCTGCCGTTGGTGACGCGCCAGCACCGCATACCCTCGTCGGCAGCCGCGTGGGCGGCCATCATCCTGCTGCTCCCGGTGGCGGGGACGCTGCTCTATCTGCTGGCCGGGTACCAGCGCCGCACACCTGTGCCCCGACGCTCCGACCCGCCCGCCGACCCGGTAGGCAAACTGGTGTTCCACGGCTGCGGCACCCGCCCCACGCTCTGCAACCGGGTCGAACCGCTCCACAACGGCAACAACGCCTTCTCGGCGCTGATAGCCTCGCTGCAACACGCCACCCGCACCATCCACATGGAATACTACATCTTCCGCGACGACCGCATAGGCCGCACGATAGCCGAAATCCTCATCCGCAAATCGCGCGCCGGAGTGGAAGTGCGGGTCATCTACGATGCGGTGGGCTCATGGCGGCTGAGCCGCAGGATGCTGCGCCGGATGCACGAAGCGGGCATCCGCACGGCCGCTTACGCCCCGCTGCGGTTCCCGTGGTTCCGGCCGGGCACCACGCGACGCAACCATCGCAAAATAGTAGTCACGGACGGCAAGGTAGCCTACATAGGCGGCATCAACATAGCCAAATATTACTTGGACGGCGACGACAGCGGCAAATGGCGCGACGAACACTTGCGGGTCGAGGGCGACATCGTGGCCGACCTGCAACGGCTCTTCCTTGCGGACTGGGCCGCGGCGCGGGGCGAACGGCTCGACCCGGCGGACTACATCACCCCGCACACCGTCCGGGAACGCACCTCCCTCCAACTGGCGTGGTCCGAAGAAGGCCCCTCGCGCCACACGATAGCCGAAGCGTTCGCCCTGCTGATTGCCCGGGCCCGCCGCCGGGTGCGCATCTGCTCGCCCTACTTCCTGCCGCCGACGCTGCTGCTCGACGCCCTGCGGATGGCGGCCCGCAGCGGCGTGAGGGTCGAAATCATGATTCCGACGAGCAGCGATTCGCACCTGACCGACCTGATTTCGGACACCTACGTCGACGACCTGCTCAACGCCGGAGCGGAGGTGTACCGCTACGAAAACGGATTTCTCCACGCCAAGGTACTGATAGTCGACGACGAAACGGTCTCGATAGGGACGGCCAACATGGACTACCGCAGTCTGACGGCCAACATGGAAGTGACGGTGCTGATTCGCGACCGCGAAGTGGCCCGGAACATGGCCGCGACCTTCGACGCCGACCGCCGGAACTGCACGAGAATCGACGGCCGCACATGGCGCCTCTCCCCGCTGCGCCGGACTGCGGGCAACCTGCTGCGGCTGCTCTCGCCCCTGCTCTGACCGCCCCGCAATTCCGCCCGTCCGCACGGCAATAATATTTTTTGCTTTTCGTTAGGATAACGATACGGTCGGCCCCGTGTCGCCCGGAAAAAAACGCCCTGCCGGAACGAACGGGAAGACGGCCGGAACAAGCCCCTCCCTCGGGAGGGGTTCGGGGTGGGGTCAGACCTGAATACGCCGCGGAAGCGGCGGGAAAGACCCCGAGAAGCAAGAAACGGCCCGAACAACAGACGCCGATTATTTTTTGCTTTTCGTTAATTTATACGTAACTTTGCGCGATAAAGCGCCGTAAAAGATTCATGCGATGAAGCAAACCCTCCTACATGCCCTCTGCGCCGCGGCCATCGCGGTCTCGCTCAGCGGATGCGGCGGCATGAACGCCGTACTGAAAAGCGGCCAGCCCGACCGGATCTACGCCATGGCGCTGGAATACTACGGCAAAGAGAAATGGCAGCGGGCCTCGACCCTTTTCGAGGGTGCGCAGCACTACTACATCGGCACGCCGCGCGAAGATTCGATTTCGTTCTTCAACGCCCGCTGCAAGTACAAGAACCGCGACTACGAAGCCGCGGCACAGCTGCTGGACGACTTCCGCCGCAAATTCGGCCGCAGCGGCTTCATCGAAGATGCCGAGGGGATGTACGCCATGTGCTTCTACTACCTTTCGCCGGGTCCCACGCGCGACCAGACGATGACCGGGCAGACGCTGATGGCCATCAACGAATTCGTGTCGCGCTATCCGGAGAGCGAACAGGTCGACAACTTTCTGAACATCCACAAGGAACTCACGGGACGGCTCGAAGAAAAAGCCTATCTGAACGCCTACACCTATTATAAGATAGGCCGCTACAAATCGGCCATCACGGCGCTGAAAAACGCGCTGAAGGAGTATCCCGACTCGAAACACCGCGAGGAAATCATGTTTCTGATCGTCGACGCGAGCTACCGTTTCGCCAGCAACTCCATCGCCTCGAAGCAGACCGACCGCTACCTGGCCATGATCGACAGTTTCCTGTCGTTCAAGGAAGCCTACCCCGAATCGGACCGCATGAAGGAGGCGGAGCGCATGGCCAAGCACGCCCGCGACTACCTGGACAGCAACAACAAAGACAACAACATATAAGATGGAAATCAAGAAGAACATTCCCAACAACACCGTCACGCGCAAACTGGTCGACCTGGACAAGGAGACGGGCAACATCTACGAAACAGTCAACATCATCGCCCGCCGCGCCAACCAGATTTCGACCGAGCTGAAGACCGAGCTCAACCGCAAGCTGGCCGATTTCTCGTCGCCGACGGACACGATGGAGGAGACCTTCGAGAACCGCGAGCAGATCGAAATCTCGCGCTACTACGAACGGCTGCCCAAACCGGTCATCATCGCCACGGAAGAGTTCCTCGACGACGAACTTTTCTACAAGGAAAACAAACCCGAAACGGAGGCGTAACCCCCGACCGACCATGCAGTCCGGGCAAGTAGCGTACCGAGCGCTGGAGGGACGGCGCATCCTGCTGGGCGTCACGGGGAGCATCGCGGCCTACAAGGCTGCCGCGCTCTGCCGGCTGCTCAAAACGGCAGGCGCCGAGGTGCGTGTGGTGATGACCCCGCTGGCCAAGCAGTTCATCACGCCGCTGACGATGGCCACGCTGTCGAAGAACCCGATTCTGGTGGAGTTCTTCGACCCCGAAAACGGCGCGTGGAACTCGCACGTCTCGCTCGGCGAATGGGCCGACTGCTACGTGATAGCCCCAGCCACGGCCAACACGTTGGCCAAGATGCGCACGGGCGTGGCGGACAACCTGCTGCTGACGACCTACCTTTCGGCCCGCTGTCCGGTGGCGGTCGCCCCGGCCATGGACCTCGACATGTATGCCCACCCGGCCACGCAGGAGAACCTGCGCGAACTGGCCGCACGGGGAGTGAAAATCGTGGAGCCGGGCGAGGGCGAGCTGGCGAGCGGACTGACGGGCAAGGGCCGCATGGCCGAACCGGAAGAAATCGCCGCCTCGCTCAACGCGCTTTTCGCCGCACGGACCGACAGCCCGCTGCGGGGCAAACGGTTCGTCGTGACGGCAGGTGCGACCATCGAAGCCATCGACCCGGTGCGCTTCATCTCAAACCACTCGACCGGGAAGATGGGCTACGCCATCGCCGGAGAACTGGCCCGCCGCGGCGCCGAAGTGGTGCTGGTGAGCGGCCGGACCTCGTTGCCGACCCCTGCGGGAGTAAAGCGGCGCGATGTGCTGTCGGCCGACGAGATGTTCCGCGCGACGGTCGAAGCGTTCGCCGATGCCGACGGAGCCGTCATGTGCGCCGCGGTGGCGGACTACACGCCTGCCGAAGTCGCGACGACGAAAATCAAGAAAAACGACGGCGAACTGACCCTCGCCCTGCGCCGCACGCGCGACATCGCAGCCCACCTGGGTACGCAGAAAGGCCGCCGCGTATTGGTAGGCTTTGCGCTCGAAACCGACCACGAAGCGGACAACGCCGAAGCCAAGCTGACCAAGAAAAATTTCGATTTCGTGGTGCTCAACTCGCTGCGCGACCCCGGTGCGGGATTCGGCGGCGACACCAACAAAGTGACCTTCATCGACCGCCGCGGCCGCGAAGAACTGCCACTGCTGAGCAAGACGGAAGTCGCCGCACGCATCGCCGGCCGAATCGAATCGCTGCTGACCAAGAACTGACCGGATTTTCCGGCCCCTTGCGGAAACGACCCCGATTTTCAATCAAGATAACAGCCGCCCGCTTTTCACCTTTCACTTTTCACCTTTCACTTTCCGAAAATGCTACGCCGTCTCACGGTCGAAAACTACGCGCTGATCGACACGCTCGTTCTGGAGCCCGACGCCCGGCTGAACATCATCACGGGCGAGACGGGCGCCGGAAAATCCATCCTGCTGGGTGCGTTGGGGCTGCTGCTGGGCGCCCGCAGCGACCTTTCGGCCGTCAAGGATACGACGCGCAACTGCGTGGTAGAGGGCACTTTCGACCTCGACGGGCTCGGGCTGGAACCCTTTTTCGAGGAAAACGACCTCGACTACGCGCCGCAGACCATCCTCACGCGCATACTGACCCCGGCGGGCAAAAGCCGTTCGTTCGTCAACGACCTGCCCGTGCAGCTGACGCAGCTGCGCGAACTGGGCACACGGCTCATCGACATCCATTCGCAGCACCAGAATCTGATTCTTTCGTCCGAGGATTTCCGGATTTCGGCCCTCGACACCGTGGCCGGAAACGGCGGACTGCTCGAACAATACCGCGCCGAATACGCGAAGATGACGGAGCTGAAACGGCAGCTCGCCGCCCTGCGCGAAGCCGCCGAAGAAGGGCGCCGCAACGAAGAATGGCTGCGCTTTCAGACCGAAGAACTGACGGCCGCCGACCTCCGCGCAGGCGAACAGGCAGAAACGGAGGAGGAGCTGGCCGTGCTGGAGAACGCCGACCGCATCGGCGAAGCGCTGGCGGGGCTGCGCAACGCCTTAGACACCGACGAAACGGGGGTGCTCTCGCAGCTCAAGACGGCAGAGACCGAGCTGGCGCACATCGGCGAACACTATCCCGCGGCGGGCGAATACGCAGCCCGCATCCGCTCGGTCATCGAAGAACTCAAGGACATCGGCAGCTCGGCGGCGGCCGACAGCGAACGCATCGACGCCGACCCGGCCCGGCTGGCCAAACTCTCGGCCCGGCTGGACACCCTGCTGGCCCTGCAACAGAAACACCGCGCGGCCGACGAATCGGAACTGATTGCTTTGCGCGACCGCTGCACGGCGCAGCTGGCGGCCCTCGACCACGGCAGCGAAGCCCTCGAAGCGGCGGAAACGACGCTTCAGCAAGCCCAAGCCAAGGTCGGCACGCTGGCCGAACGGCTCCGCAAGGGACGCGCCAAGGCCGCTCCGGCTTTCGCCGAATCGGTCTGCGCGACGCTGGCCCGGCTGGGGATGCCCGAAACGCAGTTCGAGGCGCGTCTGACCCCGACCGAACCCGGCCGCACGGGTGCCGATGCGGTGGAATTCCTCTTTACGGCCAACCGCAGCGCGGCGCCGCGGCCCATCGAAAAAATCGCTTCGGGCGGCGAACTCTCGCGCGTCATGCTGGCCATCAAAGCCCTGCTGGCCAGCCGGATGCAGCTGCCGACCATCATTTTCGACGAAATCGACACGGGCGTCTCGGGCCGCATAGCCGACGCGATGGGCGACATCATCGCGCAGCTCTCGGCGACGATGCAGGTCATCGACATCACCCACCTGCCGCAGGTGGCCTCGAAAGGCGCGGCCCACTTCGTGGTCTCGAAGCACGACGGCCGCACCGCCATCGCCCGGCTGACGGACGACGAACGCATCGCCGAAATCGCCAAGATGCTGTCGGGCAACACCGTGACCGACGCCGCGCTGGCGCAGGCCCGGATTCTGCTGGGAAAATAACCTTACTTCATATGGACCCTGTCCTCCAACTCGCGGCTGCGAACCGGCAGCGCGCGCAAGCCATCGTCGGCGAACTGCAAATAGAAGAAATCTGGCGCTCCGCAGGCGCCGAACCGCGGCTCGTAGGGTCGCTGCGCATGGGACTGCTGGTGCGCCACCGCGACATCGACTACCACATCTATTCGCCCCAACTGCGCCTTTCGGAGAGCTTCGCCGCCATGGCCCGGCTGGCCGAAAACCCGCGCATCCGCCGCATCGAATTCGCCAACCTGCTCGACGCGCCGGACCGATGCCTGGAATGGCACGCGTGGTACGAAGACGACGAACGGCAGCTGTGGCAAATCGACATGATCCACATGCAGGCAGGCTCGCCGTGGGACGGCTGGTTCGAGCGCATGGCCGACCGGATAACGGCCGCGCTGACCGACGAGACCCGCACAGCCATCCTGCGGCTGAAATACGACACGCCCGACGAACGGAAGATTCCGGGCATCGCCTACTACATGGCCGTCCTGCGCGACGGCGTGCGGACATGGCCGCAGCTGGAAGAATGGCTGGCGGCACACCCGCTCGACGGCATCGTCGAATGGATGCCGGAAGAATCCCGGCACAGCGGAGAAATGACATGTCCGCGCGAATAAACGCACGAATCCCGGTCTGCAAACGCTGCAAACCGGGATTTTCCATAAAGGCCGACATCTTCGGGGAGTCTTTCTATGGCCGTCGCCACCGCCCCATAAGCGTCTCGCCCTTGAAATAGATGACCAGCGAACCGACAATCACGAACATCCCCGCCACCGTACTGAAATGGGGATATTCGCCGGGCAGCATGGCCCAGCTCAACACGGCGCCCAACACGGGATTAATCAGACGGCACATATTGATGTCGCTGACCTTCGCACCCTCGCTGCGCAAAGCCATGAACCAGAAACTGAACGCGAAGACCGAGATGAAGACCAGCACCCCGAGACAAAGATAGAATCCCGCAGGCTTCGCCCAGAACGGCTGGAAACCCTCCGCAACGACGCCCACGCCGTAAATCAGCAGACCGCCGAAAAACATCTGCACGGCATTCAGAAAAATCGGGTCGACGCGCCTTTTCTCCTCCGAAACCGAAATCGCCGAATAACCTTGGAACAGAATGGAAGCCAGCAGCAGCACGATACCTCCGATGCCGCGCCAGCCGAGCGGCGCCCCGTCGCTCCCCGTCCCGACAATGAGCAGCAGCCCCGCAAGGCTGACCAGCAGACTGACCGCCTTGCAGCGGTTGAGACGGTCGTTGCTGGCCACAAGGTGGGCGAGCAGCACGTTGACAAGCGGGGTGAGCCCCATGACGATGGAACCGATGGCTCCGCTGACGAAGTCGACCCCGAAGTAGAAAGCCGTATAGCCCAAGAACATGTTGATGAGAATCAGGTTGCCGAAAAGCCTGCAGTTCCGCACGATTTCGCGCCCCATGCCGCTATGCCACGTATAGGCGAAGAGAATGATACCGACGGTGACGAACCGCAGTCCGGCAAAATTCATCGGCGTGAACCCGTAGCTCAGCCCCTGCTTGATAAACGGATTGACAACCGCCCACAGCACCGACGCCAACACGGCGTAAAGAATTCCTTTTTTCATGATTGGCCCAAAATTCCGCCGCAAAGGTAACAAAAGCGAACGCAAAACGGAGCTTGCCGAACAAAAAAGAGCGAGACGGATGCGCCGTAGCAAATACGCACGCTCCGTCCCGCTCGGGGAAAAATGCGGAAATATCCGCCTATGAACCGACGGCTCCTACATCATGCCGCCCATACCGCCTGCGGGCATCGGGGGCATGGCGGGCTGCTCGGACTTCTTCTCGGCCAGCACGCACTCGGTCGTCAGGAACATCGACGCGATGGACGCGGCGTTCTCCAAAGCCACGCGCGACACCTTGGTGGGGTCGATGATACCGGCCTTGAGCATGTCCTCGTACTTGTCGTCGCGGGCGTTGTAGCCGAACGCATCCTTGCCCTCGCGGACCTTGTTGACCACGACCGAACCCTCGCCGCCAGCGTTGGCAACGATTTGACGCAGGGGCTCCTCGATGGCACGCTTGACGATCTGAATACCCGTCGTCTGGTCGTCGTTGGCACCCTTCATACCCTCCAGAGCGGCCGTAGCGCGGATGTAAGCCACGCCGCCGCCCGGAACGATACCTTCTTCGACGGCGGCACGCGTAGCGGCCAGCGCATCGTCGACGCGGTCTTTCTTCTCCTTCATCTCGACCTCGGTAGCGGCACCGACGTAGAGCACGGCCACACCGCCAGCCAACTTGGCCAGACGCTCCTGCAGCTTCTCCTTGTCGTAGTCGGAAGTGGACTTCTCGATGGAAGCGCGAATCTGAGCCACACGGGCAGCGATTTCCTCCTTCTTGCCAGCTCCGTCGACAACGGTGGTGTTCTCCTTGTTGAGCGTCACCTTATCGGCCGTGCCGAGCATTTCGAGCGTCGCATCCTCGATTTTCATCCCCTTGTCGGTCGAAATGACGGTGGCACCCGTCAGCACGGCGAGGTCCTCCAACATCTCCTTGCGACGATCACCGAAACCGGGAGCCTTGCAGGCAGCGATTTTCAAAGTACCTCGCAACTTATTGACAACCAAAGCAGAGAGAGCCTCGCCGTCGACGTCCTCAGCGACGATCAACAGCGAACGTCCGCTCTGAGCCACGGGCTCCAACACGCCCATGAGCTCCTTCATGGTCGAAATCTTCTTGTCGGTGATGAGGATATAGGGCTTTTCGAGCTGGGCCTCCATCTTCTCGGGGTCGGTGATGAAGTAAGCCGAAACATACCCGCGGTCGAACTGCATACCCTCGACCACCTCGACGTGGGTCTCGGTACCCTTGGCCTCCTCGACGGTGATGACACCCTCCTTGTTGACCTTGGACATGGCCTCGGCGATGAGCTTGCCGATGTTCTCGTCGTTGTTGGCCGAAATGGTAGCGACCTGCTCGATTTTGGCGAAGTCGGAACCCACCTCCTGGCTCTGCTTGCGCAGCGACTCGACGACAGCGGCCACGGCCTTGTCGATACCGCGTTTGAGGTCCATGGGGTTGGCACCCGCGGTGACGTTCTTCAGCCCGACGCCGATGATGGCCTGGGCGAGAACGGTAGCGGTGGTGGTACCGTCGCCGGCGTCGTCGTTGGTCTTCGAGGCGACCTCCTTGACCATCTGGGCGCCCATGTTGGCGAACGGGTCCTCCAACTCGACCTCCTTGGCGACGCTGACACCGTCCTTGGTGACCTGCGGAGCCCCGAACTTCTTGTCGATGATGACGTTGCGGCCCTTGGGACCGAGCGTGACCTTCACGGCGTTCGACAAAGCGTCGACACCCTCCTTGAGGAGCTCGCGCGCCTCGACGTTATATTTGATTTCCTTTGCCATAGCTCTTTAAGATTAGATGATTGCCAAAATATCGTTCTGCTTCATGATGAGGTAATCGGTGCCGTCGATCTGAATCTCCTGCCCGGCATACTTGCCGTAGAGGACCTGATCGCCCGCCTTGACCTCCATTTTGACCTCCGAAGTACCGGGGCCGACGGCGATGACCTTGCCTGCAAGGGGTTTTTCCTTGGCCGTGTCGGGAATGATGAGGCCCCCGGCCGTTTTCTCCTCCGCGGGATTCGGCAGAATCAGCACGCGGTCCGATAAAGGTTTTACGTTCATAATCTTTGCTGTTTATTTGGTTTTTAGATGTCTTGTACGTGCACAGGCAACTCCCTATCCATCAATCGGTGTGCCAACCCCTTTTTGGCAGGCGCGACGTGACAAAGCTACAGCCCGGACTGCCATTTTGTCACCCACGGGCGGCGACCGACGATTTTTCGGCGCTTTTATTTGGCGAAAGCGAAAAAACGTATTACATTTGCATCCCGATACGGCATCGCGCCGTAGAGATGGTGGATGTAGCTCAGTCGGTTAGAGCGTCGGATTGTGGTTCCGAAGGTCGAGGGTTCGAGCCCCTTCTTCCACCCCATTTTTCAAGAACAAGGCGTCCAATTTTGTTGGACGCCTTTGCTATGTCGGGATGCGGTCAAGCCAAGTCCGGACTTCCTTGTCGCATCCCGACAAAAACGCTTCCTGCGGAAGCCGTTCTTTTTTCCGAAGCACCTCTCACGGATAGGGGTTGCGGGGCGAAAAGATTTCCATTTCAATGGCCGCCCCGCGACTGCTGCGCAGTTCGAGCCCCCTCTTCCACCCCCATTTTTCAAGAACAAGGCGTCCAACAAAATTGGACGCCTTTGTTTTGTCGGGTAAATCGCGGATCAACCGATGACCTGCCTGCGAATCATGGCCGGACCAACCCCATCCGCTGCCGGGCGAAAGGCATGACCCACGCCGGAGGTTGGTTCCGGCCGAGCAGTCCGCGCATGTAATCCATATAAGGCTCGGCGTGGCGAAAGTATTGCAACAGCCCCTCGCACAACGAATTCTTGCGGCAGCCGTCCGCTCCGGTCTCGAACCGATGCTTGGGACACTCGCCGCGACATGCGAAATAATAGTTGCAGCGCAGGCACTCGGCGGGCAGCGCGTTGCGCTTGGCCAGCCCGAAGTCGCGGCGCTTCCGGGACCGATAGATTTCGGAAAGCGGCGTGTCGCGGATATTGCCCAACCGATATTCGGGGTAGACGAAGTGGTCGCAGGAATAGACGTCGCCGTTGTGTTCGACCACCAGCGCGTCGCCGCAGGTCTCGCCCATCGAACAGACGCCCGGCGGAACGCCGCACCACTGCGCCAGCGTGGCCTCGAACAGCTGCACGTAACATTGCCCCACGTCGCTCACCACCCACCGGTCGAAAACGTCGCACAGAAAATCGCCGTAGCCTTTCGCCGTGACGGACCATTCGGCCAGCCGCGCCCCCTCGTGCTCCGGCGAAACGATTGCCGGGCGGCACATCCCGGGACGGTCGACGACATGCTCCACAGCAGGCAGGAACTGCATGTAACGGCTGCCGACCGTATCGCGAAAAAAACGGTATATTTCGGCGCCGCGCCCCTCGCACATCCGGTTCACGACGCTCAACGTATTGTATTCCACCCCGAAGTCGCGCAGCAGCCCGACGGCCCGCATCACCTGCCCGAACGTCGGCGCACCGCCCTTGGTCGTGCGGAACGCATCGTGAATCTCTTCGGGCCCGTCGAGCGAAACGCCCACCAGAAAAGCGTTGGCCGCAAAAAATTCGGCCCATGCCTCGTCGATCAGCACCCCGTTGGTCTGCAACGTGTTTTCGATATGCTTGCCGTCGGCATACCGCCGCTGCAAAGCAACCGCCCTGCGGTAGAAATCGAGCCCCAGCAACAGCGGCTCCCCGCCATGCCAGCAAAACTGCACGGTCGGCACTTCGTTGGCCTGGATGTACTGGCGGACATAGAGTTCCAGCAGTTCGTCGCTCATGACGGCCTGGCGGCCGCCGTACTGCACCACCTTGTCGAGATAATAACAATAGCGGCAATCGAGGTTGCAGGCCGAACCCGCAGGCTTGAGCATCGTGGTGAACGCAACGGGCCCCGCCTGCTTCTCCGCATCGCGAAAGGTGAAAATATCCTTCATCGTCGTAAAAATACGACATCGGTTCGGGATTTCAAAACGCCGCCCCGGCAAAACCGACTGCGGCCAAGGTTGCGGCAAAAAAAATCCGCACTTATACTCTGTCCGTCTCCTGCGGCTCTTGGAGCCGCGCGGGCCGCAGCCTCCCCCGGCGGAGGCCCGCAAGCGTGCCCCGCAGGCTGCGTCCGAAAACCCTGCCTGCCCAGCGGCCATGTTACAGACAAAAAAAATTCCGGCAGCCTATTGCAGACTGCCGGAACCGGTTATTGAAGTGCGAAACTTACTTGCGGTACACCTTGGTATAGCCGTAAATCGCTTCGTCGCCCAGCTCCTCTTCGATGCGGAGCAGCTGGTTGTACTTGGCCATACGGTCCGAACGCGACATCGAACCGGTCTTGATCTGACCCGAGTTGGTAGCCACGGCGATGTCGGCGATGGTCGAATCCTCGGTCTCGCCCGAGCGGTGCGACGTTACCGACGTGTAGCCTGCACGGTGTGCCATTTCGATGGCGTCGAGCGTCTCGGTCAGCGAACCGATCTGGTTCACCTTGATGAGAATCGAGTTGCCGCAGCCCATTTCGATGCCCTTCTTCAGGAAGTCGACGTTCGTCACGAACAAGTCGTCGCCGACCAGCTGGCACTTGTCGCCGATGGTGGCGGTCAGCAGCTGCCAGCCCTCCCAGTCGTTCTCCGACATGCCGTCCTCGATCGAATCGATGGGGTATTTCTCCACAAGGCCCTTGAGGTACTCGACCTGCTCCTTCGACGAACGCTTGGCACCCTTGTCACCCTCGAAGATGGTGTAGTCGTAGATGCCGTCCTTGTAGAACTCCGACGAAGCGCAGTCCATGCCGATCATCACGTCCTTGCCGGGAACATAGCCCGCCTTTTCGATGGCCTTGATGATGGAATCGAGAGCGTCCTCCGTACCGTTCAGCGCGGGAGCGAAACCGCCCTCGTCGCCCACAGCCGTCGACAGGCCGCGCTCGTGCAGCACCTTCTTGAGGTTGTGGAACACCTCGGCGCCCATGCGCAGACCCTCCTTGAGCGACGGAGCGCCCACGGGACGAATCATGAACTCCTGGAACGCGATGGGAGCGTCGGAGTGCGAACCGCCGTTGATGATGTTCATCATCGGCACGGGCAGCGTCTTGGCGTTGGCACCGCCGATATAGCGGTAGAGGGGCATCCCGAAGTAGTCGGCGGCAGCGCGTGCCACGGCCAGCGATACGCCCAGAATGGCGTTGGCGCCCAGGTTCGACTTGGTTTTCGTGCCGTCGAGGGCAATCATCGTCTTGTCGATGCCCACCTGGTCGGCTACGTTCATGCCGATGATGGCCGGAGCGATTTTCTCGTTCACGTTCTTCACAGCGTTCAGCACGCCCTTGCCCAGGTAGCGGCCCTTGTCGCCGTCGCGCAACTCCAGCGCCTCGTTTTCGCCCGTCGACGCACCGCTCGGCACGGCAGCACGACCGAAAGCACCCGATACGGTGCGCACTTCGACCTCGACGGTCGGATTTCCTCGCGAATCGAGGATCTCTCTTGCATGAATCTCTACAATCTGCATAGTCTTATGAATTTGATTGGTTACTGAATCTTTCGCACAAATCTGCCGCTCCGGACCTCAGTCCCCGGCTTCCGGCCGCGGAGACCCGCCATGGGTGCGTGCCGTCCGCAACGTTCCGCCCGAAAAACCGGCAGTGCCGCAAAGGTATAAAATTATTGCGAATCGGCGTTGTCCGTTGTTATTTTTTTCACGCTTCGCCTGCCGCAGCCCGGCAAAAGCGCCCTACCGCATCAGCAGCGAAGAATCGCCGTAGCTCAAGAAACGGAAATCGTGCGCGAGAGCGTAGTCGTAGATGCGCCGCCAGTCGTCGCCGACATAAGCCGCGACCAGCAGCAGCAGCGTGGACGAGGGCTGGTGGAAATTGGTGACGATGCGGCTGACGATACGGAATTCGTAGCCCAGCGGCGTAATCATGATTTGCGTGGCGGCTTTCAGCCGGTCGAGCCCCTGCGCATCCATATAGGCCAGCAGTTCCGCCAACGCATCGCGGCCCGAAAATTCGTGGGGAACGTCGTACAACTCCCATTGTCCGATGACCCGCCCGGCGTCGGGAGTTCCGGCCGTGCGGATTCGCCACGCAAGAGCCGTCAGCGATTCGAGCGTACGCACCGAAGTGGTTCCCACGGCCGTGATGTGGCCCCATTTTTCGAGCAGCCGCGCCACCGTCGAACGCCGCACCTCGAAATGCTCGGTGTGCATCGGGTGCCGCGCGGCGTCCTCCTCCTTGACGGGCAGGAACGTTCCCGCACCCACATGGAGCGTCACCTCCTCGAACCCGAAACCGCGCTGCTCCATTTCGCCGATCAGTTCGGGCGTGAAGTGCAGCCCGGCCGTCGGCGCCGCGACCGAACCCTCGAATTTCGAGTAGACGGTCTGATAGCGCGTATTGTCGATTTCCTGGCTTTCACGATTGAGGTAGGGCGGAATCGGAATCCGGCCCAGGCATTCGAGCAGCTGGCCGAACGTCAGCGGCGCCGACCACTCGAAGCGCACGAGCCGCTCGCGCCCCTCCTCTCCGACCAGCCACGCCCGCAGATACTCGGGACGCCCCTCGTGCTCGAAGTTGATTTCGACATAGCCCTCTTTCCATTTCTTGACGTTGCCCACGATGCACGACCACTCGCAGCTGCCCGTCACGGCGAACGCCCGTTCGTAGTCGGCCGGAGCGTGGGGTTCGAGACAGAACACCTCGATGCGGGCGCCCGAGGGCTTGTGCATGATGACCCGGGCCCGGATGACTTTCGTGTTGTTGAACACCAGCAGCTCCCCGGCAGGCAGCGCGTCGCCTATCTGCACGAAACGCCGTTCACCGATTTCGCCGCCCTGCCACACCAGCAGCTTGGAATCGCTGCGCCGCGCCAGCGGAAATTTGGCGATCCGCTCCTCGGGCAGGTCGTAGCAGTAGTCGCCGATAGCTATGTGTCGTTCCATCTTCGTCTTGTTTGGGTGCGCAAAGTTAAGAAAAAACAGCGATTCTCCGCTCCGGGCCCGCCCCGATACGATACCGCCGGGCCCGGTTCCGAACGGCCTTTCGCTTTCGGGTTTTCAACTTTCGCCTTATTTTCGTATCTTCGCGACGCATTATTAAAAGGTATCAACCCGATGAAAACCGACTTTCTGGTGATCGGCTCCGGCGCCGCGGGTCTCACGTTCGCGCTCAAGGCCGCCGCCCACGGCCATGTCACCATCGTGACGAAAGGCGAGATGAAGGAGTGCAACACCAACTATGCCCAGGGCGGCATCTGTTCGGTGACCTACGCCCCCGACACGTTCGAGAAGCACATCGAGGACACGCTGGTCTGCGGCGCGGGCAAGTGCCGGCAGGAGGCGGTCGAGCTGGTGGTGCGCCATGCGCCCGATTCCATCCGCGACCTCATCGGCTGGGGCACGCGCTTCGACAAGACGCCCGACGGCCGCTTCGAGCTCAACCGCGAGGGGGGCCACACCGAGCACCGCATCCTCCACCATGAAGACCTCACGGGCGCCGAAATCGAACGGGCCCTTATCCAATCGGTCCGCAGCCACCCCGACATCACCGTGCTGGAACACCATTTCGCCGTCGACCTGCTGA
The DNA here is from genome assembly GCF_943193205.1 of Alistipes muris. Taxonomy (GTDB): domain Bacteria; phylum Bacteroidota; class Bacteroidia; order Bacteroidales; family Rikenellaceae; genus Alistipes; species Alistipes muris. Next base: position 109,995 of record NZ_CALPDD010000002.1, read on the forward strand.
CGCAGCACCACCTGGGCGAATTCGTCACGCGCCACACCCGCGGGCTCGCCTGCTTCGGGGCCTACGTCCTCAACGAGCGGACCAACGAAATCGAGACCATGCTGGCCAAAGTCACCGTCGTCGCGACGGGCGGCTGCGGCAACATCTACTCCACGACCTCCAATCCCGTCGTAGCTACAGGCGACGGCATCGCCATGTGCCACCGCGCCAAGGCGCTGACCGAGAACATGGAGTTCATCCAGTTCCACCCCACGACGCTCTACAACCCGGGCGAGAAGCCCAATTTCCTCATTACGGAGGCGATGCGCGGCTTCGGCGCCATCCTGCGTCTGCAGTCGGGCGAGGAGTTCATGGACAAGTACCACCCCATGAAATCGCTGGCCCCGCGCGACGTGGTGGCCCGCGCCATCTACCGCGAAATGACCCGCCGGGGCGAAGATTTCGTCTATCTGGACGTCACCCACAAGGACCCCGAAGCGGTCCGCAGCCACTTCCCCAACATCTACGAGAAGTGCCGTTCGATAGGCATCGACATCACGCGCGACCTGATTCCGGTGACCCCGGCGGCCCACTACTGCTGCGGCGGCGTCAAGGTCGACACCGACGGGCAGACCTCCGTCAAACGGCTCTACGCCTTGGGCGAAACCTCCTGCACGGGGCTCCACGGCGCCAACCGGCTGGCCTCCAATTCGCTCATCGAAGCGGTGGTCTACGCCGACCGGGCTGCGGCCCACGCTGCGGCAGAGCTCGGCAAAACGGATTTCCAGGAAGGCATTCCCGACTGGGATTTCGAGGGCACGCAGCACACTGAGGAGATGCTGATGATCATCCAGTCCAAGCGCGAGATGCAGACCATCATGTCCAACTACGTGGGCATCGTCCGCTCGAACCTCTCGCTCAAGCGCGCCATGCGCCGCCTGTCGACCCTCTACGAGGAGACCGAGGAGCTCTACGGCAAGACCAAGCCCAACCGCGAGCTGTGCGAACTGCGCAACATGATTGCCGTGGCCTACCTCGTCATCAAGCAGGGCCGCGAAATCAAGGAATCGGTGGGCTGCCACTATAATATAGACTATCCCAAAGAGAATTAAAAATGAAAAATTAAGAATTAAAAATCATTTTTCCGGAAGTTGGCCTTGCAGCAGAACAGGACACCGCTCGGTTCCCGACCTCCGCAATTTTTAATTTTTCATTCTTAATTTTTAATTACCGACTATGGCTTTACACGACGAAATAGCGCGCCGCCGCACCTTTGCGGTCATCGCGCACCCCGACGCGGGCAAGACGACCCTGACCGAAAAACTGCTCCTGTTCGGCGGCGCCATCCATGTGGCCGGAGCCGTCAAGAGCAACAAAATCAAGAAAGGCGCCACCTCCGACTTCATGGAAATCGAGCGCCAGCGCGGTATTTCGGTCGCCACGGCCGTCATGGGATTCGAGTATGCCGGCTGCAAAATCAACATCCTCGACACCCCCGGCCACGAGGATTTCGCCGAGGACACCTACCGCACCCTCACAGCCGTCGATTCGGTCATCATCGTCATCGACGGCGCCAAGGGCGTCGAGGCCCAGACGCGCAAGCTGATGGAGGTATGCCGCATGCGCAAAACCCCCGTCATCGTCTTTATCAACAAGCTCGACCGCCCCTCCAAGGAACCGTTCGACCTGCTGGACGAGGTGGAAAAGGAGCTGCACATCCGCGTGCGGCCGCTGGCATTCCCCATCTCCAACGGCCCGACGTTCAAGGGGGTCTACAACCTCTACGAAAAGAGCCTTTCGCTCTTCACCTCGGACGAGAAGCAGACGGCCGACGCTTCGACGGTCGAAATCCGCGACCTGCAAGCTCCCGCGCTGGCAGAGCACATCGGCGCCAAGTTCGCCGAGCAACTGCGGCAGGACGTCGAGCTGGTGGAGGGCGTCTACGACGCATTCGACCGCGAGGCCTACCTGCGCGGCGAGCTGGCACCCGTATTCTTCGGCTCGGCGGTCAACAACTTCGGCGTGCGCGAACTGCTCGAATGCTTCGTGCGCATCGCCCCCGCACCGCGTCCGGCACCTACCGAAACACGCACCGTAGAGCCGCAGGAAGGCAAAATGACGGGCTTCGTCTTCAAGATACACGCCAACATGGACCCCAACCACCGCGACCGCATCGCCTTTCTGAAAATCTGTTCGGGGACTTTCGAGCGCAACAAGAACTACCTCCACGTGCGCAGCGGCAAGCAGATGAAATTCTCGTCGCCCACGGCGTTCATGGCCGAAAAGAAATCGGTCATCGACACCGCCTACCCCGGCGACATCGTGGGTCTGCACGACACGGGCAACTTCAAGATAGGCGACACCTTCACCGAGGGCGAACCTCTCAAGTTCACGGGCATCCCGTCGTTCGCGCCCGAGCAGTTCCGCTACATCGAGAACGCCGACCCGATGAAGTTCAAGCAGCTGGCCAAGGGCATCGACCAGCTCATGGACGAGGGTGTGGCGCAGCTTTTCACCAGCTCCCTCAACGGCCGCAAAATCATCGGCACGGTGGGCGCGCTCCAGTTCGAGGTCATCCAATACCGCCTGGAGCACGAATACAACGCTTCGTGCCGCTGGGAGCCGATTTCGATTTACAAGGCCTGCTGGATCGAGAGCGACAACGCCTCGCAGCTCGCCGACTTCAAGAAACGCAAGCACACCAACATGGCCGTCGACAAGCACGGCCGCGATGTCTTCCTTGCCGACACGAGTTATGCGCTCGCGCTGGCACAGGAAAATTTCAAGGACATCCGGTTCTCGTTCGCCAGCGAGTTCTGACAAGGCAAAACGTCTCAATCAAGTGGAGGGTTCGTGCACGAACCCTCTTTCTTTGTCTTCCTCAAACCCACTGCTACCCAAAAACTCGCGATTGTCTTTCTTTTTTGTAATTTTGCATTCCGAAAAAACAGACCTTCAGGTCAGAAATCATGAAAGAAAAAATCGTTTCGTTTTGCTGGCAGCATCTGCTGTTGCTTTTGTCGCTGTTCGTCATGACCATAGGCGTCGCCGTCTGCTTGCGTTCGATGCTGGGTTCGAGCGTCATCAGCGTACTGCCCTACGTCTTCGCAAGTGCGGGCGGGCACGCCCTGGTGCCCGCGCTGACCATCGGACAATACACCTACATCATGAACTTCGTGCTCGTCCTCGGCCAGATTCTGGTGCTGCGGCGCCGCTTCGAATGGGTGCAGTTGTTCCAGCTGGTCATCGGCTTCCTCTTCGGCATGCTCATCGACGTGAACATGCGGCTTACCTCGTGGCTCATGCCCGTCGGTCTCTGGCAGCAGGCATTGGCCCAGGCGGTCGGATGCACCCTGCTCGGCATCGGCATCGCGCTCGAAGTACGCTGCGGCAGCGTGACCATGCCCGGCGAGGGATTTCCCGTCGCTGTCAGCCGAACGACGGGCATCGACTTCCCCAAGGTGAAAATCGCCGTCGACATCCTGCTCGTGGGCCTCGGCATAGCGGCCTGCTATCTCTTTTTCGGGGCGTGGCAATGGCACATCGTAGGCATCGGCACGCTCTTCGCCATGTTCTACGTAGGTATCGTAGTACGCCTGACCGGCCGACACCTCGGATGGTTCGACCGTCTGCTGGCCTATCGTCCGGGCTTCCGGCGCTACATCTACGGCCTGGCCCGGTTCATCTACAACGGCAAACCGGCAAAATAAAACAAGACCCGGAGCATCTTCTCCGGGTCTTGCGTTGACAGATACCGGTTTTCCCGCCTGACGACTACCAGAGTTTTTCGGGATACTCTCCGGCGTCGACCAGCGCCCGGATTTTGTCGACCACGCCCTGCCGGTCCTCGGCATAGGTCACGCCGAACCACCGGGCCGTGGTGTCGAGCACTTCGACCGTCGCCTTACCGCTCACAATCAATTCGTTGACCACGAACGGAATATAAAATTCAGCCTTGGGCCGGTCGATATTTTCGGCCAAAAAAGTCTTGAACAGCTCCTCCGAATAACGGAAATAGTCGGGCGTGAAGCCCCACATGTTCATCGACACCGGCGTCGTCTCGGACGTCGTCTCGGGCCGCCCGTCATCGCCCGTAAAGGTAATCTCGCCATTCACGCGCGCAATGTCGGTCCGTTCGGTCACGCCGGTCAGATAGCCCTCGGCATCGGTCCGGCAGACGCCCCGCGACACGGTGCCACTCTCCGACAGGGTGTTGCCCACGCGGTAGCCCACCATGCAATAACGGTTCTCGCCCTCGGCCTGCGAAAGCCATTCGGCCAGCACGCGGAAACCGTCGCGGCCGTAGAAATCGTCGGCATTGATGACGGCGAACGGCTCACGGATGGCGTCCTTGCCCATCAGCACGGCGTGGTTGGTTCCCCACGGTTTGGTCCGCTCCGCCGGGCAGGCGAAGCCCTCGGGCAGCGCGTCGACCGACTGGAAAACCACCTCCACAGGAACGTGGTTCGCGTATTTCGCAAGCACCTTTTCGCGGAAATCCTGCTCGAAATCCCTGCGGATGACGAAGACCACCTTGCCGAAGCCGCTGCGCACGGCGTCGAAAATCGAGTAATCCATAATCGTTTCGCCGTGGGGTCCCACCCCGTCCAGCTGTTTCAGACCGCCGTAGCGCGACCCCATGCCGGCCGCCAGCACAAAAAGCGTAGGTTTCATTATCATTGTATTAAATTTCTGTCGACATTGCCAGCCACCGATTCTCTATTCCATTCCTCTAAGGTGCTTTTCCCAAGCCCAGGCCGTGCGCAACGTCTCTTCGAGCGGACGTTCGGCCTGCCAGCCCAGCTCCTTGGCCGCCAGCTCCGTATCGGCCCACACGGCAGGCACATCTCCGGCTCGCCGCGGTGCAAACTTGTGCGGCACCTCCACGCTGTTGGCCTTTTCAAACCCCTCGACCAGCTCCAACACCGAAACGGGCCGACCTGTTCCGATGTTGAAAACCTCGTAGGAACTCTTCATGCGCCCCTGCACCATACGCTCCACGGCCGCCACATGCGCCCGGGCCAGGTCGACCACATCAATATAGTCGCGCAGACATGTGCCATCGGGCGTATCGTAGTCGTTACCGAAAATCGAAAGACAAGGGCGGACGCCTGCGGCCGTCTGCGTGATGTAAGGCACCAGATTCTGCGGTACCCCGCGCGGCAACTCGCCGATCAGGGCCGACGGATGGGCCCCGATGGGGTTGAAATAGCGCAGCGCGATGCCCCGCATGCCGGCGTAGGCCGCACAACAGTCGTGCAGGATATCCTCGGCCACCTGCTTGGTTTTGCCGTAGGGCGAAGTCGCGGGCATGCGCGGCGACCGTTCGGTCACCGGCAGCACATCAGCCTCGCCGTAAACCGTGGCCGACGACGAAAATAAAATGTCGGGCCGTCCGAACTCGCGCATCAAGGAGCACAGGTTCATAAACGACGTCAAGTTGTTGCGGTAGTATTTGAGCGGATCGTCCACCGACTCGCCCACGGCTTTGAACGCCGCGAAGTGGATCGCCGCATCGAACGGGTATCTTTCAAAGAGACCGCGCAAGGCCTTTTCGTCGCAGGCATCGACCTGCTCGAACGGCACATCGACACCCGTGATGCGCCGCACCCCTTCGACGGCGGAGGCCTCCGAATTGGAAAGGCTGTCGGCAATCACCGCTCCGTATCCCGCGCCGACCAGCTCGACGACCGTATGCGTGCCGATATAACCGGCGCCGCCAAAAACAAGCACACTCCCTTTCTTCATAGACTTCTCAAAAACGCCATATAGCTATCGGCCCGGCTTGACGAACAACGTAGCACTCGGTGTGAATCAAAGCAATTTTTTCAACAGCAGCCTTGGTTTCCATGGCATTCATCAATCGGTTCCGACGTGCGGCAAGCATCGCCGGCACGAATAATCAAGCAAATATACGTTTTTTTTCGCTCCGTTACCACACATGCCGCACAAAACCCGCATACCGGCAATCGCATTGCGCTCCTTTTTATTTTGAAATATGCCGTCGTTTGACTACTTTTGCACGCATAAAATCACCCCTACATGTCTCGTAAAATCGCGGCGGCAATCGGTTCGGTCCTCCTGCTCTCGGGAGGCTGGCTTTCGCTTTCGGGGCTCACGCTGCCTGTGGCGCTCGTGCCGCTGCTGTGGATAAGTTCGACTTACGACGCATCGCGCCGCTCGTGGTGGCGCATGCTGGGGTGGGCGGCGCTCGCTTTCGCGCTGTGGAACATCGCCACCATCTGGTGGATATGGAACGCCACGCCCGTGGGGCCCGTTGCAGCCACGCTCGCGTCCACGACGCTGAACCTCGTGGCTTTCATGCTCTACCACAGCGTCTCCAAAAAAGGTCCCAAGGCGCTGGCCTACACGGTGCTGGTCGCCGCATGGCTCGCCACCGAATACTGGTACACCGTGGGCGAATTCTCGTGGCCGTGGCTCATCCTCGGCAACGGTTTCTCGCACGACGTGTGGGCCGTGCAGTGGTACGAATATACGGGTGTCTTCGGCGGTTCGCTGTGGGTGCTGCTCTGCAACATTCTCTTTTTCGAGGCTTGGCAGGCGCGGCGCAGCGTACGGCGCTGGGTGGCGGCCGCGTGCATGCTGCTTCTGCCCATGCTTCTCTCGCTCGGCATCTGGCTGAGCTGGGAGCAGCCCGACGAGGGCACGGCCCGCGTGACCATCGTTCAGCCCAACGTCGACTGCTACGACAAGTTCCACACCGACGCCGCGCGGCAGGAACGCAACCTCATCGACCTGCTGGCCCGTGTTCCGGCCGATGCGCAGTTCATCCTCCTGCCCGAAACGGCCCTGCCGGGCTACTACCGCGAACCCGCCGTCGCAGGCCAATTTCCCAACGAACTTCTCGACACGCTCCGCCGCCACGCTCCCGGCGCCCTGCTCGTCACCGGAGCCAACACCCTGCGCCGCTACCCCGCGGGAGCACGGACCCGCACGGCCCGCCGCTATGCCGACGGCACCTACTACGACATTTTCAATTCCGCCCTCGGGCTCGACACCGCAGGCCGCCGCCAAATCCACCACAAGGGCCGGCTGGTCATCGGCGTGGAGAAAACCCCCATGCCGTGGCTTTTCGAGTGGCTGGAATTCCTGGTCATCGACCTCGGCGGCACGCTCGGGCAAATCGGCGTGGGCCCGCACGGCACAGCGTTCACGCACAACGGTGTTTCCGTCGGCCCGGCCATCTGCTACGAGGGGCTCTACGGCGACTTCTACGGCGGTTTCGTCCGCCGCGGCGCGCAGTTCATGGCCATCGTCTCCAACGACGGCTGGTGGGGCGACACGCCGGGCTACCGCCACCTGTTCACCATTTCGCGCCTGCGGGCCATCGAACACCGCCGCGCCGTCGCCCGCTCGGCCAACACGGGGCGCTCGGGCTTCATTTCGGCCCGCGGCGACACGGGCGCGGCCCTCGGCTGGGAAGAACGCGGCATCCTCACGGCCGACGTGCCGCTCAACTCCCGACAGACTTTCTACACCCGCTACGGCGACTACCTGGGCCGCATCGCCGAATACGTCCTGCTGCTCTCGCTGCTCTACTACCTCGCCTACCGGGTCCGCAAACGCAATCACCTCGTACAATAGCACAACTTCGGTATGAACTACACCCAGACCCTCGAATTCCTCTTTCAGGCCCTGCCCGCCTACGAAACCAAAGGCGCCACGGCCTACAAACCGGGATTGGAGCGTATCGCCGCATTCTGCCGCCACATGGGCAACCCGCAGCGCAACTTCTTCACCGTCCACGTGGCCGGCACCAACGGCAAAGGCAGCGTCTCGCACATCATCGCCTCGGTGCTCCAGCAGGCGGGCTACCGCACGGGGCTCTTCACGTCGCCCCATCTGGCGGATTTCCGCGAGCGCATCCGGGTCGACGGCGAGATGATTCCCAAGCAGAAGGTGGTGAACTTCGTCGACAAGCACCACGACAAGATGGTCGAACTGGGGCTTTCGTTCTTCGAGATGACCGCGGCCATGGCGTTCGACTTCTTCGCGCAGAGCGACGTCGAAGTGGCCGTCATCGAGACCGGGCTGGGCGGACGGCTCGACGCCACGAACATCATCGTGCCTATCGTCAGCGTCATTACCAACGTGGGGCTGGAGCATACCGACCTGCTGGGCGACACCTTGCCGAAGATTGCCGCCGAAAAGGCAGGAATCATCAAGAAAAGCATTCCGGTGGTCGTCGGCGAAAGCGATGTCCGCTACAACCCCGCCATCGAGCAGGCGGCCATGGCCAACAAATCGAAGGTCGTCTATGCCGAAGAAGTCTTCGCCTGCGAAGAACAGCACCCCAAGGAGAACGGTCAGCAGTTCCGGCTGCGCCGCACGCGCGACAACCGCCCTTACGAGATAGAACTCGACCTGGCGGGCAACTACCAGCGCCGCAACATCATCACGGCGGCGGCGACCATCGACTTCCTGCACGAAGAAACCCCGCTCACCATTTCGCGCCGCGCCTTTGTGGAGGGGACCCGCCATGCGGCGGCCAACACTTCGCTGCTCGGCCGCTGGCAGCGCATCGCCGACGCGCCGCTGACCGTCTGCGACACGGGCCACAACGCCCACGGCATTGCCTACGTAGCCGAACAGCTCCAGGCCACGCCGCACGAAAAACTCTATTGTGTGGTAGGATTCGTCCGCGACAAGGATTTGGCGCACATCCTGCCGCTGCTGCCCCGCGATGCGCACTACATTTTCACGGCCGCCCAAAGCCACCGCGCCCTGCCGGCCGCCGAACTCGCCGCCAAGGCCGCCATCTACGGATTGCAGGGCGAAACGGCGGACACCGTACCCGAAGCGCTGGCCCGCGCCCGCGAACTCGCCGCGCCCGAAGACATGATTTTCATCGGCGGAAGCACCTATGTCGTGGCGGAAGCGATGGAGTAATTAAAAATGAAAAATTAAGAATTAAAAATCATTTTTCCGGGAACGGACAGCCATGAGGGGGGGGGCATTCAGCAAAGGCCGCAAACTCCGAGCGCTCCGACCCGGCCGGAAGTCCGTACAGAATATGAATCCGGTCCGCATCTGTTCGGCTCCGACAAATTTAATTTTTCATTCTTAATTTTCAATTACCGAAACGGGAGCCTTTCGAGGCTCCCGTTTCGCTTTTACGCTTCCCCCATCTTGGGTCCGGCGTCGGACGGCTGCTGGGGCGAGGGGATTTCGATTTTGCCGACGCTGCTTTCGTAGCGCACGATATTCTCCTGCAACGACCGCAGCAGGCGCTTGGCATGCTCGGGCGTCAGAATGATGCGGCTCTTGACCCGGGCCTTCTGCACGCCCGGCAACACGGTCGCGAAGTCGACGATGAACTCCGACGTAGAGTGGGATATGATTGCCAGATTGGAATAGTGGCCCTGGGCCACCTGCTCGTCCAGCTCCACATCGAGCCCGAACTGTTTCATCTCTGCCATAGCGTTCCAAGATTGTTGACGGGTACAAAAATACCCTTTTCCGAGGCCCGTTATGCAGGAACCGGGCCGAAGTTTTCGATATTTTATCAACATATCCGACCTTTCGGAGAGCCTGCGGCCCCTTTTTTGAACGTTGCTTGTGCGAATGTCGCAGCTTTTTCGTATCTTCGCATGTTAAACCCGGACTATGTCACTCGAAATTCCCGAACTCCTCTTCCGCGGCATCTGCGTGGGCATCGCGGCGTCGATTACCGTCGGCCCCGTGGCGGTGCTCTGCATCCAGCGCACGCTCTCCAAGAACCGGCGTTCGGGCATCGTCTCGGGCATCGGGGTCGCCTGCGCCGACACCTTCATGGCCATGGCGGCGTTCTTCTTCTACTCGATGCTTCAGAGCCAGATCGAGCAGTACAACACTGTCCTGCGCATCGTCGGCGGGCTGCTGGTCATCGGGGTCGGCATCTACATCTTCTCGCAGAACCCCGTGCCGCAAATCCGGCGCAACCGCGCGGGCAGGAGCTCCCTGTGGCAAGATTTCGTTTCGATCTTCGGGCTGACGATCGCCAACTTCATCATGGTCATCCCCTATATCCTCGCGTTCTTCGCCGTCTTCAACATTTCCAGCGGCGACGTGCAGGGGCAGGGGTTCAGCGGATTCCTGCGGGCCGTGCTGGTCATCGCCGGATTCTTCGGCGGAGCCGCCGCGTGGTGGACCTTCCTGGCGTTCTTCATCAACCTTTTCCGGCGACGGTTCCGGCCGCGCCACATGCTGACTATCAACCACGTAGCAGGAGCCGTCATCGGCATCCTGGGCTTGTACACCATATTATCCACCTTTTTTGACATCTTCCCCAATGTCGGCCACTGATAAGAAAATCATCATCGCCGTCGACGGTTTTTCGTCGTGCGGCAAAAGCACCTTCGCCAAGGCCATCGCGGCCCGCTTAGGCTACATCTTCATCGACACGGGCGCCATGTACCGCGCCGTGACGCTCTACGCTCTGGAGCACGGCGCCATCCGCTCGGGCATCGTCGACGAAGAAGCCGTCTGCCGCCTCCTGGACCAAATCGCCATCACGTTCCGGTTCAATCCCGCGCGCGGCGCCAGCGACATCTATGTCAACGGCGACTTGGTCGAGGGCAAGATACGCACCATCGAGGTGAGCAACTGCGTCAGCCAGGTGAGCGCCATCCCCGCCGTGCGCAAAAAGCTGGTCGCCATGCAGCAGGAAATGGGCCGGCGCCGCGGGGTGGTGATGGACGGCCGCGACATCGGCACGGTGGTATTCCCCGACGCCGAACTGAAGCTCTTCATGACGGCCGACCCGGCCGTGCGGGCCCGGCGCCGCTACGACGAACTGACGGCCAAAGGCCAGCAGGTGACCCTCGAAGAAATCGAGCGCAACGTCCGCGAACGCGACAAGGCCGACATGAGCCGCGCCATATCGCCGCTCCGGCAGGCCGACGACGCCATCGTGCTGGACAACAGCCGCATGACCGTCGACGAACAGATGGAGTGGTTCGTCCGGCTGTTCGACGAAACAACGAAGGGTTGACGCCATTCATCGGCCATGCAGATCGAAATCGACGACAAATCGGGGTTCTGCTTCGGCGTGGTCCGGGCTATCGACGAGGCCGAAGCGGCGCTCGCCCAAGGGGGTGCGGTCTTTTCGCTGGGCGACATCGTCCACAACCGCATCGAGGTGCAGCGGCTCGAACAGCTGGGGCTGCACACGCTCACGCGCGACGGAATGGCCCAGGCGGCAGGCGGGCGGATGCTGATTCGCGCCCACGGCGAACCGCCGACGACCTACGCCGAAGCCCGGCGGCTGGGCATCGGCATCATCGACGCCACGTGTCCCGTCGTGGCGCGTCTGCAAGCCCGGGTCGTGCAGGCGCACGCCGAAATGCAGCCCGTCGGCGGGCAGGTGGTCATCCTCGGCAAACGGGGCCACGCCGAAGTGGTGGGGCTCACGGGGCAGGTCGGCGAACCGACCATCGTCGTGGAGAGCGAAGAAGACCTGGCGCAAATCGACTTCGCCCGGCCGATTCACTTTCTGTCGCAGACCACCCAAAGTATCGCGCTCTTCGAGCGGCTGGGCACCGAAATGCGCCGCCGGGCCGCAGACCCGGCCGCCGTGCGCATCGACGACACGATTTGCCGGCAGGTATCGGGCCGCGAACAACATCTGACCCGGTTCGCCGGGCGGTTCGACGTGGTGATTTTCGTATGCGGCCGCAAGTCGTCCAACGGCAAGGTGCTGTTCGAGGTGTGCCGCCGGGCCAATCCCCGCACCTACAACATCGAGGAAGCCGCCGAATTGCAGGCCGGATGGTTCGAGGACGCCGCATCAGTCGGCATCTGCGGCGCCACGTCGACCCCCAAATGGCTGATGCAGCAGGTCGCGGAAGCAATCCGGAACGAAGAGCTGCCGCCGTCCGCTTTCGGGAAAACCTGTTTGGAATAGACAACCTTTCACTTTTCACTTTTCACCTTTCACCTTTTACCTGATATGAACTATTTTCTTCGCTCGCTGAAATACTTCGCCGCCTTGTGCATCCTGTGCTTCGCTCTGATGGCCTTGATGCTCGTGACGGGCACTTCGGCCCTTTCGGCCCGGGAGACGTTCTACGTCATGTTCCACACGACCCGCTACCTGACCCTGCTGGGCGCCATCGTCGTGCTGGCGGCGTTCTACCCGCGTTTCGGCTTCGTGGTCCGCAGGGTCGAGGGCGACACGGCGCGCCACCGCCAGCAAATCGTCAACGCGTTCAAGTCGGCAGGGTTTTCGCTGGTGAGCGAGGCCGACGGTACGATGACTTTCCGCGCCGACGGGTTCTTCCATCGGCTGATGCTGCTTTTCGAGGACCGGATCGAAGTTTCGCAGGAGGGAACGCACATCCGGCTCGACGGCATCCGCCGCGGAGTGGCACGGGTCGAATACCGGCTGGATTCCTACATACGAATGACCGGATACCATGAATAGAAAATACCGTTATCTGCTCACGGCCGCCGCAGCGCTCGCCGCCGCAGGTCTGCTGACCTACGGCAGCCGCAACGACTTCGGACTGGGCCGCAACATGGAAATCGCCGTCAACATGATGCGCGAGCTGTCGGTGGGTTATGTCGACCCCGTCGACCCCGACAAGCTGATGCTCGGCGCGGCGCAGGGGATGGTCCGCGACCTGGACCCCTACACCGAGTTCATCCCTGCGGACGAAATGCCGGACTTCGAGCTGATGACCACCGGCAAGTACGGCGGCGTCGGTTCGCTCATCCGCAAAAAGGGCGAGTGGGTCATCATCGCCCAGCCCTACAAGGATTCGCCGGCCGACCGCGCCGGGCTGCGGATCGGCGACCGGATTCTGGCCATCGACGGCAAGGAGGCCAAAGGATTCACCACCGAGCAGGTCTCGGCGGCGCTCAAGGGCGACCCCGGCACCAAGGTCAAGGTGACGGTCGAGCACCTCGACGGTTCGCACCGCACCGTCACCCTCACGCGCGAACGCATCGCCATCCCCAGCATACCCTACGCCGGACGGGTCGCCGACAGCATCGGCTACCTGCGCCACAGCGATTTCACCGAGGGTTCCTACGAGGAGATGCGCGCCGCCATCGAGCGGCTGCGGCAGGAGGGGCCCCTGAAAGGGTTGATTCTCGACTACCGGTCCAACGGCGGCGGCATCTTGCAGGAGGCGGTCAAGATTCTTTCGATGTTCGTGCCCAAGGGCACGGAGGTCGTGAGCACCAAAGGACGCACCGACCAGTCGAAGCAGACCTACCGCACCGCTTCCGAGCCCGCGTTCCCCGACCTGCCCTTGGTCGTGCTGGTCAACGGCAGCACCGCTTCGGCCGCCGAAATCGTCGCCGGAGCGTTGCAGGACCTCGACCGCGCCGTGCTTATCGGACAGCGCAGCTTCGGCAAGGGGCTGGTCCAGAGCACCCGTCCCTTGGGTTATAACGCCATGCTCAAGCTCACCACCGCCAAATATTACATTCCCTCGGGCCGCTGCATCCAGGCCATCGACTACTCGCACTCGCAGGACGGAGCCGTCAGCGCCGTGCCCGATTCGCTCATCGGCGAATTCGCCACCCGCGGGGGCCGCAAGGTCTACGACGGCGGCGGCATCATGCCCGACCTCCCCACCGAGCCCGAATACATCAGCCGTTTCGCCGCCACGCTCTATGCGCTGGGATTCATCGACGACTTCGGCGACGAATACATGCGCCGCCACCCCGAGAAGCCCGCCGACCTCACGGCGTTCGCCATCAGCGATGCCGACTACGCCGACTTCCGCGCATTCATGGAGGACAAGCACGTGCCCTACGAATCCGATTCGCGCCGCACGCTCCGGCAGCTCCGCGAGGCGGCCAGGGCCGACCGTTTCGACGAAATCGAGCGGCAGATAGCGACCATCGAGGAGAACCTGCACGACGACACGCAGGCCAACATCGAGACCTACCGCAAGGAAATCGAGCGGTCCATCAACAACGACATCGTCCTGCGCCACGGCTACGCCCAAGGGGTCGTTGCCCGTTCGCTTCCCGATGACAAGGAAGTGCAGCAGGCCGCCGCTCTGCTGCAAGACCCACAGGAGTACCGGCGCATCCTCACCGAGCAGGATACGCGCCGCAAATAACCCCCGGAAGCCATGAATTTCCGTCGCATGCTCTCGTTCCGCAACCGCGTGGTGGTCATCGTCGTCGGGGTGCTCTTAGGCGCGCTGTCGCTCCTCTACACCAACAACATGGCCACGCGCCTGCGCGAAAAGGAGCAGCACGACGTGGCCTTGTGGGCCCACGCCATGGAGCGGGTGAACCGCGATGCGATGGGCGGTGCCATGGCCGACCCGCTCGTGGCCGACATCATGTCGACCAACAACAACATCCCGTTCATCATCACCAACGAGAATCTGGAGGTCATCACCTCGCACCTGATTCCCGACCGCATCATCGACCACCCCGACCTGCTGCGCCGCCGCATCGACGACTTCACCGAGGAGAATCCGCCGCGGCCCGTGCGGTTCTGGTGGCCCGACGAACACTACCACATCATTTTCTACGGCAAGTCCCGACTGCTCAAGTCGCTCTATTGGTTCCCCTACGTGCAGATTCTCGTCGTCACGGTCTTCATCCTGCTGGGCTTCATCGCTTTCCGGTCGACCAAGCACGACGAGCAGAACCGCGTGTGGATCGGGCTGGCCAAGGAGACCGCCCACCAGCTGGGCACCCCCACCTCGTCGCTCTTAGGCTGGATCGAGTACCTCCGCTCGCAGCCCGTCGACCAATCGGCCGTCGACGAGATGAACAAGGACCTCACCCACCTGATGAAGATTGTCGACCGCTTCTCGAAAATCGGCTCCGAAACGCCCCTCACCCCGGCCAACATCAACGAAACGGTCGGCGAATCGGTCATGTACTTCCGCAAGCGCATCCCCCGCAACGTCACGCTCGGCTACAACGGCCTGGCCATCGCTCCCGTGCAGGCCAACATCAACACGGCGCTTTTCGAGTGGGTGGTCGAGAACCTGATGAAGAATTCGCTCGACGCCTTGCAAGGCCACGGTTCCATCGACGTGCACATTTCGGCCGACGAGCACCACGTCATGATCGACGTCCGCGACACGGGCAAGGGCATCCCCAAAGGCAACTGGAAGCGGATTTTCGAGCCCGGGTTCACCACCAAGACCCGAGGCTGGGGGCTGGGGCTTTCGCTCTCGCGCCGCATCGTCGAGGAGTACCACCAGGGGCGCATCGCCGTCGTCGACTCCGAACCGGGTAAGGGCACCACCATCCGCATCACGCTCAAACGCATCTTCGAGGCATGATTTCAGCACAGACCCAGACCGATACCTCACTGACCCCGCAGCCCGCCCGCACAGCCTTGTCCGGCCCGTCGAACCGTCCGGAGATCGATTCGCTGCCGGGTCCGTCCAACGATTCGCCGGCACACACCCTCGTCCGCGATTCGCTCGGCCAGCCGGATGCCGATTCCTTGGCTTCGATCCCTTTCGGCGCCGATTCGCTGCTGTCCGCCGATTCGCTTTTCATGGCCGGAACCGCTGTGCCGGATTCGCTGGCCGCCGAACCCGCCCCGCTCTATCGGCCCGCCACAGCCAAGGAAGTCTTCGGGAGCTACTCCATTGCCGCCGCTCCCGCGCCGGCATTCCACAGCGAACCCGTCCGGCCGCTCACCGGAAACCCCGTCTTCGAGGGGCTTGTGCTGCTGCTCGCCGCCGCCTATGCCATGCTCCTCTACCGCCACATCGGCGACATCCGGCTGCTGCTCTACCGCGTCTCGCACGACCGCGCTTCGAGCGAACGGCTCATGGAAGACCCCGGCGGCAACACCCTCACGCGGTTTCTCAAGATCTCGGGAATCATCGGACTGCTGTTCATCGGCATAGCCGCGGCCCGCTACGCCGAGACGTTCATCGCCCCGGCGATGCTTCCGCCGCTGCCCCCGCCGGCCGTGGCAGGCGTCAGCCTGCTGTTCGCCGCACTCTGGGCCCTTGTCGCCACCTACCAGTCGGTCGTGCTGCGGACCGTCACGACCGTCACGCTGAGCCGCCCGTTCATGAGCCAGCTGTGGCTGCTCAAACGCACCTACTTCGCGCTGGCGACCGTCGTCGCCACCCCGCCCCTGCTGCTTTTCGCCCTCTGTCCGCCGCAGAGCGGACGGCTGTGGCTGGCCCTCACGCTCGTCGAATCGGCCGTTACGGCAGTCTTATACGTCAGAGAGACCCTCCACCTGTTTATTTCAAAAAAAATTCCGATTTTGCATTGGTTTTTGTACCTTTGCGCCGTGGAAATCTTCCCTTTCAGCCTGTTGGCGCTGATCGCGGTACGATAGTCCCCGAAGCACAACCGTAAAAAGAAGGTCCCCAGTTGAAAATCAGCAGCGTATTGGTTTCGCAGCCGAAACCGGCCATCCTCGAGAAATCGCCTTTCCACGAACTCTCCCGCAAGTATGGAATCGCAGTCGGTTACCAACCGTTCATCCGCGTCGTAGGCGTTTCGCTGAAGGAGTTCCGCGCCCAGCGGGTCGAGATACTCACCCATACGGCCGTCATCTTCACGTCGCGCACCACCGTCGACAGCTTCTTCCACATCTGCGAGGAGGCCCGCATCACGGTGCCCGAGACCATGAAATACATCTGTCAGACCGAGGCCGTGGCGCTCTATCTGCAGAAATACATCGTCTACCGCAAGCGCAAGATTTCGTTTGCCGACGGTTCGTTCACTTCGCTCATCGAGTTGATTATCAAGCATAAGGAGGAGAAATTCCTGCTGGCTCTGAGCGAGCCCCACAAGCCCGAGCTGCCCGACGCGCTGTCGAAGCTCAAGCTGGCCGTCGACCCGGTGATTCTGGCCCGGACCGTCGCCGCCGACCTCGATGCCCTCCGGCCGGAAGAGTACGGGCTGCTGGCGCTCTATTCCCCTTCGGACGTCACGACGCTCGTCGAGAAGTTCGGTACCGAGGAGGTGCCCCCTGTGGCGGTCTTCGGCGAGGGAACGCTGCGCGCGGCCGTCGACGCCGGACTGCGAGTCGTAGCCAGCGCGCCGACCCCCGAAGCCCCGTCGATGGTCAAGGCCGTCGACCTGCTGCTCTCCAAGCTCGGACGCGGCGAGGAGGCCGAACCCGTCGACCTGCCCACCGACACCCACAAGGAGGAGTTCCTGCGCACCCAGCAGCACAAGCTCGCCAAGAGCCGCACCCGCCGCACCCCGGCCGAAAGCCGCAAATAACCCCGCACCCCATGCCCGACCGTTCGCTACCCCGCACTGAGCGGCTCCGTTCGCTCGGAGCCGTGCGGCGTCTGTTCGAGAGCGGCCACGGCGGATTCGTCTTTCCGTTCCGCTACGTGTGGTATGCCGAAGCCGATGCGGCCGACACCACGGAAGTGCTCTTTTCCGTGCCCAAGAAGTTCCACAAACGGGCCAACAAACGCAACCTCCTGCGCCGCCGGACCAAGGAAGCCTATCGCCTGCAAAAGGAGATTCTCGCCCGGAGCGGCCGCGGCACGAATCTCGACATCGCACTTATCTACTCGTCCAAGGAGGTCCTGCCCTACAAACACATCGAACATGCCGTCCGACGGATTCTGGAAGCGGTTGCCGGGCGCCTGTAAGCGGTTGCTTGCGTGGCCGCTCATCGGGCTGGTGAGGTTCTACCAACTCTGCATTTCGCCGCTCACCCCTCCGTCGTGCCGCTTCGTCCCCACCTGCTCGCAATACGCGCTGGAAGCCCTGCGCAAGTACGGACCTCTCAAAGGGGGCTGGCTCACCCTGCGGCGGCTCGCCCGCTGCCACCCGTGGGGCGGAAGCGGCTACGACCCGGTACCGTAAGCATATTTATCGGAAGCGCGTTCGCCCGCAGACTTTTCGGGACGGTCATTCGCAGCGGCCGCTGCAATGTTCGGAGACGGTCTCGCATTCGAGCGTGGCGTGGACGACCCCCGCTTCGGCAAGCAGTTCCTTGAGCTTGGGTTTCACGCACACCATCATGCAGGGGTCCGACAGCACGACATGGGCCGTCAGCGCCGCTTCGGTCGTGCTGATGGCCCAAACATGGATATGATGGACCGCCAGCACCCCTTCGACGCCCTTCATGCACCGCTCCAGCCCCGCCACGTCGATGCCCGCAGGCACGCCGTCGAGCGCAAGGCGCAGGCTGTCGCGCAGCAGCGACCAGACCGAACCGATGATGGCAGCCGCCACGACCAAACCCACAATAGGGTCGACGATGGTCCACCCGGTATGCAGAATCACCACGCCGGAAACCACAACCCCCACCGACACCAGTGCGTCGGCAATCATGTGCAGATAGGCCCCCTTGACGTTCAGGTCGCGCTTGCGGTCTTTCATGAAAAGCCACGCCGTGAAGCCGTTCACCAGCACGCCGATACCCGCCGTCCAGGCGATGACCCCGCCGGGGATAGGCGTGGGGTGAATCATCCGGTTGATGCTCTCGGCGATGATGACCCCCACGGCGATCAGCAGAATCAGCGAATTGAACAGCGAAATCAGCACCGTGCTTTTCTTGTATCCGTAAGTATAGCGCGGTTTGGGCCCGACCTGCGCCAGCCGGAACGCCAACATGGCCAGCAGCAGGCTCGCCACGTCCGAAAGATTGTGTCCCGCATCGGACAACAGCCCCATCGACCCGTACCACAGCCCCGCGCAGAACTCCACGGCCACGAACAGCACGTTCAGTCCGATGCCTATCAGAAAGGCGCGGTTGAGCGACGAGACAGGATGGTGCCGATGCTTCATGCGGAGGTATCGCTAATGGAATCCTTGATTTCGGAGAGTTCGACCAGTTTGTTGACAATGGCGTAGATCGTGAGACCCGCCGCCGAATGGATCTGCAATTTCGATGCAATATTGCGCCGGTGGGTGATGACCGTGTGGGTCGAAATGCAGAGGCAGTCGGCTATCTCCTTGTTGGTAAGCCCCTTGACCACGCAGACGATGATTTCGCGTTCGCGGGCGCTCAGCGGTTCCTGCCGCGCTTCGCCGGGGCCGTCAGCCGCAAGCCGTTCGACGGCCGGGATGAAAAGTTCGTTTTCGACGGCGTTGTGCGACGCCAGTTCCTCCTCGCAGGTGAAAATGTCGTAGAGCACGCCGTTCAGTTCGTTCGTACCGCCCGAGGGGTAGTATTTGATGATGATGTTCTTGAGTTCGTGCAGCCGCGCTTCGACCTGGTCGTGCTGACGGCGGAATACGTCTATCGAGTAATCGGCCTTTTTCTCCCCCGCGAGCAGCGCTTCGACATAGGGAAACACCGACTTCTCCTCGTAGGCCATGTGGCGGTCGACCTCGGCGGCATATTCGTCGAAATAGCGCATGATGGCGAACGACACGTCGCTCAGACTGCAATCGACCGCGCCTATCAACTTGCGCCGGATGGCGGGCAACCGGAAGCCGAGGAAATAGCTGTGTGAATTGTGCAGATAGCTGAGCAGCGACCGCACCGCCACCGCGCCCGAGAGCTCCACGCCGCCGCTGCGGTTGACCGACATGCCCACCACCGCCAGAAAGGTTTCGGTGTCGACCTTGTTTTCGGCGCACACCTCGGCGATGGTCTTGTCGCCGAAGCCCAGCGCAATGCCGAAACGGCTCATCACCTGCAACACCGGATAGCGGTCGCACACCAGGTCGCACATCCGCATGTCCGAAGAATAGCCCGAACTGTACATAAGCATCTATTTTTCTGCGGGTTCAAAGTTAGCGATTCCCCCGCGGCCCGGCAATACCTAAAAAAGGGGATGCGGCTTCACAAGGGCGGCCCTCCGGGCGTCAGCGGCGGCCGATGTCGACGTAGGTGGTTTGGAGCAGGGTCCGCCCCGTCTCCTCCAGCCGTGGGTCCGACCCCGGAGCCGCCTGCCCCGTCGCAGCGTCGTAGAGCGCCCGGCCCGAAGCGTCGACCACGCCGAAACCATCGTTGAACGTGTAGTAGGCGAACTTCGGAAGCGCCGGGTCGAAAATATCCTTGCTGTAATCGAAATCGTCGTGCGGCACCCCCAACTGCCCCAGCAGCGTGGCGCAGAGGTCTATCTGCGACGCGTATTCCTCCACCGTGCGGGGAGGGGTCGCAAGCGCCCCGCCGGTCCATATCATCGGTATCCGGTGACGCAAGGGTTCGTTGTAGGCCAGCGACGGCGGATAGGCCACGCTGTGGTCGGCCACCAACACCACCAGCAGATCGTCCCACGCGGGCGAGGCTTTCCAGCGTTCGATCATCCGCCCCACGCACTCGTCCGCAAAAGCCGTCGCATTGAACATCCGGTCGCCGAACTTCGCATAGGGCACGTCGAACGGCGGGTGACTGCTCAGCGTCAGCAGCCCGGCCAGGAAAGGTTCCCCCTCGGCGCTCCAGCGGACGACCTGCTCGCCGAACCATTCGCACATGACCCGGTCGTCGTAGCCCCAGTCGGCCGGGGGCGTGTCGAAGTCGAAATCTTTCTGCCAGAAAAGCTGCTGCCAGCCCGTTGCATACATGTACGACGCCTGGTCGGTGAAATTGAGGTCGCCGCCATAGACGAAGCGCGTGCGGTAGCCCTCGCGTCCGAGCGAGCGGGCCATCGAGGGCAGGCTGCGGCTTTTGCCGGGCAGTTTCATGACAGAAATGCGCGTCTGCGCCGGAAATCCGCTCAATATGGCCACTTCGCCGCGGTCGGTCCGGAACGAGTTGGCGAAAAAGTTCTCGAACCAAATACCCTGCTCCTTGAGCCGCTGCATGCAAGGCATGACCGGTTCGCCCTCAGTCTCGGCATCCATGACGGTCCGGCCGAAACTTTCGAGGATAATCACCGCCACATTGGGCCGCGCGGTCCGCAGCAGCCGCTCCGCAGGCTGCGTGCCGGGGCGGTTTCCGCGGACGGCATCGAATTTCTGCGCCCGGGTGCGTTCGTCGAAAAAGGGATATTCCGCGGCATAGTCGGTCTGTTCGCCCAGCGTCGAGAGGAACGAGAAAACCGGATTGATCGCCGCATGGTTGAGCAGCATTTCGGAGCTGAAACAGACTTTCGAGACGTTGGCCACCGAAGCGCCCAGCCCGCCGCGAATCGCCAGGAAATCCAGCCCTGCCAGCAGCAGCACGCCCGCACTCCACGGCAAAGCCGCCCGCCACCGGAGCGGTTCCCCGTCGAAAAGCCGGACTACCCGCGAGTAGGCCCACCCCATCGCCGCCGCATAGAGCGCAAACAGCAGGGTCTGCCGCACGCCGAGCCAGAAATCGACGCTGGCCATCGCTTCGCGGGGGTCGGCAAGGTAGATAAGAATCGTGCCGTCGACCCGGAATCCCCAATGTTCATAGAGCGCCAGGTCCACGGCGAAGATAGCCGCCACAACGACCGAAACCGCAATGAAATAGCCCGTCAGCAGCCAGCGCATCGGCCGCTCCGGCAGCCGGACCCACAGCGACAGCAGCACGACAAGCACGGGCAGCGCCGTCACATAGCCTGCCACGGTCATATCGAGCGCAAGGCCATGCCGCACCACCTGCCACCAGTCGGCGGCCGTGAATCCCCGCCCCACGGCATACCACGCCAGGAACACGGGCTTCTGCACGGCCAGCAGCAGCACCGTCGCCGCGAAAACGGCCAGAAGAAAGGCCAGCTTATGTTTCATTTAGATTTTCTCCCCGTAGGCCAGGTCGCCCGCGTCGCCGATGCCGGGCACGATGTACGAACGCGAGGTCAGCTCCTCGTCGACCGCCGCCACCCACACGGTGGTCGTCTGCCGGGGCATGTTCTTCATCACGTAGTCCACACCCTGCTCGCTGGCTATGACCGACGCCACATGCGTATGGGCCGGAGTGCCGCCCCGCTCGCACAGCGCGTTGTAGGCCAGCACGAGCGACGAACCCGTAGCCAGCATGGGGTCGACCAGCAGCAGCGTTTTGCCCTCCAGGTCGCCGCACGAAATGTATTCGACCTTCACCGTGAACTTCCCGTCCTTGGTGCTCTTGCGGTAGGCCGAGACGAACGCGTTCTGCGCGTCGTCGAAATAATTGAGGAAACCCTGGTGGAACGGCAGCCCGGCACGCAGGATGGTGGCGATGACAATCCGGTCGTCGATCTGCTGCACGACGGCTTCGCCCAGCGGCGTTTCGACCGTCCGGGGCGTGTAGTTCAGTTCCTTCGAGAGTTCGTAGGCCGTGATTTCGCCGATGCGCTCCATGTTGCGGCGGAAACGCATCGAATCGGTCTGCACCTCTCTGTCGCGAATCTGGGCGATGAACTTGTTGAGCACGGTGTTCTGCTGGCTGAGGATATGCAACTCCATGATAGCTTGAGGTTTGGTTGTCAATAGAGGAAATTGTTGAACGGATAGCGTCCGGCGTGGATTTCGCGCACCATGCCGTAGAGGTCGGTGCGGAACTTCTCGAGGTTGGTCTTCGCGAGCGCCGACAGGAAGATGCAGGGCGATTCGGTCTGCGCCATCCAGCTGCGGCGCAGGTCGTCGAGCGAGAGGTTTTCGCGCGTCGCGGGGGTCAGGTCGTCCTCCTCTTTCTTAATATAGGTGTAGGCGTCGATTTTGTTGAAGACCATGTAGACCGGCTTGTCGCCCGCGCCTATCTCCTGCAAGGTCTGCTTCACTACGGCTATCTGCTCCTCGAACTGCGGATGCGAAATGTCGACCACATGGACCAGCAGGTCGGCCTCGCGCACCTCGTCGAGGGTCGACTTGAACGATTCGATCAGCTCGGTCGGCAGCTTGCGGATGAATCCCACCGTATCCGAAAGCAGGAACGGCAGGTTGTCGAACACCACCTTGCGCACCGTCGTGTCGAGGGTGGCGAACAACTTGTTTTCGGCGAAGACCTCGCTTTTGGCGATGAGGTTCATCAGCGTCGATTTGCCCACGTTCGTATAGCCCACCAGCGCCACCCGCACCAGCTGCCCGCGGTTCGAGCGCTGCACGGCCATCTGACGGTCTATTTTCTTCAGGTCTTCCTTCAGCTTGGCGATGCGGCTGCGGATGATTCGGCGGTCGGTCTCGATTTCGCGTTCGCCCGCACCGCCGCGCGTACCCGTGCCGCCGCGCTGGCGTTCGAGGTGGGTCCACAGACCCGACAGCCGGGGCAGCATGTATTCGTAGTTGGCCAGCTGCACCTGCGTCTTGGCATAGGCCGTCTGGGCCCGCGACATGAAGATGTCCAGAATCAGACGCGTGCGGTCGAGGATGCGGCAGGGCATCGCCTTTTCGATGTTGCGGGTCTGCGACGGCGTGAGTTCGTCGTCGAAAATCGCCACGTCGATTTCGTTCTCCCGGCAATAGTCGGCTATCTCCTCCAGCTTGCCCGGCCCCACATAGATGCGCGACGAGGGCTGCGGCAGCCGCTGCGTGAAGCGGCGCACCGAACGGATGTCGGCCGTTTCGGCCAGGAATTCCAGCTCGTCGAGGAATTCCTCGGCCTGGCGGGGTTCCTGGTTATCACGGACCACAGCCACCAGCACGGCGCGTTCGCACTCGTGCGGCGCGGGAGCGGATAGGGTATTTCTGTTCTCTTCCAAGTTTTTTTCGTCAAATAGTTTTTCCGGCCATGCCGACAGATTTTTCTCCGGCCGGGCCGATGCGCGGTTCAGCAGGCAAACTCCGTGCTATCTCCGGACGCGGCAGGGCTTCTCCTCCAATCGGCCGAAGCAGCCCGGGCCTCCTCCGCCCCGTCCCGGCAACCCATCATAAACAAGGGTATCCGCCCGGAAGCAAGATACCCTCGATATATCGGATGCCGCGTCTTAGTTCTGCATGCGGAAGTCGACCGGCAGGGTGTACTTGATGCGCACCACCTGGTTGCGCTGTTTGCCGGGGCTCCACTTGGGCGACTTGCTCAGCACGCGGATGGCCTCCTCCGAAAGCGAACGGTCGGGGGTCATCAGCACCTGGATGTTGGTCAGACGGCCGTCCTTCTCGATGACGAACGACAGCACCACGCGGCCCGAAATGCCGTTCTCCAACGCAATCTGCGGGAAGCGCACATTGTCCTGCACCCACTTGCGGAACGTATTGAGGTCGCCGCCCTGGAACGAAGGCATCGTCTCGGCCGTGAGGAACGGCTGGTCGTCTTCGATGATCTCCTCCTTGACTTCCACCTGCTGCAGCACCTCGGTGTCCTCGTCGAACTCCGCGAAGTTGATGTCCGTGGCAATCTTGGTCTCGTTGGTCACCACCTGCAGCAAGTCGGCGATCACCTTCACCTCCACCTTCTTGGGAGGTTCGGGCGGCTTCTGATCCTGGCGCGTGATTTCGACGATCTGCTCGTCGACGGGACCGTAGTTCAGATCGACTTGCTCGATACGGTGTTCTTTCGGCGTATAGGCGAAAGCCGCGATGACCAGCGCCAGCGCGACGATCAGACCGATTTCGAGCAGAAGACCCCGCTTGTTCTGGAGGTCTGCCTTGGGCGATTTCTTGATTTCCATCTATTGATTCTTTTTAATCGTTTCAGGTCGGCGGCACGCGCGGGGCGTACACTTGCACCACAAATATATACATAAAATTCCGAAATCGTGCGGCCCGGGGCAAAAAATCTTCAACTTTTGCCTATTTTTGTCTGCGGAAAACCCTCTTACGAGCCGCACCATGGCAGACACCGAACCCCTCTACGGGCGCACGCCCGACGAACTGGCCGCGCTGTGCCGCGAGTTGGGCATGCCGCGATTCGCCGCCGGGCAGCTGGCGCGGTGGCTCTACGTGCGGCATACCGAAGACCCGCTGTCCATGAGCGACATAGCCGCCGCACACCGGGCCGCGCTGGCCGAACGGTTCCGGCCCGTGCTCAGCGCTCCGGTCCGGGTCAGCGAATCGGCCGACGGAACCAAGAAATACCTGTTCCGGACCCTCCGGAACAGCTTCATCGAATCGGCCTATATCCCCGACGGCGACCGGGCCACGCTGTGCGTCTCCTCGCAGGCAGGCTGCCGCATGGGCTGCCGCTTCTGCGCCACCGGGCGGCAGGGGCTGCAACATTCGCTCTCCGCGCCCGAAATCCTCAACCAAATCGTCTCGCTGCCCGAACGCGAACGGCTGACCAACCTGGTCTTCATGGGGATGGGCGAACCGCTCGACAACACCGGCAATGTCCTGCGGGCGCTCGAAATCATCACGGCGCCGTGGGGTTTCGGCTGGTCGCCGACCCGCGTCACGGTCTCCACGGCGGGCGTCGTACCCGAGCTGCGCCGGTTCCTCGACAGCACCAAGGTCCACCTTGCCGTGAGCCTGCACAACCCTTTCGCCGAAGAACGTACAGCTATCATGCCGGTCGAGCGGGCGTGGCCCATCGCCGAGGTGGCGGCCATCCTGCGCGACTACGACTTCACCCACCAGCGGCGGGTCTCGTTCGAGTATATCGTCATGGAGGGGCTCAACGATTCGCCGCGCCACATCCGCGAGTTGTGCCGCCTGCTGGACGGCATCAAGTGCCGCATCAACCTCATCCGCTTCCACAAGATACCCGGCTCGCCCTACTTCTCGCCCGACGACGCGGGGATGGTCCGCTTCCGCGACGCCCTGACCGCCCGCGGCATCCAGACCACTATCCGTGCTTCGCGCGGCGAAGACATCCAGGCCGCCTGCGGCCTGCTGAGCACTTCGGAGAAAGTGAAAAGTGAGAAGTGAAAGGTGAAAAGTCAAGCCCTCAAAAGAGAGATTAAGCATATAGGTAAAACGTTTTAGCAGCTACTTTTCACCTTGCAACTTTAACCTTTCACTTTATAAATTGGGTTCGGAATTTGCAGCCGAAGCCGCCAAACAACCGACAACATGAAAAAATGGATTCTACTTTTGGCTGTGACGCTCGCAGCGGGCGCCGCGCAGGCACAGGTCCGGTTCGAGACCGCATCGACCGACGCCGTTCGTGAAATGGCCGTCAAGCAGGGCAAACTGGTCTTCATCGACCTTTACGCCTCGTGGTGTCCGCCCTGCCGGATGATGGAACGGCACGTATTTTCGCGCAAGGACGTGGGCGACTTCATGAGCCAGCGCTTCGTCGCGGCGAAATACGACACCGACAAACCGACGGGCAAGGAGCTGCTGAAACGCTACGGCAACGGCGCCATTCCGCTTTACCTGATTTTCGACACGAAAGGCGAACTGCTGGGCCGCATCCAGGGCGCGTCGTCGCCCGAAGAATTCATGGACAGCGTGCGGAAAATTTTGAAAAGGTGAACTTTGCGAGTATGCGAGGGCAGAGACTGCTTGCAGGCTATGCCGAGCAAGAGCAAAGTCAAGGCCCCGCAGGGGAATTAAAAGTGCTTGCTAAAACGTTTTAATCAGCAACACACCTTGCACTTTTAACTTATCACTTTTCACCTATCTTGAAGTGTAGACCACCTTTTTGGTCTCGAAGAACTCCTCGTCGAAGAACTGCGGGATGTCGTAGAGGGTCCACCGCCTGCCGGTGAGAGCCAGCTCCTCGGCCAACTCCCCGCCTTTGAGGTAGAGAATTCCATTGGGCAGCGTACCGCGCTGCCCTTTTTCGATTTTGTTCCACACCCACCCGACGAACTCGGGCATGGCGGTGACGGCCCGCGAAACGACGTAATCGAACCGCTCGGCCAGCGTCTCGACCCGCGCGCAACGGGGCGTCAGGTTCTTCAGCCCCAACCCGTCGGCGACGCCCTCGACGACCGTAATCTTCTTGCGGATGGAATCGGCCGCCGTGAAGTGCACGTCGGGAAAAAGAATCGCCAGCGGCACCGACGGAAAACCGCCGCCGCATCCGACGTCGAGCACCCGGGCGCCCGGCGCGAATACGCACACCTTGGCGATGGCCAGCGAATGGAGCACGTGGCGCAGATAAAGCTGATCGAAGTCCTTGCGCGAGACGACGTTGATTTTCGCGTTCCAGTCGGCGTAGAGGTCCCACAGCGCAGCGAACTGCTGTCGCTGCCCGTCGGTAAGGTCGGGGAAATATTTAAGGATAAGGTCCATAGTCGAAAAGGTGAGAGGTGAGAGGTGAGAGGTGAGAGGTGAGAGGTGAGAGGTGAGAGGTGAAAAATCAAGCCCTCGAAGAGGGATTAAAAGTGAGAGGTGAAAAACACGCAGTTAAAACGTTTTAACAAACACTTTCGCCTTGCATTTTCAATTTTCACTCTGTTTATAGCTGTCCCACTTGGCGAGCAGGGCGCGGAAATCGGCGGGCAAATCGCTCTCGAACTTCAGCTCGCGGTGCGTGGCGGGGTGCTCGAACCCGAGCGACTGGGCATGGAGCGCATGGCGCGGCATCAAGGCGAAACAATTCTCGACGAACTGCCTGTACTTGGCGAACGTGGTGCCCTTGAGGATGCGGTCGCCGCCGTAGCGCTCGTCGTTGAACAGCGGATGACCCTGCCACGCCATGTGGACGCGAATCTGGTGGGTACGGCCCGTTTCGAGACGGCATTCGACGAGCGTGACGTAGTTATAACGTTTCAGCACGCGCCAATGGGTCACGGCATGCTTGCCGTCGGAACCGTCCTCGAAGACGTACATTTTCTGCCGCTCGCGCGGACTGCGGCCGATGTTGCCCGTGATAGTCCCCTCGTCCTCGGCGAAATCGCCCCACACGAGGGCGACATAGCGGCGATAAATCGTGTGGTCGAAAAACTGCTTGGCCAACCGTGCGTGGGCCTGCTCGTTCTTGGCGATGACCAACAGTCCCGAAGTGTTCTTGTCGATGCGGTGGACCAACCCGGCGCGCATCTCGCCGCTGTCGGCGATGGCGGTGCCGCGCAGATGCCACGCCAAAGCGTTGACGAGCGTACCCGACCAATTGCCCACGCCGGGATGGACGACCATGCCGGCCGGCTTGTCGACCAACAGCAAGTCGTCGTCCTCGTAGGGAATTTCGAGCGGAATCTCCTCGGGGTGGATTTCGTTGTCGCGCCGCGGATAAGGCAGCACGATCTGCACGCGGTCCGAAGGCTTGACCTTGTAGCTCGACTTGGCCGGCTTGCCGTTGACCAGGATGTTGCCGCTGTCGGCCGCCGCCTGGATGCGGTTGCGCGAACAATGCTCCATACGCGCCACGAGGAACTTGTCGAGCCGCAGGAGGGTCTGCCCCTTGTCGGCCACGACCGCGAAATGCTCGTAGAGCCCCTGCTGCTCGCTGTCGTCCTCGCAGAGCGAGGGGTCGTCGAGCAACTCGTCGTCGATGTAGGAAGCGTCGGCCATCAGTCGAAAAATCCGTTGCTGTCGCGGGCGGCGGAGGGCTGCCCGGCATTCCCGCGCTCGGCCGCCGCCTTCTCCTCGGCGATGCGCTGGCGCTCCATGAACGCCTCGGCGGCCTGCTCCTCGGCATCGCGGAGCCGCGCGGTGACTTTCTGCCCGTCGAGCGTCAGCTGCAAGTCGACCTTGGCCCCGAGCACCACGTGGCGCTCGGCCTTGGGACTCTGCATGTAGACGTGGGCGTCCTTCTGGTTGAGCAGATTGATGCCGTCGTCGAAAGCGACCTTGCCGACGTTGAGCCCCAACTCCCACAAACGGCTTTTGGCATCGCGGAGCGAAAGGCCGATGATCTGCGGCACGACGGTGACGTTATGCCCCGGCTGGACGCCGACGTAGAGCGTCACGCCCGAACCCATTTCGGCCTCGACACGCGTGGTCTCGGTGATGCGCTGGCGCCCGAAATACTCGTCGAGGACGTAATTGGTCGCCATGTCGGGACGATAGATGAGCTGCGCGATTTCGAGCCCGGCGATTTCGAGCATGTTCTTGGCCTGCCGCAACGAACGGTCGGCCACGAAAGGCACGGGCACCATCTTCTGACGGAACGAATTGATCGTGATGTAGACCGTGCGGCCGGGCTTGACCTCGACACCCCCCTTGGGAAGCTGATCGAGGACGATGCCCCCCTCGTAGGCGGGCACGAACAACGAATCGTTGATTTGCAGCTTGAGGTCGTGGCGGCGGGCCAGGCGCTGCGCTTCGAGCAGCTGGACGCCCGAGAAATCGGGCACCGTGCGGCGCGAACCGTGGCGCGTGCCGATCTGCATGACGACATGGGCAATGACAGCCATGGCGAGGATGATGGCCGCGATGAGCAACAAATTGTAGGCCAGCGGAAAGTTGCGCTGGAAACGGCGGCGGAACGAAGCGGAATTCTCCATGGATTCGGGACTATTTCGGGGCCTTCCTGTAAAGGTAGACCGCAATGAACAGATAGATGATGTTGGGCAGCCAGACGGCGAGCCACGGCGGCAGCGAACCGCTCTTGGCGAACTCTTCGAAGAAACGGTTGAAGAGGATGTACGAAAAACAAAGCCCGGTGCCGATGCCGATGTGGAGCCCGGTGCCGCCGCGGACCTTGCGCGAGGAGAGGGAAACACCGATGAGGGTGAGGATGAACGTCGACAACGGATAAGCGTAGCGGGCGTGGCGCTCGACCTCGATGATGTTGATTTCGTCGGAACCCTTGGCCCGCTGCTGGGCGAGGAAGCGGTTGAGCTCGGTAATGTTCATGGTCTGGATAAGGTCGCTGACGCGGCCCAGCTCGGTGACCTCCAAATTGATGAGAGTGTCGAGGTTGCGGTACTGCCCGAACGTCTCGACGCCTGAGGAATCGAACTCGCGGCGGGTATAACGCGGAGCGGTCCAACGCTTGGTCTCGGGATCGAACTTGGTGTCGGAAGCCTCGAGCGAACGGACGATGGACCCGTCCTTGTAATGCTCCAACGCGAAGAAAGACGCCTGGTGCGCGGCGTCGCGGTAACCACGTATATAAGCGAACGTACCGGGCTCGATCTGCCTGTAGATATGGAGGTCGTACTGGGTATGCTGCTTGCGCTTGATATACTGCGCCTCGAAAGCGACGATCTTGCGCTGCGAAAGGGGAATCAACCACAGATTGAGCAGGAGCGACAGCCCGCCGATAATCAACGCCCCGAGGAAATAAGGCCACATGAGCCGCCGGAACGACATGCCGCCCGAAAGCATGGCGACGATTTCGGTCTGGTAAGCCATCTTGGAAGTGAAGAAGATGCAGGCGATGAAAGTGAACAGACCGGAGAACTGGTTGATGAAAAAGGGGATGAAGTTGAGGTAATAATCGAAGATGACCTTGCGCAGCGGCGCGTGGAGCTCGGTGAAGTCGTCGACCTTCTCGACATAATCGAAGAGCACCACGACGACGATAATCATGGCGATGGCGAAGAAATAAGTAGCGAGGAACTTCCCCAATATGTAACGGTCGAGAATCCGGTAACCCGGGAAACGGAACTTCATAACCTTTACAGTCTGCGTTGGAGTTTGGGAACCATAGCCTCTTTCCACTCGCGGAAATCCCCGGCGATGATATGCTGGCGGGCCATGCCGACGAGCCGGAGGTAGAAGGCGATGTTGTGCAGCGACGCGATTTCGGCCGCGAGCATCTCGCCGCAGACGCAGAGGTGGTGGAGGTAGGCCTTGGAATAAAGCGTATCGACGAAAGCCGTGCCCTCGGGGTCGACGGGCGAAAAATCGGCCTCCCACTTCTTGTTGCGGATGTTGATGATACCCTCGGCGGTGAACAACTGGCCGTTGCGGCCGTTGCGCGTAGGCATGACGCAATCGAACATGTCGACGCCGCGGGCGATGCCCTCGAGGATGTTGACGGGAGTGCCGACGCCCATGAGGTAACGCGGCCGGTCCTGCGGAAGGATGGCATTGACGACCTCGATCATCTCGTACATGGTCTCGGTAGGCTCGCCGACGGCCAACCCGCCGATGGCGTACCCGTCGGCGTTGTACTGCCTGACATTCTCGGCGGCCCGGGCCCGGAGGTCGGGATAGGTACACCCCTGCACGATGGGGAAAAGCGCCTGGTAATGCCCGTACTTGGGGGCGGTCTGCGCGTAACGGTCGAAGCAACGGTCGAGCCACCGCTCGGTGAGGTCGAGCGAACGGGCGGCATACTCGCGGGGAGCGTCGCCGGGCGGGCACTCGTCGAACGCCATCATGATGTCGGCGCCGATGGAACGCTCGGTGTCGATGACGCTCTCGGGAGTGAACAGATGCCGGGACCCGTCGATATGCGACCGGAAGTGGCACCCCTCCTCCTTGAGCTTACGGCATGCGGCGAGCGAAAAGACCTGGAACCCGCCGCTGTCGGTGAGCATGGGTCCCTCCCAGGTGGAGAAACGGTGGACGCCCCCGGCCTGCTCGATGATGGGCATGCCGGGCCGGAGGTAAAGATGGTAGGTATTGGCGAGAATGATCTGCGCCTTGGCCTCGTCGCGGACGTCGCGGTGGAAAAGCCCCTTGACCGTGGCGGCCGTGCCGACGGGCATGAAGATGGGCGTGCGGATGACCCCGTGGTCGGTGCGCAGCACCCCGGCGCGGGCCTGCGAAGCAGGGTCCCTGTATTCGAGCGTGAAATCCATGTTCATAGTACCGTGCAAAAATAGAGAAAATAATTGTGAATTATGAATTTTTGAATTCTGAATTGTTTTGTACCTTTGCGCATATTTCGGTCCTATGCAATTTTTGGAATCCTTGGCACATACGTTCCTGGCCTCCTACGGCTGGGAAGGCACGGCGCTGGCGGGCATCCTGCTGGTGCTGCTGGGCGTACAGCTCCACTACTATATTTTCGTCTACGGACGCATCCCCAACTACAAGAACAACCGCCGCGAAGAAGTGCTCGACGCCGACCCCCCGGTATCGGTCATCCTGCCGCTCTTCTCGGAAGACTACGGATTCGTGGAGGAACGCCTGCCGCTGATACTGGCCCAGAGCTACTCGAAATTCGAGGTGGTGATCATCTACGTAGGCGCCGACACGGACTTCTACGAAGACCTCACGCGGCTGAAACAATCGTTCCCGCAAATCACGACGACGAAAATCCATCTGAACCCTCGCTTCCCCATCTCGCGCAAGATGGCGCTGAACGTAGGCATCAAATCGGCCCACTATGAACACCTGATTTTCACCTCGACCGACACGTGCCCGCAGACCGACCGCTGGCTGTCGCTGATGGCCAAGGGCTTCACGCGCGGCGAAATCGTGGTGGGCTACTGCGGCGTGGAACACACCAAGGGACTGAAGAACTACCTGATGCGCACGTGGCGCATGATGCACGCCACGGAATGGCTGGCCCGGGCCGTGCGGCGCCGCCCCTACCGGGGGATGCTCCAGAACTTCGGGTTCACCAAGACGCTCTATTTCGACAACAACGGCTTCAACCACCTCAACATGAACATCGGCGAAGACGACCTGTTCCTGCAACAAGTCATGACGCGCGACAATGTGAGCGTCATCCTGTCGCCGCGGGCCACGCTGCGCGAAAGGATGTGGGGCGGACTGGGCTGGGGACTGAGCCAGCTGCGCTACTTCGGCTCGGCGTTCCGCTTCTACCCGCGGGGCGCACGCAACTATGTCCAATGGGAGATAGGCTCGCGCCTGCTGTTCTTCGCGGCGGCGGCGTGCGCGATAGCAGTGATGCCCATCGAATACAAGATAGCGGCGGCGGCGCTGGTGCTGCTGCGCTACATAACGGTGGTGCTGGAAGTACGCCGCATAGCCAACCGGCTGGGCGAAACGGGAATCGCCTGGCTCTACTTCCTCTATGACGTGCTGAGCATACCGGGCGCGATACTGCTGAGCCTGCTGACCATGCGCAAGGACAAACGCGTATGGAGATAGCCGACTATATCGTAGCCGACGACCGCCGGCTGGTGGCGCTGGTACTCGACGGCGACGATGCGGCATTTGAATACCTTTTCGACCGCTACCACGAATCGATCCGCCGCCTGTTCGTCCAACGCATGGGCGGAGCCAACGACGTGGACGACCTGCTGCAAGAGACCTTCATCAAGGTATTCATCAACCTGCACCGCTACAGCGACAACTACACCTTCGGACAATGGGTCTACACCATAGCCCGCAACACCTTCATCGACTACATGCGCCGCCGGCAGGACGACCTGCCCATAGACGAACGCTTCGCGGCCCCGGCGTCGAACGCCCCGACCCCCGAAGAGAGCGTCATCAACCTACAGCAGCGCACCCAAATCGAACACTATCTGAACCGGCTGGCACCCCGCTATCGCGGACTGATCGTCATGCGCTTCTTCGAGGAATACTCCTACGAAGAAATCGCGGCCAAGCTGAAACTGCCGCTTGGAACGGTCAAGACCCAGATACACCGCGCCCGCGAACAGATGTGCCGCCTGATAACCAACGGAGAAGAATAGGATGTTTCTGCCGACGACCATCAAGGAGATGCGCGCCCGAGGCTGGGACCAGGCGGATGTCATCCTTTTCACGGGCGACGCGTACATCGACCACCCGGCCTTCGGAGCGGCGGTAATCGGACGCCTGCTGGAAGCGGAGGGCTGCCGGGTAGCCATCGTCCCGCAGCCCAACTGGCGCGACGACCTGCGCGACTTCACGAAACTGGGCGCGCCGCGGCTCTTTTTCGGCGTGACGGCGGGAGCGATGGACTCGATGGTCAACCACTACACGGCCAACCTGCGCCTGCGCCACGACGACGCCTACACGCCGGGCGGCAAGGCGGGATTCCGGCCGGACTACGCGGTGACGGTCTACACGCGGATACTCAAGCGACTGTACCCCCATGTACCGGTGGTGGCGGGCGGCATCGAAGCGTCGCTGCGGCGGCTGACCCACTACGACTACTGGACCGACGCGCTGAAACCCTCGGTGCTGGCCGAGTCGGGCGCCGACCTGCTGATATACGGGATGGGCGAGGGGGTCGTCCAACAAGTGGCCAAGGCGATGCGCAACGGCTACAACGCCAAGCTGCTGCGCAAAATCCGGCAGGTGGCGTTCCTGGCCGACGAAAACTACGTATCGCGGCTCGACCCGGCGACGACGATACGGCTGCACAGCTACGAAGACTGCCTGCGCGACAAACGGGCGTTCGGCGAAAACTTCACGGTCGAAGAAACCCAAAGCAACCTGCTGGAACCGGACGCGACGCTGGTGGAACGCGTGGGCGACCGCTATGTAGTGGTGACGCCGCCCAACGCGACGCTGACGACCGAAGAACTCGACCGCTCGTTCGACCTGCCCTACGAACGCGCACCCCACCCGCGCTACGACGGCAAAGGAGCGATTCCGGCGTGGGAGATGATCAAATACTCGGTCAACATCCACCGCGGCTGCTTCGGGGGCTGCTCGTTCTGCACGATTTCGGCCCACCAAGGCAAATTCATCCACTCGCGGAGCGAACGCTCGATACTGGCGGAAGTGGAACGCATTGCGAAGATGCCGGGCTTCAAAGGCTATCTGTCCGACGTAGGCGCCCCCTCGGCCAACATGTACCGCATGGGCGGCCGCGACCGGGAACTGTGCCGCAAATGCCGCCGGGCGTCGTGCCTGCACCCGACGAAATGCCCCAACCTGGACAACGACCACACGCCGCTGCTGGAACTATA
Source organism: Alistipes muris (assembly GCF_943193205.1). Classification (GTDB taxonomy): domain Bacteria; phylum Bacteroidota; class Bacteroidia; order Bacteroidales; family Rikenellaceae; genus Alistipes; species Alistipes muris. The sequence continues at coordinate 144,278 of NZ_CALPDD010000002.1, forward strand.
TGCCAAGATACGCGCGGTGAAGGGAATCAAGAAAGCCTTTATCGGGAGCGGCATCCGCTACGACCTGTTCGACGGCTCGCCCTATTTGGAAACGGTGCTGAAACACCACACCTCGGGCCGGCTGAAAGTAGCGCCCGAACACACGGAAGACGCGGTGCTGAAGCTGATGCGCAAACCGCCGTTCGCGATGTTCGAGCGGCTGAACGCCGACTTCCGGCGCATCTGCCGCGACGAACGGCTGCCCTACCAGCTGATTCCCTACTTCATCTCGTCGCACCCGGGCTGCACCGAACGCGACATGCGCTCGCTGGCGCAAAAGGTGCTGGGCAGCCTGCACTTCACGCTGGAACAGGTGCAGGACCTGACGCCGACGCCGATGACCCTTTCGTCGGTGATGTTCTACACGGGAGAGAACCCCTACACGCACGAAAAAGTCTACGTCGCCCGCTCGCAGGAGGAGAAACGCAGACAGAAAAGCTACTTCTTCAAGGGGAAAGGTTAAAAAATTCCGGTGAACAACACCGTAGCGACGTGGCGGCCGGAAATGTCGTAAAAACGGCCGTAATCCTCGTAGGTATAATTGAACTGGCACCGCAGATATTTGACCGGCGACCAAAGAAGCCCGGCCGTATAATTGTTCTGCCGGGTGGAGGAACGCCGGGCGCAGTCGAGGACGAAAGAATCGAACCGCGCGGTGAGGGTCAGATTGCGCGGCGCCCGCCAACCGGCCATGGCATACCAACCGCCGCTGTCGAACGGACCCTCGGAAGAACCGGTCGTGCCGCCGAACCACTCGCCCCGGACGACGAAAGGGCCCCGGTCGTAACACACCCCGGCGCCGTAACGCTCGCGCAGGAAATGCGAGGACCCGTACTCGCCCCGATAATAAGAACCCGACACCACGAACCCGGCCAAAGGCTGAACAATCAACCGCGCGACGAAATCCTTGGACTTGTTGCGGTCGCGGGTATTGATACCCTCGCCGTTGAACACGGCCAAATCGTAACGGACGACGCTGTAACCGTTGCGCTGAAAAAATCCGCCGGAACACGCAGCCCCGATGTCGCGGCCCGAAGCGGCAAGCCCGCAGACCTCGTCGAAAGCCATCAGCCTGCTCAGAGCGAGCGGGTAGTCGATGAACTCGAACGCGGAGACGCCGTACTCGGTATTTTCGAGCGAAAAGGGAATCTTGAACTGCCCGGCCCGGAGCCCGAACTGCGGAAACGGCCTGTACTGCAAATAAGCGTCGACCAGACGCGGCTTGGCGAACTCGAACTGAATCTTGTAGTCGAACTTGGGAACGATGTCGCCTGTGAGGCTGAGCCGCGCCCGCTTGACGAAGAACTCCGAAGAAGTGTCGGAATACTGGTAACCCGCCTGCAAGAAACCCGAAATCTTGGGCAGATGCGCGCGAATCTTATCCCATGTCGCAGGGGTTTCGACGGCATCGGACTGCGCGGCAGGCAGCTCCCGGGAAGGCCCGTTGGCCGATAAACCGCCGCACAACAGCAGACAGAAAAAGGTCAGCAAAGGTTTCTTCATCGCACGAAAGGGTTGAGGAACCGCAACGGCAAAGCCGCGACGGAGGAACAAGATACGAAAAAACGCGGCAAAACCCAACCCGGAGCCCTAAAAAACCTCGCGCAGAATCCGCACCGACTGGACGGCGCTGACGGCGTCGAGGTGGTAACCGAAATAAACCAGCATGGCGTTGAGGAACTCGACGCGCTGGGTGCGGTTGAGCCCGATAGCGTCCAACTCACGCACGTCGCACGCCATCAAATCGCGGAGGATACGGGCGCACTCGCGGGTCATGCACTCGGTATGGGCGGGCTGCACGGGGGTGAAAAGCCCCTCGCGGATGTCGAACCACGCCCCGGGCATATACTCGTTGCCGGGGCAGAAGCCGAGGAAACGGCTCAGCCCGGCCAAAAACCAAAGGTGGAAATTGGCGACCCCCTCCTGCATGGCGTCGAGCGCCCCGACCGACCCCCACACGAAATCGAACAGCGCCTCGTTGGGCTCGCTCTCGCGGACGAGCCGGTAGAGAACCTCGGCCATGAAGAGCGCCATGGTCGACTTGCGCACCTCGAACGGCAGGCTCTGCAACGAAAACGCGGTCCGCACCTCGCGGAAACGGTGCATCTGCTGGCGCGACGATTCGAGCCCCTCGAACTCGACGGGGAACATGGGCTGGAAAAGGGCCAGCTTGGACCCGCGGCCGGAACGGCTGCGGACCCCCTGCACCATGTAGCTGCGCCGCCCGCCGACGTCGGTCAAAAGGTAGGCGACCATCGACGAATCGCCGTATTTGAGCGTGTGGAGAACGACCCCGCGCCCCTTGTAAGTTTTCACTTGCGCACGTGGACCATCATCCACCCGTCGCGCGAAGCCGAAGCGACGAACGCCAACCCCTCGGCCTGCGCAGCCTCGACGACCGCGGGCACGTCGGCTTCGAGAAAACCGCTCATGAGAAGGTCGCCGCCGGGAAGAAGCGCAGCGGCATAGGCGTGCATGTCGCGCAACAAGATATTGCGGTTGATATTGGCGAGGATGAAACCGTAGGTACGCCCTGCGATATGTGCGACGTCGCCCAACATAGGCTCAACACAGGCTTCGACGCCATTGGCAGCGATATTCTCGCGGCAATTGGCATCGGCCCACTCGTCGATGTCGACGGCGTCGACATGCACCGCACCGCACTTGGCGGCGACGATGGAAAGGACCCCGGTACCGCTGCCCATGTCGAGCCCGCGACGCCCGGCGACGCCCAAATCGAGAACTCCGCGGGCCATCAGCCAAGTAGTGGCATGCTGCCCGGTGCCGAACGACATTTTAGGCATGACGATGATTTCGGGCTCGCCCTCGGGGGCGGGCTCGTGGAAAGGCGCGCGGATGCGCAGGCGCCCCTCGATGTCGGAAGCGGGGAAATTCTGCTCCCAAAGGGCGTTCCAATTCTGCGCCTCGATGGAGATGTAACGCCCGGGAACGCCGTAACGGGCGAGCAAAGCGTCGACCTCGGTCTTGCAATCGGCCAACCGCTCCTGCGGGATGTAAGCCTTCAAGACGTCGGAACCGCTCTCGAAACTCTCGAACGGGAACTCGGCCAACTCGGCGACGAGAATCTCGGCCTGCGCCCCGTCGGCGACGGGAATATTCAATGCGACGAAATCCATAGGAAGTATATTCGGTTTTCTATAAGTTCCGGAACGGACTAACGGAGCGACCGGATCTTCTCTTTCAAGGCGTCGCGCTGAACCGGCGAGGTGCCATACTCAACCTGTGCGACGATGCCCTCCTTGTCGATGACGACGGTGAGGGGATAACCGTTCGGCCCGACGAACTTGCGGAACTGCGTGTCGCCGACGAGAGCGATCCAATTGAACCCCTGCTCTTCGAGCACGGGCCGGGCGCGTCCGGCGTCCTCGTAAGTCGACGAAAAGAACATCACGTCGGGCATCTCGTCCTTCCAACGGGACAACTCCGGCATCTCGGCCCGGCAAGGTCCGCAGCCGGTGAACCACAAATTGAGCACCATGACCTTCCCGGCGACGTCGGCGCCGGTCCAGGTTCGGCCGTCGATGTCGGTGGCGGAGAAGTCGGGAAACCGGCTCCCCTCCTCCAACAAGGTTTTGCGGACGAAAGAGAGCGAAGCACCCTTGCCCTGGGCTTTCGCCTCGTCGTACTGCGCCAAAAGCAATCGGCCCTCGGGAATCTGCCCGGCCGGGACCGCATACTGCAAGGCGGCGTCGGGCAACGGCTCGGAGAGCTCGAAACCCACGGCCGACGTTCCGGAAGGAGTGGTCAGCATGTACATTTTGGTTATCTTATCTGCCGCGACAGGCATCTCGTGAAAGAAACGACCCTCGACGACGATGATTTTCCGGGGCCGGGAAGCCGGCTGGGCATTCACGGAAGCGACAGACAACAAGAACGCGCAAAGGGCAAAGAAAAAGCGAACGGAAGTCATGGCTGCTGAATATAATGATTGGACACGGTAAAGATAGGGATTTTTGCTCAAACGGCCGCGATTTTCCTTACGAATCGGACGCAACGGCCCCGGGCCGCGGCCGCATGAATGGATCGTGCGAACCTAAAAAATACGACAGAGGAAATATCACATTATGTAAAATTTCGTAACTTCGCCGGAAGCAACCCATCGGGCAAACCCCGAAAACCGCACAGCGATGGCCGAAAACACGAAAAAATGGGAGGAAGCGGGACGCCGCTACCGCACCTACATCAAACTGGAAAAACGCCTTGCGGCGAACACCGTAGAATCGTACATGAGCGACCTGCGCCACTTCGCCCACTACATCCTGCGCCAATGGGACGTGGGACCGCGCAAGGTGGAACGCGAAATGATCGAACGCTACCTGGGCCTGCTCTACGAACGCGGAAGCCGCAAGACGTCGCAGGCCCGCAGCCTGAGCGGCATCCGGAGCTTCTTCAACTTCCTGCTGCTGGAAGAAAAAATCGAGACCTCGCCGGCGGAATTCATCACGACGCCCAAATTCGGCCGCCAACTGCCGGACGTACTGACGACCGAAGAAATCGACCGCATCATAGCGGCCATCGACCCGACGACCCCCAAGGGCCGCCGCGACGGCGCGATGCTGGAAGTGCTCTACTCGTGCGGCCTGCGCGCCTCGGAACTGACGGCCCTGCGCATGTCGGACCTCTTTTTCGGCGAAGGCTACATCCGTGTAATCGGCAAAGGAGACAAACAGCGGCTGGTACCGGTGAGCGCGACGGCCCGCCAGAAAATCCGCCGCTGGCTGGAAGACCGCGGCGACCTCTACGACAAAAACAAGCAAGAAGACGCCGTATTTCTGAACAACCGGGGCGGGAAGCTGACGCGCGTGATGGTCTTCACGATCATCAAACAAGCGGCCCGGCGGGCGGGCATCGACAAACGCATAAGCCCCCACACCTTCCGCCACTCGTTTGCGACGCATCTGCTGGAAGGGGGCGCGAGTATCCGCCAGGTGCAGGAGATGCTGGGCCACGAAAGCATTCTGACGACGGAGATATACACCCATCTGGACCGTGAACACCTGCGCCGCACCGTAGAAGAACATCTGCCGAACTTCAACGGCGGGGAAAGCGAGAAATCATAAGCGCTCGATACGAGTAAAGGCTGTCGGCTGCAAAGAATCGTAATCCAATCCGGAAATCAAGACCAAAACCCCGCGGCCGGGCGTGACGACGGAGGGCAGCCACTCGTCGAGCGGACGGGCAGGCTCGACGCAGAACCGCTCGAAGACGGCGCGGAAATCCACGGGGAAATCGGGGACGAGGACCCCGGCCCGGAACTCGACGAACGCCAACCGGTCGGGCTCGGGACACGACGCGACGGAACGGACGGAACCGTCGCCCGCCAACCCGACGAGCGGATGACGGACCCACCCCTGCGGCGTCCAAAGCAGATTAGAGGCTATCTTTCGGAGCTGCGGCACGGAAAAACTCGTCGGCGAAGATACGGATGCCCAACTGCTGCTCGTAGAGCTGTCCGACGGCGACGCGCACGGGGGGCGTATGGGTGACGCGGAAATCGCGCGCGGTGAACGACGGCCGCAACGGCTTGTTGGGGAAAGTCAACAAATGGATGCACAGCCGCCTATGGGCGGAATCGACCGTGAACTTACGCGACAGGGTCGCCTCGCTGAGCCGCCGCAAACTGACGGTATAGGTCTGGACGCGGCTGCTGTCGGACCTTTCGAGCCACATCTGACTACGAAGCCCCCTTGTATTGAGGTCGAGCGAATCGACGAGGTACTTCAACCGCACCTCGTACTCGCCGGGAACGACGTCGAACGAAAAACTGACCCGCGCGGTATCGGCGAGCGACCGCACGCGAAGCAGCGAATCGGCCCGGAGCGTCCGACGGGCCGAACGCAGGGCGATGTTGTCGATGGTATCGAGCACCGCGACCTCGCGGCTGAAGAACTTGCCCTCGGATTCGAGCAGGTCGATGGCCTGCTCGACGACATCGCCCAGGCGGGCGCTCTTGCGCTTGGAAAAATTACCGATGGTATAATGGACGTCCTGCGTGGTATAACCGTAACGGGCGAAGATGGGCTCGTAGACGTTGAGCGAATCGTGCGCGAGGTTGCGGGGCCCGAGGTAGGCATTGGCGAGGAACGCATCGTGGAAAATCAAGGCCAACTCATCGTCGGGAATGATTTTATGATGGGAACACGAGACGCTGCCGACGGCACACGCCACACAAAGGAAGAAACGGAAGAAGAATTTCATACTCACGAAGTCTTAACGATCATACTGCGGACGGTGATATTGCACAACAAAAACGCCACGGCGGAAAACGAAGCCGCGACGGCCAACAAATCGGCGAAACGGAACTCGACGGGGTAACTTTTGGTGAGGAAACTGTCGGCGGGAATCTCGATGAAACCGAAATGCTGCTGGAGCAACGTCAGCCCGACACCGACCGACAAGCCGCACAAAGCCCCGGCCCCGCAGATGAAGAACCCCTCGGCCCGGAAAATCCGCCGTATTGCCGCGCGGTCGGCCCCGAGAGCGGCGAGGGTACGGATGTCGCTGCGCTTGTCGACGATGAGCATGGCCAACGCCCCGACGACGGAAAACGACGCGACGACGAGAACCAACAAAGCGATGAAGAAGACGCCCCACTTCTCGTAAGTCATGATACGGTAGAACGAAGCCCGCATCTGAAAACGGGTTCGCACCTGGAACCGCTCGCCGACGGCCCGGGCGACGGCGGCCCGGGTTCTGTCGGCATCGGCCCCGGACGCCAACCGCACGGCGAGGGCCGAAACGCGCCCGGGATGCGAAAAAAGCTCCTGAGCGAACGGCAGCGAAGCGAGGACGTAAGAACGCTCGCTATCGAGGTCGACGGTGAAGACCCCACCGACGGGAAGGGTCCGCCGAGTGAAATTCTGCACGGGGAGCAACGACGAAAAAGAACCCCGCCGGACGGCGTACAAACCGACGTCGGCATCGGCCAACGACCGGATACCGAGCATGTAAGCCATCGACTGCCCGACGACGAGCCGCTGAAGGTCGCCGAGGCGCACCTCGGGCGCCCCGACGGTGACGGCGTCGCGCAAAGGCAAGACCAGACCGTAACGGTCGTCGACGCCGCGGACGAGGGCCGTAGCCTGCCGCCCGTCACGCTCCAACAAAACGCTCTGCTCCAAAAAAAACGACCACGCCCCGACGCCGGGAACGCGGGCGAGCGCCGCAGTGTCGAGGTCGGAGACGGCGAACGTCTGACCCTCGGAAGGCGTGAGGGTGAGATCGGCGTCGAAAGCCGAACAATTCTGCCGGACGAGCCGCTCGAACCCGTTGAAGACGGACAAGAGGATGACCATCGCGGCGACGGGAACGGCGACCGCGACGACGCTCAAGGAAGAAATCAACCGGACGACCGACTGCGAAGCGGGCGCGAAGAAATAACGGCGGGCGAAGAAAAAGGGAAACATGCCGGAACGAAAAATTGAAAACCGCCGCACCGTCCACGCTGGGCCGATTCGACAAGCCTGCGGGCAGGGAACTGCGCGATTTCCGATTTTCAACTATTTTTTCAACGCCTGGTCGATGTGCTCGATGTACTCGAGCGAATCGTCGAGGAAGAACTGGATTTCGGGAACGCTCTTGAGCTGGTTGCGGATGCGCTGCCCGAGGGCGCGGCGGATGAACCAACCGTTCTGCTCCAACGCCCCCATGAGCTCCTGGCTACGGTCGAAAGGGAAGACGCTGATATAAATTTTGGCATAACCGAAATCGGGCGAGACGCGCACGGCGGTGACGGTGACCAAAAGCCCCCGGACGATGGCGGCACCCTCCTTCTGGAAGATGTCAGCGACGTCCTTCTGAATCTGCTTGGCGATTTTCTGCTGACGGGTATTTTCCATGATTCGATGATTACAGACCGTATTTGAACACTTCGCGGTTCTTTTCGCGCTTGGGCCGGGGCTTCCACGCGCGGAAACCCTCCTTGTTGAACCGGTAACTCAGACCGACGCTGATATGGAGGTCGTCGAGCGGCGACCGCAGGGGAGTGGCCCAAAAGGGATTCTCGGAACCGTCGGTGGCGTTGTCGGCATACCGGGTGCGATTGCGCACGATGTCGGAGAAACCGAAATAATAACGCACGCGGAAATTGAGCTCGAACCGCCTGATGAGCACCGCGACACCGCCGCCGCCCGCGAGCCCGTAGCCCCACCGGTTGTCGCGCGCGGTATGGAACCGGTAGGAACCGCGCCAATCGTCGGCACCCCGCTCACGGGCCCACTCGTTCTCGTAGGAAGAAGAGAAGTTGTAGGAAAAAGTGGCGGCCGCTTCGAGGTAGACGCGCAGGCGGTTGCGCAACATGTAGAAATGGGGCTGCCAGACGACAGGCAACATCACGGAATTGATGCGTCGCGTATAATAAAGGTAATCGGCCTTGTCGTCGACCGCCGATGCGTTGGGCGCAAAGGAAAAACCCTGCTGGATGAACTCCAGGTCGACACCGAACCCGCCGACGAAACGCTGCGTCCCGTAATAACGCCACGTGAGGCCGCCGCTGTACATGCCCCAAAGGACGCGCGACTCCTGCTTGGGCTCGAACCGCCCGTTGGCCATGCCGTAACCGGCGACGAACCCGAGCGTATGCTGCGCGGCGGCACCCTGCCACCCGACAAGCGCAGCCGCGAGACCCAAAAACGCAAGGATATGTTTACTTCTTCTCATACGCACCGCTATCTCATACCTTGAAACATACCGGCGTTCCGACCGCCGAAACCACCCATACTGCCCATACCGCCCTGGAAAGCGCCGCTCTGCGACCCGGAGACGTCGTTCCGCTGAGGACCCTCCTTGGCGCGCTTCTCCTCCTCGCGGCGCAGGCGCTGCAACTCGCGCTCGTCCAAGAGCCGCGAGAGCGACTGCATGGTGACGGGAGCAAAAATACGGGGCATGTCCATCGTGAACTCGATGTCCCAGTTGGCCTTGGTAGCGAAAGTCTCCCCGCCCTGCTCGTCGACGAACATTTCGGCCCGCTCGGGCTGCCGGCGCGCCACGACGTCGCCCGAATCCCACTTGCCGTTGCCGTTCAAATCCTCGATGACACGGAACTTGATTTCGCCGGGCGAGACGTAATTGAACCGCACGGGCCCGGAAACGACCCCGCGCCTTTCCTGCTTGAGCGACCCGCTGCCGTCGAGCAACTGGACGATATACTGCATCCCCTCGCGGCCGCGGACGTCGATTTTGACGGTGGCGAACTTCTCGGGGTCGAGGACGGTATATTTACCCACGATGGAATCGTTGGTGAACCCGGCGACGTCGGTGATGGCTCCGGCGGGAATGGTGAGGGTGTACTGCCCCTCGGGCTTCCAGGGAGCCCGCACGTACCACCGCCGCAGGAGCGCCGTATCGCGGACGAACCGCACGGGAACGTCCTCGACGGACTTGTCGGCCTTGAGGAGGGTCAACAACATGGCGGCCGAATCGAGCCGGGCGAGGGGATAATCGAAATCGACGGTGAGGTGGTTTTCGGGATTGATTTCGCCGTTGAGCGGGAGCTTGAAAGCAAAGGGACTGGGCTTCCTGGGCTCGGTCCACTCCTCGCCTGCCTCCTCGGCCCTGCGCCGCTCGCGTTCGAGCTTCTCGCGCTCGCGCTGCTGCTCCTTGGTCTCGATGAACCGCCACGAGAGCTTCAACGGCTCGGTGACCCGCCGGAGCACGTTGACGGAATCGTGCTTGAAATAAGTGACCGACCCACGGAGGGTATCGGGCAACTGGGCCGAAGGCACGGTGAACCAAAGAGCGAGCGTATCGCGCCCGACGGTCTGCGGGTCGACGATGAACCCGCCCTCGGGGATGCTGTCGAACCGGATGCTGTCGATCTGCGGATGAGGAGCCGAGAAGTAAAGCAGCGCCTTGTGCTGGAACGGCCGCTCGGACTGCGCGAGCACCTGGCGGCGGAAAGCCCGGTCGGTGAACATGCGCAGATACAACTGAGGCTCGGCGGAGACGTAATGACGCAACGAATCGTACCACATGGCGAAGTCGGGCAACGCGGCAGGATTGTAAGTCCCGTCGAGGAAACCGACCTGGTCGGAACCGGGCTCATAGAGTTGATTGTCGTTCTTGTCCTGCACGGCGTAGACCCTGTAAGGAACAGGCTTGAGGTTCTGAGCGATGAAGATGCCGTTGTTCTCAGCGCGCGCGATGACGGCAGGCTTGTACTTGAAAATAGTGGAATCGTACTCGGCGATGTCCTCGACCGAATCGGCCGGGAAGAACCAGATGAAAGTCTTCGAGACGGAATCGGCCTTGTAGGCGTCGGCCGTATAACCGGAGAGAATCATGGAATCGATCTCGGGCCCGGTGGAGAAGACGTAACGCATGGAATGGAGCGGGTTGCCCTCGTTGTTGTCGCGCAGGGCACTGCCGAAATTAAGGGCATAGGTGGTATTGGGCAGGAGCGTATCGCGCAACTGGATGACGATGCCGCGGCCCCGCAAGGTGACGGTGGGCTTCTTCTTCATCTGCGGCGACGTGAAGAACTCCTTCTGCTGGTCCTTGAGCTGCACGAACTCGTCGAACTCGATGTAAATCTTACCATGCCCGACGAGCGGACGGTCGGTGGAGAAGTTGTCGGGCGTCATGTTGACGATGACGGGGGGCAGCGTATCGCGGGGCCCGCCCGTGGGGATCATCATGCTGGCGCACCGGCTGAAGAAAGCCGACGCGAAGAAAAGCACCACGACGGCGCGCAGAACGGACAACGTATGCGGGAAAGCGGACTTCATCGGAGGGAGGTATCGGGGTTCTGCTCCTCCTGGGGAGCGTAAAGGTCGCAGACGAAACACCACCCGTCGACCTCGGCGATCCACTGCTTGGTCCACGGCCGGAACAGAAGCGAGAAAGTGGGACTTGCCCCTGCGAGGTCGACCTCGGCCTTGGTATAGGCGTAGGTGCGGTGGGTACGGTCGACGACGACGATCATGACGGGCGACGCGGTGACCTCCATACTGTAAAGCGTGGAACCGGAGACGGGATAAGCCGGGAAATCGGGCGAAGTGCGGGTCTGACCGGATGTCTTGGAAGTGAGAATGCCGTTGACGGCATCGTCGTAGGAAGCGATGCGCCAGGCGGTGGTGTCGGCGGCGTAAGCGTAGATTTTGGGCTGGGAAAGCGGCTCGGGCTGCGCCCCCTCGGCCGACTGCGCCTGGGCGTCGACGAAACACTCGACCCGGGTGGGGTCGACGTAGAAATCGTTGAAGAAAAGCCAATTGCCCCACTTATAGGAACGCCCGGAACGCCAAGGCTGAAAAATCAACGAGACGGTGAGCACGGGGAGGTTCTCGCCGATGCGCTGCTGCGTATAGGCGTAGAGCCTGTCGACGGGATCGACGGCGACGACCATCTGCCACTCGCGGTCGAGGGGCAGGCTGATCCACCCGCCGTCGCCGTAAGGCTGCGACGAAGCGCAGGGCGCGGACTGCTTCACGGCGGGGTCGGCACGCGAAGTGATGACCCCGGCGAGGGCATCATCGTAGGAAGCGACGGTCCACGCGGCCGTATCGGCGTCGAACGCGAACGCGACGGCCCCGGCGACGGGCTCCCGCACGCGGTCGTCGGAAGTGACCTCGCGCAAGGGCTTGAGGACGTAATCGGTGCGGAAAGCGACCTTCTTGAAACAAGAGACCGCCGACAACGCGAGGGCGAAAAAGAATATGCAACTTACTTTCCGCATGGCTGTTCGGATGATTGTGCACGCAGGGCATCGAGCATCTGGGCGACGGTGAGCCCCAAAACGGGATGCCTGCGTCCGCGCATGATTTCGCAGAGGGGCACGAGCGCGAACTCCCGCTCGGCGAGCCGGGGATGGGGCACCGTGAGCCGCTCGCTGCGGATGACGGCGTCGTCGTAAAAGAGGATGTCGATGTCGATGGGCCGCGACACGTAGGCAGCCCCGGTACGCGCCTTTTCGAGGGTCTCGGCGGCGCGGTTGCGCCCCAACTCGCACTCGATGCGCTGCACGGCGTCGAGCACCTCCTCGGGCGCGAGGTCGGTGGAAACCTCGAGCGCCTGATTGGAAAAACGGTTGCCGGAGAACCCCCACGGCTCGCTCTCGTAACGATGCGAACACCGCAGGACGGCCCCGACGCGGTCGTTGACGAGCTGCTGCGCCGACTGAAGGGTACGCTTGACGTCCCCGGTATTGCCGCCTGCAAGAAGAACCACACGTGCCATAAACTACAAATGCTTGATGAGTTTGCTCACCGCGAGGGCGAAATGGGTGAAGACGATGGTCGGGTTGCCGTTCTGCGACAACTGCGCCGAAGCGCTCTCGATCTGGGCGATGAGCGGCTCGATGTTGCGCGAATCGACGAACGGCGCGAACTTGGAACAGAACGCCAGCTCCTCGCCCCAAAGGTAACCGACCTCGGGAATGGCGGCGTGGAGCATGAAACTTTCGCGCAGGAGCCGTGCGGCGTCGAGCAGGAAAGCCCGCTGCTGCTCGCGCGAGAACTGGGCGGCCTCCTCGGCCCAGGCGACGAGTTCGAGGTGCTTGTCGTTGTAACTCAAACGCATCAGCGAACAGAAAAGCCCGAAATTCTCGTGACGCAGAGCGTCGTTCTCCCCGGCGGCCAAGTGCTGCAACTCCAACAGACTGCCCCCGGCGAGCCGGGCCATACTGCGCGCCTGGACGGGGTCGGTGACGCCGCTGTCGAAGGCGGCGCGCTCCAAAACCGCGGGCGCGATACGCGGCACAGCGACCTCCTGCGTACGCGAGAGGATGGTGGGCAGCAAACGGTCGGGCCGCTCGGAAACAAGGATGAAGAGCGTGCGCTCCCAAGGCTCTTCGAGAATCTTGAGAATCTTGTTGGCGGCCTCCTCGTTCATAGCCTCGGGCAACCACACGAGCATGACCTTATAATCGGCCTCGAAACTCTTGAAAGAGAGCTTGCGGATGATTTCGTCGGCCTCGCGGGCGGAAATCATCCCCTTGAGCGTCTTGCCGAGGTCGAGCCTGTCGTACCAATCCTGCGGCGAAACGTACCCGCGGCGCTCGGCGAACAACTCGCGGAAACGGGGCAGAAACTCGTCGCTCAACATGACCTCGCCGGACTTCTTGCCCTGCTTGTTGACGGGAAAAACCAGATGGAAGTCGGGGTGGGCCAAAGCGGCGATCTGCCTGCAATCGGGACACTCGCCGCACGAATCGCCGTCGTGGCGATGGCGGCAGCAAAGATACTGCACGTAAGCGACGGCCAACGCCAACGACCCGGCCCCGGCGGCCCCCGTAAACAACTGGGCATGGCTGACCCGCCCGGTATCGACCGAACGCGCCAAATGCCGCTTGAGCTCCTCCTGCCCTATGATGTCGGCGAAACGCACCTTTCTGTTCTACTTTTTTCTGAGCGCGGCCCGCACCAACGCCCCGACGTCGATATGCTCGCGCCGGACGAGGTAGGCCGAATAGCCCGCAAACAACACTATATTGAACGCATAACCCGCAAACATATTGCCGATGCGGGCCGCGAACGATTCGGCGACGAAGAAGACGCCCAAAGCGACGACGACGAACTCGCCGATACGCCCCCACTCGTAAGGAGTGGGAAAGAAACGCCTGTTGAGCCACCAACTGACGGCGACCATGACCGACTCGCTGGCGAGCCGGGCCCAGGCGGCCCCGAAATAACCCCACAAGGGGATGAACCAAAAACCGAACAGGAGCATGGCGGCCAAACCGGACCCGGTGACGACGATGGCGAGCGGAGTACGCTCCTCGCGCTTGTACCAGAACGAAAGGTTGAGCCACACCCCCGTGAGAACGTTGGCGCCGAGCACGACGGGCAGGATATGGATGCCCTCGCGGAAATCGCGCCCGACAATCAAGGCGAAGAAATCGCGGAACAAGGCGATGCCCAGAAAGATGAGCATCGACGCCATGACGTAGTACTTGAGCGCCGCGGCGTTCATCCGCACGAAATCGGACTTCCGGAAATTGGAGAGGAAGAACGGCTCGGCGGCGAGGCGGTACATCTGGTAAAAGAGCATCATGACGACGGCGATTTTGGTGATGGCGCCGTAGACCCCCAGCTGGGCCATCGCCCCGGCGGGAACCAGATATTTGATCAACTGACGGTCGATGAACTCGTTGGCCGTACCTGCGAGCCCGCCTATCAAGAGCGGCAGGGAATAGGCGAAGATGACGGCCAGCAACGCCCAATCGACGCGCGGCACGGTCCGGTCGACGGTGGAGAGGATGACGCACCATGTGGCGACGCTGGCGGCGAGGTTGGCGACGAAGACCCACCCGACCCCGAACTCGGACGCAAAGAGCCCGGCGGCCCCGAACGCAAACGCGAGAGCGACATTCAACACGACGTTCAACGCCTTGATGCCGACGAACGTAAGCGACCGCCCCTGCTCGCGGAGCCGCGAAAAGGGAATGCAGGCCCACACGTCGAAAAGGATGATGGCCCCGACCCAGACGACATACTCGGGATGGGCGGCGTAGGCCTCGCCCATGACGCGGGAAAGGGAACCGCGGAACCCGACGACGAACACGAAAAAGACGAGCGCGGCGAGCGACGTGATGCCCCATGTGGTGGCGAACAAACGCCGTTTGGCCGCGATGACATCGCTCCCGGCCTGGTCGGCCTTGGCGGAGAAACGGAAATAGCTGGACTCCATCCCCATGGTCAGCAGCGTGAGCGCCAGGGGGATGAGGGCATAGACATCGGTGACGATACCGTAGGTCTCCTGCCCGAAAATACGGGTATAGTAAGGCGTGAGCAGATAGCTCAGAAACCGCACCACGATGGTGCTGATGCCGTAGACGGCCGTCTGTTTCGCCAGTTTTTCGAGCATGGAAAAAGGTTAACTTGGCAAAGATACGAATAAGCGAGAGCAAAAGCAAGTTCACTTGCATTTTGCCGAGCATGAGTATCTTCGGCGAAGCCAAAGTGCGCAAGTCGAACGCAATGCCAAATTTATTTGAGCATTGCTGAGACGAAGCCTATCTTCTGTAAAGATACGAATAAGCCGAATACAAAACCAAACTTGTTTGGATTTTGTTGAGGCGAAGTATCTTCAGGTGGCAACGACTTGTCATGTTGAGCGATAGCGCAACATCTGTGCAGTCAAACGATATGGATTCTTCGCTGTACTCAGAATGACAAAGGAAAACGCACGAAACGGCAAAAACCTTTCGCTTTTCTCTTTTCACCCTTCACTTTGACTTACAGCCACTTCTTGTAACGGAAATACCAGATGGTAAGTCCCGAACAAAAGATCATGAGCCCGATGGCGAAGAGGTAACCCACGGGAACGACCCACCCGTTAGGCAGCGTGAGGTGCCAGTCGAGCTCGGGCATGTACTTGAAATTCATGCCGTAAATCGAAGCGATGAGCGTAGCGGGCAGGAAGATGACGGCGGCCACGGAGAAAATCTTGACGATTTCGTTCTGCTCGATGTTGATGAGACCCAACGCGGCGTCCTGGATGTAGTCGAGACGCTGGAACGAAAAATCGGCGTGGTTGATAAGCGAATTGACGTCCTTGATCATCAACTGCAACCGGGGATAGATGTCGTTGGGGAAACGCTCGGAACGCAGGATGCCCGAGAGGACGCGCTGACGGTCGAAGATATTCTCGCGCAACGACATGGTACTCTCCTGCAAGGCGCTGATGCGGTGCAGCACCTCCTTGTCGATGGTATCCTCGGAATTGATGGCCTTGGAAAGCGAAGCGACCTGCTTGGAAACGAGCTCGACCATGTCGGCGTCGAAGTCGATGCGCACCTCCAGCAACGAAATGAAGAGGTGGTAACCCGTCGGATAACTCCGGTAATTCATCTGCAAACGCTTCTCGGTCTCGCGGAACGTGCGCGACTCGGCCCCGCGGACAGAGACGAGGACCCCCTCGTTGGAGATGATGAACGAAACGGGCTCAACGACGAACGAATCGCCCGTAGGCACGAAGAAATTGGAGTTGGAGACGATGGCGTTCTCGCTCTCGGAATACTTGGAAGTCGATTCGATCTCCTCGACCTGCTGCTTGGTCTGGAGACTGATCTCCATGAAGTTCTCGACGGCCTTCTGCTCCTTGATGGTGGGAAGCAACATGTCGATCCACAGGATGTCGTCGTAGCCGAGCTCGTCGAAGAGCCGGGTGTCGGCATTGCGGATGATTTTGTTATACTGCTTGAGGTAGATGGTAATCATGAAAAGGGCTCTCTGAAAGGTTGTGGAATCCGTGGGCGAAGAGAGGCGGGCATCCGGCCCGCAAAGCTCTTCAGCCGGGATTGGCCCTCGGAGCCACCTTCAGCCCCCGGTCCCAGCACGCGAGAAGCGCCTGCCGCCGCTGCCGTCCGAACAACGTGTCCCGACGCTGCGGCGCGCAAGAACCCGGCCGCGCGAACGGAAGCGCGGAAAAACAACGGACGAAAAGGAGGGGGAGGGACAACGGTCGGGCGGCACGCAGGCTACCTGCATGCTGTGCGCCGCAAAGCGCCGGCATTGTGCCGGAACACGACGCAAAGGCTATACGCGGAACTATGACCATCGTCCATAAGGGATAAACAGCGTTGGTTAATGCGACAAAGTTATACAAAAATCGGTAGCTTTTTATACAAAACCGTCAAAAAAACCGCCCGAAAACTTGACAAAGGGGGTATCGCCGTTATATATTTGCACCGCGGTTCCGACACAGCCCCGGGCCCGGGGACGAATTATCCACACACACGAAAGATTGGTTCTCAATCCGTTGGCCGCAATCATCAACACTTATTGACATTCTGTCGCCAGGTTATCGACACACGCTGCCTGCCGTTGCCGCTTCTCCGGACCGCCATGCCGGACCTGCAAATTCCTGCTCTTTTCTGCTCTTTCGCAATGCAGCCGGTGCGCAAATCGGCGACCCTACTTGCAGCCATTCGGCGGCGCGTCTGAGGTTCTTGTCTGCAATCTTGTATCTGCGGTCTTATAGTCGGTCTTGTCCACAACCTTATTTGCGACCCTGCCGCGCCCTGTCTGTGTCCGACAAAAGACAGAACGGGACGCTTCGTACCCCTGAATTCGCCGAAAAAGTCCTGCTAAGGCATAATCGAACCTGTTCTTAAACCAAGCATTGCGCCACAAAGCGGCAGACCAGCCGCATTCCCAAACGGCAAAAGCGCCGCCCTTTTTTCACCTTGAACCCCTTTTCGAGGGCTTGACATGTCGGCGCGATGAACGCGGAGCCCGGCTCGCACTTGGAGCGCGACCGCCCCAGCCGGGCCTGCGAGTGGTTGCGGCGGCATATGTCATTCTGAACGAAGTGAACCGACGAACGAAGCATGTGCAGAGACTGCTTGCAGGCTATGCCATGCAAGGAGGAGGTCAACAAGCGCAGCGCAAGTTAAGAATCTATTTTATAGAAAAGCAGATTCTTCGTCAAGGCTTCGCCTTTCCTCAGAATGACAAGGCGACTACAGTTGACCTTCTCACCTTTCACTTTCTACTTTTCACTTTTCACCTTAAAACATGCTATCCTTCACCACCCAACCCGCAGACTGCGTGCCTGCGGGACAACGAGCCGAATACCGTCTTACGTGCGACCCGGCGCAGACGGCCGACATCCGGATAACGGATTCGCAGACGGACGAGCTGCTGGGCACCAAACGTTTCGTCGACGTAGCGGAAGCCGTGTTCGATGCCGCGCCCATAGTCCGGCGGCACATCGCGTTCGCCCCCGAATCCGGCACCGCCACGGGGTTCATCGCGAACACCGACCGGATACGCAGCGTAAAGGTCGCCGCCGCACCGACCGACGCCCCCGCCCAAGCGGTCGTCTCCTCCGCCAGCGTGTACTACGCCGCCACCGAAGCTGCACCGATTCCGTCGCTGCTGACTGCCATGCCGCTCCAGCGGCTGCTCGCGCCCGGCGAACAAGACGAAATCACGCTGCTGAAATACGGTCTGCTGCGGATGACCGTCATGGCCAAGGGACCCGCCGGAGAACGGACGCAGAACTACACCAGCACCTCCACGCCCATCCACCTGTTCCGGCTCTGCGCCGACGATTTCCCCGACGCTGAACAGCTCACCCTCGATTTCGCCGGGATCGGAACGATAGTCTACACGACAGCGCCGAAACCCCACGATGCCTGCCGCCTTGCCTGGCGAAGCCGCGTCGGGTCGCTGGAACACTACACCTTCCCCACCGAAGTCTGCGCCACGGTCGAAGCGTCGAAAACCCGGATATGCGGTCCCGACGGATATTCGACGACGGCCAGCACGGAAAAACGCCGCACCCGTCTCCGCTCGGCCTACGAAACGCGCACCGCGGCCGAAGCGCTGGCGGAAATCGTCGCTTCACCGCAGGTGTGGCGGGTGGCGGGCGGGCGCTACGAACCCGTCGACGTAGTGACCGACACGGCCGTGCTCCAGCGCCAGGGGGTGCTGAACATGCTGGAAATCGAAATCCGCCCCTGCAAAACCGACCGGCCATGGAGATGACGGTGCAACTCCGCATAGACGGTCGGCCCTGCGACCTCGGGCCGGGACCCTGCGCCGTACCGGGCTATTCGGCCGCCCGGACGAGCGACCCGGACGCCTGCCGCGAAGGCCGCAGGATGCAGCTCGCCATTCCGCCCACCCCGCGCAACCGCACCCTGCTGGGCGACCCTCGCGACCCGCACACGGGGAGCCGCTTCAATGCCGCCCTGCACACGGCGACGATAACGGCCGAAGACGCCGTGCTGCTGGAAGGCACGGTCCGCCTGCTGGCGGCATCGGACGAAGCGTTCACCCTCGAAATCCGCGACGGCGGAGCGGGCTGGGCGGAACGGGCGGCGCGGCGGATGTTCAACACGCTGGGAATCGACTACCTCAACCCGCTTTCGGCCGAGACGGTCCGCCGAAGCTGGACCGACGACGCGCCCGTCAAGTTCTTTCCCATCCACCGCGACGAATACCCGCAGCTCAACAACCCGCAGGACCTGCTCCCGGCCGAACGGCTGCTGACGGTCGACGACTACCACCCGTTTCTCCACGTCGTCACCCTCGTGGAGCGGATGTTCGAGGAAGCGGGCTACCGGATCGAAAGCGCCTTTTTCGCCACGCCGTTCTTCCGGTCGCTCTACATGAGCGGCGCCTACCCCTCGCGCGACACCTCCGCCGCCACGGCCCGGATGGGTTTCTTCGCCCGGCGGCTGGCCCCGGCGACCGCCACGGCGAGCCCGGCCGGAATGGTCTACGCCGACCCCAAGGCGTCGGTCAACACGGTGGGCAACATCGTCGACACGGCCACGCCCCAGACGACCGACGCCGACGGCGAAGCGATTCCCGAACTCTGCAACAACGGCGGCTCGTTCGGCCTGACGAACGGAATGATCCGCTTCACCCCGCCGACGCAGGTGAGCGCCGGGTTCGAGTACTACCTCAAGTACACCACCGACCACCGGATAGCAAGCCGCACGCAGCTCCGGGGATTCGACACGGTGTACCTGGGGCCGGGGTCGCGGCTGAACTTCACGCTGGCCAACCGCTACGAAGACCGCCGCCCGGCGATGCGGGCCAATTACGCCTACCGCATCGTAGTCTTCGGCCACACCGCGGGCAGCCAATACCGGCTGACCTGCACCCTCGACGGCGTCGCCGGAGCGGCATGGACCACCTTTTCGGGCCGCTCGGCACGGGTTGCGAGCCCGGTATCGGGGAATCCGGCGAACCCCGTTCTGTGGGTCATGCGCGACGGGCTGTGGACCCGCTACGCGGAAGACTGGGCGCTTTACGACGGCAACGTGGAGGAGACGGGGCAGACGACCGTCGAACTGCGGGTCCGCACAGCCGCGGAACTCGTCTCGCCTGCATCGCCCAAGTATTTCTACGCCATCAACTTCTCGGGCGCCGAGGCGGGCATGGCACTGACCCTCCACAAGGAATGCTCGCTGCGGCCCTGCTTCCTTTCGAGCCCGGGCTACGGGTCGGTGCTGCGCTTCGCCGACGTCGCCCAGCACCGCATCCGCCAATCGGAACTGCTCGAAGCGCTGGCCCACCTGTTCAACCTGCGGTTCTACACCGAGGAAGCCACCCGGCGGGTCTTCATCGAACCTGCCGACGGCTTCTACGGAAGCGGTCCCGAAGCCGACTGGCGCACCAAAACCGATTTCTCGCAGCCCGTGGTACTCGAAGAAATCGCGCCGCAGATCCACGAAGTGCGCACGTGGTGCTACCAGGAGGGCGACGGAGCCGTGAAACGCTACGAAAGCGACGCCGACACCGCATTCGGAGCGTGGAGCGTCCGCACCGACAGCTGCGCGGCCAAGCAGGGCGAACGGACCGAACGCAACCCGCTGTTCGGCCCCACGCTCAACAGCACGGGACACTACCGCAACGCCCCGGCGGCGCAGCTGATGCAGGTGGGCGACCGCGACGATGCCGCGCAGGACGGCACCAACTTCACGCCCCGCATCGTGCGCTACATGGGGATGCACCCGCTGCCCGACGGCCAGCGGTGGGGCTACCCGCTCCACGCGGCGGAATATCCGCTGGCAGCGTTCCACTTTGCGGGCGACGCCACCGGCGAACCATTCACACTCTGCTTCGAGGACCGAGACGGCGCGCAGGGACTGCACCGCTACTACGACCGCCAGACGACGCAGGAAGCGACCCGCCAACGGATCAGCCTCTCGCTGCGGCTGGCGCCCGACGAATTCGCGGCGCTCCTGGCTCCGGGAACGGGCGCACCGGACATCCGGTCGGTCTTCCTGCTCGACACGGGCGGCGACACGGTCCGGGCGACGCTCCACGCCGTCGGCGACTACGACCCCGCCGCAGGCTCGGTCCGCTGTACGTTCACCCGCCTGCCGGAAGACTGAAAACAAACCCTTTACAAAACCTCAAAAAAAATGGACTTTCAAATTCGCAACGCCTCCGATGCCTGCCACATCGACATCGAGGGGACGATCGGAGTGCCCGAAGAATGGCAGTTCGACCAACCGCAGCAGCGTGTGGCCACCTACGAAAAATTCCGCGACGCCGTGCAGCGCATCGCCGAAATCGACGCCCCGGAAGTGGTGGTCAACATCCGCTCGACGGGCGGCGACGTCAACGACGCACTGCTGATTCATGACGCTTTGCGCCAACTCCCGGGCCGCGTCACGACCCGCTGCTACGGCTACACCGCCTCGGCCGCCACCATCATCGCGCAGGCCGCCAGCGAGGGCCGCCGCGAAATTTCGGCCAACGCCCTCTACCTGATCCACACCTCCATCTGCGCCACCGAGGGCAATGCGGCGGAACTGAGCGGCAAACTTGACCTGCTTCGCCAGACCGACCGCCGGCTGGCCGAAATCTATGCCGCCCGCTCGGGACGCACCGCAGAGGAGTTCGAGACGCTGATGGCCGAGAACAACGGCAGCGGCCGCTGGCTCTCGCCCGAAGAGACGGTTGCGGCGGGGCTGGCCGACACGATTGTGGGCGCAGAAGAAAAACCGGCCGAACAAAAGCCCAAGAACGCTGTGCGCGGCTGGGAAAAACTCCTCACCCACTTAGGAATCCGCACCCCCGCCCCGCCGCAGCTGCCCAAGGACCGCAATGTCCTGCATTTCGACGACGACCACGCCGCCGCCCAACGCCGCTCGGAAGTCGCAGCCGAAGAAGCGTTCCTCCATGCCGGACCCACCCGGGTCCTGCCCTGCGACGACCCCGGCTATGCCGAAGCCGTCCGGTCGGCCAACCAACGGGCCTACGACGCCGACGCACGCCAGTTCCGGAAATAGCGACGAAAATTCACAATTCACAATTCACAATTCACAATTCACAATTCACAATTCACAATTCACAATTCACAATTCACAATTCACAAAAAAAGTCATGTTGAACGCAATTAAACATCTGTAAAACAGATTCTTCACTTCGTTCAGAATGACAATTTTTAATTCCTAATTTTTCATTTTTAATTACAACAAGCCATGAGTTTCTTGGAAAACGCCAAACAGTACACCGGTGCCGACCTCGACACCATCTTCTTCCGACCCTTTCTGACCGGGCCCTCGGCCCAGGAACTGGGCGTGCGGGTGCTCTACAACATGCCCGTCCCCACCACCGTCCAACTTTGGGACGGACGGCTCAACATCCTTCAGAAACACACCGGAAAAGGCTGGACCGGGGGCGCCGCCGCCACCAAATACCAGAAGACCATCTCCCTGAACCGCGTCAAGGCCGAACTGGGCTTCTCGGCCTCCGACTACTTCTCGCTGGTCTACGAGAAAATCGCCACGGGCCCCGACGTCAACATGGACGACCTGACGGGCACCCAACTCGAACAGGCCGAGACCGAATTGTTCCGGCAAGCCGTCGCCGAGAGCATCCGCGCCACGATGTGGGTGGGCGACATCGAAGCGACGAAAGGCTACAACACTTTCGATGGATTCCTCAAGACCGTCAACGACTGCATGGTTGCCGAATCGTTCTACACCCTGCCCTACCAGCAGGCGAGCCTCAACGCACCCGACGGCGTCATCGAGATTTTCGACGCCCTGTGGAAGAACGCCGACACACGCCTGCAAGACGGCAAAGCCGAGGGGCAACTTGCGTTCTTCGTCACCTCGGACCTCTATTTCCTCTACGAGAAGTATCTCGACACCAAAGGCACCGACGCGGCCTACATCGACTCGATGAACGGGCGCCAGACCCTCGCCTACCACGGCATCCCGGTTGTCGACGTGCGGCTGGGCAACTACCTCCCGGAGACCTCGTTCCACCAGTCGTTCTGCCTGCTGACCGACCGCCGCAACCTGGTGCTGGCGGTCAACACGGCCGACTTCCCGGGCAACGAAGTCCGCATGTGGTACAACCCCGACGAAATGGAAAACCGCCAGCGCGCCCTCTTCATGGCCGGCTGCGACGTGCTCGACGAAACCCTGCTCGCCTATGCCTACCGCGAATAAACGCCGCGCCCGCAGAGACCGTAAAGCGCTTCTGCGGGCGCTTTCTCCCCAAAACACCCCTGCCATGGAACGCAAAAACCCCAAAATCGCCCTCGGCGTCACTGCCCGCACCGACCCCTACGCCACGCTTGGCGCCGCGACGGTCCGCAGCGACAAGTTCTGGCGCTGGGGCGACGACAATCTTTTCCCCAGCGCGCTGGCGCTGATGGCCCGCCGCTCGAACACCCACCGCCGCATCATCAACGACAAGGCCGACTACATTTCGGGCAAAGGCTTCGTCTGCGACGAGACGGCACAGCCCCGGCTCCGGGCGTTCGCCGACCGTGTCAATCCGCTGGGCGAAAGCCTGCGGCAGGTGCTCAACAAACTGGCTTTCGACAAGGCGCTTTTCGGCAACGCCTTTCTGGAAATGGTGACCGACGCGCAGCACTCCTTTCTGGCGCTCTACCACCAGGACGCCACCCGCTGCCGCATCGCCCGCGACGAACGGCACATCCTCCTGCACCACGACTGGGCGGCCTTCAAACCCGGCGAAGCGCAGACGCTGCCCCTCTACCCCGCATTCGAGGAGCAGGCCGACGGCACCGTGCGATCGCTGATCCACTACAAGGACTACGAACCCATGTACACCCACTACGGCGTACCGCCCTACATAGCCGGATTCGGAGCCTCGGCCATCGCCTACAAGACCGACCGCTGGAACATTTCGCGCCTGGACAACTCGTTCCAGCTCTCGGGCGTCCTGCTGCTCGATTCGGCGGTCGACAACGAAGCCGAAGCCGAACGCATCACGCGGCTGGCCGAGGAGAAGTTCGCCGGCAACCCCGGGCAGGTCATGTTCGTCATCCGCGACGGCGGCGACGAAAAGGACCATTCGCAGTTCATCCCCATCTCCTCGCAGAACGAGGGCGACTGGCAGGCGCTCCACGCACAGGCCGTCGGCGACATCGTGGTGGCCCACTCGTGGTTCCGGACCCTGAGCGGGCTCGACTACGCCGGAGGCTTCAGCGCCGAACGCATCCTCCACGAATACGAAGTGGCGCTCAACACGGTGATTCTCGGCGAGCAGGCCGAACTGATGGAACCCATCCGCGAAGCGCTCCGCACCGTGGCGGGGCTCGACGCCTCGTCGCTGCAAATCGTCAACCGCCCGCCCACGCGCTCCAAACCCATCTACATGAAGGTCTGGGAAGCGCGCAAGGCCGACGGCCTGGACTACGACCCCGACGACGAGCGCCAGCAGGCCTTTCTGTCGGAAATCACGAAGTACAACATCCGAAGCATCGAATAATGAAGACACTGATAACTCCGGCGCAGGTGCTCGCAACGGCGTTCGGCGACGGCGAAACCCTCCCGCCCTCGACCGTCGCCGCTGCCGACATCGCCGCCGCCGAAGCCCGCTGGATCGTCCCGGCCATCGGCCGCAGGCTCCACGAAAAACTGCTGATCGGGGGCTACTCCGACTTCCGCAACGAGTATCTCGCAGCCCCCACGGCTTTCTACACCCGCGCCCTGCTGCAACCCCGGCTCGACGTGAGAACCGACCGCAACGGCACAATGACCCCCGAATCCGCCTACGGAAAACCTGCCGACGAAGAAGCCCGGCGCAAACTGCGGCGGCATCTGCTCCTGCAAGCCCGCACCCTGCTCGACCGTGCCGTCGCCTACCTCGACGAACGCCCGGCCCTCTTTCCCGAATACGAACCCGGCGCCAACCCAGCCGCCCGCGGCTCCGTCTGCGGCGGCATCGTACTGCTCCGCTAAAAAACAATCTTAACTTATGGCAAGAGGTCTGAACAACCGCAATCCCGGCAACATCCGCCAGTCGAAAGGCCGCTACAAAGGCGAGGTCCGACCCTCGCGCGACCCGGCGTTCAAACAATTCGAGACCATGGCATGGGGCTACCGGGCGATTTTCGTGCTGCTCCACACCTACCGCACACGCCACGGACTGCGTACCATCGCCGCAATGATCGCCCGCTGGGCCCCGCCCTCGGAAAACAAAACCGAACTTTACATCCGCACCGTCTCCTGCCGAAGCGGAATCCCTGCCGACCGGCCGCTCGACACCCGCGACCGTCGCACCATGATTCCCATTGCGGCAGCCATTTCGTTCGTCGAGAACGGCACGGCCGCCGACATGCACGACGTCGAAAAAGGGTGGGAGCTGTTTGCCGATTCATAATTCATAATTCATAATTCATAATTCACAATTCATAGTTAGCGGAACCAACCGGACACAGCTAACAAAAAGAATTTCCGCACACGAACAACTACAATCCGCCTAAGTTGAGACCCTCAAAATAACCACTCTACAAGGATTCGCCAATTATGAATTGTGAATTTTGAATTATGAATATTTTCTTCGTATCTTTGCCCCGCAAACAGGCGGAAATGGGATGCGGTCCGCGAGGCCGCGTTGAGAACCGCCGGTGGTAACATCAAAACATTCAAAAACCAATGAAAACCATTGCTGTAAAAGCTGCGAAGCGTGCCGATTTCGGCAAGAAGGCCGCCAAGGCGGTGCGTCGCGAGGGGCTGATTCCCTGCGTATTGTGCGGTAACGGCGAGACCGTGTCGTTCTCGGTCGACCCCCGCGACATCAAACCCCTGATCTACACCCCCAACTCCTACATCGTCGAATTCGACTTCGACGGCAAGACCGAAAAGGCCGTGCTGCGCGAGGCTCAGTTCCACCCCGTCCGCGAGGAGATTCTGCACCTCGATTTCTACCGCATCGCCGACGGCAAGCCCGTGTCGATCGCCATTCCGGTGCGTCTGACCGGTAACGCCGAAGGCGTGAAGGTCGGCGGTAAGCTGGCCCTCTCGGCCCGCAAGTTGACCGTGAGCGCTCTGGTGGAGAACCTGCCCGACGAGATCGTAGTGGACGTAACGCCGCTGGGCGTCGGCAAGACCATCTTCGTGGGCGACCTGAAGATGGAGAACATCAAGTTCGTGACCCCCGCCACGACGGCCGTATGCGCCGTGCGCGTAACCCGTGCTTCGCGCGGTGCCGCGGCTGCCGAAGGCAAATAACCGCGCTGAGGCATGAAATACCTTATTGTTGGGCTGGGCAACATCGGCGCCGAATATGCCGACACCCGCCACAACATCGGTTTCAAAGTGTTGGACGCTCTCGCCGGAGCGTCCAACACGCTTTTTACCACGGCCCGCTACGGCGACGTGGCCGAACTGAAGCACAAGGGCCGCACCCTGGTGCTGCTCAAGCCCTCGACCTACATGAATCTGTCGGGCAAGGCAGTGCGCTACTGGCTCGACGCCGAGAAGATTCCGCGCGAAAACCTGCTGATCATCTCGGACGACATCGCCCTGCCGTTCGGGACGCTGCGCATCCGGCAGCGGGGAAGCGCCGGCGGCCACAACGGGCTGAAAAACATCGCCGAGCTGCTGGGCAGCGAGGATTTCGCACGGATGCGGTTCGGCGTGGGCGGCGACTTCCCGCGCGGCCATCAGGTCGACTACGTGCTGGGCGAATGGACGGCCGAGGAACGCGAAGCGCTGCCCGAACGGCTCAAGGTCTTCGGCGACGCCGTTCTTTCGTTCGCCACGATCGGTGTAGAACGGACCATGAACTTCTTCAACAAGAAGTAGGCGAGCGGCAACAAGCCCCTGCGGTACCGTACCGGCGGGAATCCTCCATCTACTGAAAACCCGCTGCATGACGCAAACACTCATGCAGCGGGTTTTTCCATACGTGCCGCTCAAAGAAAATTCCGTTCTCAACTTCTCCGCCGCCAATAGGCCCCGAGCGCCAGCAGGGTGAGCCCCTCCGACAAAGGCATGGCCAACCAAATACCCGCGACCCCGAACCACCGGGGCAGCAACACGAAACACGGCACAAGAAACACGCATCCGCGCAAAAGAGCGAAAAACGTTGCCGGACGCACCCGTTCGAGACTCTGGTAATAACCGATGACCGCGAGGTTGACGACGAAGCAGACGAATCCGGCGGCGAAGAGCGGAAACCCCTCGACGGCGAGCCGGGCCGCCGCCGTCTCCAACGGCAGAAACAGCCCGACCAGCAGCTGCGGACACCCCACGAAAGCCAGCGCGACCGCCCCGCCGCAAAAAACAGCCGTGGCAAGGGCGACACGCTGTACCGCGGCAACCCGGTCGAGACGGGCGGCTCCGAAGTTGAAGCTGACGATCGGCTGGGCCGACTGGGCCACAGCATTGCCTATCATGAAAACGAACGGCGCATAGTAGCAGGCTATGCCGAACGCCCCCACACCGTCGTCGCCCAAGTAGTGCATGAAGACCAGATTGCCGGTGAACATCAGCACGGCCATCGTCGCCTCGCCCAACATGGCCGACGCCCCGATGCGGCACTGGTAACCAATGTTACGCAAGGTGAGACGCAGGCTTTTGCGGCTGGCTTTGAGAGGATAAAACCGCAATGTCCGAGCCCGACGGAAAAGATAGACCCCGACGATTATGCCTCCTATGGCTACGGCCAGGGTCGACGCGAGCGCCGCTCCGAAGACGCCCCACCCCAACGGAAAGACGAAGAACCAGTCGAGCACGACGTTGACCAATGCCGAAACGACGCTGCACCACATGGCCAGACGGGGTGCGCCGTCCAGACGCAACGACCGAACAGCCGGCTCCGACCATCAGTCCGAAGCCTGTGAAGATCATCAGCAGCGGAATGCAGATGTTGATGGCGGCGATGCCGTCGCTGCCGACCCCATGGCCGACAAAAATGCCGTCGGCGACCGTGACGGCCGAGATACTGAGCATACCCAGCAATGTGGGAACGAAAAATTTGCGGAACAGGCGGCCTACATGTTCCGTCCCGAGGTCCAATGCGTTCTTTCCATAAACCGAAATTGCTGTTATTCACCGGCGGACACAAAAAAGGCCGGACAAGCGTCGTGGTTTTACCCAGTCATCTTATCCGGCCTTATAGCGACCCTCCGATGAGGATTACAAAACTCCTTTATATTTCAGCGCAAAGATAGCAAATATTTCCTGCCTGGCCAAACGCTACTCCTCCTCGTCCACGAATATCCCGTCCATGAGCGAATCGAGCTCCCGGCGCTCCTTTTTGGTGGGGCGTCCGGTGCCGCGGTCGCGGAAGACGAAGATGGTTTCGCGGGGCACGTTGAGTTTGTCCAGCTCCTCCTGCGGAGTAGTGTTAAGACAATAATCGGGCACGTTCTTGGCGGGCTGACGGCTCGAAACGAGGTCGAGTACCTTGTAGGAATAAGTCACCTGCTGGCGCTTCACCTCGATGCGGTCGCCGACTTTCACCTCGCGCGACGGCTTGGCGTAGGCCCCGTTGACGGTCACTTTGTTCGTGCGCACGGCATCCGCCGCATCGCTGCGGGTCTTGAAAATCCGCACGGCCCACAGGTATTTGTCCAGTCGAATATCGTCCACTTTTCGGAAAGCTAAAGGTTAAGAATGAAAGGTGAAAAGTATTTTCGGGCGCCGCACTTTTTACCTTTCACATTTCAATTTTCACTTCTCGTAAATCGTTTCTCCCTTGGGCGTGTCGTGCGACTGCTCCTCGTTCTGACGGCTGACGCTGAGAATCATCCCCAGGGCGATGGAGGTGAAGAGCACCGACGACCCGCCGCGCGAAATCAGCGGCAGCGTCTGCCCCGTTTCGGGAATCAGATTGACCGTGACCATGATATGCAGCAGCGCCTGACACGTTATCTGCAACGCCAGTCCCAAGACCAGCAGCCCCGGAAAAGCCGTGCCGCAACGGCGGAAAATCTCGATGGCCCGGAAGAAAATCCACAGGTAGAGCATCAGCACCGCCACGGCCAGCAGCAGCCCGTATTCCTCCACGAAAAAGGCATAGGCATAGTCGCTCTCGGGGTGGATCATTTCGACCCGCATGGCGCTCTGACCGGCTCCCTCGCCGAGAATCCCGCCGTTGTGGATGGCGATCATCGAGCGTTCGGTGTCGGTCAGTTCTTCGATGGGTTTCTCGGTCTGCGTGTGGGTCCACAGATTCGCCCACGTCGAAAAGCGCCCTTCGGCCGTCGCACCGCGGCCCCAGCTGAACAGCATGGACAGCACCACCACCACCAACGCCCAGACAACCAGTTTCATCAGCTCGCGGAACCGCACGCGGCCGATAAGCATCATGACCCACGAAGCCATGAAGACCAACAGCGCCGACGAGAAATGGGCTGGGAAGATGACCAGGCACGACACCAGCATAGGCACCAGGATAGGCCATGTCCCGTCGCGCCAGATGCGCCGCTGCTCGCGCGAGGAACGCCACGTCCAGAACTTCCACGAGGGCACGATGCGGATTTTGTCTATCTTCGACTGACGCGCCGCCAGCTGCCGCGCGAGAAAAAGCACCGTCGCCACCTTGAGCGCTTCCGAAGGCTGGAACAGAAACGACCCGATGGGAATCCAGCGCGCCGCGCCGTTGGCCGACACGCCGAAGAAATAGACCCCCAGCGTCAGCAGCACCGAGAGATAATAGACCGGAGCCGCCAGGTAATGGTAAATCCGGCTGTTGATTTTCTGCACGGCCAGCATGACGAACATGCAGCCGCCCAGGATGAACAGCTGCTGCCGCAGAAAATGGGCCGTCGTGCGGGCCGTATGGGCGTCGTAGGCCATCTTGGCGGTCGACGAATAGACCACCAGCACCGAAATCACCGCCAGCGTCGCCACGATGATCCACAGCACCCGGTCGCCCGTGAAAAGGCGGAACTTGGGTCCCTCGGCCGTATCGGAGAAATTTTTCATTCGCAGTTTTCCAGCACCCACTTCTTGAAGAGCTCGCCGCGGTTTTCATAGTTTTTGAAGAGGTCGAACGACGCGCAGGCGGGCGACAGCAGCACCGCATCGCCGGGCCGGGCCGCAGCCTTGGCCGCCCTCATCGCCGCATCGAGCGAACCGGTGGAGACCACCTCGGGCACCACGCCGGAGAATTCGCCCACCAGCTTGGCGTTGTCCAGCCCCATGCAGACCAGCGTATGGACCTTTTCGCGGGCGAACCGCTTGAGCGGCTCGTAGTCGTTGCCCTTGTCCGTACCCCCGGCAATCCACACCACGGGCCGTTTCATGCTCTCCAGCGCATACCACACCGAATCGACGTTCGTAGCCTTGGAATCGTTGATCCACAGCACCCCGTTCTTCTCGGCCACGGGTTCGAGCCGATGTTCGACAGGCGCGAAATCATAGAGCGCCTTGCGGATTTTGGCCGGAGCCACCCCCGCGGCAAGGGTCGCCAGCGCCGCGGCCATCGCGTTGTAGGCGTTGTGAAGCCCGGCAATCCGCATCTTGTTCATGTCGATTTCGACCGACGCCTTGCCTGCCGTGGCCGTGAACTTGCCGTCGCACAGAAACGCATCGCCGGCACCGCTCGCCACGGCGTTCCGCGCCGCAAAAGGCAGCTGCCGCACCCGCAGGTCGTATTTCGGAAGCTGCTGCCAGATGACCTCGTCGTCGCCCGAATAGACGAACCAGTCGCGCGAAGTCTGGTTCTGCGTGATACGCATCTTGGAATCGGCGTAGTTCTGGAAACAATGGTCGTAGCGGTCGAGGTGGTCGGGCGTGATGTTCATCAGCACCCCGATGTGGGCGCGGAAGCGATACATGCCGTCGAGCTGGAACGAACTGAGCTCCAGCACATACCAGTCGTAACTGCCCGTAGCCACCGAGTAGGCGAAACTCTCGCCGATGTTGCCGCCGAGGGCCACGTTCAGCCCGGCGTCGCGCATAATCTTGTAGATCAGCGACGTGGTGGTCGTCTTGCCGTTCGAGCCCGTGATGCAGATGCACTTCGCACGCCCCATGTAGCGGCCCGCGAACTCGATTTCGGAGACGACGGGAATCCCCGCCTCGCGGATTTTCCGCACGATGGGCGCCGTCTCGGGGATGCCCGGCGACTTGACCACCTCCGTGGCGGCGAGGATGCGCTCCTCGCTGTGGCCGCCCTCCTCGTAGGGAACGCCCCACTCATCGAGCTTCTGCCGGTAGCGTTCAGCAATGCGGCCGCTGTCGGAGAGAAAGACCCCGAACCCCTGTTTTTTGGCAAGAATCGCCGAGCCGTAGCCGCTGATTCCGCCGCCCAATACGACGATGTTTTTCATTGCTATCTGATTTTCAGCGTCACCAGCGTGATGGCGGCCAGCAGCAGCGAGATGATCCAGAAGCGGATGGCTATCTTGGTCTCGAACTGGCCTTTCATCTGGTAGTGGTGGTGGATGGGCGACATGAGCAGGATGCGCCTCCCCTCGCCGTACTTACGCTTCGTATACTTGAAATAGCTCACCTGGAGCATCACCGAACAGCTCTCCACGAGGAAGATTCCGCACAGCAGCGGCAGCAGCAGCTCCTTGCGGATGCACAGCGCGAAGACCGCAATGATGCCGCCGATGGAGAGCGAACCCGTGTCGCCCATGAAAATCTGCGCCGGGAACGAATTGTACCACAGAAAACCCATCAGCGCACCGACCATCGCCGCCGCGAAGACCACCAGCTCGCCGCTGTCGGGGATATACATGATGTTGAGATAGTCGGCATAGACGATATGGCCCGAAAGGTAGGCCAGCACCGCCAGCACCACCACGATAGGCACCGAAACCCCGGTCACCAGCCCGTCGAGCCCGTCCGTGAGGTTCGCGCCGTTCGACACGGCCGTCACGACCAGAATGGCCACCAACACGTAGAGCATCCACGTAGCCACGTCGCGGCCCCCGGTCATCCAGCCGTAGTCGAACTCGTTGTTCTTGATGAAGGGGATGGTCGTTTTGGTGGTCTTGGTGCTCTCGGAGCTGAGCAGCAGGTGCTGCTGGATACTCTGTTCGACCGAACCGTCGGTGTTGACGTAGACCGTCTCCACGGGCTGGGTCACCTTTTCACGCACCACGATGTCGGGCGACAGCCACATGGTCGTGCCCACGATGATGCCCAAGCCCACCTGGCCCACGATTTTGAAGCGGCCCTTGAGCCCCTCCTTGCGGTGGCGGAAGACCTTGATGTAATCGTCCAGCCCGCCGATAAGGCCCAGCCACACGGTCGAAACCAGCAGCAGCTGGATGTAGATGTTGTCCAGCCGTCCGAACAGCAGCGTCGGCACCAGGATCGCCAGCAGGATGATGACCCCGCCCATCGTCGGCGTACCGCGCTTCTGGAGCTGGCCCTCCAGTCCCAGGTCGCGGATTTCCTCGCCGATTTGCTTGCGGCGCAGGAAGTCGATGATCGAACGGCCGAAGATAATGGCTATCAGCAGCGACAGGATGATGGCCGCCGCCGAGCGGAACGAAATGTACTGGAACATACCCGAGCCGGGTATGTTGTGCATACGGTCA
This sequence comes from Alistipes muris, assembly GCF_943193205.1. Taxonomy (GTDB): domain Bacteria; phylum Bacteroidota; class Bacteroidia; order Bacteroidales; family Rikenellaceae; genus Alistipes; species Alistipes muris. Next base: position 176,513 of record NZ_CALPDD010000002.1, read on the forward strand.
AGATAACGGAATAGGCTGTAAAACATGCTTATTTTGAGTTTTCATTCAACATATCCAGCGCCTTGCGGACCTGCTCCCGGTCGTCGAAATGGTGCTTCGTATCGCCGATAATCTGGTAGTCCTCGTGGCCTTTGCCCGCGATGAGCAGAATGTCGCCGGGGCGCGCGAGCATCACCGCCGTGCGGATGGCTTCGGCGCGGTCGACGATGCGCAGGTAGCGCACCGCAGAGCCGAGCCCGGCCGTCATTTCGTCGAGAATGGCTTCGGGCGATTCGTGGCGCGGGTTGTCCGAGGTGAAAATCGCCGTCGAGGCATATTTCACCGCGATGGCCGCCATTTCGGGGCGTTTGGTCCGGTCGCGGTTGCCGCCGCAGCCGCAGACGACGATCAACTGCTGAGAAGGCGTGCGGATTTCCTCGATGGTGCGGATGACGTTCTCCAGCGCGTCGGGCGTGTGGGCATAGTCCACCACCGCCGTCGTGCCGTTGGCCGCCCGCACTACCTCGAAACGGCCCGCCACCGAATGCAGTGCGCTCAGCACGCGCAGCACCTCGTCGCGCTCGAAGCCCAGGAGCCGCGCCGCGCCGTAAACGGCCAGCAGGTTGTAGGCGTTGAACCGCCCCGGAAGCGCCGCCCACACCTCGCAGCCGTCGATGCGGAGCAGCATGCCATCGAGGTGTTGTTCGATGATTTTGCACCGGAAATCGGCCATCGAACGCAGCGAATAGGTCGCTGTCCTGGCGGCCGTGTTCTGCACCATGATGCGGCCGTTGCGGTCGTCGATGTTGGTCAGCGCAAAGGCTTCGGCAGGCAGGGCGTCGAAGAAACGCTGCTTGGCCTTGATATAGGCGGCGAAAGTCTTGTGGTAGTCGAGGTGGTCATGGGTGATGTTGGAGAAAAGCCCGCCCGCGAAACGGAGCCCCCGGGTCCGTTCCTGCACGATAGCGTGGGACGAACACTCCATGAAGCAGTATTCGCACCCGGCGTCGACCATCTCGCGCATCATGGCGTTCAGGCGAATCGTATCGGGGGTCGTGTGGGTCGCTTCGACGGTCCGTTCGTCGATTTTGTAGACCACGGTCGAAATCAGCCCTGCCTTGTGGCCGAGCGCCCGCACCAGGTCGTAGAGCAGCGTGGCCGTGGTGGTCTTGCCGTTGGTGCCCGTCACCCCCACCAGCTTCAGTTCGCGGCTCGGATGGCCGTAGAACGCCGCCGCCATGTCGGCCATGGCCCCCGCAGGGTCATCGACCACCGCATAGGCCACTCCGTCGGCGAGACGCTCCGGCAACCGGGCGCAAACCACCGCCGCAGCGCCTTGGGCGACCGCCGCGGGGATAAAATCGTGACCGTCGCATTGCGTGCCCGCCACCGCAAAGAAGCAGCTGCCCGGCCCTGCGCTGCGCGAATCGTAGGTCAGCGCTCCGATTCCGGCGTCGCCGTGCACCTCGCGCACGGGGGTCTCTTCCAGCAATTCGGAAAACAGTTTCATCGTTTATTGCAATCTTATCTCTATGGTCTTGTAGTTGCCCAGCAGCGTGCCCGGCGCGATGCTCTGCGTCACCACGGCCCCCTGGCCCGAGAAACGCACGCTCAGCCCGCAATTCTCCAACAGGAACAGCGCATCCTTGAGCCCCATGCCCCGCACGTCGGGCACGCGGGTGCGTTCGCCGCCGAAGCTGCGGATTCTCACCGTGGCCAGGCTGTCGACGCGCGGCCGGCCCCAGCCGTTGCGGACGTCGGAGGTCACGTGGGGCGAAAGGCGTTCGGCCACATGGCGGATTTCCGCGATGTCGCCCCCCTTCACCTCCTGCGGATAGCGGCGCGGTCCGGAAGCCGCGGCTTGCAGGCTGCGGCCGCTGCCCCGGTTGTAGATGTAGTCGACCAGCCGCTTGACCACCGGACCCGCGAGCGGACCGCCGTAGTAGGCCTTGCCCGGCCGGGCCTTGGTCTCGATAGTGGTCAGCACCGTATAGCGCGGATTGTCGGCCGGGAAAAAGGCGACCATCGACCCCAAGTAATAGCGATCCGACAGACGCCGGGCATCCGTAATCTGGGCCGTGCCCGTCTTGGCCGCCACCTTCAGCCGGGTCGTATCGCCGAAAAAGGCCTTGGCCGTGCCGTCGGTGCAAACGGCCTGCAAACAGCGGCGCACCTCCTGCAAGGTCCGGTCCGTGCAGACCGAACGGCGCAGGGTCTGCGTCGCGAAACGCTCCTCCACCCGGTCGCCGCGGCGCAGCTCCTTGACCAGCACGGGCGAAATCATCCGGCCGCCGTTGGCAATGGCGTTGTAGAACGTAATCATCTGTATGGGCGCCATTTGCACGCGGTATCCGTAGGCCATCTTGACCAGCATGACGCCCGGGTCGGGCACCTTCCAGTCGGTCGTAATCATCGGCGGCCGTTCGCCCAGCCGCTCCAGCCCCACGGTCTGCCCCAGCCCGAGCCGGTTGTGCAGGTAGTCGCTGTACTGCTGTTTCTTGCCCGTCGCGCCGTAGCGGTCCCAGATAGCCTGGGCGAAATAGACGTTCGACGACGCGGCCACGGCCCGGCGGAACCCGATGACATGGTCGCCGCGGTGCGAATCGCACACGTCGTCGGCGTGGCCCACCGTCACGGGCCGGCCGTCGTTGACATCGTAAGTCGTCGTCACAGGCATCCCGGCATCGTCCAGCAGCAGCAGCATCGACGCCAGCTTGAACGTCGAACCGGGTTCCATACTGCGGCTCAGCGCGTAGTTCTCGCGCTCGGCATAGGTTCCCTCCGAAGTCCGGCCCAGGTTGGCCAGTGCCAGGATTTCGCCCGTGCGGGTCTCCATCACGATGGTCGTACCCCACTCGGCGCTCTGTTCCTTGAGCTGCCGCCGCAGCGCCTTGTCCGCGGCGTCCTGCAACTCGATGTCGAGCGTCGTTACCACGTCGAAGCCGTCCTCCGGCTCCACGTGCTCGCCCGCGACACGCCCATAGAAACCCCGCGCGATGCGCTGACGCTTCGCCTTGCCGTCGCGGCCCGAAAGCTCGGCATGGTAGGAATCCTCGATGCCGTAATTACCCTGGTCGCCCTTCTTGCCGATGGTGCGGCGCGCCAGCTCGCCCTGCGGATAAATCCGCTCGGCCGTCTCCACAAGGCGGTAGACCACCCCCATGTTCCAGTTCAGAAGCGGATAGGTCTTGAGCGTCTCCCACTCCGAATAATCCACGTCGCGGGGGAAAATCTCGACGGGCGTATGGTCGCGCAAGGTGTCGTAGACCTTGTGGCGGATGAACTCCTCGCCCCGCATGCGGTCGGTCAGCCGGGCGAACCACCCCTCCGAACGGGCATAGAGGGTGTCGCGCGGACGCACCAGCCGATAACGCCGCGCATGCTCTTCGCGGAAAAACTTCCGGTATTCGGACGCCGGGCGGTCCTTGAAAAAGGCCGCCAGCAATTTGGCCAGCGAATCGCTCTGCTCGCGGAAGGTCTTCAGGGAATCGAGCCCCGGCGAAGCGAAGTCGAACGCCACCTGGTAACGGAAAATCGACGCGGCGAGCGGGTCGCCGCTGCGGGCCAGGATGCTGCCGCGCTGCGCAGGCACCGTCACCTCGGTGAAGATGCGCCCCGCGAGCCGCCGGGCGTTGTAGGCCACTTCGCCGCTGAACATCTGCACCCACACGAGCCGTGCGAACACGATGGCCCCCGCCGCGATGAAAAGCACATAGAGCACCCTCACACGCAGCAGAATATCGCTTTTTATTCGGGACGGTTCTTCCTTCATCATTCTTCGCCGCCGATGGTTTCGCCCGGCGCAGGCGGATCGTAAAGGGGTATGTTGCGCTGGCGCAGCCGCTCGACGATGGCCGAGTGGGTCGTGGTGCGGAAACGCTCTTCTTCGAGCCTGATGGAGCGTTCGCGCAGCTTCTGCACCTCGCGTTCGAGTTCGGTATGGCGCATGTCGAGCCGCAGGGCCATGAACATCACGAAGATGCTGGCGAACAACATGACTGCCATGCAAAGCATGTAGGGATACGACCGCGACACGCCCTCGCGCACCAGAATCGTCCCCGTGAAAAACTGCCGCACGAGGCTCGCCCTGCGGCGGCGCTCCTTGTTTTCGCGCTCCTCGGCTTCGGCGCGCTCGGCGGCTTCCCGCTCCATGTCGGCACGGATTTCCTCGTCGGCTTCGCCCCGGCCTATGCGCAGCACCTCGCGCCGCACCCTGCGGGCCAGCTCCTCGTCCTGCCTGCGGCGGGCCTCCTCTTCCGGATTCACCGGGTCGAATTCCGTATCGCGCAACATATCGTTTCGGGGTTACATACCTGTTTTTGCAGGCTCCGCCTGCTTCTTCACCGCCGCCCGGAGCTTGGCCGACCGCGACCGCGGATTGCGGGCCAGCTCCTCGGCCGAAGGGGCCACGGCCTTGCGGGTCACCGGCTCGAACGGCGTCAGCGCCCGGCCGAAAAAGTCCTTTTCCACCTCGCCCGTGAAATTGCCGCTCCGCATGAAGTTCTTCACCAGCCGGTCCTCCAGCGAGTGGTACGAAATGACCACCAGCCGTCCTCCGGGCCGCAGCACCTTGAGGCTTTGCTCCAGCGCCATCTTGAGCGCCTCCATTTCGCCGTTGACCTCTATGCGCAGTGCCTGGAACAACTTGGTCAGGAACTTCGCTTCGTCCTTTCTGGGGGTGCAGGGCTTCACAGCTTCGACCAGCTGAGCCGTCGTCTCCAGCGCACCCGCCCCGCGCGCCCGCACGATGCAGTTGGCCGCTTTCCACGGGGTTTCGATTTCGCCCCAGTCGCCCAATATGCGTGTCAGGTCGTCCGCCGCATAGGTGTTGACCACCGCTGCGGCCGTCAGCCTGCCCCGCTGGTTCATGCGCATGTCCAAGGGAGCTTCGCCGCGGAACGAAAAACCGCGCTCCACCTCGTCGAAATGGTGCGACGACACCCCCAGATCGGCCAATATGCCTTCGACCTGCTTCACGCCCCGCAGCCGCAGCGCCCCGCGCAGAAACCGGAAATTGCTCTCCACGAAATGAAAACGCGGGTCGTCGGGCCTGTTGGCATGGGTGTCGCGGTCCTGGTCGAACGCAAAGAGCCGCCCTCCGTCGCCCAGCTCGGCGAGAATCCGGCGCGAATGACCGCCCCCGCCGAACGTCAGGTCGGCGTAGGTCCCTTGCGGCTCTACGGCAAGCAGTTGCACGGATTCTTCGAGCAATACCGGGGTGTGGTAAGCGGACATGGGTCAGGCAGCAAAAGTCAATTTGGGTGTAAAGTTAGACAATTTCCAAAAAAGAATATTTATATTTGGCGATAATATTTTCGATTTTCGCCGCCCCGTAAGAAACGCCCGATTGCGTTCGTGCGGAACGATCCGCCTTTAACCTTTCACTTTTCACCTCATAAGGACATGCCACAGATAGACATCGCCAGCGTACTCCGGCAGAAAGCGCCCGGGCTGGCCCGCAGGATTCCGCAGTTCGCAATCGACTGGCTCCGCCGCACTGTCCGCGAACGGGAAATCAACCACATTCTGGCCTCCTACTGGGACCTGCCGCCCCAGGAATTCATCCGCGCCTGCTTCCGCGAATGGCAGGTCACCTACTCGGCCATCGGGCTCGACAAGCTGGACCCCGCCGGACGCTACCTGTTCGTCGCCAACCACCCGTTCGGCGGCATGGACGGGATGATGCTCGCCGACAAGCTCACCGAACGGTTCGGCGACGCCCGGGTGGTGGTCAACGACCTGCTGATGCACGTGGAACCCCTGCGGCCGCTGTGGATTCCCGTCAACAAGCACGGGTCGCAGAACAGCGACTACGCCCGGCGCTTCGACGAAGCGTTCGTCGGCGACCTGCCGGTCCTCACCTTCCCCGCGGGGCTCTGCTCGCGCCGCATCGGGGGCCGCGTCACCGACCTCGACTGGAAACCCAACTTCATCAAAAAGGCCGTCGCGTCGCAGCGGGACATCGTGCCTATCTTCGTCGAAGGGCACTTGTCGAACTTCTTCTACCGGATTGCGCAGGCACGCAAAGCGCTCGGTATCAAGGCGAACATCGAAATGCTGTGGCTGCCCGACGAAATGTTCTCGCAGTCGGGCCGCCATTTCCGGCTCGTCGTGGGCGACCCGATTCCCGTCGGGGAACTCCAACGGTTCGGTTCGTTGCGCGAACAGACCGAGGAAGTACGCAGAAAAACCTATTTTTTGGAAAAAACGCTCGCCGCACTGCCGGATAAAAGGTAATTTTCCTATTTTTGCGCCATGCAAACACTATCCGAACAGCCCATCGCGCCACCCGTGGACCGGGCCCTGCTGCTGCAGGAGCTGACGCCCGAGCGCAAAATCCGCGATACGAAGAAAGCCGACAACGAAATCTATATTTTCGCCGCAGCCGAATGCCCGGCGCTGATGCGCGAAATCGGGCGCCTGCGCGAACTGGCGTTCCGCGGTGCCGGGGGCGGCACCGGCTGCGAAGTCGACATCGACGAGGAAGACCTCGCGGGCGACGGCTACTACCAGCTTATCGTCTGGGACCCCGCGGCCCAGGAAATCGTGGGCGGCTATCGGTTCATCGTCTGCACCTCCCCGCACCCGCGCCACCTCTCGACCGAACACTATTTCCGTTTCAGCGAGAAGTTCCGGCGGCGCTTCCTGCCCCGCACCATCGAACTGGGCCGGTCGTTCGTGCAGCCCGCCTACCAGGCCCGGCAAAACTCCAAGAGCCTCTATGCGCTGGATAATCTGTGGGACGGTCTCGGAGCGCTCATCGTGCTGAACCCCAAGGCAAAATACCTTTTCGGCAAGGTGACCATGTACACCACCTACAAGTCCGTGGCACGCAATGCGCTGATTTGGTTCCTGCGTCACTATTTCCCCGACCGCGACCGGCTGGTCGAGGGCATCCACCCGCTCCAGCTCGACTTGAACGACCCCTACTACGAACAGTTCTTCACGGGGGAGAACTACCAGGAAAACTACCGGATTCTCATTCAGAAAATCCGCGAATTCAACGAGAATATCCCGCCACTCATCAACGCCTACATGAACCTTTCGCCCACCATGCGGGTGTTCGACACGGTTTCCAACCCCGATTTCGGCAACGTCGAGGAGACGGGCATTCTGATTACCATTCCCGACATCTACACCGAAAAGCGCGAACGCTACACCCGGTGGATCGGCTGGCGGCGCAACCTCAAGGCCCGCCGCGAGGCGTTCCGCCTGCACCTGATCGACCACATGGAACGCAGGAAAAAGAAAAAGGCCGAAGCAGGATTAAAAATGAAAAATTAAAAATTAAAAATCCATATAAGACGAAAAGGAGAGAGAGCTCAGGGCCCTTTCTCCTTTCTTTTTCAAACGGATTTTTAGTTTCAGTTCGACGCGGCCAGGCTCGACGGGGTGACGCCCTGCGAATCGCGGGCCCAGTCGCCCCGGGCGCGCAGCACCTGCTCCACGATGTCGCGCACGGCGCCCGCGCCGCCTGCAAACTGCGACACGTAGCGCGACGCTTCGACCACCTCGGGCGCCGCATCGGCCGGGCAGACCGGAATCCCCACTTCGCGCATGCACTCCAGGTCGGGAATGTCGTCGCCCATGTAGATGACGTTCGCCGGGTCGATTCCCTCGCGGCGGAAATAGTCGCGCAGGGTGGTGATCTTGTCCATGCAGTCGAGGTGGTATTCATTGATTCCCAGCATCTTCAGCCTGTTTTCCAGCGTCCGGCCCCGGCCGCCCGATATGACGCAGACCCGGTAGCCCATCTTGATGGCATAGGCCAGCGCGTAGCCGTCCTTGGCGTTGTAGCGGCGGATGAAATCGCCCTCGGCCGTGGGCACGATGCCCCCGTCGGTCATCACACCGTCCACATCGAAGACGAAGGCTTCGGTGCGGGCTATGTCCTCCTTGAAGTTTCCCATATGTGTTGGCTTATTGTCGTGTAAATCGTTCGCAGCAGTTCGTCGTCGAGCATCGCCGCGTGGCGTTCCTGCGTCGCAAGGTCGCCCCGCACGGCCGGACCCGTCTGCACGGCGGCGGGCGATGCGGCGTCGAGGGCCTTGGCCGTCGTCTCGGCGATAAGAGGTTTCAGCAGGCCGAAATCCAGCCCTGCGGCCTCCGTCAGCTCCGCACCCACGGCATACATGTGGTTCACGAAGTTGCAGACGAAGACGGCCGCAAGGTGCAGCCGCGCCCGCCGCGCCGAATCGGCCGCATGGACATGCCGCGTAATCCGCCGGGCGAGCGTCTCCAGTTCGGTTTGCAGCGCAGGCGTCGACGCTTCGATGAAGACCGGCAGGTCCGCAAAGCCGACCCGCCGCCCGCGCGTGAAAGTCTGAAGCGGATAGAACACGGCCCGCCGCGCGAACTTCGCCGGGAGCGCTTCCAGCGGCACGCACCCCGCCGTATGGGCCACCGCGGCCCGTTCCGGTATCGGCAGCGCCGCCGCCACTTCGGCCACGGCCCGGTCGCTCACCGCCAGCAGGTAGAGGTCGGCCTCGGCCAGCTCCTCCGGCCGGGTCGCCCAGCCGCAGCCCGCCAGCCCGGCCACTTCCTGCGCCCGGGCGGCGTTGCGTGCAAAGACCTGCACCAGCCGCAGGCCGCTGCCGGCTATCGCCCGGGCCAGCGATTCGGCCACATTGCCGCTGCCGATGATTACGATGCTATCCAATGAAAATCAAGAATTAAAAAATCCGACCGCAGTATTTCTACAAGCAATTTCTAATTTTTCACCTTGGGTTTTTCGTTCCCCAGCAATTCGACTATCTTCACATTGTCCTTCGATTCGCGGGCACAGCGCTTGAGGTATTCCACTTCGCGGTCGATGCGCTGCAATTCGGGTGTCGGCGTCGGGACGAAACACTCCTGCCCCGACTGCTCCACGGCTTCGAGAATGCCGTAGACCGTCAGCGAAGCGATGTCGTGCGCCGGAATGTAGGCCATTTCGCGTTCGTTCTCGGTCATCGGCACCGCCAGCAGCTGCCCGGCCTGCACCAGCTGATAAAGAACATCGTTCACGATGCGCGTCGGCAGTTCCAGCCGCTGCCGGATCGTCTCCGCCGGGATCGCTCCGCCATGACTGCGCAGATAGTCCACCACCGTCAGCATGACCGCCAGCAGGAGCTTGCGGCGCTGGTCATAGCTCACCAGCAGCGATTCGCGCTCCTCGCAGAAACGCGAAATATTCTGATAGGCGAACGACAGTTCGCCACCGAACAGCAGAATCTCCCACGAGGTCTGCATCCAGATAAGGAACAGCGGCAGCGCCGCGAAACTGCCGTAGATGGCATTGTACGACGTCATCCATCGCTGCACGTACAGATAACCCCATTGGAACAGCGCAAAGGCGGTTCCGGCCACGATGCCCGCCATCAGAGCGCTTGAGAGGCGCACCCGGGCGTTGGGAATGACCATGTAGAAGAAGGTGAACATCCCCCAGATGACCGTCACCGAAGCCAGCCGCGAAAGCAGCGTCCACTGCCAGCCGTCGCCGAAGCCGAGCAGCTGGCGGGCATAGCCGCCCAGCGCCCCCGCGATGACCCACAGAATCGGCACTATCATGACGATGGCGATGTAGTCGCTCCATTGGCGGGCGATACTGCGTTCGACCTTGACCTCCCAAATGTTGTTGAAAGCGTTCTCGATCGACCCGAACACCCGTATCACGGCCCAGAACAGCATGACCAGCGCCACGACCGCCACCACACCGCCCTGCGTGCGGGCCAGCGCCTTTTCGGCGAACGTGACGACGTAGTCGATCATCTCAGGGCTCTGCGGAAAAAGGCCGTAGAGACCCTGCACCAGCCCGTCGGCCAGCCCGAAGCCCTTGACCACGGCGAAGACCACCGCCAGAATCGGCACCAGCGACATGAGCGTGTAGAAAGTCAGCGCCGCCGAACGCACGATAGTGCCGTGCTCCAACAGCCCGCGGGCCGTGTAGAACAGCAGTTTGTACTGCTGGACCAGCCACCGCGCCACCGGACTGCGCCACTCGCTGACGTCGCGCCGGAAAATGGTGTCGGTGAAATAGGTGATTATCTGCTTGATTTTCAAAGTTCCGAATGTTTAGTATCCATGATGCAGGTTTTCCCGCTTCGGCAGCCCCCGCTCCCTACAAAAGTAGTCATTTCAGACGGACCGTCCAAAAGCGGCCGTCGATTTTCGTGAAAGCCAGCCGCACGTCGTCGCCCGGACGCAGCCGCGTGCGGCGCATGATTTCGTCGGCCGACAGCGGGAAGTCGCGCTTGAGCATCGTCGCACCCCGGCCGCCCAGCTCGCGCCGCAGCCGCCGGGGGTCGTAGGGCTCGACGGCCTCGATTGCGAATACCTTGCCGAGCACTTCCTCGGGCTTCCGCACCGAGAATCCGAAGCCGTTGTCGCTCCAGATGTCGGCCTTTCCGGCCAGTTGAAGCCGCGCCAGCCGGGCTTTCTGCAGCGCCGCATCGGGCACCGTCAGCCACGCATAGCGCTGCGGGTCGAACGTTTCAGGAAGCGGCACCGAAGCACCGGGACACGCGGTGAATTCGCGGTCCGGATTGCCGAGCGCCGTGGCCGTCACGGCCGGGCCGCTGCCATCGTCGTAGACCAGCACCTCCTTGCATTCGCCCTCCAGCGAGACCACTTCCACACGGCTCTGCGGAAAGAGCCGCAAGGCTTCGCCGACGTCGAACAGGGGCGAATTCTTCAGACACAGCCGCCCCGCGACCCGCCGGATTGCAGGCAGCAAGGCCGGAACCGAAGGCGAACAATCCTCCAGCCGCACCAGCTTGCGGCCCGTCGCCGAACGGCGGTCGGGGTCGGCATAGACCCAATCGAACCGCTCCTGCGTCCGGGCCAGGTACTCCTCGGCCGGAGCGCAGACGACCTCCACGTTCGCAACGCCCAGCCGCCGGAAATTCTCCTGCGCAATGCGGGCCAGCACGGCGTCGCGTTCGAGCGTCACCACCCGGCCGAACCTGCGGCTGAGCGCCAGAGCATCGACCCCCAGCCCGCACGTAAGGTCGAGCACCGCATCGCCCGCGATGTTCTTGTGCTCCGCACAGCGTTCGCTCGACGCCTGCTCGAATGCCAGCGGCGGCAGGATGCACTGCGCGGCGGCATACGACGGCAGTTTCCGCGCCGCGCGTTGCAGATATTTGACCTGCGTGGCGACAATCCGCGTATGGGGCACCCGTGCGTCGAGCGCCACTTCCAGCGGGTCGCGGCCGCGGTTTTCCGCCACGGCACGGGTCACCGCACCGCTCACCAGCAGTTCGTATTCCTCGGGGGCAATCATACGGGCAAATGTACGCTTTTTTTCGGTTTGCACCACCACGCCGCCGTCGCACCCGCAAAAAGCAGGTAGCAGACCGCCGTTCCTCCGGCCGACAGCGTATATTCCACCGCTCCGCCCGGCAGCGACGCCACCCCGCGGGCCAGCGCGTTCAGCGCCCAGGCCGCCGCTTCGCCGACCGCAGGCACTCCCGGCACCAACAGACCCAAAACCCCGCAGCACACCACCACGCCTGCCAGCGGGACGACCGCCGGATTGAGCAGCAGCCCCGCCACCGGAACGATGCCGAACGCATGGGAGACCAGCGGTGCCGTAGCCACCGAAGCCGCGAGCCCGACGACGAGGGTTCCCGAAAGCGCATCGACCGCCAGGCGGCCCGTCCGCAGCCGTCGGCACATCGGCACAGCCCACGCAAGGATAGCCGCCACGGCCACGAACGAAAGCTGAAACCCGATGTCGCCGATCCACGCAGGATTCCACAGCAGCATGCCCAGCGCCGCCGCGGCAAGGGCATTCAGCGCGACATATTCCGAACCCGACGCGACCGCCAGTTGCAGCAGCGAGCACATGACGGCCGCCCGCACGGCACTGGGCGGAAACCCCGCGGCCGCGACATAGAGCCACACGCACCCCACGGCCAGCGCATCGCGCAGCAGGTGACCCCGACGCCACAACGTCAGCCCCCGCAGCACCCAGTTCGCCAGCAGGAAAACAAGCCCCGTATGAAGCCCCGACACGGCCAGCAGGTGCGACATGCCGCTGCGGGCATAGGCCGTCCGCAGTTCGGGCCCGATGCCGCTGCGGTCGCCCGCCGTCATGGCCCGCACCACCGCCCCGGCATCGCCGGCGCCGCAAACCCGTTTCATCCGAGCCGCCGCCAGCAGATGCAGCCCCGGACGGCTGCCGGGCACCCGTTCGACGGGTTCATAAGCCGAAAACCAAAGCGTTCCGGCCACGCCGCGGCGCACCATCAGCCGCCGATAGCTTTCCGGACCGCCCCGGAGCGGATAGATTTTGCCCATGCCGCGAATCGCACCTCCGTCGGGCAGCATCGCCGACGAATCGGCCCGCAGCAACACCCGGTCGTCGGCCGGATGCCACCCCTCCTCCGACGGCAGGCGCCACGCCCGGACGCGCCCCGCAGCCGCCACCGAACGGCTCCTCAACGAGGGCAGTTCCTCCATTTCGACCTGCCATTCGCAGAAGACCCCCGTCGGAACCGTCCGCACGGGCGCATGCAGCTGACCGGCACCCCACCCGGCGGCCACCAACAACCCTACGGCCGCAGCCCACGAACGCAACAGCAGCGCCAGCGCTCCGCACAACAAAAAAGCCGCGGCGAACAACCACCACGGCACTGCGAAATACTCCGCCAGCACAATTCCCGCCGCGAACGGCACCAGCGCTTTCACCATCGGAAGGGACTTCATCGTTCGCACTCCCACGCTTTGAGATACTTGTCCTCCTTGGAGTGCATCTGCCTATTGGCGCGGGGCGTTTTGTCGCGCTGGCCGCAGAGGTGCAGAAGCCCGTGGACCACCACCCGGCGCATCTCCTGCAAGCGTGTGGCGCCGTACTGCCGTGCATTGTCGGCCACGGTCTCCACGTCGATGAAGACGTCGCCCGAGACCACGCGCGAACCCTTCCGGTCGCTGTAATCGAACGTTATGACATCCGTAAAATAATCGTGCCCCAGATACTGGCGGTTCATCTCCAGCAGGCGGCGGGCCGAACAGAAGATGTAGTTCACGTCGCCCAGCGTGTAGCCCTCGCTCTCGGCCACAGCGCGCAGCCAAGCCGCCGTGCGCCGCTTCTGCGGCAGCCGGTAGGAGCAGTCGTCGGTATAGTAGCGTATCATTTCTTGAAACAGTTTTCCGCCAGCAGACGCTGCGACGGGTCGGGCGGGTAGATGCCGAAAACGAGCTTGTATTCGACCTGCATCGTCAGCGCGTCGACCCCCGAACCGATGATGCCGATCTGCTGGTTGCGGGCCACTTTCTGCCCTTTCTCGACCGTGACGGCACCCAGGTTGGCATAGGAGGTGATGTATTCGCCGTGGGCGATGAAGACGTCGAACTTGTCGGTGATGCGGTTGCGCTTGATTTCCACCACCTTGCCCTCGTAGATGGAGACCACGTGCGCCCCCTTGGGACCCACGATTTCGGCCATGTTCTCGCGGTAGCGCTTCACCCGGCCCGAAGCCACCGGGAGCCGCAGGCCCGAAGTGCTCGACGAGAACGACGCGCCCGCCTTGTTGCCTTTGGTCAGCTTGCGCAGGGCGCTGATGGCCACGCTCAGCTGCTGCTGCTGTGCCACCTTGCGCTGCAGGGCCGTTTTCTCGCGCTCCGACATCCGGCGGATTTCCGACCGCGCATTGCGGGCGTCGCGTTCGAGGTCCTTCTTCTGCGTCGCCAGCTTGCGGGTCACCGCGTCGAGCGATTTCTGGCGGGCCGCCAGCTTCTCCTTTTCGGTCCGGACCTGGTCCGAAAGGGTGGTTATCTCCTCCAGCTTGCGTTCGCGCATGGCCGCGATTTCGCGCAGTGCGGCGATTCTGCGCGCCATGTCCAGGAAGTCGCGCGACGAAAAAAGATAGGTGAGGTAATTCTGGTGGCGATAGTTGCGGTACGATTCGCGCACCATCTCGGCATATTCTTCGCGGTGGCGGCGGCAAGCCGTCGTCAGGTCGCCCGCCAGCCGGTCCTTGCGCCGGATTTCTTCGCGCAGCAGCTGGGCCTGCTTCTCGGTCTCGTCCATCAGCCGGATGCGCGATTCGATTTGCCGCGCCAGCCGCCGGGCCCGCTCTTCGGTTGCGGCACGGCCTTTCTTCAGCTTGGCAATCTGCTGTTCCTCGGCCGCGATTTTCTTTTCGAGCGATGCGATGACACGCTTCTGCTCCTCGATGCGGCGGTCGTTCTGCGCCACGGCCGAACAAACCGGGAACAGCAACAGGAGGGTCAGCAGAATACGGAACGGTTTCATCGGCGGGTCATTTCTTTTTGGCGGATTCCATGCGCCGGGCGATGGCCGCGGCATCGTAACCCTTTTCGAGCGCCTTGCGCCAATAGGTTTCGGCCATGAAGCGTTCGCCCAGCGCATCGAGGATGTCGCCGTAGTGGACCAGCAGCTCCGGGCTGTTGCGGTTGTCGAGCGCCACGGCCTGCTGCATGATTTTGCGCGCCTCCTCGGTGCGGCCCAGCCGGAACAGCACCCACGCATGGGTGTCCAAGTAGGTGGGATTGTTGTCCGTCAGCGCCACGGCCCGGCTCGACATGGCGAGGGCCTTTTCGAGCTCCCGGTCCTCGACAGCCAGGAAATAGGCATAGTTGTTCAGCACCAGCGGATTGTCGGGCAGGAGCTTCAGACTGCGGTCGTAGGCCCGGAAACAGGCATCGAGCGCCTTGCGCCGGGCGGCCGTCGAACGGGCCGTCGGCGATTCGTCGGCGGATGCGGAACCCACGGCCATCTGGTGCCACGTGTCGCCCGTCAGCCCCCAGATCACCCCGCGGAGCGAATCGGTATCGGCCAGCCGCAGCGATGCCCGGTAGGCTTCGAGCGCCGGACCGTAGCGCTTGGAATAACTCAGCGCGTTGCCCTTGGCGATGTGGAAAACCGGACGGTCGGGGAAGAGCGTCAAGGCGCGGCCGACGTAAAGTTCGACCGAATCGGGCCGCCGCAGGTAAGTCTCGATGTCGATGACCGAAGTGAAGTAGTCTTCCTCGGGCGGCGTGTCGTGGGTGTGCAGCTTATAGAGTTCGAGCGCCTGCTGCAACTGGCCCGACGCGATCAGATGGCGGGCATAGAGCTCCACGGCCTGCTTGTCGCGCGGATAGCGGATGGCCAGCATCGACGCCAGGTCGTTGAGCTGGATGTAGAATTCGCGGTAGAAACGGGTGTCGGAGGTGAACTGCCCGAAGCGCGCGACCTTGCTTTCCAGCGGCATGGCGTCGAGGGCGAACATGCGTTTGGTCACGGCCAGCATCGAACGGAAATCGCGGCGGTCGTTGTAGTAGTCCGAGAGCGCCGCGAGGGTGGCGAGCGACGTCGAATCCGCTTCCAGCGCCTTGCCGTACTCGGCCAGCGCCAGCGAATCCTTGCCCGTGCGGGCGTAGAGCCCGGCCAGTACCACGCGGTTGGCGGCATCGTAGGGCGCCGCATCGACCATCGCACGGGCCTCGGCCACCGCCTTGTCGGTCTGATGGGTGGACAGCAGCAGCTGCCGCTTCATGTTGCTCAGCACCGGAATCCGCCCGAAGCGCATCTCGGCCGAATCGAGGGTCGCGATAGCCGCGAAAGGCTGGTGGCTCAACTCATAGAGCGCCGCGAGAATGCGGTAGTTGTCGGGATTCTTGGGGTCGGCCTGCCGCAGGTCGCGGAAGACCCCCAGCGCCCGGCCGTACTGACCCGAATAGACCAGCGCCTGCCCGTAGAGCGAATGATACCACAGATTGGCCGTGTCGATGCGGTGGGCGCGGAGCGCCAGCTCGGCCGCCTCGGCAGGCGCCTTGTCGATGCGCTCCACGGCCAGCTCGTAATAAGCCGGTGCGAACGCCGAATCGACCCGGAGAGCCTCCGCGAAAAGCTCGCGCGCCCGGACCGAATCGCCCGCTATGGCGTGCTGCTTGATGCCCTCGGTATAGAGGTAGACGCTGCGCAGCGAATCGGCCCAGACGGGCGCAGGCGAGGGGCTCTTCCCGGCCGCCGAAACCGTCAGGAAGAACGCCGCACACACGAACGATATGGCTGCCGGGCGTCTCATCGCATTCAGAGCGCCTCGTCGAACTGGTGCAGGAAGCGCACGTCGTTCTCGAAATAAAGGCGCAGGTCTTTCACTCCGTATTTGAGCATGGCGATGCGTTCAATCCCCATGCCGAAGGCGAAGCCCGAATACTTCTGCGGGTCGATGCCGTTGGCCTCCAGCACATTGGGGTCGACCATGCCGCATCCCATGATTTCGAGCCATCCCGTACCCTTGCAGACCGGACACCCCTTGCCGCCGCAGAGGTTGCACGACACGTCGACTTCGGCCGACGGCTCCGTAAAGGGGAAGTAGGAGGGGCGCATGCGGATAACGGCCTGCTCGCCGAAGATTTCCTTGGCGAAGTAGAGCAGCGACTGCTTCATGTCGGCGAACGACACCCCCTCGTCGATATAAAGGCCCTCGATCTGGTGGAAAATGCAGTGCGCGCGATAGGAAATCGCCTCGTTGCGGAACACGCGGCCCGGGCAGATCACGCGAATCGGCGGTTTCTGATGCTCCATGGTCCGGACCTGGATCGACGAAGTGTGGGTCCGCAGCAGGATGTCGGGATTCTTCTCGACGAAGAACGTGTCCTGCATGTCGCGGGCCGGATGCTCGGGCGGGAAGTTCAGCGCCGAGAAGACATGCCAGTCGTCCTCGATTTCGGGGCCCTCGGCCACCGTGTAGCCCAGCCGCGAGAAGACCTCGACGATTTGGTTCCGCACCAGCGAAATGGGATGGCGCGACCCTAACTGCTGCGCCGAACCGGGCCGCGTGAGGTCGCCCGACGAAGCGGCCGTGTCGCTCACGGCGTTCTGCAGCTCCTCGCGCAGGGAACCGATGCGCGCCGTGGCTTCGTTTTTGAGCCGGTTGAGCTGCTGGCCCAACTCCCGCTTGAGTTCGGGAGCCACCGTCTTGAACTCCTCCATGAGCGCGTTCAGTTCGCCTTTCTTGCCCAGAATCCGGATGCGGAATTCCTCGATTTCGGCCGCGGCCTTGGGTTTGAACTCTTCGACAAGTCGCAGAAGTTCATTGATTTTGTCGGTCATATTTTGTCAGTTTATCCTTTTTGCCTACTTTTGGCTTCCCCCGCCCTGCGGAAAGGGGCTTTAACATGCAAAGTTAGAAAAAATTTCAGATGCACCGCAAATATCTTTTTCTTCTTCTTGCCCTCCTCCCGGCGTTCGGCCCTGTCCGCGCCCAGGAGCCGGCTCCCGCGGCCGGCCGCCACGGCATAGGCGTCGTCATGAGCGGCGGCGGCGCCAAGGGGCTCTACCACATCGGCGTACTCGAAGCGCTCGAAGAACAGGGCGTGCCCATCGACTGCGTGGCGGGAACCTCGATGGGCTCCATCGTCGCGGCCATGTACGCCGCAGGCTATTCTCCGGCCGAAATGCGGGCCATCGTCTCGTCGGGCGTGGTCAAGGAGTGGGTCTCGGGGCGCATCGACCCCACCCGCTACCTCTCCTACCACCGGCAGCTGAGCCGCAAACCCTCCATCGTCAGCTTCCGGTTCGACATGAGCAAGCCCAGCGGCAAGTTCCGCGTGCCGACCAACCTGATTTCGTCCACCCAGATCGACATGGCTTTCGCCGAGCTTTTCGCCCCGGCGACGGCCGCTTCGCGGGGCGATTTCGACCGGCTGATGGTCCCGTTCCTCTGCGTGGCGAGCGACATGAACCAGCGCGTCCCGGCCGTCCTCGACAGCGGCGACCTCGGCGAAGCGGTCCGCTCGTCCATGTCCATCCCGCTGGTGTTCAAGCCCATGACCCGCGATTCGATGCTGCTCTACGACGGCGGCATCTTCGACAATTTCCCGTGGAAGCCGCTCGACGAACGGTTCCGGCCCGAATTCATCATCGGGTCGATCTGCACCAAGGGCAACGCACCCCCGAGCCCCGAAAGCAGCCTGTTCGACCAGGCGTTCATGCTGGCCATGCAGAACACCGACTACACCCTGCCCGAAGAACGCAGCGTCACCATCCGCCGGGGCATCGAGGTCGGGATGCTCGACTTCGACCAGGCCGATGCCATCATGGACACGGGCTATGCCGATGCCATGGCCGCCATGCCGCAGATTCTGGCCCGCATCGGCACACGCCGCACCCCCGAGCAGAGCGCCGCCCGCCGCGAGGCTTTCCGCGCCCAATGCCCGCCGCTGATCTTCGACGACTACCGTTTCGACGGTCTCACTCCGGCACAGCGCGCCTACATCCGCGACATCATCAAGGTCGACCGCCGCACGTCGGGCGGGCAGCGCGAAATGGAGTTCGGCGAACTGCGCGACAACCTTTACAGCGTGCTGGTCGACGGCGATTTCACCATGGAATACCCGTCGGTGCGCTTCGATTCGGTCCGCGACCGCTATTCGTTCCGCACCCGGCTGGGCAACAAACCCAATTTCCGGCTCACGATCGGCGGCAACGTCTCCTCGACCCCCTTCAACCAAATCTATCTGGGAATCGACTACCAGGCCGTCGGCCGCACGGCCCAGCAGTTCGACCTCGATCTCTACCTCGGCCCGCTCTACACGTGGGGCACCGTCGGGGGCCGCACCGACTTCTACATGCGGTATCCGGTCTTTTTGGAGTATTCCTACGTCTTTTCGACCAGCAACTACGGCCACGGCTCGTTCGGCCGACTCACCAAGGTCGACAACATCCAGTCCGTCAAGGAGGGCCAAAGTTTTCTGACCCTCGGAGCCGGAATTCCGCTCACACGCCGCAGCGTGCTGATGGTCCACGCCAACGGCGGCCGCATCAACTACCGCTACGAATCCGAACGCCAGCCCGCCGACGACACCGACCAAACGCGCTTCAACTTCCTTGGGGTCAAGGCCGAAGTAGCGCGCAACACGCTCGACAAATTCCTCTATCCGCGGCGCGGCACCGACCTTTCGTTCTCGCTCGTCTATGTCCGCGGGCTCGACAAGTTCCGGCCTTTCGAGACGCACCGCTTCACCCAAAAACGGACCCGGCAATGGTTCGGCGGTCGCTTTTCGTGGGACGCCTATTTCGACATCCCGGCGTGCCGCTGGTTCTCGCTCGGGTTCGACATCGACGCCGTAGCCACGACGCTGCCCGACTTCACCACCGATGCCGCGACCCTCATGGCGATGCCGGCCTACGCCCCGGTCTCCCACGCGCGGATGATTTACATGCCCGATTTCCAGGCCCGGCGGTTCATCGCCGGAGGAGCCATGCCCACTTTCGACATCCTGCCCAACTTCTTCTTCCGCACGGGCATCTACGCCATGTACCGCGAACGGCACGACTTCCCCACGCTCTCCGGCCGCCCGGACCGACAGTGGCACTACATCGCCGAGGCTTCGCTGGTCTACCATACGCCCATCGGACCCGTGAGCCTCGCGCTCACCAAATACGACCTCCACGACTGGAAAAATATGTATCTGACGTTCAACCTGGGGTACCCCATCTTCGCCCCGAAAGGAACGTTTTATTAAGGTGAAAGGTGAAAAGGAGAGACCCGGCCTGTGAAAGCCGGGTCTCTCCTTTTCGTCGAAAGCGTGTCTACCAGATAATCACCCGCTTCTCCTCGGGCAGGAACATCGCGCCGTCCGTAATGCCGAACGCGTCGTAGAACGACTGCAAGTTGCGCAAGGTGGCATTCACGCGCCATTTGCCGAGCGAATGCACGTCGATTTTGGTCAGACGGGCGATCTCCTCGTCGCGGATGTTCTGGGCCCACAGCGTCGCATAGCCCAAATAAAAGCGCTGGGCGTCCGTAAATCCGTCGATCGGGACCGGGGCATCCTTACCCTCCAGCGAGTTGTTATAAGCCGTCCAGGCCACGCGCAAACCGCCCTGGTCGGCAATGTTCTCGCCGAGCGAGAGCGAACCGTTGGCGTAGAGGGCCGGCTGACCGTCCTTGGCGGGCAGTACCTCGATGGCGTCGAACTGCTTGACCAGCACGTCGGTCTTGGTCTTGAACGCTGCGGCGTCGGCGTCGGTCCACCAGTTGTTCATGTTGCCGTCCTTGTCGAAATGACGGCCCTGGTCGTCGAATCCGTGGGTCATTTCATGACCGATGACCACACCGATGGCTCCGTAGTTGACCGCATCGTCGGCCGCAGGATTGAAGAACGGCGGCTGGAGAATGGCGGCCGGGAAACAGATTTCGTTGGTCGTGGGGTTGTAGTAGGCATTGACCATCTGAGGCGGCATGTGCCACTTGGCCTTGTCCACGGGCTTGCCCAGCTCGGCGAAGTTGTCGGCCGTATACCACGCGTTGGCCCGCTTGAGATTCTCCCAATAGCTCTTCGTCGGGTCGATTTCGAGCGTCGAATAGTCTTTCCACTTGTCGGGATAGCCGATTTTCACCGTGAACGAAGCCAGCTTCTCCTGCGCGCGGGCCTTGGTCTCGGCCGACATCCAGTCCAGCGCGTCGATATGCTGCGAAAGCGCCGTCTGAAGATTCTTCACCAGCTCCAGCATCCGGGCCTTGTCCTCCTCGGGGAAGTACTTGGCCACATACATTTCGCCCACGGCTTCGCTCAGCAGCGAGTTGGGCACCGACATGGCGCGCTTCCAGCGGGGACGCTGTTCCTGGCGGCCCGACATCTGACGGCCGAAGAAGTCGAAATAAGCCGCGTAGGTGTCGTCGTCCACGTAGGGCGCCGCGCTGGTGATGGTCTGGGCCGCGAGATAGTTTTTCACCGTTGCAATCGGCTCGGTCTTCAGCAGGCGGTTCACAGCGGCCAGCACCTCGGGCTGACCCACGATGATACGGTCGAATTCACCGCAGCCCACGCCTGCCAAGTAGGCGTCCCAGTCGATGGCGTCGTAACGCTTCATGAACTCCTTCTTCGACATGGGGTTGTACATCGCAGCCACGTCGCGCAGCTGCACATTCGAGCGGAACGCCTCGGCCATCTTGGTCTCGAAATCGAGCACCGACGCGGCGCGCTCGTCGGCCTTGTCGAACCCGGCCAGCGAGAACAACTGCGTCAGACAGGCGACATACCCCTCGCGCAGGGCGGCATTTTCCGCATCCAGGTAATAGTCGCGGTCGCCCATGCCCAGTCCCGACTGCGAAACATAGAGCGCATTCATGTTGCTGTTCATCAGATCGCTCTCGACGCCCATCGCAAAGAGCGGATTGCCTGTCGTCCGGTGCAGGTCGGCCACCACGGGAGCGGCGTCCTTGACGGTGCGGATGCCGCTAATGCGGTCCAGGTCGTCCTTGACCGGGGTGAGCGCCTGCGCGTTGAGCCGCGCCGAATCGAGCCCCATTTTGTAGAGGTCCGAAATCTTCTGCTCCACGGAACCGGGCGCAGCTTTCTGGGCCGTCATCCCGGCAAACAGGTCGTTGATGCGCTTCTCGTTGTTGTCGCGCAGCATGTCGAACGACCCGTAACGCGAATACTCGGGTTTGAGCGGATTGTTCTTCTGCCAGCCGCCCGTGGCATACTGGTAGAAATCGGCGTTGGGCGCCGTGGCGGTGTCGAAGTTCGCCGCGTCGATGGCCGGCGTCTTCGGAGCGTTGTGGCAGCCTGCCATACAAGCCATTGCAGCCATCATAAGAATTCTTTTCATTCGGTTGTCGTATTTTTGTGTGTTCCGGTTTCTTCTTTCCGACGAAAAAAGCCGCCTTTCGGGCGGCCTTTTTCTGATTTAGTCGCGGATGGCCGCTACACCCGGCAGGTCGCCGAACTCGATGTATTCGAGCAGCGCGCCGCCGCCCGTCGAGATGTAGGAGACCTGGTCGGCCAGGCCGAACTTGTTGACGCAGGCCACCGAATCGCCGCCGCCGATAAGCGAATAGGCGCCGTTCTTGGTAGCCTCGGCGATGGCGAGCGCCACCTCCTTGGAGCCCGTAGCGAACTTGTCGATCTCGAACACGCCCACGGGACCGTTCCACAGGATGGTCTTGCAGCCGAGGATATGTTCGCGGAAAGCCTTCTTGCCCTCGTCGGCGATGTCGACACCTTCCCAGCCGTCGGGAATGTTGTTGGCCGGAGCGGTCTTGGTGTTGGCGTTCTGCGAGAAGTCGTCGGCAATCAGTGCGTCGGGCGACATGACGAGCTTCACCCCTTTCTGCTTGGCCAGCTCCAGAATTTCGAGCGCCACGGGGAACATGTCGGGCTCGCAAATCGACTTGCCGACCTTACCGCCCTGCGCCGCCGCAAAGGTGTAGGTCATACCGCCGCCGATGACGATCGAATCGCACTTCTCGATGAGGGCCTTGATGACCCCGATTTTCGACGACACCTTCGAGCCGCCGATAATGGCGCAGAACGGACGGGCGGGATTCTCCATGACGGCGGCGATGGCCTTGACCTCGCGCTCCATCAGGTAGCCGAACATCTTGTCGTTGGGGAAATACTTGGCAATCAGATAGGTCGAAGCGTGCTTGCGGTGCGCCGTGCCGAACGCGTCGTTCACATAGCAGTCGCCCAGCGAAGCCAGCTTCTTGACGAACTCTTTCTGCGGACCCTCTTTCAGCGCTTTCTTGGCCGCGTCCTTCTCCTCCTTGGTGGCGTCCTCGGCCAGACCGCGGGGCTTGCCCTCCTCCTCGGCGTAGAAACGCAGGTTTTCGAGCAGCAGCACCTCGCCGGGCTTCAGATTCTTGGCCATCTCGGCGGCCTTTTCGCCCATGCAGTCGCCTGCGAAGAGCACCTTGGTCCCGAGGTTTTTCTCGATAGCCGGAACGATCTGCTCCAGCGAATACTTCGGGTCGGGGTTCTTCTTGGGACGCCCCATGTGCGACATCAGAATGACCGAACCGCCCTCCGACAGCACTTTCCTGATGGTCGGAATGGCCGCGCGGATGCGGGTGTCGTCCGTCACCTCGCCCTTGTCGTTGAGGGGCACATTGAAGTCCACGCGAATCAGCGCGCGCTTGCCCTTGAAATCGTAATTGTCGATCGAAATCATAGCCGTTTGATTTTTAGTTATATCGTTATGCTTTCTCTGTCTCCGTGGAAGATGCCGCAAATTTATGAAAAATTTTTCGCAAATCTGTTATTTCTCTAACACAATCATATTCCATGCCCGCAACGGGGTTTCCATGCAGTCATAATCCGCACGGGGTTCGGCGGCTCCTCAGAATGACAAAGGGCAGCAGTATGTCATGTTGAGCGATAGCGAAACATCTGCGGTCATTAGATTCTTCGCTGTGCTCAGAATGACACTTGTTTCAGATTCTTAACCACGCTGCGCTTGTTTCCCTCCTCCTTGCTCGGCATAGCCTCAACCGCAAAGTTCACCTTTCACGTTTCACCTTATCTGTACCTCACCCACCGGACCAGCTCCTTGAGGGTCGGTTTCTTGCCGTACATGAAAATTCCCACGCGGTAAATCTTCGCGGCGAGCCACACCATCCCCACGAACGAAACGTAGAGCAGAGCCAGCGACAGACCGACTTCCCACAACGGGATGTCGTAGGGGATGCGGGCCATCATCACCACGGGCGAGGTCAGCGGAATCATCGAGAACCAGAACGCCAGCTGCGAATCGGGGTCCTTGATAACGGCCAGCATCGCCAGCAGGGCCAGGATGATGGGCAGCGTGATGGGCATCTGCAGCTGCGACGCATCCTGCACGTTGTCCACCGCCGAGCCGACCGCCGCAAACATCGCCGAATAGAGCAGATAGCCCCCGAATACGAAGAGCAGCAGGCAGACGAATATCTTCACCACATAGCCCATGTCGGTCATCGCCGCCACGGCCGACAGCATGTTCGGGTCCACACCGCTCGCAGCGGCCGCCTCGGGCATCCCCGCCTGCATGGCCTGCGCTCCGGCCATCACGTCGGACGGCATCAGCGAGGGAATCAGCACGCTGCCGGCCCCGCATATCAGCACGCCCCACACCACGATCTGCACCACGGCCACGAGCGCCACGCCCAGAATCTTGCCCAGCATCAGGTCGAACGGCCGCACCGACGAGACCATGACTTCCAGCACGCGGCTGTTCTTCTCCTCGATGACCGACTGCATGACCATCGAACCGTAAATCAGCAGGAACATGTAGAGCATGAAACCCAGCACGTAGCCCAGCGCCGTAGCCACCACCGACGACTGCGCCTGCGAATCCTCCTCCTGCGACTTGTCGTTGCGGTAGGTCTGCATCACGACCGTCGTCTTCACTTCGTCGAGTATCTGCGAGAGGTTCTCGATGTTGTAGCCCTTGAGTTTTTCGGCTTCCAGGATCTGTTCGATTTGGCCCGTGATGTTGCTTTCGACCGTCAGCGACGACGACGAATTGGCGTACAGACGCACGCTGTTGGGGTTGGTCAGAATGTCGCGACCGATGCAGAGCACCCCGAAATAGTCGGTCAGCTCGCGCCGCGCTTCATCGGGAGCAAGGTCCGTCGGCTCGAACACCAGTTCGTCGCCGTTTTGCAGCCGGGACGCCACCAGGCCGCTCTCGTCGACCACGGCAATCCGCTTTCGGTCGCCGCGCGAAAACTGCATGATGAGCGCCGGGGCGGCCATCAGACCGAGCATCAGCACAGGCATCAGCAGGGTAGTGACAATGAAGGATTTCTTGCGGACGCGCTCGTTGAATTCGCGCCCTATGATAAGCAATACGTTCGACATGGATTTATGCGTTTATATTGTTTTTCAGGCAGTTTTTCATCGAGAAACAGCGACATTCCGAGCATTCTTCCGTTCTCCCGTCCTTTCTGTCATTCCGAGGAGCATTGCGACGAAGAATCTTACGGGGCAGTCTCTCACCTTACAAAGTGCCGTTCACGGCCCGGATGAAGATGTCGTTCATCGAGGGGATGATTTCGCGGAACGAACGCAGCTCGACAGTCTCGTTCACCGCCGCGATGACCCCGCGGACCTCGTCGTCGTGCTCCACATGCAGTTTCAGCGTCCGGTAAAGCGATTCTTCGGCCGCGCCCTCCAATATCTCGCAGCGGTCCGCGAGCGCCTGCCGCAGGGCGCTTTCCTCGCCCCGGTAGGCCACCTCGAAGATATTCGCCCCGTGCCGGCGGCGAATGTCGTCGACCCGGCCCGAAAGAATGTTGCGCGACTTGTTGATCAGCGTGATATGGTCGCAGATTTCCTCCACCGACGACATGTTGTGCGTCGAGAAAATGACCGTAGCCCCCTTGTCGCGCAACGCGAGTATCTCCTCCTTGAGCAGGTTGGCATTGATGGGGTCGAAGCCCGAGAACGGCTCGTCGAAAATCAGCAGCTCGGGCTCGTGCAGCACCGTGACGATGAACTGCACCTTTTGGGCCATGCCCTTGGAGAGCTCCTCCACCTTCTTGTCCCACCAGTTTTCGATGCCGAACTTCACAAACCACTGCTTCAGCCGCGCCGTCGCATCGCGCCGCGACAGCCCTTTCAGCCGGGCGAAGAAAAGCGCCTGTTCGCCCACCTTCATCTTCTTGTAGAGACCGCGCTCCTCCGGCAGATAGCCGATGCGGGCCACGTCGTCCGGGCGGATTTCGCGGCCGCCGAAAAACACCCGGCCGCTGTCGGGGGCCGTTATGCGGTTGATGATTCGGATCAGGGTCGTCTTGCCCGCTCCGTTCGGACCCAGCAGGCCGTAGACCGACCCGCGGGGTATGGCCAGCGATACGTCGTCCAGCGCCGTGTGGCGGGCGTAGCGTTTCGTGACATGTTCTGCCGTCAGCAAATCCATCGTTTCGAGTTTTATTCGGATTGGTTTGTTTCGTTTGCACAAGTGCCTATGGAATCGGGGCCGTCATTCCCGGGCGTTCGTTGGTCGTTTCAAACGTTTCCTCTGATTCTGAGGAGCTCTCTCTATCATTCTGAGCGTCAGCAAAGCACCTTTCCTGTGGTACAGGTGTTAACTTCGCAACGCTTTGCGTTGCCATCTGCGGCGGCCCGCATCGAAGATGCGTCCGGCCCCAGCCGCCGCAGATGAATAGGGCCAATTGTCCGGTTCTTACTTTGTGCGGGTGAGCTTCTCCCGGTGGCCGAAACCCTGCCGTTTTCACGAATGCGGACCTCGTAGAAACCACTGCGGACTTAATTGGGACAGTCCGCCATAGTTCCGAACCGGGCGCCGCGCCGGCGTCCTCGTCCCGTCATTCTGAACGGCGTTCAAAGTCTGCAACGATTCGGCCGGACCCCGCCTTTCTGCGACAAATGTAAAAACAAATTTTTGAATATCAAAAAATTTTTATCGTAATTCGATAAAAACAACCGCTGCCTGCCGACGCCGCAGCCAACAAAAACCCTCCGGACACGCATTCGCATCCGGAGGGTTTCCTTTCGGGCAGGTTTTCTACCTCAGCAAAGACTAAGCAACCTTGGCTCTGTACCCGGCCTATCGAAAACATTCGTATCTATAAGACCTGCATTCCGCCAGTTGCCCCGAACCAACCTTGGCCCGGTCGGCTTCAGTCCGAGCAGCCCGGCAACGCCTACTCCTCGATGAAATCAATGTTTACCTGCCGCTGGAACGATTCGTCCAACGAAATGGTGGTCTCGGTAGCCGCAACACCCTGGATGCGCAAAATCCCCTCGAAAATCGTCTGCATGAGGTGTTCGTTGTCCACACAATAAAGTTTCACCAGGATGTTTCCCTGCCCCGTGACGAAATGGCACTCCACGATTTCCGAAATCTCCTTGAGCCGCTCGACCGTCGGCTTGATCATCTGCGGGTCCTTGAGCGTGATGTTGATATAGGCGCAGACGTCGAATCCCATCACCTTGGGGTCCACGATAAGGCGGCTGCCCAGAATCACGCCCGAATCGGTCAGCTTGCGGATTCGCTGATGAATCGCGGCGCCCGATATGCCGCATTCGCGGGCGATTTCCAGAAACGGCATCCGCGCGTTGGCAATCAGATACTTGAGTATCCGGCGGTCTATGGCGTCCAGATTGGCTTTCGACATGGCTTTCTGTTTATTCGATGACTTTGAGTTCCTTGCCCACTTTGACGAAGGCGGCGATGCAGCGGTCCAGCTGGTCGAACGTGTGCCCGGCGGATACCTGCACCCGGATGCGGGCCTGCCCCTTGGGCACGACAGGGTAGTAGAATCCCGTCACGAAGACCCCTTCGTCCTGCAATTTCGCCGCAAAATCCTGCGACAGCTTGGCATCGTAGAGCATGACCGCACAAATCGCCGACTGCGTCGGCTTGATGTCGAACCCGGCCGCCATCATCTTCGTGCGGAAGTGTTCCACATTGGCCACAAGCCGGTCGTGCAGTTCGTCGCTCTCTTTCAGCATCCGGAACATCTCGATTCCGGCGCCCACCACGGCAGGGGGCAGCGAATTCGAGAACAGATAGGGGCGCGAACGCTGGCGCAGCATATCGATAATCTCCTGGCGGCCCGTCGTGAAGCCGCCCACCGCGCCGCCGAACGCCTTGCCCAGCGTACCCGTCAGAATATCCACCTTGCCGCGCAGGTTGTACAGCTCCGTGATTCCACGGCCCGTTTTGCCCAGCACGCCTGCCGAATGGCATTCGTCGACCATCACCAGCGCGTCGTATTTCTCGGCCAGTTCGCAGATTTTGTCGAGCGGCGCGGCATTGCCGTCCATCGAGAACACGCCGTCGGTGCAGATGATGCGGAACCGCTGGGCCTGCGCTTTCTTGAGACACTCCTCCAACTCGGCCATGTCGGCATTGGCGTAGCGATAACGCACCGCCTTGCACAGACGCACGCCGTCGATTATCGACGCGTGGTTCAGCGCATCCGATATGATAGCGTCCTCCTCGGTCAGCAGCGGCTCGAAAACGCCCCCGTTCGCATCGAAACAAGCCGCATAGAGAATCGTGTCCTCGGTCCCGAAGTAATCCGAAACCGCCTTTTCGAGCTCCTTGTGGATGTCCTGGCAGCCGCAGATGAAACGCACCGACGACATGCCGAAACCCCGGGCGTCCATCGCTTTCTTGGCCGCTTCGATCAGCCGGGGATTGTCCGACAGACCCAGGTAGTTGTTCGCACAGAAGTTCAGCACCTTGCGGCCTGCGACCCCGATTTCGGCACGCTGCGGCGATTCGATGACCCGTTCCGTCTTGTAGAGCCCGGCAGCCTTGATTTCGGCCAGCTCGTGCTGCAAGTGTTCCTTGATTTTTCCGTACATGGCAATTTATGTTTTTTGTTCTTCGTCTTCCCGACAGCCCGGCTTCGCGGCCCGAAAGGGTAGGGCCGGACAACAAACAAAGGTACGATTATTTTTTTATTATCCGTTCTCCGGGGGCTATTTTCATACGGGTTTTCTCGCCGTGGCGCAGTCCGGCCTGCCGAAAAAGCCCGGTTCCCCGCCCGCAGCTACCCGCAAAAAAGGAGAAAAAGCAGTCGGCAGATGCTGGACGCAGCGCACGGAGCGCCCGACACCTCGGCGGCCCATGCCCAACGGCGTCACGCCGCTCGCGGTGATACCCAGGATGGCCGCACCATGATCGCCGGCAACGTAGGGCGACGACGACCAATAATAGCCTTCCGTACCGACAGCTATCAAAGTTCCCTTCTCGCGGAAGCGGTAGCCCGCAGCAGGCGCTCAAGCAATCGCTCGGATGAACGTGTCGGAGAATCGCAACGGAAGCCCCGGCACGAACTGGAATGAATAACTGACGGCACAAATGAACTATCCTGTCAGGCCGAGAAAAGGCTGAAACGTTCTCCATGCCAGCCGACTAATCCGCCCGAAAAACGGTTCAACCGGCCTACTAAATCGTTTTAGCACCTCGGCGGTATGCCGCCAGCGGATTGCTGAATCTGCCTGGCCACGCTGGCAGCACCCTTTCGACGAGCCGCCGGCACACCGAAGCCGTTCGGACCTGCCGCCGGGACGGGAAAAGGGGCGTGAATGAGCCGTAACCCATGCCACTCCGGGCCAGAAAACTGCTTTTTATCCGAAGAACAAAGATAATCACAGCGAAGCAACCCGAACGGCTTGCGACCAAAAAACGACATTTCAGCGCAGTTTTTTTTACGGTCCACCAAACGATTTCGGTCTCCAGCCTACCAAACAACACCCAATATTTCCGGTAAGCCCGAAGCAGAGCCGAGCAAGAAAAAAGCATTGACACCACCAGGGGGGGGGGCACGGTTCTGCCCTCAAAAAATCCGCCTGCCGCCCGCCGATAGCGAATAAATCATTACCTTTGCCGCGGCCCGATTCTTGGCTTGCAACGCAGCAGGGGAGGGCGACACCCGTTAACACCCGATTTGCCATGCTCGAATACGACATCATAGTGATAGGCGGCGGACACGCCGGATGCGAAGCGGCTGCGGCCGCGGCACGCCTGGGCTCGCGCACGCTGCTGCTGACCATGGACATGACCAAGATGGCCGCCATGTCGTGCAACCCGGCCATCGGCGGAGTAGCCAAAGGTCAGATTGTCAGAGAAATAGACGCGCTCGGCGGACAGACGGGCCGCATCACCGACCTCACGGCCGTGCAATTCCGAATGCTCAACCGCTCCAAGGGCGCCGCCATGTGGAGCCCGCGGGCGCAATGCGACAAAACGCGCTTTTCGGAGGAGTGGCGCCGTACGCTGGAGAACACCTGGAACCTCTATATCTGGCAGGATGCGGCCACGGAACTGCTTTTCGACACCGTAGCCGACCGACCCCGCGTTCGGGGCGTCCGCACCCGCTTAGGGGTGGAATTCGCCTGCCGGGCCGTCGTGCTGACCGCCGGAACGTTCCTCGACGGGATGATGCACTGCGGCGATTCGCATGCCGAAGGGGGCAGGGCAGGGGACGCCGCATCGCACGGTATCACGCAGAGCCTCAAGGCCTTGGGGTTCGAGACCGGACGCATGAAAACGGGCACGCCGGCCCGGCTGGACGCCCGGACCATCGACTTCGAGGCCCTCGAACTGCAAGAAGGCGACGAACACCCGGCCAAGTTTTCGTTCTCGGCCGACACGCACCCGGTCGAAAATCAACTGCCGTGTTTCCTGGTCTACACCTCGCCCGAGGTACACGAAATTCTGCGCCGGGGCTTCGACCGCTCGCCCCTTTTCAACGGCACGATTCAAGGCATCGGCCCCCGCTACTGCCCCAGCATCGAGGACAAACTGCGCACCTTCGCCGACAAGGACCAGCACCAGCTATTCCTTGAACCTGAGGGACGTACGACCAACGAATACTACCTCAACGGCTTCTCGTCGTCGCTCCCGTGGGAGATTCAGCTGGAAGCGCTGCACAAAATCCGGGGACTGGAAGACGTCCACATTTTCCGCCCGGGATACGCCATCGAATACGACTATTTCCCGCCGACCCAGCTGCACCATTCGCTCGAAACCAAGCTGGTCGACGGACTCTATTTCGCAGGGCAGATCAACGGCACGACCGGCTACGAAGAAGCGGCCGCCCAGGGACTGATGGCAGGCATCAACGCCCACCGGGCGCTGAAAGGGGAGGAGCCCATCGTCCTGCAACGCGACCAGGCCTACATCGGAGTGCTCATCGACGACCTGGTGACCAAAGGCGTCGACGAACCCTACCGCATGTTCACCTCGCGGGCCGAATACCGGATTCTGCTCCGGCAGGACAATGCCGACCTGCGGCTGACCCCGCTCGGTCACGAAATCGGCCTTGTCAGCCGCAAAAACTACGACAATTTCCTCGAAAAAAAATCGTTCGTAGAATCGCTTATTTCGTTCGCCCGTGACCGGAGCATCAAAACAAGCGAAATAAACGACTATCTGAAAACGGTCGGTTCGGACCCGCTGACCCAGGGCCGGAAGCTCAGCGACATTCTGATGCGCAATAATGTGACGTTCGAGTCGCTCCGAAAAGTGCTGCCGGCACTCGAAAAGTTCATTGCCGAAAACCGGATTCCGGCCGAAGCTGTCGAAGAAGCGGAAATACAAATCAAGTATAGGGGATACATCGAACGCGAAAAATTTCTCGCCAACAAACTGCATCGGCTCGAAAGCATCGCTATTCCGGACAACTTCGACTATTCGCAGATGAATGCGCTGACCATCGAAGCGCGTCAGAAACTTGCCCGCATCCGTCCGGCGACCATCGGGCAGGCGTCGAGAATTCCGGGAGTATCGCCCGCCGACGTCAACGTGTTATTAGTGAAGTTCGGCAGATAGGGTAGGGTTCCACGTGGAACGAACGCCATCACCAAGGCCCAGACCGCCGTCCACAAACCAAGACACCTCATACACGTTCCACGTGGAACAAAATGCGGCCCATCCGAAAATCGGACGGGCCGCATTGCTTTACAGCAAAAGAACTACAAGACTATCGTACACCAACCGTGCTTATCCTCGACACGGCCGTACTGAATATCCTGCAAAAGATTATACAGCCTCATCGAAACCGGGCCGACCTCCTCACTGTATTGATAAACCTTATTGGTCTGCATGTCGAAAATCTTCGACACGGGCGATATAACGGCAGCCGTACCGCAGGCTCCGACCTCCTCGAAAGTCGACAGTTCTTCCAGCGGAACATCACGCTCCTCGACCGTCATCCCCATGTCGGCAGCAAGCTGACGCAGCGACATGTTGGTAATCGACGGCAAAACCGACGGCGATTTGGGGGTAACATACTTATTATCCTTGATGCCGAAGAAGTTGGCAGCACCGAATTCCTCGATCTTCGTATGCGTTTTCGCATCCAAATAAAGCACGTTCGAGTAGCCCAAATCGTGGGCGTTCTTACTCGAATAGATGCTCGCCGCATAGTTGCCGCCGACCT
Organism: Alistipes muris; assembly: GCF_943193205.1. GTDB lineage: Bacteria > Bacteroidota > Bacteroidia > Bacteroidales > Rikenellaceae > Alistipes > Alistipes muris. The sequence continues at coordinate 208,117 of NZ_CALPDD010000002.1, forward strand.
TTACGTCGCCTGTTCCACGTGGAGCAGCGCGGTCCTGTTCGCGGTCGAGAGCCACCTTGATGGGCTTGATACCCTCCTTGAAGTAGGCGCCGACGGGCGACGCATAGATGATAAGCAAGGCGTCATTGGCAGGCTTGACACCCAATCCGGCCGTAGTGCCGAACATGACCGGACGCAAATAGAGCGAAGCACCCGTTCCATAAGGCGGGATGAATTTCTCGTTGCGGCGCACCACCTCCATGCACCCGTCGACAATCATCTCCATCGTCGGAAGCGGCAGGCACAGCCGCTCGGCCGAAGAACGCAGGCGGCGGGCATTGTCGGCGACCCGGAAAAGCCGCACCTTGCCGTCCTTGCCGCGGAAAGCCTTGAGCCCCTCGAAGAGCTCGATGCCGTAATGCAGGCACGAGGCGGACATGTGCATGCGGATGTACTCGTCGGAAGTGACCTCCATCGCACTCCACTTGCCGCCGGAAAAGGTATAGCGAACGTTGCAGTCCGTTCGGGTGTAGTCGAAGCCCAATGCGCTCCAATCCATATCAGCCATAATGCTAAGTTTTAAGAATTCGATTTTTTTTCAGCCGACAATCGCTCCGGCCGCCGTCTTCTCGCCGGGCCCGAGCAACCGCAGCCTGCCGTCGGCATCTTCGGCCATGAGAATCATGCCGCGCGAAAGAATGCCCTTCAACTCGCGGGGTTCGAGGTTGACGAGGACCAGCACCTGCCGGCCGACCAACTCCTCGGGCGAGAAATATTCGGCGATGCCCGAAACGATTTCGCGGCGGTCGATACCCGTGTCGACGGTGAGTTTGAGCAGTTTCTTGGTCTTTGCGACCTTTTCGGCCGCAAGAACGGTCGAAACCCGGATGTCCATCTTCTGAAAATCGTCAAAAGAAACGGCATCTTTCTGCGGCTCGGCCTGCTGTACCGATTCGGCCGCCCGGTTGGCTGCCTTGGTCGCTTCGAGCTTGTCGAGCTGGCGCTGAATCACCTCGTCCTCGATTTTCTCGAAGAGCAGCGCCGGCTCACCGATACGATGGCCCGCAGGAATCAAATCGGTCGCACCGAGACGCTCCCAGTCGAATTTGTCGACCGCGAGCATCGCAAGTATCTTCCGGGCCGAGAAAGGCATGAACGGCTCGATGGCGACGGCGGTGTTGGCCGTAATCTGCAACGCGACGTAAAGGATGGTCTTCACCCGCTCGGGGTCGCTCTTGACGACTTTCCAAGGCTCCGTATCGGCGAGATACTTGTTGCCGATGCGGGCGATGTTCATCGCATCCTTGAGCGCCTCGCGGAAATGGTAATTCTCGATATTCTTTTCGAGCGAACCTTTCACGGCCGCCACCTCGGCAATCGTCTCGCGGTCGTAGTCGTTCAACCCGCCGCAAGCCGGAACGATGCCGCCGAAATATTTCTGGGTCAACACCAGCGCCCGATTGACGAAGTTGCCGAGCACGGCGACGAGTTCGTTGTTGTTGCGGGCCTGGAAATCCTTCCAGGTGAAATCGTTGTCCTTGGTCTCGGGAGCGTTGGCGCAGAGCACGTAACGCAGCACATCCTCCTTGCCGGGGAACTCGTCGAGATACTCGTGCAGCCAGACGGCCCAGTTGCGCGAAGTGGAAATCTTGTCGCCCTCGAGGTTGAGAAACTCGTTGGACGGCACGTTTTCGGGCAGAATATAATCGCCGTGCGCCTTGAGCATCGACGGGAAGACGATGCAATGGAAGACGATGTTGTCCTTGCCGATGAAATGGACCATCTTGGTGTCTTCGGACTTCCAATACTTCTCCCAATCGGGTGTAAAGTCCTTAGTAGCAGATATATAACCTATCGGAGCGTCGAACCACACGTAGAGCACCTTGCCCTCGGCCCCCTCGACAGGCACGGGAATGCCCCAATCGAGGTCGCGGCTGACGGCGCGCGGCTGAAGCCCTCCGTCGAGCCAGCTTTTGCACTGCCCGTAAACGTTGGTCTTCCACTCCTTATGGCCGTCGAGAATCCACTCGCGGAGGAATGTTTCGTACTGATCCAAAGGCAGATACCAATGTTTGGTCTCGCGCAGGACGGGCACCGAACCCGACACGGCGCTGTGGGGATCGACCAACTCCTCGGGCGAGAGGGTGGAACCGCACTTCTCGCACTGGTCGCCATAGGCGCGGTCGTTGCCGCACTTGGGACACGTACCGACGATATAACGGTCGGCGAGGAACGTTCCGGCCTCCTCATCATAATACTGCATGGAGGATTTCTCGATGAACTTGCCCTCGTCGTAGAGCTTGCGGAAGAAATCGGACGCCGTGACGGCATGCGTAGGCGACGAAGTGCGCGAATAGATGTCGAACGACATGCCCAGGCGCTCGAACGAATCCTTGATGATCCGGTGGTAACGGTCGACAATCTCCTGCGGCGTGACCCCTTCCTTGCGGGCCTTGATGGTGATGGGTACACCGTGCTCGTCCGATCCGCAGACCGACACGACGTCGCGGCCCCGCAGACGCAGGTAACGCGTGTAGATGTCGGAGGGGATATAGACGCCCGCCAGATGGCCGATGTGCACGGGACCGTTGGCGTAGGGGAGAGCCGAAGTAACCAGGTAACGCTTGAACTCTTTAGACATGACTTACAAAATATTGCTTTCCAAGGTCAAAAGTAGTGAATTTAATTCACAAAAAAGCAACCCGGACGACAATTTGCAAAAAAGCAGTCGGCAGATGCTGGACGCAGCGCACGGAGTCGCCGAATGCTCGATCTGTGACTGCAAGCGGCGACACATTGTTCGCCC
>NZ_CALPDD010000003.1 GCF_943193205.1 Alistipes muris
AGGCGAAGTATCTTCGGCAAAGCCAAAATACGAAAAGCCGAGCGCAATGCCAAATTTATTTGAGCATTGCCGAGGCGAAGTATCTTCGGCAAAGCCAAAATACGAAAAGCCGAGCGCAATGCCAAATTTATTTGAGCATTGCCGAGGCGCGAGTATCTAAAACGCAGAGTACATACTTTCCCGAAAAAACCAAAATCAATCGGTCACAACGAGAATCTGCTGGCGCAAACGGTTGTCGGGACGCAACGGGCTGTCGTCCTCCAACTCGTCGATGAGGACGTCGGCGACCTCGTCGTCGAGGATGGCCCCGCCGTCATATTCGAGCCCCTGGTAATTCTTGAAAATATAATCGCTCGAAGCGAGCCTGTAAACCCTGCCCTCGCGCAGCTCGGGGAACCGCACGTCGAAAGCCCGGTCGGATTCGTCGACGAGGATGGTGTAAGGCGTGGTGAGAATCAAATCGAGCCGGTGCCCCTCGCGGGTGGGCTCGTTATACTTGGTGACGATCATGCGACGAATCTGCCCGGGGGTCATCTTCATGGTGGCGATGCGGGTGCCGAAAGGCTCCAAATCGTAGATACGCGCCCGGCTGACGTCGCCCGCGGGAATGGCGTCGAGCCGCACGCCGCCGACATGGTACACGCCTATGTCGGCGTCGGCCTCGTCGGCAATGGCTTCGGCCATCCAGTTGGCAAGCCCGGCCTTGTCGGCCCTGGCAGCGAAACTGCCGATGGACCTGTTGAGTTCGGCATCGGCGTAATAACCCTCGACTTGGGCAGCGAACGCGGCGTCGGGCGCATAATCGTCCAGCGGCACCACGCGGAAATCGACGCTCTGGACCTTATGCCCCCGCAGCCGGACGGTGGAGACGCCGAGGTTCTTCAGATTCTTGCCGGTCTGGGTGAGCAAAGTACCGTTGATAAGCGTATCGAGAACGACATGGGTATGACCTCCTATAACCAAATCGAACAACTGGGTCTTGCCGAGCAGCTCCATGTCACGGTCGTCGCCCATGTGGGAAAGGAGAATCAGCACATCGACCTTGGGCCGCAGGATAGCGGCATACTTGACGGCTTCGGCCTGCGGGTCGGGAAAGGCGAGCCCGACGAACGACGAACGGTTGCCGGCCGGATGGCCGGGCCCCTCGTAATTGGTGACGGCGCCGATGACCCCGATACGGACCCCGCCGCGCCGGAAAACGGCATAGGGAGCGGGCTGGGGAAAAGTGAGGGTATCGGAGAAGATGTTGGCGCTGACGACCTCGAACTCCATACTGTCGAGCATCCGGCCGAGGTAAACCTGCCCGTGGTCGAACTCGTGGTTGCCGAACGTAGCGACGTCGTAATGCAGGCGGTTCATCAACTCGATGATGGGCTTGCCGGGAGCGGGAACCTTGTCGACGAAAGCGTTGCCGGTCCAACGGTCGCCCGCGTCGACGAGCAAAACCAAATCGGTCGTATCGCGGCATGCCTGGACGGCGGCGGCCAACAACGGGAAACGCTGGATTTTGGCGTGCATGTCGTTGGTAGAGAGGACGACGAGCGTCCGCTCGCGCGGAGCGCAAGCCGCCGCGAAAAAGAAGACCGCGAAAAAACACGAACGGAAGAAATGTCTCATATTTGCAGTATTGTGGTCAATATTGGTTTGCGATGGCCAAAATTACGAAATAATTTCTATCTTTACATGCTGTAACAATGAATAATCCGCACCTACCCATGGCCGACACCATCCGCATAGTCTGCGACAACCTCGGCGGCGAAACCGAAGTCGCGGCGGGCACCCCGCTCTCGGAACTGGCCGCACGCCTCGCCCCGGGCCGCCACCCGTTTCTGGCGGCCGAAGTGAACAACCGCATCAAGGAACTCGACTACCGGATATACACCCCGGTGACGGTGCGGTTCGTAGACGTCACATCGTTCGCAGGCATAAGGGTCTACCAACGCACGGCGTGGTTCATCCTGCAAAAAGCCGTGGGCGACCTCTACCCGGGCCGGACGCTCCACATCCGCCACTCGCTGGGCCGCAGCGGATTCTACTGCGAAATCGAAGGCACGGACGAAATCGGGACGGAAGAAGCCGAAGCACTGCGCCGCCGGATGCACGAAATCGTCAGGGCCGACCTGCCGATACGCCGCACGCGGGCCCTGACGACGGAAGTGCGCAACCGCTATGCCGAATCGGGCTACGCGGACAAAATAGAACTGCTGGACACGCGCCCGCGGCTTTACAGCGAATACTACACGCTGGGCGAAACGGTGGGCTACTTCTACGGAGCGCTGGCCCCCTCGACGGGCTACATAGGCCTGTTCGGGATAGAACCCTACTACAACGGATTCTACCTGGCGCTGCCGCTCCGCACAGCCCCGGACCGCATACACACGGACTACTACCAGGAAAAGATGTTCGGCATATTCCGCGAATACCAATCGTGGGTGGAAATCATGGGCGTGCCGACCGTGGGAGCCGTGAACTCGAAAGTACTGGCGGGCGATGCGGGAGGCATGATCAAACTGGCCGAAGCGTTCCATGAACGCAAATTTGCGTGGGTGGCCGACGAAATCTACGAAGCGAACCTAAGGCGCGGAACGCGGATGGTACTGATTTCGGGCCCCTCGTCGAGCGGCAAGACGACCTCGGCGAAGCGGCTGGGCATCCAATTAGGCGTACTGGGACTAAAGCCGGTGATGATTTCGCTGGACGACTATTTTGTGGAACGCGAAAAGACCCCGCGCGACGAACACGGCGAATACGACTACGAAGCGCTGGAAGCCATCGACCTGGAACTCTTCAACGACCATCTGCGCCGTCTGATGGCGGGCGAGAGCATCGACATCCCGCGCTACGACTTCATCACGGGCAAGCGGACGAAACACGAAACGCCGCTGACGCTGGACGAGAGGTCGATACTGATCATCGAAGGCATACACGGACTGAACCCGCGGCTGACCCCCTCGATACCGGACGCGCAGAAATTCCGCATCTACATCTCGTGCTTCACGTCGGTGGCGATGGACAACCTGACGCGCATATCGACGACGGACAACCGCCTGCTGCGCCGCCTGGTCCGCGACCACGAACAACGCGGCGCCGACGCGCTGGCGACCCTGGGCCGCTGGGCGAGCGTGAGACGCGGCGAAGAAAAACACATATTCCCGTACCAAGAAAACGCGGACGTGATGCTCAACTCGTCGCTGTTCTACGAAATATCGGTCCTGCGCCCCTATGCGGAGAAGATGCTGCGCGAAGTACCGGACACGGTGGCGGAATACGACGAAGCACGGCGGATGCTGAAATTCCTGGACAACTTCATCCCGATACCGCCCGACGAAATCCCGCCGACGTCGATTCTGCGGGAATTCATCGGCGGGAGCAGCTTCAAATACTAAGCGAAACATGCGAAGCGAAAGGTGAAAAGTATGGCAAGCGCCGATGAAAGCCCTCCCACCTTTCACCTTTAACTTTTCACCTTGATTATGACATCAAACCCTTGCTAAAATATGTTCGACAATTTTTCCGCACGCCACATCGGCGTCAGCAATGAAAAGGAACTGAGCGAAATGCTCCGGACCATAGGAGTGAAGACGGTAGACGAACTGATCGGACAGGTCATACCCTCCTCGATCCGCCTGAAGAAACCGCTGGCCCTGCCCGAGGGGATGAGCGAATACGAATTTGCGGCCCACATCCGGGCGCTGGCCGACCGCAACCGCCCGCTGCGCTCGTTCATCGGCATGGGCTACTACCCGACGGCCGTGCCGGCGGCGATAACGCGCAACGTATTCGAGAATCCGGCGTGGTACACCTCGTACACCCCCTATCAAGCGGAAATCTCGCAGGGCCGCCTGGAAGCGCTGCTGAACTTCCAGACCGCGGTCATCTCGCTGACGGGCATGGAAATCGGCAACTGCTCGCTGCTGGACGAAGGCACGGCGGCGGCCGAAGCGATGGCGATGATGTACTCGCTGCGCACGCGCGAAGCGGTGAAAGAAGGCCGCAACCAACTGTTCGTAGACCGCAACATATTCCCGCAGACGCTGGACCTGCTGCTGACGCGCAGCGAACCGTTCGGCATCGAACTGATCGTAGACGACTACGACCAATATGAATTCACGGGCCGCGAATTCGGCGCGATAATACAATACCCTGCGGCTGACGGTTCGCTGCGCGACTACACGGACTTCGCGGCGGCGGCCCATGCCAAGGGAGCACTGGTGACGGCCGTGGCGGACCTGCTGGCGCTGGCGCTGCTGAAAGCTCCGGGCGAATGGGGCGCCGACATCGCGGTGGGCTCGGCCCAGAGACTGGGACTGCCGATGGGGCTGGGCGGCCCGGGTGCGGGCTACATGACCACGCGCGAAGCCTACAAGCGCAACATGCCGGGCCGGATAATCGGCGTATCGGTAGACCGCCTGGGCAACAAGGCCCTGCGCATGGCGCTCCAGATGCGCGAACAGCACATCAAACGCGAACGCGCGACGTCGAACATCTGCACGGCGTCGGCGCTGATGGCCTCGATGGCGGGCTTCTACTGCGTGTACAACGGACCGGAGAGACTGCGCCGAGCGGCGGAAACGGCCCACCGGGCCGCGGTGACGGCAGCCCGGGCGCTGGAAGCGCTGGACTACAAACTGACGTCGCGGGAATTCTTCGACACGCTGGAAACGGAAGCGGAAGCGGCCGTAGTACAATCGCTGGCGCTGGAATGCGGCATCAACTTCTACTATCCGACGGAAGGAACGGTGCGCATGTCGTTCGACGAAGTGACGACGGCGGCGGAAATCGAGGAAGTGGTGCGCATCTTTGCCGCAGCCAAGGGCAAACGGGTCAAGGCGGTAAAACCCGCCACGGATAACGCCCTGCCGCCGACGCTGCGCCGCACGACCGCCTATCTGCAAGAACCCGTCTTCAACAGCTACCGCTCGGAGAGCGCGCTGATGCGCTACATCAAGAAACTGGAACTGCGCGACATATCGCTGGCTAACTCGATGATTTCGCTGGGCTCGTGCACGATGAAACTCAACGCGGCGGCGCTGATGCAACCGCTGTCGCTGGCGGGGTTCCAGAACATGCACCCATTTGCCCCGGCGGACCAAGCCGAGGGCTACATGCAACTGATCCGCGAACTGGAACAAGACCTGGCGACGATAACGGGGCTGGCGGCCTGCTCGCTGCAACCCAACTCGGGCGCGGCAGGCGAATACGCGGGACTGATGGTCATCCGGGCCTACCACCAAAGCCGCGGCCAAGGCTACCGCAACATCGTACTCATACCGGCCTCGGCCCACGGCACGAACCCGGCGTCGGCGGCGATGGCGGGAATGAAAATCGTGACGGTAGCGTGCGACGAAAAAGGCAACATCGACGTAACGGACCTGGAAGCCAAGGCGAAAGAACACGCCTCGGAACTATGCGGCCTGATGGTGACCTACCCCTCGACGCACGGCGTATTCGAGAGCCGCATCCGCGACATCGTGGAAATTGTACACGACGCAGGCGGCCAAGTTTACATGGACGGGGCGAACATGAACGCGCAGGTGGGTCTGACGAACCCGGGCTACATAGGCGCAGACGTGTGCCACCTGAACCTGCACAAGACCTTTGCGATGCCCCACGGCGGCGGCGGACCGGGCGTAGGCCCGATCTGCGTGGCGGAACACCTGCGGACGTTCCTGCCCTCGCACCCGGTGATGCCGACGGGCGGCGAAGAAGGCATCACGGCGGTGGCGTCGGCCCCCTGGGGCTCGGCGATGCTGCTGCCGATCACCTACGGCTACATCCGGATGCTGGGCGGCGAAGGACTGCGCCGTGCGACGGAAATGGCCATCGTGAACGCGAACTACATGTCGTCGGCACTGGCGCCCGAATACCGGACCTACTACACGGGCGAAACGGGCCGTGTGGGCCACGAAATGATCCTTGACCTGACGAACTTCAAGAAAGACTACAACATCGACTGCGGCGACATAGCCCACCGCCTGATGGACTACGGATTCCATGCTCCGACCCTCTCGTTCCCGGTACACGAGACGCTGATGGTGGAACCTACGGAATCGGAACCCAAGGCAGAGATGGACCGCTTCGTGGAAGCGCTGGTACGAATCAAACGCGAATGCGAAGCGGCGGCGGGCGAAGCGGACAACGTAGTGGTGAACGCTCCGCACACGGCCGAAGAACTGGCGGGCGACTGGACCCACCCCTACACGCGCGAAGAAGCGGCCTACCCGCTGGCGTGGGTGCGCGAAGCGAAATTCTATCCCCATGTGACGAAGATAGACAACGGCTACGGAGACCGGAACCTGTGCTGTGTGAATGTGGAATAAATTTTGAAAGCGGAGGAATTTGGACTACCTTTGCGACCTAAAAAACCGAAAAGCAATGAAAGCAGAACAAAACAAGATGGTCGGTGTGGACTACAAACTGACCGTAGACGGACAAATCGCCGACCAGTCGCGCCCGGGACAACCCCTCGAATTCATCTTCGGAACGGGGATGCTGCTGCCGAAATTCGAGGCGGCTATCGAAGGCAAGGAACCGGGCGAGAAAGTGACGTTCACGCTGGAACCCAAGGACGGATACGGCGAATACATGGCCGAAGCGGTGGTGGACCTGCCGAAAAACATATTCATGGTGGACGGAAAGGTAGCCGAAGACATCCTGTTCGAGGGCTCGCAGGTACCGATGAGCGACGCCCAGGGCAACCGCATGATGGGCGTGGTGAAAGAAGTGGGCGACGAAACGGTGAAGATGGACTTCAACCACCCGATGGCGGGCAAGACGCTGAACTTCGAGGTGGAAGTGGTGACCGTGCGCGACGTGACGCCCGAAGACCTGCAAAGCCACTGCTCGTGCGGCTCGTGCGGAGGAGACCACGACTGCGGCGGCGAATGCGGCCATGACGACTGCGGCTGCGGCGGCCACGAACACGACGGCCACTGCAACTGCCACTAAACACACGAAGACGGGCCGGAGCCCGAAAGAAAAAGATGAGAGGAAAAACCTTTCATCTTTTTTTATTGACGACGAATCGCTATATTTGCACGAATCAAACCACACGAATGTCCCGACTGAGAAAGATGACCGCGGCGGAAATCGCGGCAGCGGAAAAAAACGGCACGACGGCCGAAGACTGGTCGCAAATCGCTGTAAGCGAAGGCTTCGACCCGGCGCAAGTAGAACGGAGCCGACTGGAAGGGCGTGTGGAAATCGGAGAGGGAGCCCGCATTGTCCGCTCGCGGGTGAAGAACTACCGGATAGGCCCGGGCACGCTGGTCGAAGACGTGACGGCGCTGGAATGCCGCCGCCGGACGACCTTCGGAAACGGAGTGAAAGCGGCGACGATGAACGAATGCGGCGGCCGGGCGGTAGCCATCTGCGACCGACTGTCGGCGCAAACCGCCTACCTGCTGGCAGTCTACCGCCATCGGCCGAAACTTATAGAAACGCTGGAAAAAATCATCGGCGACTACGCCGAAACCCGGGCGTCGGAGACGGGCGAGACGGGCCGCGACTGCCGCATAAGAGGCGCCCGGTTCATCCGCGAAACCCGGCTGGGCGACGGCGTGGAAATAGACGGGGCGTCGATACTGGAAAACGGGACGCTGTGCGACGGAACGCGGATAGGCCCGGACGTGAAAGCCTACGACTTCATAGCGGCGGAAAACGCGCGAATAGACAACGGAACGACGCTGGAACGCTGCTTTGTGGGCGAAAGCTGCCGTCTCGACAAGGGATTCACGGCGGCGGAATCGCTGTTCTTCGCCAACTGCCACTGCGAAAACGGCGAAGCAGCGTCGATATTCGCAGGCCCCTACACGGTATCGCACCACAAATCGTCGCTGCTGATAGCGGGCATGTTCTCGTTCTTCAACGCGGGCAGCGGCTCGAACCAAAGCAACCACCTGTTCAAGAGCGGAGCCGTACACCAGGCGGTGCACCTGCGCGGCTGCAAATTTGCAAGCGGCGCCTATATCATGTCGCCCGCCATCGAAGGAGCCTTCACGATGGTCAAAGGAAACCACGCCGACCACCACGACACGGCGATATTCCCCTACTCCTACCTGATGGAAAAGGAGGGCCGCTCCCACCTGCTGCCGGGAGCCAACCTGACGAGCTACGGCACGGTGCGCGACCTGGAAAAATGGCCCGCCCGCGACCGCCGGACGGTAGGCCGCGACGTGATAAACTTTGAAGAACACAACCCCTGCGTGACGGGAACGATGCTGCGGGCCGTAGACACGCTCCACATGCTGCGCGACCAAGACCCGGCGGCGGGACAATACGCCTACGGCAAGACGGTGGTCCGCGCGACGGCCCTGCAACGCGGCATCAAACTCTATGACAAAGCCATCGTAGCGGCGCTGGGCGCGATGCTGGACGGCGGAACACCCGACCCCCGCTACGACGGAACGGGCCGCTGGATAGACGTGGCGGGCCAATACATCACCAAACGCGAGACGGAAGCGATAGCGGACGACATAGAAACGGGCGCGCTGCGGACCCTGGAAGAAATCGACAACCGGTTCCGGGTATTCCATGTACACTATGGAACATACGCCCGCAGCTGGGCCGAACAGATCTATGCGTCGCTGCTGGGCCACACCCCCACGGCCGAAGAGATCCGGGAAGCCATCGAAGCGGGCCGCAACGCCCACGCCGCGATGCGCCGCACGACCGACGCCGACCGCGACCGCGACTGCTCCCTGGCGCTGGCGGTGAGCTACGGAGCCGACAGCGAAGACGAAACGGAAATCCGGGCGGACTACCGGGCGGTGAGAGGGCTGAAATAGGAAACGTTTGCGGTACGCGGAGTGCAGAACCGAACCTATTCGGGCTGCCGTGACGGAAAAACCTGCGAAAATCGAACACAAAACAAAACGACGAAAATATGGAACCCGAAAGAATCAAGGTACTGATAATAGGCAGCGGCCCTGCGGGCTACACCGCGGCCATCTACACGTCGCGGGCCAACCTCGGACCGGTGCTCTACGAAGGCATCGAACCGGGCGGCCAACTGACGACGACGACCGAAGTGGAGAACTTCCCGGGCTATCCGGAGGGAGTGGACGGCAACCAGCTGATGGCCGACCTGCGCAAACAAGCCGAACGCTTCGGAACCGAAATCCGCACGGGCACGATAACGACGGCGGACCTGTCGTCGAGGCCGTTCCACATCGTAGTGGACGGGACGAAAGAAATCGAAGCCGAAAGCATCATCATAGCGACGGGCGCGACGGCGAAATACCTGGGGCTCCCCTCGGAGACGAAATACCGCGGCCAAGGGGTGAGCGCCTGCGCCACGTGCGACGGCTTTTTCTACCGCAAGAAAGACGTGGCGGTAGTGGGCGGCGGCGACACGGCCTGCGAAGAAGCGACCTACCTGGCGTCGCTCTGCCGCAAAGTCTACATGATAGTCCGCAAACCCTATCTGCGGGCCTCGAAAGCGATGCAGGAACGGGTATTCAACACCCCCAACATCGAAGTGCTCTTCGAGCACAACACGGCCGAAGTGCTGGGCGACGAAACGGGCGTGACGGGAGCCCTGCTGCGCAAGAACGACGGCACGGAGACGAAGATAGACATAGCGGGATTCTTCCTGGCGATAGGCCACCATCCGAACACGGAACTTTTTGCGGACCAGCTGGAACTGGATACCGAGGGATATATAAAGGTAGAAGCCGGAACGTCGAAGACGAACATCGAAGGAGTATTCGCGGCGGGCGACGTGAAAGACCCCCACTACCGCCAAGCCATCACGGCGGCGGGCTCGGGCTGCGTGGCGGCGCTGGACTGCGAACGGTTTCTGCTGAGATAAATGCGACGGGTGAGCTTCGCAGTCACCATACTGGGGTCGTCGTCGGCCAAACCGACCGCCACGCGCCACCCGTCGGCGCAGGTGGTGAACATACACGAACAGCACTACCTGGTCGATGCGGGCGAAGGGACCCAACAACAGATGGCGCGCGCGGGCATCAACCCGCTGAAACTGCGGGCCGTATTCATATCGCACCTGCACGGCGACCATGTGTACGGACTGTTCCCGCTGCTCTCGACGCTGGGCCTCTACGGCCGCCGCACGCCGCTGCCGATTTATGCCCCGGCGCCGCTGGGCGAAATACTGACCGCCCACCTGCGCTATTTCGACAGCGACCTGCCCTACGAAACGGAGTGGCACGAAGTACGGACGACGGAGCACACGCTGCTGCTGGAAAACCGGACGCTCGAAGTGTGGAGCATTCCGCTGCGCCACCGGATAGCGACGGCGGGCTATCTGTTCCACGAGAAAACACCGCCGCTGAACGTCGACAAATTCAAGATTGCGAAATACGGCCTTACGATTGCGCAGATTGCGGCGGCGAAACGGGGCGAAGCGGTGACGCTCGACACGGGCGAGACGATTCCGAACGAAGAACTGACCTACCTGCCCTACCGGCCGCGAACCTATGCCTATCTGTCGGACACGGCCTACTCGGCCAAGGCGGCGGAACTGGCGGCGGGAGCGGACCTGATGTACCACGAAGCGACCTATGCGGCGGCCGAACGCAAGACGGCCCGGCAACGGGGCCACTCGACGACGGAAGATGCGGCCAAAGCAGCGCTGCGGGCGGGAGCCGGACGACTGATAATCGGCCACTACTCGTCGCGCTACAAGGACGAACAGGTGCTGGTCGACGAAGCCCGCGAACTATTCCCGGAGACCTACCCAGCCGTCGAGGGAAGCACGTTCATGATAGAAAAGAGACGCCCCGACAGCGGGGCTGACAAAAACCGATGACGAAAGCAGAGATACAACTGGTCCGGGCGCTGGCCGACAAACGGGGCCGGACGGAACACGGGCTGTTCGTGGCCGAGGGCGAAAAACTCGTAAGCGAACTGCGCGCCTCACGCCTGCGAATCCGCAAGATATTTGCGCTGGAAGGAGTGTTCGAGGGACCGGAAGTGGAGACGGTAAGCCCGCATGACATGGAACGGCTGTCGCTGCTGAAGACGGCCAACAACTCGCTGGCGCTGGTGGAGATACCCCGCCATGACCTCGGAACGGTACATGCAGACGAAGAACTGGTGCTGGCGCTGGACGAAGTACAGAACCCCGGCAATTTGGGGACCATCGTCCGGCTGGCGGACTGGTTCGGGATAACCGACATCGTCTGCTCGGAAAACTCGGCCGACTGCTTCAACCCCAAGGTGGTGCAGGCGACGATGGGAGCGATTCTGCGGGTACGGGTCCACTACACGAACCTGCCGCAGTTCCTAAGCGAAGCTGCGAAACGGGGCACGGAAATCTACGGCACTTTCCTGGAGGGCGAAAACCTCTACGACACGCCGCTGACGCCGACGGGAATCATTGTGATGGGCAACGAAGGCCGCGGGGTGACGGAAGCGACGGCCCGGACGGTGACCCGCAAACTGTTCATCCCACCCTACCCGGCCGACCGCCGGGGCTCGGAATCGCTCAATGTGGCGATGGCGACGGGAGTGGTATGCGCTGAATTCAGAAGAAGAACCGCGAAACCGAAACAGACTTAGATTCTTCGCTGCACTCAAAATGACACGCACAGGCCAAGGCTGTGCCGGGATGAGAAAACCGACACGAAAACAACCGATAAATTTGGCATTGCGAGCGGGTTATCGTATATTTGTTGAGAAAAACGAACGACCATGTCGGAACACAAACTCAAGATAGGAATCACTCAGGGCGACCCGAACGGAATCGGCTGGGAAATCATACTCAAAGCGCTGGCGGACACCCGCATGACCGAAGTCTGCACTCCGGTCGTCTACGGCTCGGCCAAAGCGGCGGACTACTACCGCAAGACGCTGGCGGAACCGACCGAGACGACGTTTCACGCGGTTACATCGGCCCATGAAGCCCGCCGCGGCAAAATCAGCATAGTGGACTGCGGAGAAACGGAACGCATAGAACCGGGGCAGGCGACGCCCGAAGCAGGCCGGGCAGCAGTGGAAGCACTGCGCCGTGCGATGCAAGACCTCAAGGAGGGCTATCTGGACGCCTTGGTGACAGCACCGTTCGACAAAGAGACGGTACAGAGCGACGAATTCCGCCACACGGGCCACACGGAATATCTGGGTGCCGAACTGGGCGGGGAACCGCTGATGATCATGTGCAGCGAAATACTGCGCATCGGACTGGTGACCAAACACATCCCGGTCTCGGAAATCAGCCGCAACATCACGAAAGAAAAAATCGTCCGCGACCTGGAGACAATGCGCCGCACGCTTATCGAAGATTTCGGGATAGTAGAACCCCGGATAGCGGTCATGGCGCTGAATCCTCATGCGGGAGACGGCGGTCTGCTGGGCACGGAAGAGACGGGAATCATCAAACCGGCGATAGTAGAAGCCTATGGCAAAGGCATATTGGCATTCGGTCCGTTTGCGGCCGACGGTCTGTTTGCGGGAGGCGGCTACACGCGCTATGACGGCATCTTGGCGATGTACCACGACCAAGGGCTGGCGCCGTTCAAGAGCCTGTCGCCGGACGGAGTGAACTTCACGGCGGGCCTTGGAGCGATCCGCACGTCGCCCGACCACGGAACGGCGTTCGACATAGCTGGACAAGACAAAGCCGACCCGCAGTCGATGCGCAACGCGATTTACACGGCCATCGACATCACAGGACACCGCCGAGCCTGGGCTGCCTGGACGGCGAACCCGCTGCCCCATGCGGAACGCGAACGCGGCCACCGCGACAACCCGGGGCGGGAAACAGGCCGGGCGGAACGCGAAGAATAAGACGTTACATGTTCGGGCGATGCTGAGGAGAAAAGCGGCGCGAACATGAACGATTCAAAAAACCGAACCGAATTCAAGCCCTGCCGAGACGAGAAAAAGCGCGCGAACGTGCCCGAAATCGGAAGAATATTATAACTTTGCAACGTAAAAACGGACAACCCAAGGCGTATTCCGTCTCGTAATTGTGGAAGCGCCGACGGCCCGAAACCAAACCGATACGAAAATGATCAAAATCACCTTTCCCGACGGCTCGGCGCGCGAGTACGAAAAGGGAACAACGGCCTACCGAATCGCGGAGAGCATCAGCCCTCGTTTAGCTGCCGACTCTCTGGCCGCCTCGGTAAACGGCGCGACGGTCGACATGACGCGCCCGATCGAAGAAGACGCTTCGGTCCGATTCTACAAATGGGACGACGCCGAAGGCAAACACGCATTCTGGCACACGTCGTCGCACCTGCTGGCCGAAGCGCTGGAAGCCCTCTATCCGGGCATCAAATTCGGCATAGGCCCGGCCATCGAAAACGGCTTCTACTACGACGTGGACAGCCCGGCGCCGATAACGGAAGCCGACCTGGAAAAGATAGAACAAAAGATGCAGGAACTTGCGCGCAACAAGGAAGAACTGGTGCGCCGCGAAGTCCCGAAAGCCGAAGCCCTGAAAAATTTCACGGAAAAAGGCGACCCCTATAAAGTCGAACTGATAACCGACCTGGAAGACGGCACGATTTCGTTCTACACGAACGGCTCGTTCACCGACCTGTGCCGCGGCCCGCACATCCCGAACACGGGCTACATCAAGGCGATAAAACTGACCTCGGTGGCGGGAGCCTACTGGCGCGGAAACGAAAAGAACAAGATGCTGACCCGCATCTACGGCATTGCGTTCCCGAAGAAGTCGATGCTGGACGAATACCTTGCGATGATGGAGGAAGCGAAGAAACGCGACCACCGCAAACTGGGCAAGGACCTGGAACTGTTCACGTTCTCGCAACGGGTGGGCCAAGGCCTGCCGCTGTGGCTGCCGAAAGGAGCCGCCCTGCGCGACCGTCTGGAACAATTCCTGCGCGGAGTACAGAAAGAATACGGCTACCAACAAGTAATCACGCCGCACATCGGAAACAAGGAACTCTATGTGACGTCGGGCCACTACGCAAAATACGGCAAAGACTCGTTCCAACCGATTCATACCCCGATTGAGGGCGAAGAATACCTGCTCAAACCGATGAACTGCCCGCACCACTGCGAAATCTACCGCTCGAAACCCCGCTCGTACAAGGAACTGCCTGTGAGACTGGCGGAATTCGGAACGGTATACCGCTATGAACAATCGGGCGAACTGCACGGACTGACGCGCGTACGCGGATTCACGCAAGACGATGCGCACCTGTTCGTACGGCCGGACCAACTGCTGGAAGAATTCGAGCGCGTAATCGACATTGTACTCTACATCTTCAAGACGCTGAAATTCGACAACTATACGGCACAGATTTCGCTGCGCGACCCGAACAACACGGAAAAGTACATCGGCTCGGACGAAAACTGGGAAAAAGCCGAATCGGCGATCATGCAAGCGACCAAGGAAAAAGGACTGAACACGGTAGTGGAATACGGCGAAGCAGCCTTCTACGGCCCGAAACTGGACTTCATGGTCAAAGACGCCATAGGCCGCAAATGGCAGCTGGGCACGATTCAAGTAGACTACAACCTGCCGGAACGCTTCGACCTGACATACAAGGGAGCGGACGACAAACTACATCGCCCGATTATGATTCACCGTGCGCCGTTCGGCTCGATGGAACGCTTCGTAGCCGTACTGCTGGAACACACGGGCGGCAAATTCCCGCTGTGGCTGTCGCCGGACCAAGTAGTGGTACTGCCGATTTCGGAGAAGTTCAACGACTACGCGCAAAAGGTAACCGACTATCTGAACGCCCACGACATCCGTGCGCAGATAGACGACCGCAACGAGAAAATCGGCCGCAAAATCCGCGACAACGAACTTAAACGAATCCCCTATCTGCTGATTGTAGGCGAAAAAGAAGCGGCGGAAAACCTGGTATCGGTCCGTGCCCAAGGCGAAGGAGACCAAGGCCAGATGCCGCTGGAAACCTTCAAAGACCGCATAACCGACCAGGTGAAAGCGGAAATGGAAGCCAACAAACTGAAGAGAGAATAACGGAAGCGGCGAAAACCGCGGCCCATTGTAACACAAACCAAAAACACATACAACTATCGCAGCACCGAAACCGTTCCCGCCGAGGCCGTTCAACCCCGGGGACAACCGACCGAAACCGGCAATGGGCGGACGCCGTCCGCCTGTCAAGGAAAATCCCCACCGCATCAACTCGGAGATAACAGCCCCCGAAGTACGTGTGGTAGGCGAAAACATCGAACAACCGCAAGTCCTTCCGCTCCGCGAAGCCCTGCGCCTTGCGGACGAAATGGAATTGGACCTGATCGAAATTTCGCCCAAAGCCGACCCTCCCGTCTGCCGGATTGCCGACTATCAGAAATTCCTGTATCAACAAAAAAAGAAAGCCAAGGAACTGAAAGCCAATCAGGTGAAAGTTACGATCAAGGAAATCCGGTTCGGACCCCAAACCGATGACCATGACTACAACTTCAAACTGAAACATGCGACGAACTTTCTGAAAGAAGGCTCGAAAGTCAAGGCCTATGTATTCTTCCGCGGCCGCTCGATCGTATTCAAGGAGCAAGGCGAAATCCTGCTGCTGCGCTTTGCCACCGACCTTGAAGAAGTAGCCAAAGTAGAGATGATGCCCAAACTGGACGGCAAGAAGATGAACATGATGCTTGCCCCGAAAGGAAAGAAATAACCCCCTTTCGACAACCGCAACGTATGAGAAATTCATAATCGGAGAATCGTGCCGATTATGAATTTCTTGTATCTTTGCAAAACGACATACCGCCTGCGCGCTCTACCTGCAAAAACGCTCCGCATGTACACCCCACCGTTCAAAATAACCACCCGAGCCATCAACCTCATTGCCGAAATATCGGCGATGGTGGAACGGTTTGCTATCCGGATGGAACAGGACGATGCACTGCTATTGCGGAAAATCAACCGCATCAAGACGATTCAAGGCTCGCTGGCCATTGAAGGGAACACACTGACGGAAAGCCAGATAACCGACATCATAGACGGGAAACACGTTGTAGCACCGATTCGCGAAATCCAAGAAGTAAGGAACGCCATCAAAACCTACAACCTCTACTCGCAACTCGACCCCTACTCGGTGAAAGACCTACTGCGAGCGCACGGAGTAATGATGGAAGCCCTGGCCGACGATGCGGGGCATTTCCGCAAAAGCGGCGTCGGAGTATTCGCCGGAGCGAAAGCGATTCACATAGCACCGCCTGCAAACCGAGTTCCGACGCTGATTGCCGATCTGTTCGAGTGGCTGAAAAAAGCGGATGACCACCTACTGATTAAAAGCTGCGTATTTCATTACGAATTCGAGTTCATCCACCCGTTCAGCGACGGAAACGGACGAACCGGAAGACTATGGCAATCGCTGATACTGGGCCAACTACATCCCGTATTCGAGCACTTGCCTATCGAAAACATGGTATATGCCAACCAACAAGGCTACTACGATGCCATCAACCGTAGCTCGGCCGAAGCCAACAGCGGAATCTTCATAGACTTCATGCTGGAAGAAATATTCAAGACGCTGAAAAAGAGACAAGGCAAACCCCTGGACGAAACATCGTATCCCGTCGACACCGATATACCCAAATTGGAAGTTCACGATATAGTCCATGAATTCAACCATGATATTCCTATAATAACCAGATACCCCCAAGAAATACCAAGCAACACCCAAGAAACAAAACATATCACCCAAGAAAAAGAAATAAACACCCGAGAAATTAATGACTTCACCCAAGAAAACCCAAGAAACACCCAAGAAAAGATACTGACGGCGATACAAAATAACCCAAGAATAACCCGCCGAGAACTGGCCGTACTACTGAACCGCACCGAAGACAGCATCAAATACCAACTGCTGAAACTCACCCGACAAGGAATCATCAAACACGTCGGAGCAACCAAGGCAGGCGAATGGCAGATTCTAAAAGAAAACCACCGATGAACAACGCGTGCGAAATATTCGACATAAAAACCGAACTGGAATTTGAACGCGCGGCGCTGGAACTATTCCGGAAACAAGCGGAAAAATGCCCGCCCTATCGGGAATATCTGTCGCTGATAGGAGTAAATCCTGAGGAAGTAGACGAATACGGAAAGATACCGCATCTGCCGATAGAACTATTCAAGACCCACGACGTCTACTGCGGAGACGACAAACCGGAGGCGGTTTTCACGTCGAGCGCGACGACGGGAATGACCCCGTCACGCCACCCGATGCACTCGCTGGCCCACTACGAACGAACATTCCGCACGGCATTCCGGACGTTCTATGGCGAACCGTCGCGCTGGAGCCTGTACGCGCTGCTACCGAACTACCTGCGCCGCCAAGGCTCATCGCTGGTCTACATGGCCGACCGATTGATAAGAGAATGCGGCTCGGGCGGCTTCTATTTAGACGACTGCGACCGTCTGCTGCACGACATGGCTACCGACCCGAAACCGAAAATCCTGCTGGGAGTGAGCTATGCACTATGGGACCTTGCCGAAAAATATGCACCGAAACTACCCGACACGATAATTATGGAAACGGGCGGAATGAAAGGCTACCGCGAAGAACTGCCCAAAGAAGAATTCCACAAGATACTCTGCACGGCATTCGGCGTGCAAGAAATCCACTCGGAATACGGGATGGCGGAACTCACCTCGCAAGCCTACTCCGAGGGCGGGAACCGCTTCCACTGTCCGGCATGGATGCGGGTAACGGCCCGCGACATCAACGACCCGCGCGACCTGCTGCCTGCCGGCACTCGCGGAGGACTGAACGTAACCGACCTGGCCAACCGCTGGTCGTGCGCATTTATCGAAACACAGGACGCAGGACGCGTATTTCCCGACAGCTCGTTCGAGGTGGAAGGCCGCATCGACCATGCGGAAATCCGCGGCTGCAACCTGTTAGTACAATAAACCGATGAAAACCGTAGCATTCGTACCCATCCGCCTGAACAGCCAACGTGTCGAGGGCAAGAACCTGCGACGATTAGGCGGCGAACCGCTGATGTGCCACATCCTTGAAACGCTGCTCCGCACGGAACGGATCGACGAAGTGTACGTTTATTGCAGCAACGAAGAAATCCGCCCGCTGCTGCCGGAGGGAGTGAAGTTGCTGCGACGCGCCGAAGAACTGGACCGCGACACGACGCTGGGCCGCGAAATATACGACGCCTTTACGGCCGAAGTGGAAGCCGACTACTATGTACTGGCCCACGCGACCTCGCCTTTCATCCGCCCGAAGACGATAGACGACGCGCTGGAAAAAGTACTTACGGGCACTTTCGATTCGGCATTCAGCGTGGAAAAGATACAGACGTTCGCATGGTACGAAGGCCGACCGCTGAACTACTCGCCGGATAACGTACCCCGCACGCAGACCCTCGAACCGGTCTACATAGAGACGAGCGCGTTTTTCATCTTTCCGCGCGAACTATGGTGCGAACGGCATCGGCGCATAGGCGACCACCCCTACATGGCGGTGGTGGACCGCATCGAAGGGCTGGACATCGACTACCCGGAAGATTTTGCGATGGCCGAAGTAATTGCGGCAGCGAGAGGAATAGATTAGGTAAAAATCAACGGAATGAAACACACGCAGCGGGCCACCTTGGGCGGCAAACTGAGCGCCGTGCTGGTTGCGGCGGGGAGCTCGGTCGGGCTGGGCAACATCTGGCGCTTTCCCTACGTAGCGGGAGACAACGGCGGCGGCGCCTTTCTGGCGATATACATCCTGTGCGTACTGATAATAGGACTGCCGCTGATGATTGCCGAATTCTCGGTAGGCCGCGCGTCGCACAAAAACGCCGTAGGCGCCTATCGTGCACTCGACCGCAAATGGAGCTTCCTGGGCTACAACGGAGTACTGGCGGCATTCCTGATTCTGGGCTTTTATTTTGTGGTCTCGGGCTGGACGGCGGAGTACATGGTCCACTCGGTGACGGGCGAACTGGCTCGCTACACCACGGCCGAAGAATACACGGCCATGTTCGAGCGGTTCATCGGCAACCCGTGGCGACCGCTGCTCTACACATCGGTGTTCATCCTGGCGACCCACTTCATCATCGCGCTGGGAGTACAAAAGGGCATCGAACGCTCGGCCAAGGTACTGATGCCGCTGCTTTTCGTCATCTTGGTTGCGCTGGCCATCCACTCGCTGCTGATGCCCAACGGAGCCGAGGGGCTGAAATTCTTCTTGAAACCCGACTTCTCGAAAATTGGCCCGGCAACCGTACTGACAGCCTTGGGACAAGCGTTCTTCTCGCTTTCCATCGGCATCGGAACGATGGTGACCTATGCGTCGTACTTCAAGCCCGAAACCAACCTGCGGCACACGGCCCTCAACGTGACGATACTGGACACGCTGGTGGCTCTGCTGGCGGGAATCGTCATCTTCCCGGCCGTCTTCAGCGTGGGCATCGAACCCTCGTCGGGGCCGTCGCTGGTATTCATCACCCTGCCGGGAATCTTCAACGGGATGCCGTGGAGCATGGTCTGGTCGTCGGTTTTCTTCCTGCTACTGATCGTAGCGGCCCTCACGTCGACGATTTCGCTGCACGAAGTCATCACGGCTTACATGCACGAAGAATGGCACCTGAGCCGCAAAGCCGCGGCATGGGCCACGACGGGAGCCACGATGGTATTGGCAGCCTTGGCATCGCTGTCGCTGGGCGTGCTGAGCGGCTGGAAAATCTGCGGGCTGAACCTTTTCGATTCGCTGGACTATCTGACGGCCAACATCCTGCTCCCGGCAGGCGGATTCTTTACCTGCATATTTGTCGGCTGGCGGCTCGATCGCAAAGTGCTCGAAGCACAGGTCACCAACGACGGACACTTGCCGTTCCGCATCCGGAAAGTCTTCGTTTTCCTGCTGCGCTATCTCTGCCCGGCGGTACTGCTGCTTGTCTTCCTGGATAACTTGGGAGCATTCTGAGCCGAACACAAAAAAGAGTTGTCTGCTTACAGACAACTCTTTTTTATCGGGGATTCCGGACCGTCTAATTGATGTTGCGGCGGTCGGGCTCGCGGTCGGGCGAAGCGGCATCCATCTCGACCTGCAACTTCACCATATTGATAGCCGTAGCGGCGGCTTCGTCGCCCTTGTTGCCCAAACGACCGCCGCAACGGTCGAGGGCCTGCTGCATGTCGTTGACGGTCAGCACGCCGAACGCGACGGGCATGTTCCACTGCAACTGCAACTGCGTGATGCCCTGCGTGACGCCCTGGCAGATGAAATCGAAATGACGCGTATCGCCCTGCACGACGCACCCGAGCACGATGACGGCATCGACATCGGTATACTCGGCGAAGAACTGGGCACCCAACGCCAGCTCGAACGTACCGGGAACGTACTTGATCTGAATGTTCAGATCGGAACACCCGGCGGCCCGCAAGGTACGCACAGCACCTTCCAGCAAGGCCTCTGTGACCTCGCGGTTCCATTCGGCCACCACGATGCCGAAGCGCATGTCGGCGGCCGACGGCAGCGGAGCGTCGAATTTGGAAAGGTTATGATTCCGGGTTGCCATCCGCAGTTCAGTTTACGCCGCCCAACAGCTTCTCGGCCTGGCTGGCCTCCATGGACATGGGGTAGTCGGCCAAAATACGCTCGCAGAGAGCGGCGGCCTGCGTGCGGTTGCCCGCAGCCTGCTCGGCCAACGCCTGCTTGTAGAGGTACAGGGGTGCCGTCAAATTGTTGTCCGAAGCCTTGGCGGCCTTGGCGAACAGCTTGGCAGCCTTGGCATAGTCCTGCTGCTCGACAGCGACATCGCCCTGCAAACCGAGATTCTGCGCGTTGATGATTTGCCCGGGCAGCCCCTTGACGGGCGAGAACTTGGCCAGGTAAGCGGCGGCGTTCTCCAAATCGCCCATGTGCAGGTAGCAGATACCGGCGTAGTGCTTGGCGAGGTTGCCTGCCGGAGTGGCCCCGTAACGCTCGATGACCTCGAGGAATCCGGCGCCGCTGTCATCGCCCAAAAGCGCCAGCTCGTAATCGGGCGTCTCCTGCTCGAAACGGTTCTGCGCCTCGGCGATCAAGGCCGCTGCCTTCTCGGCACGCGGAGCGACGACAAGCGCCCGGTAACCGAAGACCAGCGCCGCCACGACGAACAGCGCGAGAATCAGATAAGACATCGTCCGGCCGTGCTTCTCGAGGAAGGACTCGGTCCGGTTCATTGCTTCGCCGAGCGATTCCTGCCCGGCAGTCTGCTGATTTGCCATAATGTATGCTATTGTTAGTTCGTAATCCGTGCGAAGCGGCGACGGGCCGCAGCAATCCGGACAAAGATACGAAACTATTCACAATGTACAAGGCCGTGTCGGGGATTTTTTGTAACTTCGCCCCACGAAACACCGCCATTCCCATGCGTCTGAAAAAACTATCGCTGCTCCACTTCAAGAACATCGCCCGGCAGGAACTGGAATTCTGCCGCGGGGTGAACTGCTTAGTGGGCGACAACGGCGCAGGCAAGACCAACGTGATGGATGCGATATACTACCTGTCGATGTGCAAGTCGTCGCTGCCGATGACCGACACGCAGAGCATCCGGCACGGCGAAGAGGGCTTCCTGGTCGAGGGCCAGTACGTCTCGGACGAGGAGAAGAACGAACGCATCGTCTGCTCTTTCACGCGCAAGGGAGGCAAGGTGCTCAAACGCAACGGCAAGGAATACGAACGGCTGGCCGACCATGTGGGGCTGGTGCCCGCGGTCATCGTTTCGCCTGCGGACAACGCGCTTATCAGCGATGCGGCCGAAGAACGGCGCCGCTACCTGAACGCATGCATCTCGCAGCTGGACCGCCCCTACCTGGCGAACGTCATGCGCTATAACGCAGTATTGGCCGAGCGCAACCGACTGCTGAAGATGCAGCCCGACGAAACGATGCTGGCGATTTACGACGACCAGCTGACCGACTACGGCACGAAGATACACGCCGCGCGCCAAGCCTTTGCCGAACGGCTGCAACCCGTGGTGGCGGAGTACTACCGCATCCTCTCGGGCGACCGCGAAGAAGTGGAACTGCACTACAAATCGGAGCTCGGCGAACGGCCTTTCGATGAAATCCTGCGTGCCGCCCGCCAAAAAGACCTGGTGAACGAATACACGACCTCGGGCATCCACCGCGACGACCTGACGCTGCGCATCGGCGGCTATCCGCTGCGCAAATACGGCTCGCAGGGGCAGCAGAAATCGTTTCTTATCACGCTCAAACTGGCCCAATATGCCGTAGTGGCCGAAGCGTGCGGCGAAAAACCGATTCTGCTGCTGGACGACCTGTTCGACAAGCTGGACGCAGGACGGGTGGAACAACTTATCCGCCTGGTGTCGGACGAAGCGTTCGGCCAGATATTCATCACCGACTGCAACCCGACGCGGCTGAAATCCATCCTCGACGAAGCAGGCGGCGAATATGCGCTGTTCACCGTAGCAAACGGCGAAATCGCATCGGAACACGGCCCGACGAACGAAGCTCCCGACGAAGCATGAGACGCACGAAAACCATGCTGATGGGCGACCTGCTGGAAGAATTCTTCCGCCGCCCCCATATAGCGGCCAAGGTAGCCGAGGGAAAACTGCCCGATACCTGGCGCGCCATCGTGGGCGACCGGGCCGCCGACCTGACGACCGAACTGCGGCTCGAAAGGCATATCCTGCATGTGCGCATCCAATCGAGCGTCCTGCGGCAGGAACTGTTCTGCCAACGCGAAGCCCTGCAAGAAGAAATCAACCGCCGCTCAGGCATACGGATTGTCCATGCGGTAATTATCCGCTGACCCGAAAAGGGGCTGTCTGACAAATCGCAGACAGCCCCTTTTTCATAATCCGGCAGCAAGCGGCATCAACCGCACTTGGAATAACCGCACGACATGCAGGTGAGACACCCGTTCTGGTAGGCCATATTCTCCTGCCCGCAGGAAGGACACTTGCCCTTGGACTTGGTACCGTCGGCGATATACTGCTTGATTGCCCGGCAGACGCCCGTTTTCCACGTATTGATGGACTCGCTGTCGAGGTGCAGCGACTCGATGAGCGACACGGTTTTCTCGATGGGCATGCCGTGACGCAGAACCCCCGAAATGAGCTTGGCGTAATTCCAGAACTCCTCGTCGAAGAGACGCGAGATGCCGCCGATGGTGTTGGTGTAACCGTAACGGTCCTTATACTGGAAGTCGTAGCGCTTGGAACCGTCCTCCTCGCGCACCTTGATGATGAAACCCTTGGTAATCTTACGCGGAATGTACATGGCGTCCTCCTCGATCTTGCCGGTGAAGACCTCGTAAGGCCGGCCGTCCTGCAAACCGACGAACGCAATCCAATCCTCGGAACCGTTCTTGAACCGCACGATGTCGGCGGGAATCGACTTGGGACGCTTGGGCGCCTGTCCGGGGTGCTCCTCGCACTTGCGCTTGGACTTGGCCCCTTTCTCAATCAGCACGCCCTCGCGGCATCCGTCGCGGTAGACGGTGACGCCCTTGCAGCCGCACTCCCACGCGGTCCGGTAGACGTCGGCAACCAACGCCTCGGAGACATTGTTGGGCAGGTTGACCGTGACGGAAATCGAATGGTCGACCCACTTCTGGATGGCGCCCTGCATCTTGACCTTGGCCACCCAGTCGATGTCGTTGGCCGTGGCCTTGTGATAAGGCGATGCCTCGACCCACTTCTGCAACTCGCTGTCGGAAATGGAAGCGAGCTTCGAGGTGTCGTAGCCGTTGGCTTCGAGCCACTTGACGAAATTGTGGTGGTAGACGTTGTACTCCTGGAACTTTTCGCCGGTCTCGTCCTCGAAATCGACGTGCGTGTCGTGGTCCGAGGGATTGATCTTGCGGCGCCGCTTGTAGACGGTGCGGAACACGGGCTCGATGCCGGAAGTGGTCTGCGACATGAGCGACGTGGTACCCGTAGGAGCGATGGTCAGCATGGCGATGTTGCGGCGCCCCTTGTCGACCATCTCGGCGTAAAGCCCGGGGTCGGCCTCGCGGATGCGGGCAATCATGGGGTTGTTCTTCTCCTTGGCGGCATCGTAGACGGCGAACGGACCACGCTCTCCGGCCATCTTGACCGATGCGCGGTAAGCCTCGACGGCCAGCGTTTTCTGCACCTCGACGGCAAAGGCGATGGCCTCCTCCGAACCGTAACGCAGACCGAGCGCCGCAAGCATGTCGCCCTCGGCCGTGATGCCCAACCCGGTACGGCGCCCCTTGAGCGCCATGGTGCGGATTTTCTTCCACAGCTCCAGCTCGACGCGGCGCACGTCCTCGTCCTCCGGGTCGGCGGCGATTTTCTCGATGATAAGCTCGACTTTCTCCAACTCCAGGTCGATGATGTCGTCCATCATGCGCATGGCCTTGGCGACATGCTGCCTGAACTTGGCGAAGTTGAACTTAGCCTTCTTGGTGAAAGGCTCGTCGACGTAACTGAGCAGGTTCAGCGCCAACAAACGGCACGAATCGTAGGGACACAACGGAATCTCGCCGCACGGATTGGTCGACACGGTGACGAAACCTTCGTCGGCATAACAATCGGGCACGCTCTCGCGGATGATGGTATCCCAAAACAGCACGCCGGGCTCGGCCGACTTCCATGCGTTGTGGATAATCTTCTCCCACAACTTCCGGGCGTCGATCTGCTGCTCGTAACGGGGCTTCTCGGCGTGGATGGGGAACTGCTGGTGGTACTTCTTCCCGGCGATGGCGGCGCGCATGAACTCGTCGTCGATCTTGATGGAGACGTTGGCGCCCGTGACCTTGCCCGTATCGACCTTGGCGTCGATGAACCGCTCGGCGTCGGGGTGCTTGATGGAAAGCGAAAGCATCAACGCCCCGCGGCGGCCGTCCTGCGCCACCTCGCGCGTGGAGTTGGAATAGCGCTCCATGAAAGGCACGATACCGGTGGAAGTGAGGGCCGAATTGAGCACGGGACTGCCCGTGGGCCGGATGTGCGAGAGGTCGTGGCCCACGCCGCCGCGCCGCTTCATGAGCTGCACCTGCTCCTCGTCCATGCGGAAGATGCCGCCGTAGGAATCAGCGGGATTCTTATGGCCGATGACGAAGCAGTTGGAGAGCGACGCAACCTGGAAATCGTTGCCGATACCGGTCATGGGACCGCCCTGCGGAATGACGTAGCGGAAGTGGTCGAGCAAGGCGAAGACCTCGTCGGCCGACATGGGATTGGGATACTTCTTCTCGATACGCTCGATTTCGCGGGCGATGCGCTCGTGCATCTGCCGGGGCGACTTCTCGTAGATGTTGCCGAACGAATCCTTGAGCGCGTACTTGCTGACCCACACCGTAGCGGCCAAATCGTCGCCGTCGAAATAGACCTTCGATTCGGCGACGGCGTCGTTGTAGTCGACCTTCTGCGGCGTCGGGGACTGAATGTTTTTGGACATGGTATCTATATCAATATTTTAATCGTTTCTTCCGAAAACCCGGTTCTGCAAAGATGGCGCATTGCGGCCGAAAAAACCAATTCCGGCCACCCGAATTATCCACAAAATATCTACAAAATCCGGAACCCGCTGACAGAGACGGCTATCTGACGGCCACGGCGTCGATTTCGACCAAAGCGCCCATCGGAAGCGCGGCAACCTCGAAGCAGATGCGGGCAGGCATCCGCTCGGTGAAGAACTCGGCATAGACGGCATTCATGGCGGCGAAGTCGGAGATATGCTGCAACAGCACGGTAGTCTTCACCACGTCGCCGAATCCGTAACCTGCCTCGGCGAGGATATGGCCCAGGTTCGTGAGCGACTGCCGGGTCTGGGCCGCAATGTCCCCGGCCATCGTACCCGTGGCACCGTCGACGGGCAGCTGCCCCGAAACATAGAGTGCGCCGTTGGCCTCGACGGCCTGCGAATAAGGACCCACGGCTTTGGGCGCCAAAGGCGAAGCAATGATCTTTTTCATAAAGGTATATTGGTTTTTGAACGTTCGGAAAGACACAGAAACAAAGGTATGAAATATTCCGTATATTTGCTGCATAAACGAACGCTGCAACGATGAAAAGAATGCTTGCGCTGGTTCTGCTGGCGTCGCTGGCTGCCGGATGCAGCCACACCAGAGAGTGCCACTGCCACGCCTATCAGAAGAAATACCGCCGCCCGCTGACGGGAACCGCATGGCAGCTGGTCCAACTTTACGGGCAGAACGTACCGCCCGAAAAAGGCGCCTTCACAGTCACGCTGTCGCCCGAAGAGGGGCGGATAAGCG
This sequence comes from Alistipes muris, assembly GCF_943193205.1. Lineage (GTDB taxonomy): Bacteria > Bacteroidota > Bacteroidia > Bacteroidales > Rikenellaceae > Alistipes > Alistipes muris. The sequence continues at coordinate 26,127 of NZ_CALPDD010000003.1, forward strand.
GCTCGGGAGCCTGCAACCGGCTGTCGGGCGACTACGCGACCGACGAAACCCGGGCGCTGAAAATCGGGCCGCTCCGCACAACCCGCATGGCCTGCCCCGGGTTGGAACAAGAACAGAAATTCGTAGAAGCGCTCACAACAACAACCCACTACGACATGGACGGGCCGATGCTGATGCTGCTCTGCAACGGAGAACTGCGGGCGGTGTTGCAGGCCACGGACGAATAGCCGGATTTCCAACCACGAAAAAGCCGCCCTTGCCGGGGCGGCTTTCGTATCTCCGAAGCGGCGGTCCGCTACTTCAGATGGGGATTGACCTTGTGCCACTCGTCGACGGGCGGAATGATACCCATCGAAATGACCTCGTCGCGGAGCTTGCAAAGGTGGTTATAGCTGTCGGTGAGCTTGGCGTGCTCCTCGGGAGTACCCTGCACGTTCTTGTACTCGACCCCCTTGGGACCGATGGAAGTCTCCATGGCCATGAGGATATGCCGGAACTCGTCGTTGTGGACGTAGACCCCGGCGGGATAAGTGAACGCCTTGCCGCCCATGGCCGCGGCAATCATGCAAATCGAAAGGTAAGCCGGGCTCTGGAACGACGAACGGCCGCGCAAGTCGATGATGTGCTTGCCGCCCTGGATGACGCGCTGCTGCAGCTCGTGCCAGTCGTCCTCGGGCATTTCATGACCGATGAGCTCCGACAGCGGACGCCCGGCCACCAACGTGGTGGAAGCGAAGACGGCCATCTGCTCGCCGTGACCGCCGTAAGTGCGGCAGTTGCGGATTTCGTCGGGCGAAATATGGAAGTACTGGGCCAGCTCGGAACGCAGACGCGTGGAATCGAGCGCCGCGAGGGTCGACACCTGCGACGGATGCAGACCGCCGTGAATCAACGCAACGAGACCCGTGATGTCGGCGGGATTGAAGATGATGACCACATGCTTGACGTCGGGACAATAAGTCCGAATGTCCTTACCGAGCTGGGCTGCGATTTCGGCGTTGCCTTTCAAAAGGTCCTCGCGCGTCATGCCGGCCTTGCGGGCGGCACCGCCCGACGAAACGACGTAGGAGGCCCCGGTGAGCGCATCGCCGATGTCGGAGATCCAGGTGAGGTTCACCCCCTCGAACGCGCAGTGGCGCAGCTCCTCGACAACGCCCTCCAACGCGGGCGCAAAAGGGTCGTAAAGACAGATGTTGGGCGTCAGCCGCATCATCAGCGCGGTCTGTGCCATGTTGGAACCGATCATGCCGGCCGCGCCGACGATCGTGAGCTTTTCATTGGTAACGAAATCCATGATACTATATATTATTAAATTAAGATTCTTCGCTAACGCTCAGAATGACACGTTTTATTCTACTTCGCGGCGGTTCAAGAGCGCGTGGGTAATGGTGAGCTCGTCGACATACTCCAGCTCGTCGCCGAAACCGATGCCCCGGGCGATGGACGTGACCTTGACCCCGGGGTAATGCCTCAGGCGGCTCATCAGGTAGAAAAGCGTGGTTTCTCCCTCTACCGAAGTGGAAATGGCCAGAATCACCTCCTTGATTTCCCCCTGCGCGATACGGTCGCACAAGAGGTCGATTTTGAGGTCGGAGGGCGCGATGCCCTGCATGGGCGAAATGACGCCGCCCAACACATGGTACAGCCCTTTGTACTGGTGGGTGTTCTCGATGGAGAGCACGTCGGCGACCTGCTCCACGACGCAGACCGTCGAACGGTCGCGCTCGCGGTCGGCGCAGATAGGGCACACCTCCTCGTCGGAGAGGTTGTTGCAACGGCTGCAATACCGGACCTCGCGCCGGAAACGGTCGATGCTGCGGGTCATGTCGCCCACCGATTCGGGCTCCATGCGCAAGATATGGATGGCCAGCCGCAACGCGGTGCGCCGCCCCACTCCGGGCAGTTTCGACAACTCGCCGACCACGTCCTGCAAGAGCTTCGACATATCAGACGACCTCGATTTTACGGCTTTCCAACCACCCTTTCTTCCCGTCGTCGATGACGACCTCGCACCACTCGCCGAGACGGTCGGCAATCCGCACGACCGTCCCCTCGTGCAAGACGAACAAATCGGTCGCCGACTTGTCGGGCGAACTCTTGACGGCGACCGAAGCGGCCGTCACCACGGCCTGCGAATCGTCGAGCATCTCGCGGCGGTCGGCCGCGGCGAACCACGTAACGCAGACGAACAGCAATCCGGCAACAAGCGTTCCATAGAACCCTGTTTTGCGGAGCGAAAGCCGCGGCGCAAGCAGGTAGAGCAAGAACAACGCAAGCGCGCAGGCCAGCAGCACGAGCGAAAGCACGGTCCACGCCGCACAGCCCATCGTATGGCGCACGCTACGCATCCATCCGACGAAGAAGAATTCGGGAATCCGCTCGATATTGTCTTTCGTGCGGGCCTCGGCGACACTCAGATTGTAGCGGATGTCGTCGTTGCCGGGAGCCAGCCGGAGCGCCCGATGATAAAACAGAATCGCCTTGCCCAACCGGTTTTCCTTGAAATAAGCGTTAGCAAGGTTGTAATAGAGCTTGACGGAGACGAACCCTTGTGCGAGCAGCTGCTCGTAAGCCGTGGCCGCAGCGCGGAAATCGCCGTTGATATAAGCCGTGTTGGCGGCGTCCCACAACTGCTCGGGAGCATCGGCCGCCGCGGGCTCCTGCGCCTGCACGTCGGCCGTCTCCTGCGCCGACACCATGCCGACGCCCGACACCAAAAGGCACAAAACCAATATAATCTGTTTCATACGCATTTCTATCTACGTTTGACCATCGCCTCGATATGCGAAACCAGGTCGACCCCCTCGTCGTAGACGTCGCTCATGCGGGCCGAAGCGGCGGGCGAATACTGCGCCTCGTCGCAACGGGCGATAATGGAGGTGAAACGCTGCGACTGCTCGGCCGGAACCCCGCGCTTGTGCAGCTCCTCGCGCACATTCTCCTTGGTAAGATTGGCCACGGGAATATTGAGCTTGTCGCTGACATAACCCCACAAGGCCCGCAGCATCTCCTCGTAGAAAGCATGGCGGTCCTGCTGCTCCATGTATTTACGGGCAGCCCGGAAACGCTGCACGGCGACTTTGCTGGCCCTCCGGCCCCGCAGGAGCACCGCGTTCTGCGAATCCTTGATACGCTTGCGCAAGGCGAAATAAACCGCTCCGAAGAAAACCAACACGAAAGCGAGCACGCCCCAATAAAGCCCGCTGAAAAGCAACGGCTGCCGATGCGAACGCAGCTGCGCACCGCCCAGCTTGATGAAGCGGATGTCCTGCCCCAACAGCCGGACCTCCTCCTTGGACATGCCGCGGCCCTGCATGACGACGGCATCGCCGCCACCGTTGGCATCGGGCGTGACTTCGAGGGTGAACGGCTTGGATGTCAAGGTCCGGTACTCCATGCGCGAGGGATCGAAATAACTGAACTCGACAGGCTCGATGTCATACGTACCCTCGGCCCGCGCGATGAACGGATAGTCGAACTGCCGGTAACCGGAAATCCCGGCCGCCGACGGGTTGATGGACTCGGTGGTCTTGACGTTGTACTGCTCGAACGAACCGGGCAGCGAGAGCTTGGGCGCCTGCACGAAGGTGAGGTTGCCCGAACCCGAAATCCGGACCTGGCACGTAGCGGCGGAATTGGCCGCCAGCCGCGCGTCGGGGAACTCGGTCTCCATGCTGAAATGACCCACGGCGCCGCTGAAGCTGGCGGGAGCCCCTGCGGGCAAAGGTTTGACAGTCACGCTGACGCGCTGGCTCTGCACCTTGCGCGGCACGTTGTAGATGTCGTGCCCGCCGCCGAAGAAAGGATCGACATGACGGCTCTGAACGACGACTTGCGCCATGGCGGTCAACTCGGCCGGGTCGATGGTGAGCGTCCCAGCTTGCTGGGGGTAGAGCAGGAACTCGCGGGCGACCAACGTTTCGTAAACCTTGCCGTTGAAAGTCTCGCGCTGCCGCCGTGCGTTGTCGGTATTGAGCTCCTGGGCCCAGAACCCGTTGAACGACGGGAACCGGACATCCTGATAACCCACCACGGTGACGCGCTCGTAGAGCTTGAACGTGACGCGCAAAGGCTCGCCCTTGTAAACCGAAGTCCGCGAAACGATGGCCCGCAACAAAATATCGTCCTTGGCAATCTGCTGCCGGGCGGCGCTTTCGGCGCTCTGCTGCGGAGACTGCCGCCCTGCGGAAGCGTCGGCATTGGGCTGTGCCGCGCCGGAACCTCCGCCCGGCTCGCTGACGACCTCGATGGCCAAAGGCCGGGTACGGTAAGCCGTACCGTCGACGGCGATTTCAGCGGGGCCGACGGTGACATTGCCCGCCGACTGCGGCAAGAGAACGAACGTAATGGTGTAATTGACGCTCTTGGTCATCGACCCGTTGACAATCTGGATCGACGACCCTTTCGACACGGCAGGACCCGCCAGCACGTCGAAACCCTCGAACGACGGGGCGACGAACGAATCCTTGTCGGGATTGGCGTTGAGCGCGAACTCCACGCGGAACGCCTCGCCGACGGCCACCGTCAAGGGTGCGGAGACCTCGAACGCGACCTTGTCCGCCCCGAAGACGGGCAGGGCAGCGACCGCGCAGAACGCCGCGCACAGAAACTTAGCAATAAAACCTTTCATCGAAACTTACAACGTGATTTCCACGCGGTTATTATCTCAATGCTTGAAGTCGGCGAAGAAATCGTTGCCCTTGTCATCGACGATGATGAAGGCGGGGAAGTCCTCGACGTAAATCTTGCGCACGGCCTCCATGCCCAGCTCGGGGAAGTCGACCACCTCGACCGACTTGATGGAATTCTTGGCCAGAATAGCCGCGGGACCGCCGATAGAACCGAGGTAGAAGCCGCCGTTGGCCTTGCAAGCGTCGGTGACCTCCTGCGAACGGTTGCCCTTGGCGACCATCACCAACGACCCGCCGTGCTTCTGGAAGAGGTCGACATAGGGGTCCATACGCCCGGCCGTGGTGGGGCCGAACGAACCCGAAGCCATGCCGCTGGGCGTCTTGGCCGGACCGGCGTAGTAGACCGGATGCTTCTTGAAATACTCCGGCATGGGCTTGCCCTCGTCGAGCATCTGCTTGATGCGGGCATGGGCGATGTCGCGGGCGACGATCAGCGTACCCTTGAGGTTCAGGCGCGTCTTGATGGGGTACTTGGTCAGGATGGCGCGCACCTTGTCCATCCCCTCGTCGAGGTCGATGTCCACGGCGGGCGACATGGCCGGAGCCTCCTTGGGCAGGAACCGTGCCGGATTCTTCTCCAGCTCCTCGATGAAGATACCCTCGGGGGTAATCTTGGCCTTGATGTTGCGGTCGGCAGAACAGCTTACGCCGATGGCGACGGGGCACGAAGCGGCATGGCGCGGAGCGCGGATGACCCGCACGTCGTGCACGAGGTACTTGCCGCCGAACTGGGCGCCGACGCCCGACTGACGGCAGATCTTCAGCACCTTCTCCTCCCATTCGAGGTCGCGGAAGCAACGCCCGCCCTCGTTGCCCGAAGTGGGCAGCTCGTCGAGGTAACCCGCCGACGCTTTCTTGACGGTCGAGAGGCACATTTCGGCCGAGGTACCGCCGATGCAAAGGGCCAGGTGATACGGCGGGCATGCCGACGTACCGAGGTCCTTGATATGCTCGGTGATGAACTTGGTGAGCGACTGCTCGTTCAGCAGGGCCTTGGTCTGCTGGTAAAGGAATGTCTTGTTGGCCGAACCGCCGCCCTTGGTGATGAAGAGAAACTCGTACTCCATACCGGGCTTGCCACCGTAGATGTCGATCTGCGCAGGCAGGTTGGTACCGGAATTCTTCTCGTCGGTCATGGTGAAAGGCACGACCTGCGAATAACGCAGATTACGCTCCTTGTAAGTCTCGTAAACCCCGCGGGCGATGCACTCGGCGTCGTCGGCCCCGGTGAAGACGTCCTCGCCCTTGTGGCCGATGCAGATGGCCGTACCGGTATCCTGGCACGTGGGCAGCTCGCCCTCGGCCGAGACGCACTGGTTGAGCAACATGGTGTAAGCCACGAACTTGTCGTTGTCGGTAGCCTCGGGATCGTCGAGGATGTCGCGCAGCTTCTGCAAGTGGGCGGCGCGCAGGTAGAACGACACGTCGCTGTAAGCGGCCTTGGAAAGCAGCTCCAACCCGGCTGGGTCGACCTTGAGGATTTTACGGCCGTCGCACTCGACGACCTTGACGTAATCTTTGGTCAGCAGACGGTACTGCGTCTTGTCCTCCCCGACAGGGAACGGCTCCTGATAGATGAATTCAGCCATAGTCTATTATATTGTTTCGTGTTAGCGCTCGAACCATGCAAAAGTACAAAAAACTATCCGGATTGCACAACAAATCCGGCACTCTGTTATTTTTTTCACAAAAAGCGCCCGAAAAGAAACGTTCTTAAGATTATTTAATTAAATTTGTGCGATTTTTGAGTACGGACCTTATTCTTGCCCAAGCCATACCGGGCCGGGGAAAGGCTCGACGAACAGGAACGATTCACTGCTAAACAATAAACGATTATGGTATCTTACAAGGAACTGGGTCTGGTGAACACCCGCGACATGTTCGCCAAGGCCATCAAGGGCGGCTACGCCATTCCGGCCTTCAACTTCAACAACATGGAGCAGATGCAGGCCATCATCCAGGCATGCGTCGAGACCTCGTCGCCCGTCATCCTGCAGGTGTCGGCAGGCGCGCGCAAGTACGCCAACCAGACACTGCTGCGCTACATGGCACAGGGCGCTGTCGAGTACGCCAAGGAACTGGGCAAGAACATTCCCATCGTACTGCACCTCGACCACGGCAACTCGTTCGAGCTGTGCAAGGACTGCATCGACATGGGTTTCTCGTCGGTGATGATCGACGGTTCGGCACTGCCCTATGACGAAAACGTGGCGCTGACGAAGAAAGTCGTAGACTACGCTCATCAGCACGACGTAACGGTCGAAGGCGAGCTGGGCGTGCTGGCCGGCGTCGAAGACGAAGTGGCTTCCGAGCACTCGCACTACACCGACCCCGCCGACGTGGAAGACTTCGTGAAGAAGACGGGCGTGGATTCGCTGGCCATCTCGATCGGCACCTCGCACGGCGCCAACAAGTTCAAGCCCGAGCAGTGCACGCGCAACGCCGAGGGCATCCTGGTGCCGCCCCCCCTGCGCTTCGACATTCTGAAGGAAATCGAAAAGCGCATCCCGGGCTTCCCCATCGTACTGCACGGCTCGTCGTCGGTACCGCAGGAATATGTGAAGATCATCAACACCCACGGCGGTGCACTGAAAGATGCGGTCGGCATCCCCGAAGAACAACTGCGCGAAGCTGCGAAGAGCGCAGTCTGCAAAATCAACATCGACAGCGACGGCCGTCTGGCCATGACCGCTGCCGTGCGCACCGTATTCGTGGAGCAGCCCGCCGAGTTCGACCCCCGCAAGTACCTGGGTCCGGCCCGCGACGAACTGAAGAAACTCTACATGCACAAGTGCGAAAGCGTCCTCGGTTCGGCCGGCAAGGCTTAATCGAGAGAAGTCTTTCAAGAAAAGGGGCTGTCTGCTTGGCGCAGACAGCCCCTTTTCTTGAAATATGCGTTACCTATTTCTCCAGCGTCACGCTCACGCGGTCGAGCTTGCCGCCCAACGGAGGAGCCAGCTTGGAGACGGTGCAGACGACATGGCGAATCTGCGGAAAAGCCGCCCGGACCGCATCCAGGATATTCATCGCCACCCGCTCGATGGTGCGCTGCGTGACGCGCATCTGCTCGCGGACCACCTCGTAGACGGTCAGATAGTTGACCGCCTTTTCGACACAATCCTCCGCCGCGACGTCGCCCAGCTCGGCCGTAATGGTCAAATCGACCGTGAAACGGTTGCCGACCTTGCGCTCCAGCTCGTAGCAGCCGTGCAGCGCATGGAACTCCATGCGTTCGAGCGTAATGCGGTACTCCATTATTCGACGATGATAAGATAATAGTTCTTCTTGCCTTTCTGCACGAGCAGGTATTTCCCGGCGATAAGGTCCGATTCACCGACCAGACGCATCGGGTCGGCGACTTTCTCCTTGTTGAGCGACACGCCGCCGCCCTGCACCATCTTGCGGCACTCGCCCTTGGAGGGGAATACCTGCGTCTTCTCGGCGGCAAGGTCGACGAACGGCAAACCTAACTCGGCACGTGCGATGCGGAACTGCGGCACCCCCTCGAAAACCTGCAAAAGGGTCGCTTCGTCGAGCTTGCGCAGCGCTTCGGAAGTAGCACCGCCGAAAAGAATGGCCGACGCCTCGACCGCCTTTTCGTACTCCTCCTTAGAATGAATCATCGTGGTAATCTCCTGCGCCAGCCGCTTCTGCAACGCCCGCAGATGGGGCGCGGCATCATGCTCGGCGATAAGCGTTTCGATGGTTTCGCGGTCCAGGAGGGTGAAAATCCGGATATAGCGCTTGGCGTCCTCGTCGCTGACGTTGAGCCAGAACTGATAGAACTTGTAAGGCGACGTATAGCGCGGGTCGAGCCACACGTTGCCGCTCTCGGTCTTACCGAACTTGGTGCCGTCGGCCTTGGTAATCAAGGGGCAGGTGATGGCGAACGCCTCGGCTTCGGGACCCAGCTTGCGGCGGATGAGCTCGGTGCCCGTAGTGATGTTGCCCCACTGGTCGGCACCGCCGAGCTGGATTTTGCAGTTCATGGCCTGGTAGAGGTGCAGAAAGTCGTAGCCCTGCACGAGCTGGTAGGTGAATTCGGTGAACGACATGCCGTCGCCCTCGCCGTTGAAACGCTTCTTGACCGAATCCTTGGCCATCATATAATTGACCGTAATGCACTTGCCGATGTCGCGGATGAAGTCGAGGAACGAAAACTCCTTCATCCAGTCGTAGTTGTTGACCATGACGGCGGCGTTGGGGGCGTCGGACTCAAAATCGAGCAGTTTGGCCAGCTGGCGCTTGATGGCCTCCTGGTTGTGACGCAGAGTCTTCTCGTCGAGCAGGTTGCGCTCCTGCGACTTGCCCGAGGGGTCGCCGATCATGCCCGTAGCGCCCCCGACGAGGGCCAGCGGACGGTGGCCGCACAACTGGAAGTGCTTGAGAATCATCACGCCGACCAGGTGGCCGATATGCAGCGAATCGGCCGTGGGGTCGATGCCCAGATAGGCCGTGGTCATCTCTTTTTCGAGCTGTTCCTTGGCTCCGGGCATGATGGTGTGGATCATCCCGCGCCATTCGAGTTCTTCGATAAAATTCTTTTTCATATCTCTTTTCATTTTATTCCATTTCCAAATCCAGTGCCTTGCGAAGTTCGGCCACCAGCGGATTCTTCTCGGTGAGGAACTTCACCTTGTCCTCCGGCTTGATGGGCCGTGCGGCGCGGATGGCTTCGTTGACCGTCACGTCCAGGTCTATAACGCCCCCGATGCCCGCCAGCTCGGCGATGCGGATAAGCATCGCGGTCTTGTTGCGCAGGATTTCCTCGCGCAGCTCCTCCGTCGGCACACTTACCGCAATGACGTTTTCGCGGAACTGCATCCGCTCGAAGGCCGGAACGAAACGCGGACGCCGGGACTTGATAAGGTTGAGAATCCGCTCGCGGGCGTTTTCCAACTTCTCGGTGCTCCGGGGGTCCACATCGGGGTTGCCTGCCTTTTCGGCCGGACGCTCCCCGTCCGGTTCGGCGGCACCCTCCGGCGAAGCCAGCAGGTCGGCCAGCGAAGCACCCGAAATCAGCGGCTTGCGCGGAGAACGGGGCTGCGAAACCGAAGTTGCGGCCGGCTGTGGTTCCGGCGCAGGTTCGGTCTTCGGAGCAGGGGCCGGCTCGGCAGGAACGGGTTGCGGTGCCGGAATTTCCGTTGCAACGGGTGCAGGAACCGGCTCGGCAACGGGTTGTTCGGCCGGAGCAGATACCGGAACGACGGCGGCAGGCGGCACAACGGATTGTTCTGCCGGAGCTGATGCCGCAGCGGCCGGAGCCGGAACAGCGGGAGCAACAACCGGAACAGCCGGTACCCCAGCACGGGGCTGCAATTCGGGAAGCGGATACTCCTCGACGGAGGTCAAGGTATCATTTTTTTTTTGGCCGAACCCTGCAATCTTCATCAGGCCCAGCTCCACGAGCAGTCGTTGGTTGGAAGACTGCCGTATCTTGCCGTCGAGCTCCGTCAGACAGGCGATGGCCCCGAACAGGAACCCGACTTCGCAGGCGCCCGCCTGCGTCCGGTATCGTTCGAGCAGCGTTCCGGTCATCTCGATGAGCCGCAGCGTTTCGGGCCGCTTGGCCATGAGCAAGTCGCGCATGTGGCGGTTGAGCCCGGCCATGAAGGTCTGGCCCGAGAAGCCCTGCGCGAGCACCTCGTCGAAAGCGACGAGCGCACGGACGTAATCGCCCGCGAGCAACATATCGGTGACGCCGAAATAAGTGTCGTAGTCCAGCACGTTGAGCGTCTGGGCCACATGGCGGTAATCGAGCGTCGTGCCGCAGAACGACACGGCCTTGTCGAACATCGACAACGCGTCGCGCATACCGCCGTCGGCTTTCTGCGCGATGAGGTTCAACGACTCCTCGTCGGCCGTGATACCCTCTGCGGAAGCGATATATTTAAGGTATTCGACCGAATCCTCGACACGGATGCGGTTGAAATCGTAAATCTGGCACCGCGACAGAATCGTCGGGATGATCTTGTGCTTCTCGGTGGTCGCCAGGATGAAAATCGCATGGGCGGGCGGCTCCTCCAACGTCTTGAGGAACGCATTGAACGCCGCGGCCGAGAGCATGTGGACCTCGTCGATGATGAAGACCGAATAACGCCCCACCTGCGGAATGATGCGCACCTGCTCGATGAGGGTGCGGATGTCCTCGACGGAGTTGTTCGATGCGGCGTCGAGCTCGTGGATGTTGAGCGAGCGTCCCTCGTTGAACGAACGGCACGATTCGCACTCATTGCATGCCTCGGCTCCGTCGGGCGAGAGGCAGTTGATGGCCTTGGCGAAGATGCGCGCGCAGGTGGTCTTGCCTACGCCGCGGGGACCGCAGAACAGATAGGCGTGGGCCAGCTGGCCGCGCTCGATGGCGTTCTTGAGGGTGGAGGTGATATGCTTCTGCCCGACGACCGACGAAAAGGTCGCGGGACGGTATTTGCGTGCGCTGACGATGAATTCGCTCATAATAGCGCAAAATTAAGAATTAAAAATTAAGAATTAAAAATTAAGAATTAAAAATATCATTCGCAGGGCCGCGAACGGGAATCGGTCCGACCGCATCGACCTGCTATTATGTCCGCCGGATACCGCAAGTTGGCAGTCCTGCCTGCCGGATTGTCGGCCGGGGCGTGTCGGAAACTGACACAATGACCGGAACCCGCGGAGTGGCAGGTCTTTTGCGGAACAATCCCTGCGAACAACGACACAAAACCTGCAAACCATGAATATCAACACACTGACCATCAAGGCGCAGGAGGCGCTGCAAGCAGCGCTTTCGCTGGCGCGGGAGCGGGGACAGCAAGCCGTCGAACCGCTCCATCTGCTGTCGGTCCTCGTCCGCGAGGACGATTCGCTCGCGGCGTTCCTGCTGGGCCGCGTGGGCGTCAATGTGCGCGGACTGCGCGAAGAAGCCAACCGCGCCGTCGAAGCTCTGCCCCGCGTAGAGGGCGGCAGCGAGCAGTTCTTCTCGCAGGACGCCACGCGCATCATTCAGAAAGCCGTCGACTTCACCAAGAATTTCGGCGACAAATATGCGTCGGTCGAACACCTGCTGCTGGGCCTGGTGGCCGAACGCAGCGCGGCGGCGGACCTGCTGAAACGCAGCGGCGCCACGGAAAAGGAGCTCATCGAAGCCATCCGCACCTTCCGCAAGGGGGCGACGGTCGATTCGCCGACCTCCGAACAGCAGTTCGATGCGCTGGGCAAATACGCCGTCAACCTCAACGAACAGGCCCGGGCGGGCAAGCTCGACCCCGTAATCGGCCGCGACGAGGAAATCCGCCGGGTACTGCAAATCCTCTCGCGCCGCACAAAAAACAATCCCATCCTCGTGGGCGAAGCGGGCGTAGGCAAGACGGCCATCGCCGAGGGAATCGCCCGCCGCATCATCGACGGCGACGTACCGGAGAATCTGAAGAACAAGGTCATCTACTCGCTCGACATGGGAGCGCTGATTGCCGGAGCCAAATATCAGGGCGAATTCGAGGAACGGCTCAAGGCCGTGGTGCAGGAAGTGGTGCAGAGCGAGGGCGAAATCCTGCTCTTCATCGACGAAATCCACACGCTGGTCGGAGCGGGCAAGTCGTCGGGGGCGATGGACGCCGCCAACATCCTCAAACCGGCCCTCGCGCGCGGCGAACTGCGGACCATCGGTGCCACGACGCTCGACGAATTCCAGAAATACTTCGAGCAGGACAAGGCCCTCGAACGCCGCTTCCAGAAAGTCATGGTCGACGAACCCGCACGCGAAGACGCCATTTCGATTCTGCGCGGGCTCAAGGAACGCTACGAGAACCACCACCAGGTGCGCATCAAGGACGAAGCCATCGTGGCGGCCGTCGACCTCTCGACGCGCTACATCACCTCGCGCTTCCTGCCCGACAAGGCCATCGACCTGGTGGACGAAGCGGCCTCGCGCCTGCGGCTGGAGATGAACTCCGTGCCCGAAGAGATCGACACGCTCGACCGCCGGGTGCGCCAGCTCGAAATCGAACGCGAAGCGATCCGCCGCGAAAAGGACGAAGAACGCGTCGGGCAGCTGACCCAGGAAATCGAGGAACTCAAATCGCGCCATGCGGCGATGCGTGCCAAGTGGCAGGGCCAGCGCGACCTGCTGCGCAAGATTCAGGACAACAAGGACCGAATCGAACGGCTCAACGTCGAAGCCCGGCAGGCCGAACGCGAGGGCGACTACGGCCGGGTGGCCGAAATCCGCTACGGCAAAATCCAGCAGGCCGAAAAGGAAATCGAAGCCTTCGAGGAGGAATACAAGCTCACAGCCGCCAATGGCTCGATGATCAAGGAAGAAGTCGACGCCGAGGACGTCGCCGAGGTGGTTTCGCGCTGGACGGGGATTCCCGTGACGCGGATGCTTGCCTCCGAACGCGAAAAACTCCTGCACATGGAAGACGAACTTCACAAACGGGTCGTCGGGCAGGAACAGGCCATCGCGGCGATTTCGGATGCCGTGCGCCGCTCGCGGGCCGGGCTCAACGACCCCCGCAAACCCATCGGCTCGTTCATCTTCCTGGGCACCACGGGCGTGGGCAAGACCGAACTGGCCAAGGCGCTGGCCGAATTCCTCTTCAACGACGACCAGATGCTTACGCGCATCGACATGAGCGAATACCAGGAACGCCACAGCGTGTCGCGGCTGGTCGGAGCCCCTCCGGGATACGTGGGCTACGACGAGGGCGGCCAGCTGACCGAAGCCGTACGGCGCAAGCCCTATTCGGTGGTGCTCCTGGACGAAATCGAAAAGGCCCATCCCGACGTCTTCAACATCCTGCTTCAGGTGCTCGACGACGGCCGTCTGACCGACAACAAGGGCCGCACGGTGGACTTCCGCAACACCATCGTCATCATGACCTCGAACATGGGGGCGCAGATCATTCAGGAGCGTTTCGCGGCGGCGGCCGACGGCAAGAAACTCGACCCGGAACTGGTCGAAGAGACCCGCGACGAAGTGGTCGACCTGCTCAAGCAGCACCTCAAGCCCGAGTTCCTGAACCGCATCGACGAAATCGTCATGTTCGAGCCGCTGACCCGGCGCGACATCGAACGCATCGTCGAAATCCAGCTCGGCATCGTCGGCCGGATGCTCTCCGAAAACGGCATCGTGCTGGAATACACCGACGCGGCCCGCGACTGGATTGCGACGGCGGGATTCGACCCGCTCTACGGAGCGCGGCCCGTCAAACGGACCATCCAGCGCTACGTGGTCAACGACCTCTCCAAGCGGATTCTGGCCGGCGAGGTCGACCGTTCGAAACCCATCCGCATCGACGCCGCGAACGACGCGCTGACGTTCGAGAACTGACACAGCGAAACGCCGGGGTGATTTCCCCGGCGTTTTTTTGTCTCGGACAGCGTGCCGCATGTCGCGAAAAAGCGTTTTCCGGACCGGATTTTCGGCCGCAAGCCGGAAAACCGAAGAATTTTCGTACCTTCGTTTCCTGTAGAATCATCAGCCATGCAAGTCCGCATCATAGATACCGTAGCCCGGGATTCGTTCCACGAGGTGTTCAACGCCGCGCTGCTGGTCATGTGCCTGCGGCTGTGCGGCCGTGCGGAATACCATTGCCACCCCTCGCAGCGCCGATGTCTCGAACAGCTGCTCGAACGCCACGGATACGCCGGAGAACTGCCGCGCGTCGCATTCCGCAGCGTCCGGGTAGTGCGGCGCGAAGGCCCCGCAGGATGGATATGCCGCTACGCGGCGGCCGCCCTGCGGAGCAGCTGGCGGCTTGTCCGCTCCCGGCCCGACGAACTCGTGGTGTTCAACTACAACAACCCGCTGGCGCTACCCTTGCTGAACCTGCTGAACCGCATGCTGCACCGCCGCGTGCTGATCGTCTGCCACGGCGAACTGGAGCTGCTCGCCGGACGGCATCCATGGTGGCGGGCATCGGGCTGGTTCGCGCGGATTCTCCGCCGGACGTTCGGCCGAAAACGGCTCGACCGGAATATGCGGTTCTGCGTGCTGGGACAATCCATTCTGCACAACCTGCGCCCGTATCTCTCCGAAGCGAATGCACCGCTCTTTTTCGCCGTCGACCACCCCGGATTCTTCGACGAAACACCCGCGAGCCCCTCGCCGCACGACACGCTGCAAGTCGGAACGGTGGGCCAGCTCACCCCGGCCAAAGGGCTGGACCGCATACTCAGGCTCTCCCGCCGGATTCCCGTGCCGCTGACCGTTGTGGGACGCACCTATGGATTCCATGACCATGCCCGCTGGCCCGGCGTCCGCTTCGTGGCCGGAACGGAAAACCGCTTCATCCCCCGCGAACGCTTCGAGCAGGAGACCGCCGCGCTCGACTATGTGCTTTTTGCCTACGACCCCGGCAGCTATCGGCTGACGGCGAGCGGTGCCATCCTCGACGCACTCAACCTCGGGCGGCCCGTCATCACGCTGCGCAACGACTATTTCGACGACGTACTGCGATTGCCCGTCGGGTACGTGGTCGACGACATGGAGGAAATGGCCGCCCTGATTCGTCGGCTGGCCGCCGAATACCCCGCAGGCACCGACCCGCAGTTTACGGAGAATATCGCCCGGCTGCGCCGTGAGTTTGCGGTGGAGACGGTCGCCGAACGGCTGCGCGAAGCCCTCGCGGCCTTTGTTCCCGAACTGAAAAATCCGCAACGATGACTTTTTTTGCCAAAACCGACCGCCTGCTGCGCAATCTCTACGAAACCGCATTCTATTTCGCGGCGATGACTACGAAAGAGAATTTCCGCAACTATATCCGCCGGGCAGGCACGGTGGGGACCCCAGCCCCGACGATGGCGATTCTGGGCAACGGTCCGGCGCTGGCCGACGAACTGCCGCGCCTGCTGGAAGAGATGCGGGGGGGGGACCGCGATTTTCTGGCGGTCAACTTCTTCGCCGAAGACGAACGTTTCGCCGAACTGCGCCCAGCCTACTACGTACTCTCCGACCCGATGTTCTTCCGCGACACGGCCGAACGCCAACGGGTCGAAGCACTCTACCGCGCGATGAACGAACGGGTCGCATGGCCCATGAACCTCTACGTACAATATTATAATCCCGAGCGGTTCGACTACCGCGCCGCCCTGCCCAACCCGAACATCCGCATCGTGCCGTTCCACACCCTCACTTACCGCGGATTCCGCCGCCTCGAATTCTGGCTCTACCGCCACGGCCTGGGCAGCGCCAACTTCGGCACCGTGGTGCAGGTGGGCGAATACATTGCGCTGTTGTTGGGATACAAGCGAATCGAACTCTACGGCGTCGACCACACGCTGTTGGAGGGGCTGTGCGTAGACGACGTCAACCGGCTGTGCCGCGCCGACCGCCATTATTATGACGACGGAGCGCCTGCCGCACTGCGGCCGATGTTCCAGAAAGCGCCGCGGAGGCCCTATACGATGGCGGTCTACCTGGCCGAAGTGGCCGAACTTTTCCGCGGCCACGAAGTACTGCGCGACTATGCCCGCTCGCTTGGCGCGCGAATCGTCAACCGCACCCGCGGCTCGATGATCGACGCCTACGAACGGGAAAGATTCTGAAAAGACAGGCGGTTCTCCGAACCGCGCGAGCCGCAGCTTCCCGGCGCGGAGGCTCGCAATCGCTCGCCCCGCAGGCCGCGGCCGCAATCAAAAAAACGACTACTCGATATACTTGCCGACGAAATCCTCCACCCGCCGGGTATACTCCTCGCGGTTGTCGCGGTAGGAAAGCGCATGCGCGGCGCCGGGCACGACCCACAATTCCTTGTCGCCCTGCTGCTTGGCCTCGTAGAGCGGATAGACCATTTCCGTCGGCACAAAATCGTCGGCATCGCCGTGGATGAACAGCATCGGCAGGGTGCTTTTGCGCACCTGCTCCAAGGCCGAAGCCTCGCGGAAGTTCCATCCGTAACGCAAATCGCACAGCCAGCTGGCGACGGGCAGCAACGGAAAGGCGGGCAGATGGAACTGCTCCCGGAGTTCCTTGGCGAACTGGTCGCGGACGCTGGTATAGCCGCAGTCCTCGACGAAACACTTCACATAAGGCTGCTGCTGCTCGCCCGAAACCATCATCGTGGTGGCGGCACCCATCGAGATGCCGTGCACGACCATCTGCGTATGGCCGCCGAAAATTCCGTTGGCGATCTCCATCCACCGCAGCACGTCCAGCCGGTCTTTCCACCCCATGCGGATGGCCCGGCCCTCGCTTCGGCCGTGGAAATAGAGGTCGGGCAACAGGATGTTGTAGCCCAGGTCGCGGTTGTACATGTAGCCGATCATCAGCATACGGACAGCGTTGTCCGTATATCCGTGCACAATGACGGCCGTACGGTCGGTCGGCTTGGGCGCAAAGGCATAGATGGCGTGGAGCCGCTCGCCCTCGGCTCCGACAATCGTCGTATCGCGCAGGGCGCCCGTGGTCTCAAGGCTGTCCAGCCAAGGCTCCAAGAAAGGATATTCGGTAGTCATGACCTCGCGGGCCGCAGCATTGCGTGCACGCATGGTCTTGCGGGGTGTGAGCGAATACGCCAACAGACAGAGACTGCCGCCGGCGACGACACCCACCGCGACGGCCGCAGCCACGGCCGTCCAGCGCAAAGTTTTTTTCATACGGTTCGGAATCGGGTTTTCAGCTCGCGGGCAAGAACCGCGCCGCTATCGAACGGCGAATTTCTGCCGGATGTGCTCCAGCATGTCGTCGGTCATGCGCGAGAGGTCCCATTCGGGTTTCCAGCCCCACTCCTCGCGGGCACAGGTGTCGTCGAGCGAATTGGGCCAGCTCTCGGCGATGGCTTTCTTGACGGGGTCGACGTCGTAGTCCATCGTGAACGATGGCATGCGCTTCTTGATTTCGGCACAGATGATTTCGGGCGTAAAACTCATCGACGCAAGGTTGAAGCTGTTGCGGTGGATGAGCTTCGCGGGGTCGGTCTCCATCAGCTCGACGCACGCACGCAGCGCATCGGGCATATAGATCATGTCCATGTAGACGTCGGCCGGAATCGGGCAGGTGAAGCGCCCCGACTTGACGGCTTCGTAGTAGATTTCCACCGCGTAGTCGGTCGTGCCGCCGCCGGGCAGCGTGACGTTGGAAATGATGCCGGGGAAACGCACCGAACGGGTGTCGACACCGTATTTGTGGTGATAATAGTTGCCCAGCATTTCGCCCGTGTACTTGCAGATGCCGTAGATGGTCGTGGGCTGCATGATGGTGTCCTGCGGCGTACCGTCCTTGGGCGACGAGGGGCCGAACGCACCGATGGACGAGGGGGTGAAGAGGGCGCAATGGTGCTGCCGCGCCACTTCGAGCGAATTGTTCAGCGCACCCATGTTGACGCTCCAGGCCATCTGGGGATTGCGCTCGCCGACGGCCGACAAGAGGGCCACGAGGTTGAAAATGGTGTCGATATGATAGCGTGCCACGACCGACGCCATGGCCGTGGCATCGAGAGCGTTGAGCACCTCGAAAGGCCCTGCCTCGCCCAGCTCGCGGCAATCGCGCATGTCGGTCGCAACCACGTTCGTGTCGCCGTAAATCTTGCGCAGATAGCATGTCAGTTCGGAACCGATCTGACCGCCCGCGCCTACTATCAGGATTTTTTTCATTGATTTAAGTTGTTAACTGCAAGTAAAGGTAGAAATTTTTCGCGAAAATCGTATAATTTTTTTGTCTTTTCATTTTTCTTGTGTACTTTTGCATCACTCTTAAGGAGGGAATGCTGTCTTAGCTCAGTGGTAGAGCACTTCCTTGGTAAGGAAGAGGTCGTGAGTTCAAGTCTCATAGACAGCTCGCAATCGGGAGGCCGCCAGTCGTGGCGGTCTCTTTTTTTTCGCAGCGCCATGACCCACACCGAACCCATCCGTTTGGCCGCCGCCGACAGCCGCCGCCCGCTGGTCATCGCCGGACCGTGCAGCGCCGAGACCGAGGAACAGACCCTCGCCACGGCCCGCCAGCTGGCCAACGAAGGGGTCCGCATCTTCCGCGCGGGGCTCTGGAAACCCCGCACCAAGCCGGGCGGATTCGAGGGGGTAGGAAGCGCAGGCATCGCATGGCTGGAACGCGTCAAGCGCGAAACGGACATGTACGTCGCCACCGAAATCGCTACGCCGCACCACGCTGAGGCGGTCCTCGAAAGCGGCATCGACCTGCTGTGGATCGGCGCCCGGACCACAGCCAACCCGTTCGCCGTGCAGGAAA
Source organism: Alistipes muris (assembly GCF_943193205.1). Lineage (GTDB taxonomy): Bacteria > Bacteroidota > Bacteroidia > Bacteroidales > Rikenellaceae > Alistipes > Alistipes muris. Next base: position 44,982 of record NZ_CALPDD010000003.1, read on the forward strand.
TAGCCGACGCACTCAGCGGCCGCGACATCCCCGTACTCGTCAAGAATCCTGTCAGCCCCGACCTCGAACTCTGGATCGGCGCCGTCGAACGGCTCCGCAACGCCGGAATCCGCCGCATCGGGGTCATCCACCGCGGATTCACCTCCATCGACCGCAGCCGCTACCGCAACCACCCGATGTGGGGCATTCCCATCGAACTGCGCCGCCGTTTTCCGGAGCTGCAGATTTTCTGCGACCCGAGCCACATAGGCGGCGCGCGCGAGCTGGTCGCTCCGCTGGCGCAGCAGGCCATGGACTTAGGTTTCGACGGACTTTTCGTCGAATCGCACTGCCGCCCCGACGAGGCATGGAGCGACAAGGCCCAGCAAATTACGCCGCAGGCGCTCGCCCGAATCGTCCGCCAACTCGTCATCCGCGAAACGGCCACGACCACCGACAACCTCAACGGACTGCGGGCCGAAATCGACAAGCTCGACGACCGGCTGCTGGAACTGCTCGCCGAGCGGATGCGTGTGGCATGCGAAATCGGCCGCTGCAAAAAGGAGCACGGCATGCCCGTTCTTCAGACCCGGCGCTACGAACAACTCCTTTCGCGGCGCACGGAGCAGGCCGCCGAACTGGGCATGGACCGCGAATTCATGCGCAGCGTCCTGCGGGCCATCCACGAAGAATCGGTCCGCCAGCAGATGCGCATCATCGACGAAAAATAGGGACCAGCCGTTATTTTTCCGCACCCCGCACGACAAATCGGTTTTTATTCGTATCTTTGCCCCGGCAAAGGTTTCCTGTACGGTCCCGCCGCGGACCTGGAATCAAAAGGGAACGCAGTGCGAATCTGCGACAATACCCGTTGCTGTGAGTTCCGGCGCTCGCCGAGCGTCCGAAGTTCTGCAATCCGCCACTGGCCCCGCGGCCGGGAAGGCGCAGAACGAAGAACAAGTCAGAAGACCTGCCGATGCCGTAACACAAGGATTTGCTGCCTGCGGGAGTACGGGCGAGAATCGGAACGACGTCGGCGGATTCCTTTCCGCACGGGCAGACCCGGCAGAACGCCCGGTAGAGAGCCGACCGACACTTCCGTTTTTCGTTGCACCGTGTTCCCCGGGGACACGGTCGATTTTTTTATACCTATTTAATTAAATATCGCGCAATGAAAAACCTTTTCAAACTCCTGCCCGTAGCCCTGCTGGGACTGACGCTGGCCAGCTGCAACGACAATGACGACAATCAGGGCCTGCCCCAAACAGCCGTGCTGACGTTCGAGGACAGCGACTACAAAGGTACCGACAACGGCGGCAAGGGCTTCGACGACTGGTCGTCGCTCATCGACGACCCCCAGTACAACGGTCCGCTGCTCTACCCCGACGCCACCGACTGGCTCTACAACTGGAACGACGAGGGCAACACGTTTCTGGCATCGGAGCTGACCAACAACTACGGCGACAACAAGTTCTGGGGTGGCGGCCACGTCGTGTCGAACTATGCGGACACCGACTTTGCGAACTGTGACTTCAAACGCCAGCTGGCCGTCTATGCTGCGGGCGGTCACAACGGCTCGAAAAACTTCTGCGTGCATAACGGCACCGTGGCATCGGGCGACACTTACAGCAAACGCCCGTCGTTCTATTTCAAGGACGGCACCGAACGCATCGTGGACCACATGTGGGTAGCCAACACGACTTATGTAGTGAACGCCATTGTAAACGGCGACGGCCAAAGCCCCGCATTCGGCCAGGGCGACTTTCTGAAAGTCGTGGCCATCGGCATCGACACCGACGGCAAGGAGACCGGGCGCTGCGAAATCTTCCTCGCCAAAGACACCGACTACCTGAAGGAGTGGACCAAATGGAGCCTCGCTTCGCTGGGCAAGGTCGCCCGCATCGAATTCAACGTCGAGGGCTCCAAGATGGGCACCTACGGCCTGAACACTCCGGCCTATTTCGCTTACGACGACGTTCTTGTAGTGCTCTAATCCGTTTTCGTCAGTGAAACGATTCGCTTTTCTGCTCGGTCTGCTCGCGATTGCGCCGTCCTGCAACAGGGACGACGTAATCGTGACCGACCAACCGACCGACCGGGCCGCCTGCAACCGGGTTTGCGAATACCTGCCCGCCCCCGGTCAGTTCATCAACGAAACCCGCACGCTCCGCACCATGGACGAAGCCTGCCACTGGGCCGAGGAACAGCTCGCCAGCCCCTACGGCTGTGTCTCGCTGGGCAGTTTCGGCGGCTGCATCGTCGTGGGATTCGACCACCGCGTCGCCTGCACGGGCGGCTACGACCTGGCCGTCGGCGGCAATCCGCTCGCCTCCTCCTCCGAACCGGGCATCGTGTGGGTCATGCAGGACGAAAACGGCAACGGCCTGCCCGACGACACGTGGTACGAACTCAAGGGCTCGGAATACGGCAAGAACGGGACATGGCAGGATTATGCCGTGACCTACTACCGCCCCGAGGACGACGGCGCGGCAGTCCGCTGGGAAGACAACCGAGGGCAAAGCGGCACCATCGACCGGGTGAAGTACCATCTCCAGCCCTCCTACTATCCCGCATGGGTCGACGCCGCAAGCTACACGCTGCGCGGCACCCGGCTCGAAGCCCGCAACTACTTCGACGAACAGAAAGGCGAGTGGGTCAATCCGCCCTACGAATGGGGCTACGCCGACAATTTCAGCAGCATCGACCGCCTCGCCGGAGAGGGACCCGACGCCAACCGTTTCCGCATCGCCGACGCCGTGCGGGCCGACGGCACGCCTGCCGGGCTGGCATACATCGACTTCGTGAAGATTCAAACGGGCGTCCTCGCCCAAAGCGGCGACCTGGGCGAAACGTCGACCGAAGTATTCTCCGTCCGCGACCTCAACTTCAACGCCGAATAACCATGCGCGCCGTCCGAACGCTCTTTCGACACATCGCCGCCGCCCTGCTGCTTGCCGCTTTCACGGGCTGCATGAAGTGGGACTACGGCCCGACGGAGGAGTTCGCGGCGCCGGACGGCGGGCTGTTCATCCTCAACGAGGGCAATTTCCAATACGGCAACGCCTCGCTGTCGTACTACCACCCTGCAACGCGCCAGACCGAAAACGAATTGTTCCGCCGCGCCAACGGGTTCAAACTGGGAGACGTGGCGCAGTCGATGACCATTCGCAGCGGCGTGGGCTGGGTGGTCGTGAACAACTCGCACGTCATCTTCGCCATCGACCTCCGCACGTTCCGCGAGACGGGCCGCATCACCGACCTGACTTCGCCGCGCTACATCCATTTTCTGTCCGACGAAAAAGCCTACGTCACCCAGCTGTGGGACAACCGCATATTCATAGTGAACCCCAAGCGCTACGAAATCACGGGTTACATCGAGTGCCCCCGCATGACGATGGAGAACGGCTCGACGGAACAGATGGTGCAGCACGGCAAATATCTTTTCGTCAGCTGCTGGTCCTATCAGAACCGGATTCTGAAAATCGACACCGAGACAGACACGGTCGTGGACGAACTGGTCGTCGGGGCGCAGCCCGCATCGCTCGTGATGGACAAGTACGGCAAAATGTGGACCGTGACCGACGGCGGCTACGAAGGCAGCCCCTACGGTTACGAAACGCCCTCGCTCTGCCGCATCGACGCCGAAACGTTCACCCTCGAAAGGGTCTTCCGCTTCGGTCCCGACAGCCAGCCCTCGGAATTGCAGCTCAACGCCGCGGGCGACCGGCTCTACTGGCTCGACAGCGACGTCTGGCAGATGGAGGTGACGGCCGCACAACTGCCCGCAGAGCCGTTTCTCGGATTCCGCGGCACCAAATACTACGGGCTCACTGTCGACCCCTCAAACGGCGACGTCTACGTGGCCGACGCCATCGACTACCAGCAGCCGGGCATTGTCTACCGCTGCTCGGCCGAGGGCGAACCGCTCGACGAATTCCGCGTCGGCATCACCCCGGGCGCATTCTGCTGGAACAACGGACCACGGCCATGAAAACACCGACCGCCCTGCTCCTCGGCCTGCTCGCAGCGCTGCCGCTCACGGCACAAAACGACTGGACGAAATGCACGCACCCGATTGCCGGAGTGACGGTCGTCGGGCAGCGCCCCATCAAGGAGACAGGCGTGCAGCGCACCCGGTTCGATTCCGTGGCGCTTAAGGAGAACATCGCCCTTTCGATGGCCGACGTGCTGACGTTCAACTCCCCGATTTTCGTCAAGAACTACGGCCGTGCGACCCTCTCGACCGTGGCGTTCCGGGGCACTTCGCCCTCGCATACGCAGGTGACGTGGAACGGCATGCGCATCAGCAATCCGATGCTCGGCATGACCGACTTCTCGATGATTCCGTCTTACTTCGTCGACGACGCATCGCTGCTGCACGGCACCTCGTCGGTCAACGAAACGGGCGGCGGACTGGGCGGCGCGGTAAAGCTGGCAACCAAGCCTATTTCGACCCGGGGATTCGGGCTGCAATACGTGCAGGGCGTCGGCTCGTTCCGCACTTTCGACGAGTTTCTGCGGCTGACCTACGGCAACGACCGCTGGCAGTTCTCGACCCGTGCGGTCTGCTCCTCGTCGGCCAACGACTACAAGTACCGCAACCGCGACAAGAAAGAGAACATCTACGACGCCGACAAGAACATCGTCGGCTCCTACTACCCCATAGAGCGCAACCGCAGCGGCGCGTTCCGGGACCTGCACGTTTTGCAAGAAGTCTATTGCAACACCGGGCGCGGCGACCGCTTCGGGCTGAACGCGTGGTACATCCGCTCGAACCGCGAACTGCCGATGCTCTCGACCGACTATGCGTCGGACCTCAGGTTCGAGAACCGCCAGCGCGAGGAGACTTTCCGCGGCATCGTGTCGTGGGACCACCTGCGCCGCAACTGGAAAGTCGCCGCCAAGGCGGGCTATATCCACACCTGGATGGCCTACGACTACCGGCGCGACGTGGGCAACGGCACAATGATGCCCATGACCCGCTCGCGCAGCCGGATCGACACGTTCTACGGGCAGGCCGACGGCGAATACAGCATCGGCGGCAAGTGGCTTTTCACCGCTTCGCTCTCGGTCTACCAACATCTGGTCCGAAGCGCCGACAAAAACATCATTACGCAGGAGGGCAACAAGGCGATAGTCGGCTACGACAAAGGGCGCATCGAACTTTCGGGCAGTCTCTCGGCCAAATGGCGGCCCGTCGAGCGTTTCGGCGTTTCGGTCGTCCTGCGCGAGGAGCTGTTCGGCACGGAGTGGACGCCCCTCATCCCCGCCCTTTTCCTCGACGGCGTACTTTCCGAGCGGGGGAACGTCGTAGCCAAAGCCTCCGTCTCGCGCAACTTCCGCTTCCCCACCCTCAACGACCTCTATTTCCTGCCGGGCGGCAATCCCGACCTGCACAGGGAGAGCGGCTGGACCTACGATGCGGGGATTTCGTTTGCCGTGGGCAAGGCGGAACGCTACAAGCTGAGCGGGTCGGCAACGTGGTTCGATTCGCACGTCGACGACTGGATTATCTGGCTGCCGACGACCAAAGGCTTCTTCTCGCCGCGCAACCTCAAGAAAGTCCATGCCTGCGGCGTCGAACTGCAGGCGAACCTCTCCGTAGCGCTGGCCCGCGACTGGAGACTGGACCTCGACGGCACCTACTCGTGGACCCCGTCGGTCAACGAGGGCGCCCCGACGACCCCGGCCGACCGCTCGGTGGGCAAGCAGCTGCCCTACGTGCCCGAACATTCGGCGACCACAACGGGGCGGCTTTCGTGGCGCCGCTGGTCGCTGCACTACAAGTGGTGCTGGTACAGCCGCCGCTACACCATGTCGAGCAACGACCACACGCTCACAGGCCATCTGCCGCCCTACTACATGAACAACCTCACGCTCGAGAAGGGATTTTCGCTGCGCTGGGCCGACCTGTCGCTCAAAGGCGCCGTCAACAACCTTTTCGACGAGGAATACCTGTCGGTGCTCGCGCGCCCGATGCCGGGCATCCACTTCGAGCTGTTCGTCGGCATCACGCCCAAATGGGGCAGGAAAAAGCCCTGAAACGCCACACCGGGGGCGCGGGGTTTGCAGCGTGCCAAGGCAAATCCCGCTATCATGAAACATATCCTACTGCTGTTCTGCGCGCTTGCACCCGTCGTCTGCCAAGCCCATTCGGGCAAGGCACGCTATCATGTCGTCATCGACACCGACGGCGCGGCCGACGACCTGCGGGCCCTCTGCCTGCTGCTGGGCAACCGCGAAGCCGAAGTGCTGGCCGTCACCACCTCCGACGGTGCACAGCATCCCCGGCGCTCGGCATCCTGCGTCCGCGGACTGCTTCGCACGCTCCACCACGAGGGAATTCCGGTCGGCTGCGGGCGTCCGGCAGGCAGCCTCGCTCCGGCATGGCGCACCCATTCGGAACAGATATGCTGGGGCGAAACCGCCGTTCCGAACCGATACCCCGACGCTCCGGCCCTGCTGGCCGAAACCATCGAAAACGAGGAAGAACCCGTCATCGCGGTCGCATTGGGCGCGCTCACCAATTTCAGCGACCTGCTCGCCGCCCGGCCCGCCCTGAAGAACCGCATCGCCCGCATCGTCTGGTACAACGGCTGCACCCGCCCCCACGAAAGCGCCAACTATTGCGCTGATTCGGACGCCGCTCGCTACGTACTGGCCAGCGGCATCCCGGTGACGATGGTTTCCACCTGCGCCGAATCTCCGGTCGCCGTGACGGCCGCATGGATAGACACCCTCGCCACCGTACCCACGCCCCATGCCCGGAAAATCGTCGCCACGCATCGCACTCCGCCCCTTTCCCGGCTAATCGAGGAACAGCATCTCCAGGCATGGGATGACCTGGCGGCACTCTGTCTCTTCATGCCGGAACTTTTCGAGCACAAGCCGCTCACCCCCACCGTCACGGCCTGCACGCTCCGCAATCCGGAAACTTTCTGCCCCGCGACGGTCGCCCTGCTGCTCGGCAAGCCCGATGCCGAAAGCCGCGTATTCTACGGATTCCCCTGCGACGCCGGATGCTACGCGCAGGACGTCCGGCCCATTATCGAACAGGCCCTCGCCCTCCACGGCCCGAGCGAATGGCGGGCGGGCGTACTGACCAACGAACTCCACGGCCACTTAGGCATCTATGCCATCATCGGCGTCAAGATGGGCATCCGCGCCCGCGAATTCTTCAACATCGGGGTCGACGACATCTTCGTAACCACCTACGCGGGTCACTGTCCGCCCGTCAGCTGCATGAACGACGGCTTGCAGGTGGGGACCGGCGCCACCGTGGGCCACGGCCTGATACGGGTGGCGGAATGCGACACCCCGCGTCCCGAAGCGCTGTTCCGCTTCAAGAACCGGGCAGTCCGCCTGCGGCTCAAACCGCAATACGCCGACCGCATCCGCCGCGATGTCCGGCACGGCATCGAACTGTATGGCGACCTCACGGAGGATTACTGGCAGTATATCCGGCGGCTGGCCCTGCAATACTGGCTCGAATTCGACCGCCACAAGATTTTCGAGGTGCTGGCCGAGGAGCCGGAAATCGGATAGGTTCAGCGGCTTCGGTCAAATTATTAGGCGGCTTCGTTTGCAGATTTCAGAAAGTTTGCCTACTTTTGGACCCGTAATCCGGAGAGGTGCAGGAGTGGTTGAACTGGCCCGCCTGGAAAGCGAGTAAACGTCAAAAGCGTTTCAGGGGTTCGAATCCCCTTCTCTCCGCAAATAACATTAGGTTTCAATCATTTGCAGGATTGGCACCCAAATTTACACCCTAAAATGTAGATTTGGGTGTTTTTCTTTGAAATGGAGCAAGTAGTTTCATTGCCTCAAAAATGCAGGCATTTTAATCGAGCGAATATAGGGGGGGGGCAGGTACGAGCAATTTTTGCGACGGATTTCCATTTTGTACCCGGATTGTATATTAAAAACATTGTTCGCTAACCAAAATTAGGTATTTCCGCCACGATCGGACGATTCAAAATCCCCAAAACAGGCGATTGACTGAAATTCGTGGGGCGGGTAATTTTGCGCTGCAAATCAACCCGTCTCGCAAATGAACATAAAGGGAATCTTAGCCGCGATATGGATCATCGGCTTTCAGTCGGCAGCCGCCCAGCCCCATCGTCCGCATGCCGGACATCACGGCCCGCACGCCTCCGCATGGCTCTCGGGAAAGGTGATGGAGAAAGACAGCACGGCCGTCGCTTTCGCCACCGTCTGTCTGAAAGGCACGAACTACGGCTGCTCCACGGACGATAAGGGGCATTTCCGTTTCAAAGCGCCGGCCGGGAAGCATACGCTGACCGTGTCGGTCATCGGCTACGAACCCGTAGAGAAAAACATAGAGACCGGCCGGGACATGAAAAACCTCACGGTCGTCCTGCAACCGGCAGCGACCGAACTCGAAGAGGTCGTTGTCACGGGCAGCGGCGTAAGCCGCGTGCAGCAGTCGCCGTTCAACGCGGTGGCGGTCGATACGAAAGCCTTGCAGAACACGACCAAGAGCCTGAGCGACGCCCTCTCGAAACTGCCCGGCATGAAGCTCCGCGAATCGGGCGGCGTGGGCTCCGACATGCAGCTGATGCTCGACGGGTTCAGCGGCAAGCACGTCAAGGTCTTCATCGACGGCGTGCCGCAGGAGGGGGCCGGGCAGGCGTTCGACCTGAACAACATTCCGGCGGGCTTCGCCGAGCGCATCGAGGTCTATAAAGGGGTGGTGCCTGTCGGTTTCGGCACCGACGCCATCGGCGGCGTCATCAACATCGTGACGAACAAACAGCGGCGCAACTGGTTCGCCGACGCCTCCTACTCCTACGGTTCGTTCAACACCCACCGTTCGAACCTTCGTTTCGGGCAGACGACCCGAGGCGGCTTCCTATACGAAATCGAAGCTTTCCAGAACTACTCCGACAACGACTATTATATCGACAACTGGGTGCGCGAATTCGAGGTGCTGCCCGACGGTACGGTTCACAAGTTTCCCGTGGACAAGAGCGACGTGAAGCACGTCCGGCGCTTCAACGACGCTTTCCACAACGAGGTCGTGCTCGGCAAACTCGGTCTTGCGGGCAAAAAATGGGCGGACCGCTTCGTGCTGGGCTTCTCCTATTCCAATTTTTACAAGGAGATCCAGACCGGCGTCTATCAGGAAATCGTCTTCGGCCGGAAGCACCGCAAGGGCCATTCGCTCTCCCCGTCGCTGGAGTATGCCAAGCGCAACCTTTTCACCGAAGGGCTCGACCTGCTCGTGACGGCCAATTACAACCGCAACGTCACGCACAACATCGACACCGCGGCCCGCTACTACAACTGGTACGGCCATTACTACGAAAAGGATAGCCGCGGCGAACAATCCTATCAGAACAGCGAATCGCGCAACACGAACTGGAACGCCACGCTGACGCTCAACTACCGCATCGGCGAAATCCACACGCTGACATTCAACCATGTCTTCAGCGATTTCCGCCGCACGAGCCGTTCGCACGTCGGCACCTCGTCGGTGCTCACGGATTTCTCGATTCCCAAACTCACGCGCAAGAACATCGGCGGGCTCTCCTACCGGGTGATTCCGTCGGAGCGGTGGAACGCCTCGGCATTCGTCAAATATTACCTGCAATACAACCGGGGGCCCGTTTCGCGCAGCGCCGACGGCGTGGGCGACTACGTGGAGCTGGGCAGAAGCGTCTCGGCATGGGGCTGCGGTGCGGCCGGGACGTACTACATCCTGAAAGCGTTGCAGGCCAAATGCTCCTACGAACGGGCGTTCCGGCTGCCGACCACCGACGAGCTGTTCGGCGACGAGGACCTCGAAGCGGGGCGCGCCGACCTGCGGCCCGAACGAAGCGACAACTTCAATCTCAATCTCAGCTACGACGGCCGCTTCGGCAAGCACGGTCTCTATGCGGACGTCAGCCTGATTTACCGCAACACGAAAGACTATATCAAGCGCGGACTGGGCAAGCACGGCTCGACGCAGTACGGCATCTACGAAAATCACGGCCACGTCCGCACCAAGGGCTACAACGTCTCATTGCGCTACTCGTTCGCCCGCTGGTTCGACTTCGGCGGCACATGGAACAGCATCGACACCCGCGATTATGAGCGGCGCTGGACGGGGTCGTCGCAGCAGGAGAACATGCACTACAAGGTGCGGCTGCCGAATATTCCCTACCGGTTCGCCAACTTCGACGCCTCGTTCCACTGGCACGACCTTTTCGCCCGAGGAAATACGCTCACGGTCGGTTACGACGGATTCTGGCAGCACGCCTTTCCGCTCAACTGGGAGAACATCGGCGACAAGGATTCAAAAGCCTACGTACCCAGCCAACTGTCGCACAACCTCTCGCTGGCATATAGTCTCAAAGAGGGACGCTACAACCTCGCTTTGGAGTGCCGCAACCTGACCGGCGCACGGCTTTACGACAATTTCAGCCTCCAGAAAGCGGGCCGCGCGTTCTATGTCAAGCTGCGCGTTCATTTCGGCAACTGATTTATAAACACTAAAATAAAAAATCGAATCATGAAAAAAGGCCTTTACACCCGGGCATTCCTTGCCCTTCTGTGCGCCAGCACCGCCGGCATGACGACCTCGTGCAGCGACGACAACTACGCCCCCCAACCGGCACCGGACACCGACGCCGAAACCTCCTACGTCATTGCGGCGCAGGACGACGGCACGAGCTACCTGATCACCGCTCCGTCGCTCGACGAGGGCACGGCCACCGTGCGCGGCACGGGTACGGAGGTGCTCGGCGGCTCCTACTGGGTATTCAAGAACCAGAATTACGTCTTCTCGCTGGTCTATAACAAGGGCGGCGCGGGCACGGGCGCATCCTACTACCTGAATGCTGCGGGCAAACCCACCGAACGCTACCTCTACGAATTCAACCGCATCACCTCCTACGGCACGTGGGGCGACAAGGTGGTGACCGTCTCGACCGGCGACTCGAAGACTACGGACGCCGACGGCAACATCGCGCAGGCGCTGCTGTTCAACTACCTCGACGAGAACACCGGCGGGCAGACCGAAGGGGCTATCGACGCGGAAAACTTCCTCGGCAACGGCGAGAAAGTGACCTTCGCCGGACTGGAAGAGGCGAACGGCAAGCTCTACACCTCGGTCGTGCCGATGGGCATGAGCCGCTACGGCATCGGGCAATGGCCGGACATGGTGACCGACACGGAACTGGTCGCCAAAGCCGACGGCGGCTCGGCCAGCAGCTCCTACACCGCCGGAACGATTCCTTCGACGCAGTATCCCGACCGCGCCTGGGTCGCCATTTACAGCGGTTCGTCGTTCGCCGAGAAGCCCGTGATCGTCTCGACCGACAAAATCGGATTCGCCTGCGGCCGTCACCGTTCGCAATACTACCAGACGATCTGGGCCGCCGACAACGGCGATCTCTACGTCTTCTCGCCCGGCTACGGCCGCACGTTCACCTCGTCGGCCGACCTGAAAAAAGTAACCGGCACCAAACCCTCGGGCGCGGTGCGCATCCGCAAGGACGCGACGGAGTTCGACCCCGACTACTACGTGAATTTCGAGCAGATCGGTACGCAGCATCCTATTTTCCGCTGCTGGCACATTTCAGGCGCACACTTTTTGCTGCAACTCTACTCCGACGGCGTGGAGGGGATGATGCAGGGCAAGGATGCCGTGACCAACGAACTGGCCGTCTTCGATGCCGAAGCGAAAACCGTCGTACCCGTGACCGGGCTGCCGTCGGACCTGGCGGGCTTCGGCGGCGAGCCCTACGGCGAGAACGGAGCCATGTACATCGCCGTGACGGTGACCGGCGGCGACAAGCCGGCATTCTATAAGATCGATGCCGCTACGGGACGTGCGACCAAAGGGCTCGTCATCGACGCGGAATCGGTCGCCACGGCGGGTAAGCTGACCGTCCGGAAATAGGAACCACCCCGGCAGGAGAGCGGCCCGTCATTCTGCGGACCGTTCCCTCGTCCGGACAAAACACCCGATTCATGAAAAAGATATTCGCAAAAATACACCTGTGGCTCTCGCTGCCGCTCGGTATCGTCTTGACCGTCGTCTGTCTGTCGGGCGCCGTGCTCGTCTTCGAGGGCGAGATTACCCGGGCGCTGCATCCGGAACTTTATCGGGTCGCAGCACCCGCCGACGCGCGTCCGCTTCGGCCGTCGCAGCTCGCCGACCGCATCGGCGGGCAGATGCCCGATTCGCTGCATCTGGTTTCGCTGCAACTCTCCGCCCGCAGCGACGAACCCTGCATGGCCGCTTTCCGCGAAACGGGACGCAGGCAGCTGAGCGTCGATCCCTATACGGGCAATGTGAACGGCTGGGCCGAAAGCCCGGCATTCTTCGGCACGGTGCGGAAACTTCACCGCTGGCTGCTCGACCCGCCGCCGTCGAAAGGCGAAAAGTCGGTCGGAAAAGCCATCGTCGGGGTCTCGACGCTGGCGTTGGTGCTGATTCTTGTCAGCGGCTTGATCCTTTGGATTCCCCGCAGCCGCAAGGCGCTGCGCAACCGGCTGAAAGTGTCGTGCACCTATGGTCGCCGCCGTTTCTGGCACGACTGCCATGTCACGCTGGGATTCTATGCAACCCTGCTGTTGCTGGTCATGGCGCTGACGGGGCTTACGTGGTCGTTCGGCTGGTACCGCACGGCGGCCTATTCGCTTTTCGGCGGACCGCAGCAAACCGTTGCCGCGCAGGAAAAACCCTCGCGGAAAGCCGATTCGGGCAACCGTCATGAACGCGAAAGAAGCGGCGAACGGACCGCAGGTCGTGAACAGGGCAAAAGGCAGGCCGAAACCGAAGCTCGCCCGTTCGATTACGCCGTATGGGACGAAGTGCTGGAGCAGCTTACGGCGCATTGCACTGCCTACAAAACCATCGTGCTGACACAAACCGAAGCGCAGGTTGCACGGCAATCGGCGATGCGACGCATCGACCGCGCGACGTTCGACCCCCGCAGCGGCCGTCTCGCCGAGATCACCCGTTATGAAGAGACGCCCCGCCAGCAGCGCCTCCGCGGCTGGTTCTATGCGTTCCACACGGGTACGTGGGGCGGCATCTGGACGAAAATCCTTTATTTCATTGCCGCGCTTATCGGCGCCTCACTTCCCCTGACTGGCTATTGGTTGTGGTGGAAACGGCTTTCAAATAAGAAGCACAGATCGCTTTGAGCGCATATTGAATTTCGACAGGCCATAAACTTGTCTTCGGCTGTCATTATCGTCGAGGACAAGTTTTTTGCATTTTAATTTCGTGTGTAAACAGACGTTTGTTGTACTTTCCCTCTTTGTTGTTCGCATTTGTCCGCTCCTTGTCTGCATTCGAGGGAAAGCAGACAGCAAGCCGTCCTTTCCATAAGCACTTGTTTCAGGGTTGCAAAGACACCGGATCAAGCGCCGTTTGCAAAGATGCGAAACAAATAAAATCAGCAAAATTGTTTTGCGGATACGAACAAAAAAAGCGACCGGAAATTCCAGCCGCTTATCAAACCCAGGAGCGGAAAGAGAGGGATTCGAACCCCCGGAACCTTGCAGTTCAACGGTTTTCAAGACCGCCGCAATCGACCACTCTGCCATCTTTCCGAGGACAAAAGTAACACCGATTTTCGATACTGCCAAATCTTGGCTGCGCTTAATTCGCCGGCTTTCCGGCCCGGCACCGCAGCGAACGGACGGCAGACAGGCGCTCCCCGGTCCGTCCGGACAACGAATCCGCCCGGAGCGGCCCTTTAATTTTCGGCTTTGGGTATTCGGAATCCCAAAATTTACCTAACTTTGCCGATGTTAGTCAGGTGCCACTTTTCACGACCCTACCCTATGAACAAAGCGCAATTCGTCGAAGCCGTCGCTCTCGACACGAACATGACCAAAGTCGAAGCCCGCAAAGTGGTCGACGCCATGATCCGTGCCACTGTCCAGACGCTCCGCGACGGCGACCGGCTCGTGCTCTCGGGGCTGGGTTCGTTCAGCGTCCAGCACAAGAGCGAGCGCATAGGGCGCAATCCCCGCACAGGGGCCGCCGTGAAAATCCCGCCCCGCAAAGTCATCAAATTCCGGCCCTCGGTCGAACTCGACTGACCGCGGCCCAACCGAAGAAACCCGTTCAACCCATGCCCGAAATTTCGCAGCGCGCCGAGCTGATGCCGGCCTCACCCATACGCAAACTCGTTCCGCTGGCCGAAGCGGCCCGCGCCCGAGGCGTCAAAATCTACCATCTCAACATCGGCCAGCCCGACCTGCCCTCGCCGCAGGTGGGGCTCGATGCCTTGAAGAAAATCGACCGTACGATTCTCGAATACAGCCCCAGCGACGGCTACCGTTCGCTGCGCGAGAAACTGGCCGGCTATTACGAGCAGTATCAAATCAAGCTCTCGCCCGACGACATCATCGTCACCACAGGCGGCTCCGAAGCGGTGCTTTTCGCTTTCATGTCGTGCCTCAACCCTGGCGACGAAATCATCGTCCCCGAACCCGCCTACGCCAATTACATGGCATTCGCCATCTCGGCAGGCGCCACCATCCGGCCCGTCGTTTCGTCCATCGAACAGGGGTTCGCCCTGCCCGACGTCGCCGAATTCGAGAAGCTCATCAATCCCCGCACGCGCGGCATTCTGATTTGCAACCCCAACAACCCCACGGGTTACCTCTACTCGCGCCGCGAAATGAACCGCATCCGCGATTTGGTCAAGAAATACGACTTGTTCCTCTTTTCCGACGAGGTTTACCGCGAGTTCATCTACACCGGGTCACCCTATATCTCGGCCTGCCATCTGGAAGGCATCGAGCAGAACGTCGTGCTCATAGATTCGGTGTCGAAGCGCTATTCCGAGTGCGGCATCCGCATCGGGGCGCTCATCACCAAGAACAAAACCCTGCGCAACGCCGTCATGAAGTTCTGCCAGGCCCGTCTCTCGCCCCCGCTCCTGGGACAGCTCGTCGCCGAGGCTTCCATCGACGCACCGAGGTCTTACAGCACCGAGGTCTACGAGGAGTATATCGAGCGGCGCAAATGCCTGATCGACGGGCTCAACCGGATTCCGGGCGTCTATTCGCCCATCCCGATGGGTGCGTTCTACACCGTGGCCCGGCTCCCGGTCGACGACAGCGACAAGTTCTGCGCGTGGTGTCTCTCGGAATTCAGCTACGAAAACGAGACCGTCATGCTGGCCCCCGCTTCGGGTTTCTATTCCGATCCTTCGTGCGGCCGCAACGAAGTGCGCATCGCCTACGTCCTCAAAAAAGAGGACCTCGAACGTGCGCTCTTCATCCTGCGCAAGGCGCTCGAAGCCTACAACGCGCGCTGACAGCCCCACTACATCATCGGGTCAGACGACGGATCCGCAGGTTTCTTGAACGGGATGAACTTCTTGTAATAAGGAGTGAAGCGTCCCCGTTCGAGTAGCCATTGGTTGCGTTCCACGAGTTTGCGGATATAGTTCTGACAGTTCAGATGCCGCATGTACCCGAGATACGAATTGACCGTGGCGACCATCAGCCGCGACGGGCGGTAAACGGCACTGCGCATCTGGCGGTTGATTCTGCGTTTGGTCTTGTTGACCAAATAGCGGCGGTAGGGTTTGATGTTCGCGCCCAGGAAATTCACCCCCTTGGTCACTTCCTGCAAATAAATCTTGTCGGGGTGGAGCATCAGCCCCAGCTCTTCCTTCAGAAAATTACGAATGACGGGAACCAGCTGCATCAGCTTCGCCCGGTCGGTGCCCACGATGAAAAAGTCGTCGACATAGCGGCCATAGTGTTTCACCCGCAGCGTCCGTTTCACGAAGTCGTCCAGCTTCGACAGATAGACGTTGCTGAACAGCTGCGAAGTCAGATTACCGATCGGCAGTCCGCATCCGTCGGGCGTGTGGAACAGGCTTTTCGAGGGCGGCAGACCGACCCACTGCCGTTGCGTGCCGCGCACTTCGCAGTTTTCGGTCGGGTCGTTGAAGACGATTTCGTGCGACAGATAGCGCACCAGGTCGTAGTCGATGACCTGCGACCACGTTTTGCCGTCGTAAGCCTTGCGGTTGGCGAAACGGTCCAGCTTCTGCGTAATGATGTCGAACAGAATCTGCCTGTTGATATTCATAAAATAACCTTGAATGTCCAATTTGAGCAGATAGCACTTCCATTGATAGTTGTTCGAGCACGACCGGATATGATGTTCCAGCCGTCCGATGCCGAAATGGGTGCCCATTCCCTTGCGGCACGAGTAGCTGTCCGTGATGAAGGTCCGCTCGAACAGCGGCCCCACATAATTGCACAGCAGGTGGTGCACGACGCGGTCGCGGAAGTCGGCCGCAAAGATTTCCCGTTTGACCGGGACGTTGGTCATGAAACAGATGCTGCGGCCCACACGGTAGCGCCGTTCGGCGATTTCGTGGTAAAGGTCCATCAGATTCTCTTCGAGGTTCATCTCGAAGCGCAGCTGGCTCAGGGTGTTCCGTTTGTTTTCGCGGGCGTCGTAATATGCCTGGAAAACGTCGGTCAGTAGTTTTTGGCTCATAGTCAGATTGATAGGTAAAGGCACCCGCATGGGATGCACATGGTTGCAAAAAGGTAAAATAACAGCTTCTTAGATGCTGGACGCAGCGCACGGAGAAAGCGTTCGCGCGATTGTTGTTGTTCAAC
The DNA here is from genome assembly GCF_943193205.1 of Alistipes muris. Lineage (GTDB taxonomy): Bacteria > Bacteroidota > Bacteroidia > Bacteroidales > Rikenellaceae > Alistipes > Alistipes muris. The sequence continues at coordinate 61,578 of NZ_CALPDD010000003.1, forward strand.
GGGTTCACGTTGCCCGAATTGAAGTACAAGTTGCCCGCGTTGCGGTTGCCTGCGTAGTTGGACGACGAAGACCACACACGGCCCTCCGTGCCGACGCTCGTCAAGGCTCCCGTCGTAACGTGACGGAAGCCCGCAGCAAACATGTAAAGCAATCGCTGGGATGAATGCACCGAAGAAAATGCCCCGGAGCAGACTGGATTGTACAGCCGGAACCTTGCACAGGCATCGCCCGCAGTTCCGGCGGATTGCTGAATCTAAGGACCGCGCTGGCAGGAACCGTAGTCCGCGCCACTCCGGGTCGCAAGCTGTGGGGAAAAACAGAGGATGGAATAAAACAGTTTCCGTGTAGATGCTGGACGCAGCGCACGGAGAGGCCGTTGGCCCGATTCGGGTTGTTCAAGGGGTTCACGGCGCCCGAATTGAAGTTCAGGTCGCCTGCGTTCGGATTGCCCGCGGCGTAGGAAGACGAAGACCAGTAATTGCCGTTCGCGCCGACGTTCGACAAGGCTCCCGTCGAAGTGTTGCGGTAGCCCGTAGCAGGCAATAAGCAATCGCTGGGATGAATGGCGGGAGGAAGCGCCTCCCGGCAGACTGGGTTGCATAGCTGACGGTTTCGCACCGGATGTCCGGCAGGCGCAGTATTCCGTCAGCGGATTGCTGAATCTACTCGGCCGCTCTGACGGGAACCGTAGCCCTCGTCATTCCGGGCCGGAAACTGTTTGGGGGATTAGAACGGAAAGAGAATTCGCATTCCCGGAAAACGATAAAAAACAGCTCCGCATAGATGCTGGACGCAGCGCACGGAGCGCCCGATTGCACGCGTTCCTGTGTTAAGCGGGTTCACGTTGCTTGAGTTGAAGTTCAGTATGCCCGCGTTGTGATTGCCGGCGGTGTAGGACGACGAAGACCAGTATTCGCCGTTCGTGCCGACAACCGCCAAGGCTCCCGACTCACGGGCGCGGACGCCCGCAGCAGGGCCGTGTATAGCGGTCGCTGGAATGGATGCCCCGGAGGAGAACCTGTAGCCCAACTCCGTCGCAAACTGGTGTGTACAACTGAAGAAGCCGTCGGTCGCGTGGACTTCTCCAGCGGACCGCTGAATCTACCGATCGCGCTGGCAGGAACCGTAGCCCCGGCCATTCCGGATCAATGAAGCTGTTGGTACGAAGAATGGCAAGTCGGCCGCCGGAGCGGTTCCGGCGACTTCATAAAGATAAAAAACAGCTCTGTGTAGATGCTGGACGCAGCGCACGGAAAGGCCGTTGGCGCGGTTCGTGTTGTTCAGCGGGTTCACGTTGCCCGAATTGAAGTTCAAGTTGCCCGCGTTGAGATTGCCTGCGTAGGCGGACGACGAAGACCATACGTCGCCTTCCGTGCCGACGTTCGTCAAGGCTCCCGACTCACGGTGGCGGTAGCCCGTAGCAATGGAAAGCAATCGCTGGGATGAATGTCCGGAGGAAGTGCCTCCGGGCAGACTGGGTTGGATAGCTGGCGGTCCGTTCCCGCAGAAATCGGGAAGCGCGTTGTGCCGCCAGCGGATTGCTGAATCTACCCGACCGCACTGACCGAAGCCTTGGCCCCTGCCATTCCGGGTCGTAGATGCTGTTTTTTATCGGGGTCGGGCATGCTCCCGGCATGTCCGGCCAATCGTAAGTGTGGGATAGGAAAGGATATGAGCAGCTCCGGCAGATGCTGGACGCAGCGCACGGGGAAGCCGTTGGCCCGGTTGTTTCCATTCAGCGGGTTCACGTTGCCCGAGTTGAAGTTCAAGTTGCCCGCGTTGAGATTGCCTGCGGCATAGGACGACGACGACCAGGCGTAGCCGTTCGTGCCGACGGCATTCAAGGCTCCCGTCTCACGGTTGCGGTAGCCCGTAGCTTAAGCGTGAGCAGCAATCGCTGGAATGTTTGCCGCGAAGGAGCGCCTCGCAAGGCTGCAACCCCGCAGTAAGCTGGGATGTACAACTGGCGGCGTTTCCGGGCCCGGGGTCCGGGGCACCGCCAGCGGATTGCTGAATCTACCGACCTCTCTGGCTGAAACCGTGGTCCCTGCCACTCCGGGTCGTATGGAGCTGTTCGTATCCGCATGGTTCGGTCGGCATCGGAAATACCCGGCAGATGCTGGACGCAGCGCACGGCGCGCGCGATAGCTCGGTTGCCCCCGTTCAGTGGGTTCACGTTGCCTGAGTTGAAGTTCAACATGCCCGCGTTGTTGTTGCCTGCGTTGTAGGACGACGACGACCAGCAGTAGCCGTTCGTGCCGACGACATCCAAGGCTCCCGTCGCATTGTTGCGGTAGCCCGCAGCAGCATATGAAAGCAATCGCTGGGATGAATTCCGGCAGGGAAAGTCACCCTGCCGCAGACTGGGTTGTATAGCCGGAGCCTCGCGCAGGCATGGCCCGCAGCCCCGGCGGATTGCTGAATCTGCCGGCCTCGCTGACGGAAGCCGTGGCAGGCGCTCCGTCACTCCGGGCCGCAGGTCGTTCCGCAGGTTCCGATCCGAATGTAGTTGAAAAACAGCCCCAGTAGATGCTGGACGCAGCGCACGGAGAAGGCGTTGGCCCGATTGCTGTTGTTCAGCGGGTTCACGTTGCCCGAGTGGAACCACAGATTGCCCGCGTTGTGATTGCCGGCAGCGTAGGACGACGAAGACCACACGATGCCCTCCGCGCCGACGACCGCCAAGGCTCCCGTCTCGCGGTGGCGGTTGCCCGCCAATGAACGGCAATCGCTGGATTGAATGCTCCGGAGAAAAGCCCCGGCGCAAACTGGGATGTACAGCTGGCGGTTTGCGCAACGTCTCCGTCGGGGCCGGGAACAAAGTCGGTCCGGTTCTGCCGACACGGAAAAGTTGCATGAAGTTCAAACGTTTTAGCACGCATGTCAAAACGTTTTAGCTTCGGGGTACCGTCAGCGGATTGCTGAATCTACCGACCGCGCTGGCTCGAACCGTGGTCCGTGCCACTCCGGGTCGCCAAGAGCTGTTTTTGTCTCTTGATTGAAAAGTAAAAAGCTGAATGCTCGATTATGATTGCAGAGTGTCAAAGAGCCCCGAACGACAGAAAAACAGCCGCAGATGCTGGACGCAGCGCACGGAGAAACCGTTGGCGCGGTTGTTCCAATTGAGCGGGTTCACGTTGCCTGAGTTGAAGTTCAAGTTGCCCGCGTTGTTGTCGCCTGCCAGACGCGACGACGACGACCAATAGTAGCCGTTCGTGCCGACGTTCGCCAAGGCTCCCGTCTCCCGGTTGCGGAGGCCCGCAGCCCGGCAGTTTCGGAGCAATCGCTGGAAAGAATACTTCGGAGGAGCGCTCCTCGGGGAAGGAGCCCAACTCCGAAGCAGCTGGGATGAACAACTGACGGCCTCACGACCGGAGCCTCGCTCCGGCACCGGAGTATGCCGCCAGCGGATTGCTGAATCTACTGATCGCGCTGGCAGGAACCGTGACCCCTGCCATTCCGGATCAAAAAAACTGTTTCTTATCGCTCGCCAATGGACCTTTCCCCGACCTTGGGCGGAACGCAAGCGGATTCAAGGTTCTGCTCCCGGTTTATCGAAAAGTCATTGTCGCGCCTTTTCTTGCCCTGGCGTCGCTCCAACGGACCTGACTCGGCCTCGGGCGGTCGAAAAGATTGTTATTCCTTGTCGGCGGCTTCGGGTTCCGCGGCGCAGGAATCGGTTTGCTCGGACTTGTTTTTCGAGGACTTCTTCTTGTCCTTCTGCGTGTATTTCTGCCATGCGCTCAACTGCTTGGTAATCGTATCGAGATGCTCGCACAACATGGCGTATTGTTTCGTCGACAACTGCTGCGTATCGTGCAACAGACGTATCAGCAGCTTGATAGGCACCAGCTTCTCGCACGCCTCCTCGATCAGCGGACCCTTTTCCGCCGTCAGATTGGCCCGGTAGATGCAGACGCACAAACCGATGATCTCTTTCTTGAGCGATTCACCCATCGTGTAGCGGGCATCGCGCCGGATATGAACCGAAAGTTTCACCACCTGCAACAGCAGGTCGTAAGTCGCCTTGAAAACCGGCAAATTGTCATAAATAGCCATCTAACTCTTTTTTCAAGTCTGCTACGAATAAAAGACATTCCACAGGTGTAGCTGCTTCCAGGCGGAATTCGCGAATCATCCGCACCACGCGTTCGGCCTTGGGATTCGCCACGGCGGCCGTACGCAGAGCCGTCGCCGCAGTTTGTCCGTAAGGGGCGGCCGGACCAGGTGCTGTCGCCACGGAGCCGGGAACACCGGATATCGGAACCTTGGCCCCAACCATCGAACCGCAAGGAACGGAAGCAGGCGCTTCGGGCGACGAACCAGCCAAAGGTGCGAACAGCGGCCGGGTGCATTCCTCCGCAGGAGGTGCCGCCACGTAGGCCATTCTGCCAGCGCTTCCGCGGGGCTGCCGTTCCTTGAGCGGCAGCGAGGCCTTCCATACCTCGCAGGCCCCGGGGTCGATCCGGTCGGTCAGAGCTATCACCACGCGGCCGTCTGCCAGGGGACGCGGCGCCGAAGGGAAATATTTCGACAGCACCGCGGCCGGAAATCCGACCGAAACCATGTCGCGTGCGCAATACTTGATGTGCTTCTTCGAGGGCCTGAAAGGCGACACCCTGCTGACGCAGGCGAATGCCGACCGCTCATAAGCCTTGTAGAACAAGCCTTCGGGATAGAGTACAATCTCGTAGAGGTTGCGGTCCTCCCGCGCGGCGATCTCTTCAAAAAAGCGCATAACTCCGTTTTTGCCCGAAACTACAATCCGGCCTTTCCGTGCGGACTTCCGTGGTTTTCCATCCTAATGTCTTCTCAACTCACCGTTCACAGAAGAACACAGGGTAACACATAATAGCCGTGCAAGATAACACAAGATAAAAGCTGTTCGCCTTATTGCCTGCGCGCCTGCTGGCATCATGTTCAAAAACCGGAAAGAACGTCCGAAAAGGGTCCGAATCTATTGTAACCCGTAGTTTACAATAACAAAAATAGGCTTTTTTCTGAAACAATCCAAATAAAAAGCGCCTTTTTCGTTGAAAAATTTTTTTTTTGCCGCCTTAAAGGCGGCATTTCAAAACAGGAGCGCCCGAAAGCGCTCCTGTTGATGTTGAGACACGTTCGTCTCGCTTTGCTCGCTCACTGTTAATTCTGGACGCAGCGCACGGAGAGGGCCGCGGCCCGACTGGCGCTGCCCAGCGGGTTCACGCCGCCCGAGCCGAAGCTCAAGTAGCCCGCGTAGCGGTCGCCTGCGGCATAGGACGACGAGGAGTAGACGTAGCCGCCCGTGCCGACGCTCGTCAAGGCTCCCGTCTCGCGGTGGCGGTAGCCCGTAGCAGGGTAAAATGCTTCACTGCCCGTCTTATCAGGACCAGCATAGATAAAATTCCAACCGTAATTAAACGAACCTTTCACGTTGAACTCGGAAGCAGTAGAAGTGTTGTAACCGTGCGTCGTGAAACGCGTCCACGTATCCTGCGGAGCAACACGCCATCCCGGAGGACACGGGTCGTAAATCGACTTGCTACCACGAGCGGTATTAGGCGTCTTGGTAGTCGTATTGGGATTGCCCCAAAGGTTATCGCGCTGATTGGCATAGGTATCGCCCACCCAGTCGTACTGCGTAGTATTCCGCTGCAAATAGAACGTAGTCGGATTAGCAATGGCAGAAATAATATTGGCTTCGGATGCACCCGTAAGCGTTTTTACATGACTGGCATCGCCCCATTTCTGTCCCATAGTACTCGTAGCGAAAGTCGTTGTACCCGAAGCATTCGACGAAGCACCGACAAACGGATCCTTACGCCCCCACTGATACAACAGACCGAACGCCTTGGCATCTGCTTCCAAGTTGTTGGCCGCTCCCAAATTACGGGTCATAACTTTCTCGTTCCTCTGAGCCACGCTATTATAACTCGTATTACTGATTTGTCGAGTTACATACGTGCGATAATCCGCATCCGGATTGTATGAAGTCGACCAAATATGCCAGCTCCAATGCACATTCGTTTCGTTTCCGACTGTCGGCGTACTATAAACCGCAATCAAAGCATTGGCCTCCACTACAGGAGCAGTGCTTTCGAGATTACCTGCCGTAGTAAAATAAACATAACCGTCGAACAATTTTACCGCACGGATAACAGCTCCTTTCGTAGCAGTACCGGTTTCCCACAACACTTGAACCGACTTGGGGGATAAAGTTTTATCATTAGGGAATGCGGGAGCAGTCTGACTAACGGTGCCATTCGAGCATGTCGACGCAGCAGTCGTAGCTCCGTTGCCCTTGACCGTAGCCTTGAACATGTAATTACCCAACGGATTGGCGGCCATATAACAATTTGCTGTTTCACCTTTCGACAAATCAACGCACGCACCGCCAAAAACCACGCGCAAATCGTTCGGGTTGATGCCCTTGATAGTGGGATTAATCGTATAAACCGTATTTCGCTTTATATCGAAATTAACCGTAGAATTCGCACCCGGAAAAATCGTATACACCAAATCGTAGGTCTTCTTGGAACCGACGTTGGCCGTGTAAGTACCGGAAATTACAATATGGGTAGCGTAATCCGGAGCATTCCACCAACTTTTCTGCGAAGCTTTCAAACCAGCTACATCCCCTCTCAGATTCTCAGGCACATACCAAACAAAAGGCTCCGAAGCGGAATACGTCTGTAAACCATAAGAACCATCAAAGGTGGATTTAAGCGTCGATTCAGTAGGAGCCACGACTGCAACACTATCGAGAACAGATTTGAGTTCGGCCGACTTAATGGTGAAAGTACCCAAACCGGTCTGCATAGCAACGGTTGGTGTCGATACGATTTTAGCCACCAGGAAAGAGAGCTTGACGGTAGCCGCAGCATCCGTGAAATCAGCCGACGTAACAGAACCCATCATCGGCAGACCTGTGGTCGTCAACTTGGAAGCATCGATTACGGACATGCCGATTTTGGCCTTTTTGAAGGCCGCCAAAGTCATATCGCTGGTGAACTTGTCGGCTGCGGTCTTGGCGATATTGGCGATAGCGTAAACCGTAGTCTTCTCGTACTCATTAAGAGGAACACTCAACGTATTTTTGTCGGTAATATCGGCCTTCGTAAAGTACTTATTCAAAGTCAACTTAGCAGCATCGGTCTCCCCGTCGAACTGCAAGATGCAAACCGAAACCAAAGTCTTTTCATCGGCGGAAGCCGGCACGGTAGCGCGGGTGGCGGGCTGCAAACCGAACGAAATAGCCTCGTCGGAATCCTCAGCGACCGGTGCGGAAGCGAGCTGAACAGCCGCAGACGGCGCACTCATGTCCGAAGGAGCCAAACTGAAAGTCACGGTCGTGGTCGGACCTTCGGGTCCCTCATTGGGGCCAGCCGGATTGACCGGGTCCGAATCCAAATCCTTGCTGCAAGCCGCGAACATCGCACCGACGAAAGCGACCAACATCAATCGTTTCAAGATTTTCATAATCATTTTAATTTAATACTATCTGATTTTCAAATATCCTAATCTTTCAGAACCGCTACCGGAATCGAAACTCCGATAACAACTCACTACTATTCAACACCCAAATCGAGGTTCCAATTGAAAGAAGAAGTCCAATCGCCGACACCGATGGTGGGGAACGTATTACCGCCCATGTCGGTATCCCAACTCTCGACAACGTCCCATTGACCGACCTCGACGGAAGCCTCGGGCCAACCGCCGACGCTGCTGTTGTCCCAATCGTCGGCAAGGTTCCAATCACCGACATCGAGGGTCAACGTAAAACTGTTCCCTTTCAAGGTAATGGTAAAAATATAATGCTTGTTGGGCTGGAAAGCCAACACATCCTGATACTCGGCCTTATCGGTAGTAATGGAAGCCGGAGTGAGGTCCGTATCGTCTTTCGAGTCGTTGAAATTAGCGGTAACTTCCAACTGGTAGCTGGCGGACGATTTGGGCAACACCTCGTCGAAACAAGCGAACGTAGTAGGATCGCCCGTATCGGGAAAAGTATACACACCGACGGGGAACCCATCGTAAGAACCGTCGTTCGCCCCGATAGACAAAGCCTCGCAGAGCTTAGCCGTAGCGGGCGAATGGGCGATCTTGGAAAGTTTGACCTTCTTGATTTCGATTTTCTTAATGCTGCTGCTCTCCGACTTGCGCTTGAAGACGAAACTTACCTTGGCGCACTTGCGCATCAACATACCGAGGTCGACCTCCTGCTTATAAGGGTCGGGACGGCTTGTATTGGGAGCGATGGCAACGTCGGTCACCACACAGGATGCGTGGTCGACACCGTGGTTGACAGAAACCTCCCAAGGCGACGCGATGGCTGTAGCGGGCGTGAGAGCATAGAAATCGTACTTGTCGGCCCGCAGACGAATCTGAGCGGGATCAGCCGTATTGGCATTGTCGACAGCCCCCGTAGCGGGATTGACATTGCAAGCCTCCAAGACCCGCACCTTGGTACCGTCGTCTTTCGTGTTCTCGACGACGACATAGGTAGCCTCGGCGACAAACTTATCGGCAGTAATATCGGCCGAAACAGCCCCCGCAGCCCGCTGGAAAGCCAAGACGCGGACCGTCGTACCGACGGCCAACTCCTCGGCGACAGGCGCATCGGCCCTGGACGCGGGCTTGGCGGAAACAGAAACCCCGCCCAAAGCGAATCCTACCGCAACCCGGTCGCCCTCGGGCTCGGGCGCGACGAACTCGCTTTTCTTATGGCATCCGGTCGCTGCTGCCAACAACAAGATGAATAACGCTTTTTTCATAATCTCAAAAACTACAAAAACATGAACGAAACACCGTCGGCCCGACCCGTACGCGACCTGCTCCCTCCCGCACCGAGCCCGAACCGCAAGGCAGGAACCCGGGGGAAGACACGAAACACGCCGTGTGAAGCTACGCGCCCGGCCGAACGGGCAGTATTACATTTCGATATTGACGTTACCGCCGGTCTGCCACTCGCTGATGGCAGCCTTGGGCTCGATGGTAATAGCCGAGAAACGCAAGTAGATATTATAAGCGAAACCAGCCTTGAACCCATCGGCAGGCAAGGAAACCGCGATATTGTCGCGCTCACCGCCTTTCTCGGTCTCGATAATCAACGTGAGCTTACCACCCGCGGCGATAGGAGCGACCATGGCATAACCGCACTCCGTAGCGCTCTTTTCACGATTGGCCTGCTCGTCCCCATCGGCGGCAACCGACGAATCGAACAAAAACTCCAAGCCATCGGTACCGTAATCAATATTGGCATCGCCGGAAGCCTTTTTCTTGACCAAAGCCAAATGGGCGGCCGTACCGGTGAAAGCGACCGTGGCGGGCAACGTAATCTCACACGTGGGCAACTGCTCCTTGAGCTTGATGGACTTGATTTTACCCCAAACCCCGGGTGCAGCGGCGTCGACGCCATAGGCGAAGAACCGCAACTGGGTGAGCTGATGGCTGAAGTGGAAAATCCGGTTGCCGGCGTCTCCATCGCTCACGTAAGTACCGAAACGCTTGTCCTTGCTACCCTCCAACTCCTCAGTCAACATGATGTCGTTCGAGCCGTTGACAGCAATCTCGATCACGCCGTTCGAGCCGCTCTTGAAAGCAGTCTGCGGATACCAACCGACCAACTTGGTGCTATTGTTGGACGCACGCGAAAGGTAGAACTTGGGGTCGTAGAACTTGATAGCGGTAGCACTACCGTCGGCCGACGCCAAAGTACCCTTCCACGAAGCGACGAAAGCCGAATCGACGTCCGAATAATCGGCGGGATACTTACCCGTAGTCTCGTCCTGGTCGATACGCGCGAAGCTAACGAACAACGGACCTGCGGAACCCTTGTCGACGACGCCACGCGAAAGCCCGGCCTTGACCTTAGCGGTAGAAGCCACTTCGGCACCGAGGGTGATTTCGACCCTCTCGCCGACAGGCGCAACGGGCGTGTCCAAGCTGGCCTTGGAACAACCGGCCAACGCCATGGCCGAAAGACCCATCGCCGAAAGAACGGCTTGTCTAACAAACGTTTTCATTGTCATATACTTTATTGAGTTATTTCCTTGGTGACTGTAAGGGGACATTCAACCCCTTACAGCCTGTATACACGTTCCGAAGCACTAAGTGCGTCTCGCGGAACGGAAAGCAGAACTACTGGATGTCGGCACCGCCGTTACCGCCGTTCTCCCATGCGGCAACGGTAGCTTGAGCCTGAATCTCGGTAGCCTTGAAAGTCAGCGTGATCTCGAAGTACTTACCCTTCGTCGACAGAGCGTAATCAGCATTGGTAGCATCCAACAAATTGATCTTAACCTCGTAAGCGGTCGTGTGATTCTTGGTCTTTACCTCGATAGTGAAATCATCTTTCGAGGTATTCGGAGTGCTCAGAGGAGCAACCAGCACATAAGCTACGTTGGTAGCGGTAGTCGTCAAATCAACACCGGGCGTCAGGCCATTGAAAGCGGTATCAGTATACTCAGGGGTAGCGGTCATATCCATCTGATAGAAATCGAACGGATCCACACTACCACCGCTGATGCCATAGGTAGCAGTCAGCGGAGTGCTGGCAACACCATCTACACACTCAACGGTCATCTGATTGCGGAGACCACCAGCAGCACCCGTCAGCGTGATGTCCGTGATAGCACCCCAAGCGTCGATGGCAGCCTGGTCGTTAGCCTTAACCTTTACGATAAGTTTGGTCAGCATGTGCTCGAAAGCCAGGGTAGGATACTCCGGAGTTGCCTGCTGATGCTTCGACTTGCTAGCCACTACCTGACGGGCAACCATAATGTCCGACTTACCGTCGATAAGCGTCTGAGCCGAGGTCTGCTGAGAAGTAGTCGAAGCAGTCCACACCAGATCATAAGGATAGAGACCGAACAGATAAACCTCGTCAGCATCTGCGGGGAAATACATCGGGGATACGGTAGCATCGAAACCAACTTTGTTGGCATCGACGAAAGTCATCTTGTCGGTATTTTTGAAGCTAGCATTGTAAGAAGGAACATGGCTACCAGTTGTAGAACTACCCGTGTAATCGCCTTTCGATTTGGTTGCCCAAACCTTAGCCACCAAATTGTGGGTAGCGTCGATGGTGCTGCCCTCGAAAGGAGCACGCGTCGAAATGCTCAGCGCGGTCGACTTGGCCAGAATTTCTACGTCGCCACCGTCAATGTTGGGACGCTCTGCCAATTCGCTCTTCGAGCAACTTGCCATAGCTGCTACGGCAAGCAGAGAGAAAAACAGTTTTTTCATAATAAAAAGATTGATAAAGAAGTTAATAAATGATTTTCCGTGTTACTATAATATGGTTTTAAGGTTCGTTCTGCTATTGGATGACGGCCGAGCCGGTTCCGGCGAGCTCCCAGGGGATAACCACCACCTTGGCGAAGACCTCCACCTTCTCGTTGAAAGTCAGCGTAATCTTGTACGAGTGTCCGGCGGCAAACGCGAGCTCTCCCGTAGGCTTGATTTCCACATCGGGATAGGCATGGCCTGCAATTTCAAGCCGGATTTTGAACGACGCCAAGCCGGGCTGCAACATGATTCCATCGCCCGCAGCCAACGGGTTCTTGTCGACGAGCGTGATATTCTTGCCCTCGATGCCGGGAACTTTCAGTTCGGCCGGCGTCGACCACTCTCCGAAAGCACCCGATTCGATATTCATCGACGAAACGGTATTCGCATTCTGGATGACGATATTTTCGATAGTCTTGCCCGTAAGCGCCTCGTTCACATCCTGAATCTCGAACTTGAGCTGCGTGAGCGCATGGCTGAAAACCAAAGACAGAGGAGTAGTATTGTCACGACTGCCCACCACGGGCGCCGAGTACAGAATATCGTCGGAACCATTCAGCGTGAAACGCAGGACCGGAGCCTTTCCGGTGGCCGGAGCATCGAGAGAAAACCGAACGCCGTCGGCATACGGATAGTAGGCACAAAACTTAACGTAATGCGCAGGGTCGGCGGGATAATAATAGATACCGTCCCATGAGATTGCACCCGACGCCTCGACCGCAGTCGACCGGACGTTGTCCATCGACAGCGCATTGCCCCAGCCCGAAGCAGTCGTGTTGGGCAACTGTACGCCATAGATGCCGATATTGTTGCCAAGGTCGGTCGCCGTCTGGACTTCGGCCCTGGTGACCTTACCGACCCCGAGCCGGATCACGCCGTCCGTCTCGCGCAGTTCCAGCTCCTGTCTGGAACAGGAAGCCAGCAGCCCGCAGAAGGCGATAACGAACAAGGAATTTCTAAGCATATCTGTAACTTTTTTATACTCCACAAACATACAGCCCTCTACTGGACCTCATTTTCGACCGGATCGCCGATCGTACCGCCTCCGGTACCCGGAATCCAATCCGTCACTTGGGCCGTCAATACGCCCCCGATCTTCTTGAGTTCGATACCGACTTCCACAGGTATCGTCACGGGAATGGTTCCGCCGTTGTCCTTGAAGAACTGGTCGACAACCTTGGTGACGTCGGCCGTGACGGTATAGGGATCGCCTCCGTTGGGAACCACGTTGAGCCGGACCGTATGGGTGCCGAAACCGCTGTTCGGCTTGATAAGGTCGAGTACCGATATTTCGGCCTTGTAATTATAGCCGCTGTTGTCGGTAACCCGGTCGGTCGGGAAGTTCACGCTTTCGGAGGTCGTGGCGCACTTGGCCGTCGCACAATGGTGCGAGGGCGAAACACCCGAGAACGTACCGCCGTCCAGCGCAATCAGATCGTCGCCCTCCACCTTGAAGCGGAGAATGACCGTCTTGACACATGCCTTGGGCTGGGCTTTCACCTCTATCCGTTCGCGGAACTGAACGGTCACCACGTCGATTCGCTGGCCGTCGGCCGGATTATGGACGCAGTTGGCCACAAACAGATTCTTCGGCTGAGTGATGCACTCCTTGGCACGCGCCGCATTCTTTCCGGCCGCCGCAAGTTCGGATTCGGTCATCACATGGAACGTCGCCTTGTCATAGTCATCCTCGCCACGCAATATCAGATTTTCCGTATCGCTGTTATAAACAAGCACCTTATAGGAACCCACAGGCACTCTGCCGTGGAATCCGTCGGCCGGACACTCGAAACTCTGATAGGTAAGAACCTGCTCCCCCTCAGCAGCAGCCACGGCTTTGCCATCGGCAGCGACAGGATAGAAGAGGACCCGGGTGCCCTTGGGTGCGGCACCCTCCGGCCACGCCAGCTCGATGTCCACGAAACCCTCGTTCTTATAGTGATCCAGAGTTTCCTTGGTGCAACCTGTCTCTGCCGCCAGTGCGAAGAACAGGGCGCCGAACAGCATGTATGTAAACAATCTTTTCATAATAACGCTTTATCTACTAACGGCCCGTTGCAGGGACGAACGGATATTCTCGTTTTAGCTCTCTGCGGCTTGCCGCGCGCCCCTTATATACGGGCCGCGGCCGCCTTTTATTGTGTTCCGCTACCGCCGTCCGCGGCCGAAGCGGTATACGATATTCAGTCTCACGCCCGTAAGTCCGAATTCATTTTTCTTGCCGGCTTCGTCATCGTAATTATAGATGCCGTCGGTCTCGAAGGTGCGGGTGTATTTGTTGTAGGAGGCGCTCCGGTAACCGCCGCGCAGGCTCAGCTCAGCGCACCAATGCTTGCCCAACGGCAACATGTAGCCTACCGAAATACCTGCATGCCAGTAGTCGCCCGTAAAGTTGGAACTGGTGTTTACGCCCTCTTCGCGGCCCTCCTGTTTGTTGAAGTCGCCGAATTCGCCGTAGACACCGAAATAGACGCCACGGAACAGGCGGTCGCCCTTGATCCAGATGCGCGGTTCAAGGCTGTAAGCCGAAAGGCCCCAGAATTTCTTGCCGCCGTCATACGCCCAGTTCGAGTAGAGCCCCGAACCCGAAAGCGAGAAACGCTTGCCAAGGTAGAGTTCGCCCTCGAGGTTGGGCATGAAAGTCGTCATGTTGAAGCTGGCGGCACCCGACGGCACGAATCCGGCCCATGCCACCAAGTTGGTTTTCAGCGCAAAGATAGGACGGAGCTTGCGGCTCTCCTTTTTCTTGCGGCGGGCTTCTTCGGCTGCCTTGCGGGCCGCTTCGATGCGGGCTTCTTCCTCGGCCCGTTTGGCTGCTTCCAACCGGGCCTGTTCAGCGGCGGCACGTTCAGCCTGGATGCGGGCTTCCTCCTGCGCTATACGCAGAGCTTCCAGCCGTTCGGCTTCGCGGGCCTGCCGTTCGGCTTCCAGACGCGCGGATTCCTCCATCCGGGCCAGTTCGGCCAGACGGCGCTCCTCGGCCAAAGCCTCCTCGCGCTCCTTGGCCAGCGCGGCCTCGAATTCTTCCTGCGAAAGTTTCGTATGCAGTTTCTCCTCAAGGATGCGGCGGAGGTCGTAGTTCACGGTAATTTCCACACGGCGCAGTCCCGGGAAGAAATGTTTGGACATGTATCTGTAAGGAACGCCGTTGTCCAGGTCCATCAGTCGTTTCTCGCGGCCCTGGAAAACACCTACGTTCTCAATCAGATAAATCACCTCGTCGCGCTTGGGCATGTCCGAATCCTCGACGAGCTTGAGCAGTTCGTCCCAGTCCTCGGCCACCCAATTGACACGGATGGGATAACGCTGCGACAGGTCGTATTCGTTGTCGAGATAGTTTTTGAAGCCCATTACACGGGTCTTGGCCAACCGTTCGTTCACGCCGTACGAACCCTCGATGGAGCAGTAGCCGCTCAGACGAATCGAGTCGACGTAGATAAGGCTGTCACGGAATACCTGGCGGATGAAATCGTCGAGTTTGCGCAGCTCGCTGGAGTTGTTCTCGAAATCGGGAATGATCTTGGCGCTTCCCTGCGGATAGTTCAGGTAGCAGCTCAGACTTTTGGAACCCTCCGTAATAACCTGGCGATAAGTCGAATCGCTGATCGAAAGCTGGGAATTTTCGCCCGGAGGCACAGGAGCACCGCCGGCCCGCAGGACCGACGTCATCGACAAGACGCATAACAGCACCGGCATCCACCGGAAAAATTTGGGAGTGTTATTCACTATCTTCATAACTTATCTTAGTTACTGCCCAAGCACACAGCCGTCCCCGCCAGGAAGCCCTCGTTCAGCGGAACCATCCTTTTGAACAAGCGCCGCGAAAAGCCGGACAGCCATGCCACTATTTTATTTCTAAAATTCCTTTCATTCCGTTCCGGTGCCTTGCCCTGCATGCTCCGAATCCGATAATTCCGAGTGTTGGCAATCCGACCGGGGCTGTAACTCCGGTCTAAGCAAAGCGCAACCGGCTTTGTCTACTTCTATATGCTGCATATCAGATACTTGTGCGCCTCAATCCACTAAGCGGCATCCTTTCGCCGGCTCGGAAAAATGTCCGAATAAGCGATAAAATCCTCCATTCAGAACACCCGGAATCAAGGCTTCCACAAACATCTCACGCCGCAAATATATGAAAAAAATTCCCCCCCCCCCACAAATTTTTAACATATTTTTTTACTTTCTCCGAAGAAAATCGTATTTTCAGCATCGGTTCCGCCACAAACGGACACGATAAAGCCAACAATGCCCTCCGGAGCCGTTCTGATAGCGAATTCTTTAGAAAGACGCTCATCGCGGCCGACTTCGCCCGCCTGCCGAAAATATTTTTTCCGGCCGTGCGGCAGGCAGTTTTCCGCTCAAAGAGGAGTTGCTCCGAAACCACATTATTATAAATAGGTACGGGTCGCCCTTCCGGTTTTCCGGAATGCGAAGCCGCTTCCACCACCTGCACACAACGTGCCACACAGCCCTCTCCGGAACCCGCTTTTTCCGGCCGAAACTACGTTGTACAGCTCTCCGGGCGGGACGAGCCCGATTTGTCCGGCTTGCTCCAGCCGCATCCATCCGGCAGTTAGAGGAGACGACAAGCTGCCGTTTCCTGCCGCCGCTCGACCGTGGTATGTTCCCCGCCCATCTCCTTTCGTGCAGCATAGGGGCCTACACTTTGCCGGAGCTGGGACCGCCCCTCCGCCAGGCACCGTGCCCGCAAGGCTCAAATAAATTTGGTATTGCGCTCGGCTTGCGCTATCTTTGCGCAGTCTTCCGTTTTTCAAGGCTCCATAGTTCAAGGGATAGAACGAGGGTTTCCTAAACCCTAAATTCGCGTTCGAGTCGCGGTGGGGCTACTTCTTTCCCGCATGGAATCGCTCAGAGAATTATTCAAAATCGGCAACGGCCCCTCCAGCAGTCATACGATGGGGCCCAAAAAGGCCGCCGAACTCTTTCTGCGGCACTGCCCCGGCGCCGAATCGTACCGCGTGACGCTCTACGGTTCGCTCGCCGCCACAGGCCGGGGCCACCTTACCGACCAAGCCATCCTCGCGTCGATGACGCCCCACGCCCCTACCGAAATCGTCTGGCGCCCCGACATCGTCCCGGCGTTCCACCCCAACGGCATGTTGTTCGAGGGACTGCGCGGCGAGGAAGTCATCGACAGCTGGACCATTTACAGCATCGGCGGCGGAGCGCTGGCCAACGAAACCACCCGCCAGGAGCCTCCCCAAAGCGTCTACCCGCTTTCCACCATCTCCGAAATCAAGGAGTGGTGCTACCGCGAGGGCAAAACCTATTGGGAATACGTCAACGACTGCGAGGGTCCCGAAATCTGGGATTACCTCGACACGGTCTGGACCACCATGTGCGAAACCATCCGGCAGGGGCTCAACAACGACGGCGTTCTGCCCGGCGGGCTCAAGGTCGCCCGCAAGGCCGCCACTTACTTCGTCAAGTCGAAAAGCTATTCCGACTCGCTCTCCTCGCGGGCCAAAATCTACGCCTATGCCCTCGCCACTTCCGAGGAGAACGCCTCTGGCGGTGTGGTCGTCACGGCACCCACCTGCGGGTCCAGCGGCGTTGTTCCCGCCGTACTCTACCATTTGGCCACTTCGCGCGATTTCCTCCGCATCCGTATCCTGCGGGCGTTGGCTACCGCCGGGTTGTTCGGCAACGTCGCCAAAACCAATTCTTCGATTTCGGGCGCCGAGGTCGGTTGCCAAGGCGAAGTGGGCGTCGCCTGCGCCATGGCCGCCGCCGCTGCGTGCCAGCTCTTCGGCGGCACCCCCTCGCAAATCGAGTACGCCGCCGAAATGGGGCTGGAGCACCACCTCGGGCTCACGTGCGACCCCGTGTGCGGGCTGGTGCAGGTGCCTTGCATCGAGCGCAACGCCATCGCCGCCGCCCGGGCCCTCGACGCCAATATCTACGCCACACTCTCCGACGGCGCCCATCTCGTTTCTTTCGACAAGGTCGTCGAAGTCATGAACGAGACCGGGCACAACCTCCCCTCCCTTTACCGCGAAACCGCCGAGGGAGGTCTGGCCAAGCGCGTCGAACGGAAATAACGCATCGGGGGAGGGCATTATTCCGAACGTCAGCGGGAAATCTCTTTCACCCGCATTCCCAGCCCAACAAAATCCCGATAAACCCGGTATTTCTTGCACAAAAAACCCGTCCCTTGCTTCAAGGGACGGGTTTTCAATATGGCTGTGGCGATTATTGCGCCTGCCGGATTTCTTCCAGTTCGGCTTTCGAGCCGACCACCAAGTTGTCGTAGTCGCGCAGACCCGTTCCGCCCGGAATCAGGTGACCGCAGATTACGTTCTCCTTGAGGTTCTCCAGCGGATCGACCTTGGCCTGGATGGCCGCCTCGTTGAGCACCTTGGTCGTCTCCTGGAACGATGCCGCCGAAATGAAGCTCGAAGTCTGAAGTGCGGCGCGGGTAATACCTTGCAGCACCTGCGTCGAGGTAGCCGGAACAATGTCGCGGACCTGCACCGGACGCTGGTCGCGGCGCTTGAGGCTCGAATTCTCGTCGCGCAGTTTGCGCAGCGAAACAATCTGCCCCGGCTGCAGGTTCGTCGAATCGCCTGCGTCGGTGACCACCACCTTGTCGTAGAGCTCGTCGTTCACATCCATGAACTCCCACTTGTCGATGATCTGATCCTCGAAGAAACGGGTGTCTCCCGGGTCTTCGATCCTGACTTTCGACATCATCTGGCGCACGATCACCTCGAAATGCTTGTCGTTGATCTTCACGCCCTGCATGCGGTAGACCTCCTGCACCTCGTTGACAATGTACTCCTGCACCTTCGTCGGACCCAGGATGTTCAGGATGTCCGTCGGCGTAATCGCACCGTCCGAAAGCGGACTGCCGGCTTTCACGAAGTCGTTCTCCTGGACGATAATCTGACGCGACAGCGGCACCAGGTAGCGCTTCTGTTCGCCCTCTTTCGAGGTGATGACGATTTCGCGGTTACCGCGCTTGATTTTGCCGAACGTCACTTCGCCGTCGATTTCCGATACGATGGCCGGGTTCGACGGGTTGCGGGCCTCGAAGAGCTCGGTCACACGCGGCAGACCGCCGGTGATGTCGCCGCCCGACTTGCCCACCGCACGCGGTATCTTGATAAGGATGTCGCCGGCCTTGATTTTGGCGTTGTCCTTCACTACCACATGGGCGCCTACCGGCAGGTTGTATTGCTTCACCTCCTCGCCCGACTTGTCCACAATCCGAATAACCGGGTTCTTGGTCTTGTCCTTCGATTCGATGACCACCTTTTCCGACAGGCCCGTCTGTTCGTCGCGTTCGTCGCGGTACGTAATACCCTCCAATACGCTCTCGTAAACGGCCTTGCCCTCGGTCTCCGAAATGATGACCGCGTTGTAGGGGTCCCATTCGCAAATCAGATCGCCTTTCTTGACCCCGGCTCCGTCCGCCATGAAAAGCGTGGCGCCATAGGGCAGGTTGTGCGTGTAAAGTACGATTTCGGTCTTCGGATCCACAATGCGGAATTCCGACTGGCGCGAAACCACGATGTTGATGGCTTCGCCTGCGGCGTTCTTGCCTTTGACCGTGCGCAGTTCGTCGATTTCGAGACGACCTTCGTACTTCGACACCACATTGGTCTCCACGGCCGTGCCTCCGGCCACACCACCGACGTGGAACGTACGGAGCGTCAGCTGCGTACCCGGCTCGCCGATGGACTGGGCCGCAATCACGCCGACCACTTCGCCCTTCTGCACCATGCGGGCCGTCGCCAGGTTGCGTCCGTAGCACTTTGCGCAGACGCCGCGGCGGGCTTCGCACGTAAGTACCGAACGGATTTCGACCGATTCCAGCGGCGATTTCTCGATGGCTTCGGCAATGGCTTCCGTGATTTCCTCACCCGCCTTGCAGAGCACCTCGCCCGTCAGCGGGTGGATTACGTCGTTCAGCGCCACACGGCCCAGGATGCGGTCGTAGAGCGTCTGCACCACATCGTCGTTGCGCTTGATGGCCGTAGCCGTCAAACCGCGCAGCGTGCCGCAGTCTTCTTCGTTGATGATGACGTCCTGTGCCACGTCGACCAGACGGCGCGTCAGGTAACCGGCGTCGGCCGTCTTCAGTGCGGTATCGGCCAGACCCTTGCGGGCACCGTGGGTCGAAATGAAGTACTCCAGCACCGAAAGACCCTCCTTGAAGTTCGAGAGAATCGGGTTCTCGATAACCTGCTGGCCACCCTCGACGCCCGATTTCTGCGGTTTCGCCATCAGACCGCGCATACCGCTCAGCTGACGGATCTGCTCCTTCGAGCCGCGGGCTCCCGAATCCAGCATCATGTAGACCGGATTGAAGCCGTCTTCGTCTTTCACCAGCGTGTCGATTACCGCCTTGGTCAACTTCGAGTTGATGTTGGTCCACACGTCGATAATCTGGTTGTATCGTTCGTTGTTGGTGATAAGACCCATGTTGTAGTCTTCCATGATGGCGTCCGAGCGTTCGTAGCCCTCCTGCACCAGCTTCTCCTTTTCTTCGGGGATGATGACCGCATCGAGGTTGAACGACAGACCGCCCTGGAATGCCATCCGGTAACCGAGGTTCTTGATGTCGTCGAGGAACGCGGCCACCTTGTCGGCACCGGCTTTCTTCATCACCACGGCAATGATGTCACGCAGAGAACGTTTCGTCAGCACCTCGTTGATATAGCCAACTTCCTGCGGCACGACCTGGTTGAACAGGATGCGGCCGATGGTCGTCTCCTTGATAACGCGCACGGGGTTGCCGTTCTCATCGAGGTCGTCCACCAGACACTTCACAATGGCATGCAGGTCGGCTTTCTTCTCGTTATAGGCGATAATCGCCTCTTCCGGACCGTAGAACGTGTGGCCCTCGCCTTTCACGCCCTTGCGGGGTTTGGTGATGTAGTAGAGACCCAACACCATGTCCTGCGACGGCACCGTGATAGGCGCACCGTTCGCAGGGTTCAGCACGTTGTGCGAACCCAGCATCAGCAGCTGTGCCTCCAGGATGGCGGCGTTGCCCAGCGGCAGGTGCACGGCCATCTGGTCGCCGTCGAAGTCGGCGTTGAACGCCGTACATGCCAGCGGGTGGAGCTGCATGGCCTTGCCCTCGATGAGTTTGGGCTGGAACGCCTGGATACCCAGTCGGTGCAGCGTCGGGGCACGGTTCATCAGCACAGGGTGACCCTTGATAACGTTCTCCAGGATGCCCCAGATGACCGGGTCCTTGCGGTCGATGATTTTCTTGGCCGACTTCACCGTCTTCACGATTCCGCGCTCGATGAGCTTGCGGATGACGAACGGCTTGTAGAGTTCGGCGGCCATATCCTTGGGGATACCCATTTCGTGCATCTTCAGCTCGGGACCCACCACGATGACCGAACGGGCCGAGTAGTCCACACGCTTACCCAAGAGGTTCTGACGGAAGCGGCCCTGCTTGCCCTTGAGCGAATCCGACAGCGATTTCAGCGGGCGGTTCGATTCGTTCTTCACCGCGTTCGACTTGCGCGAGTTGTCGAAAAGCGAGTCGACAGCTTCCTGCAACATACGCTTCTCGTTGCGCAGGATGACTTCCGGAGCCTTGATCTCGATCAGTCGCTTCAGTCGGTTGTTGCGGATGATGACACGACGGTAAAGGTCGTTCAGGTCCGACGTCGCAAAGCGGCCGCCGTCCAGCGGCACCAGCGGGCGCAGTTCGGGCGGGATGACCGGGATGACGCTCAGCACCATCCATTCGGGTTTGTTCTTGCCCTCCGAAGCGCGGAACGATTCGATGACGTTCAGGCACTTCAGCGCTTCCGACTTGCGCTGCTGCGAAGTCTCGGTCGACGCCTTATGACGCAGAGCGTAAGACATCGAGTCGAGGTCCACCTGCTTCAGCAGCGTGTAAATCGCCTCGGCGCCCATCATCGCCACGAACTTGTTCGGGTCGCTGTCGTCGAGCGACTGGTTGCCTTTCGGCAGCGCCGCCAGCACGTCGAGGTATTCCTTTTCTGCGAGGGTCGCCAGCCGTTCGATGCCCTGTTCGGCAGCGGCACCCGGGTTGATGACCACATAGCGTTCGTAGTAGATGATCGCTTCGAGTTTCTTCGACGGGATACCCAGCAGGTAGCCGATTTTCGACGGGAGCGAGCGGAAATACCAGATATGCACCACCGGCACCACCAGCGAAATATGGCCCATGCGTTCGCGGCGCACCTTCTTCTCGGTCACTTCCACACCGCAGCGGTCGCAGACGATGCCTTTGTAGCGGATGCGCTTGTACTTTCCGCAGTGGCATTCGTAGTCCTTCACGGGGCCGAAGATGCGTTCGCAGAACAGACCGTCGCGCTCGGGCTTGTAGGTGCGGTAGTTGATGGTCTCGGGCTTGAGCACTTCACCGCTCGACTGGGCCAGAATCTCCTCCGGAGAGGCCAGTCCGATGGCTATGCGGTTGTACCCGTTGCCGCCCTTGTTGTCTTTGGACATTGACATATTGCTTTCTTCTTTTTTATCGTCCCAAAAATTCTTACTCCAGTTTGACCGACAGGGCCAGACCGCGCAGTTCGTGCAGCAGCACGTTCATCGCCTCCGGAATTCCCGGTTTGGGCAGGTTCTCGCCCTTGACGATGGCTTCGTAGGCCTTGGCGCGTCCCATCACGTCGTCCGACTTGATGGTCAGAATCTCCTGCAGGATGTTGGCGGCGCCGAAGCCTTCGAGCGCCCATACCTCCATCTCACCGAATCGCTGACCGCCGAACTGCGCCTTACCGCCCAGCGGCTGCTGCGTGATAAGCGAGTACGGACCTATCGAGCGGGCGTGCATCTTGTCGTCGATCATGTGGCCCAGCTTGAGCATGTAAATCACGCCCACCGTCGCCGGCTGGTCGAACATTTCGCCCGTGCCGCCGTCGTACAGATAGGTGCGGCCGCTGTGCGGCAGACCCGCTTGCGCCGTGTACTCGTTGATTTGGTCCAGCGAGGCTCCGTCGAAAATCGGCGTCGCGAACTTCAGACCCAGTTCACGGCCGGCCCATCCGAGCACGGTTTCGTAAATCTGGCCGAGGTTCATTCGCGAGGGCACGCCCAGCGGGTTCAGACAGATGTCGACAATCGTTCCGTCTTCCAGGAACGGCATGTCTTCGTCGCGGACCACCTTGGCTACAATACCCTTGTTTCCGTGACGGCCCGCCATCTTATCGCCCACCTTGAGCTTGCGTTTCTTGGCGATGTAGACCTTCGCCATCTGGATGACGCCCGTCTGCGGCAGTTCGTCGCCGTTGGTGAAGTTGTACTTCTCGCGCTTGATGGCCGCGTCGGCTTTCTTCCACTCGATGGAGTAGTTGTTCACCGTCGCCTCGATCAGCGCGTCGATGCGGGCGTCGCCCGTCCACTTGCACGAGCCGAGGTTCAGATAGCCCGACACCACGCCCGTCTTCTCGTCGGTCGACTTGCGGGCAATTTCTTCCAGCATCTTCAGCGTGAATTTCGTACCCGCCGGGTAGAGTTCCGCGCCGAAGTAGTCGGTGATGCCCGTCGTGGTCTTGCCCTGAAGCAGAGACCACAATTTCCCGGTCAGCCGCTTGGTCAGCTCGGCAATCTGCGTTGCAAATTGTTCGTCGAGCTGTTCAAGCTGTGCTTTCTCTGCATTCTTGCCTTTCTTGTTGTCCTTGTTGGCACGGCTGTACAACGTTGTACCAATAACGACACCGTGAAGCGACGGCTGCGCCTTGAGCGAAGCATCTTTCACATCGCCCGCCTTGTCACCGAAGATTGCACGAAGCAGTTTTTCTTCAGGCGACGGGTCGCTTTCGCCTTTAGGCGTGATTTTACCAATCAGAATGTCGCCCGGATGAACGTTGGCACCCACACGGATAATACCGTTGCTGTCCAAGTCTTTCGTGGCGTCTTCCGAGACGTTGGGAATATCCGACGTCAACTCCTCGACACCGCGTTTCGTGTCGCGGACTTCCATGATATATTCGTCAACATGCACGGAAGTGAATATGTCTTCGCGCTGGATGCGCTCCGAGATCACGATGGCGTCCTCGAAGTTGTAACCTTTCCACGGCATGAATGCAACCTTGAGATTGCGGCCCAATGCCAATTCGCCTTGCTGTGTCGAGTAACCCTCCGTGATAATCTGTCCTTTCTTTACCTTGTCGCCCGTGAGCACAATGGGTTTCAGCGTGACAGACGTATTCTGATTGGTACGACGGTAGCGCGGAAGTTCGTAGGTCGTCACCTCCGGTGCGAACGAAGCGAGTATTTCGTCTTCCGAACGCTGGTACTTGATCTGAATCTTCGTCGCGTCGGCAAACACCACTTCGCCGTCGCCCTCGGCCACAATCTGAATGCGGCTGTCGGAAATCATCTCCTTTTCGATGCCCGTGCCGACAATCGGCGCCTCCGAAGTTACCAGAGGCACAGCCTGACGCATCATGTTCGAGCCCATCAGTGCACGGTTGGCGTCGTCGTGCTCCAGGAACGGAATCAAGCTCGCCGCAATCGACGCAATCTGGTTGGGGGCCACGTCCATCAGGTTCACTTCCTTGGCCGTCACCACCGGGAAATCGGCGCCCTGGCGGGCCTTGATGCGCTCCGGCTGGAGGAAATTGCCCTTGTCGTCGATAGGGATATTGGACTGCGCCACAATCTTACCCTCTTCCTCTTCGGCCGAGTAGTAACGGATGTGGGAGTTGTCCATGTCGATCTTGCCGTTTTCCACCGTGCGGTAGGGCGTCTCGATGAAGCCCATCGGCGAAATCTTGGCATAGACGCACAGCGACGAAATCAGACCGATGTTCGGACCTTCCGGCGATTCGATGGGGCACAAACGGCCGTAGTGCGTATAGTGTACGTCTCGCACCTCGAATCCCGCACGGTCACGCGACAGACCGCCGGGGCCGAGGGCCGACAGACGGCGTTTGTGCGTGATTTCGGCCAGCGGGTTTATCTGGTCCATGAACTGCGAGAGCTGCGAGGTTCCGAAGAACGAGTTGATGACCGACGACAGCGTCTTGGCGTTGATAAGGTCCACAGGCGTGAACACTTCGTTGTCGCGCACGTTCATGCGTTCGCGAATGGTACGCGCCATACGTACGAAGCCCACCGAGAACTGGTTCGACAGCTGTTCGCCCACCGTGCGGACACGACGGTTCGACAGGTGGTCGATGTCGTCCACGTCCGCTTTCGAGTTGATCAGCTGAATCAGATACTTGATGATGGCTATGATGTCTTCGCGCGTCAGCGTCCGCACGGCGGGGTCGATGTCCAGGTCCAGCTTCTTGTTGATGCGGTAGCGGCCTACGTCGCCCAGGTCGTAGCGTTTGTCCGAGAAGAAAAGTTTCTCGATTACGTCGCGTGCCGTCGCCTCATCGGGCGGTTCCGAAGCGCGCAGCTGCCGGTAGATGTACACGACAGCTTCCTTTTCGGAGTTGCAGGGGTCTTTCTGCAGCGTATTGTAAATAATCGAGAAGTCGATGCCCGACTGATTCTCCTTGTGCAGCAGAATCGTCTTGGCTCCGCTCTCGATGATTTGGTCGATATGTTCTTCTTCGAGTACCGTCTCGCGGTCCACGATTACGTTGTTTCGTTCAATCGACACCACTTCGCCCGTATCTTCGTCCACGAAGTCCTCGACCCACGTCGAGAGTACACGGGCGGCCAATTTGCGTCCTACGGCTTTCTTCAGATTGGCTTTCGACACCTTCACTTCGTCGGCCAGGTCGAAGATTTCCAGAATCTGCTGGTCCGCTTCATAGCCGATGGCGCGCAACAGCGTCGTCACGGGCAATTTCTTCTTGCGGTCGATGTAGGCGTACATCACGTTGTTGATGTCCGTGGCGAATTCGATCCACGAGCCTTTGAACGGAATGATACGCGCCGAATAGAGTTTGGTGCCGTTCGTGTGCATGCTCTGGCCGAAGAACACGCCCGGCGAGCGGTGCAGCTGCGATACGATGACACGCTCCGCTCCGTTGATGACGAACGTTCCGCGTTCGGTCATATAAGGAATCGTCCCGAAATACACGTCCTGCACCACGACGCCGAAATCTTCGTGTTCGTCGTCCGTGCAATAGAGCTTCAGCTTGGCTTTCAGCGGGACACTGTACGTAAGGCCGCGTTCCAGGCACTCTTCGATCGAGTAGCGCGGCGGGTCGATATAGTAGTCTATGAACTCCAGTACGAAGTTGTTCCGGGTGTCCGTGATGGGGAAGTTTTCCTGAAACACCTTGTAGAGGCCTTCGTTCTTGCGATTTTCGGCCGTGGTGTCCATCTGGAAAAAGTCCCGGAATGATTTGAGCTGTACCTCCAGCAAATCCGGATAGGGTACCCGGTTCTTCACTGTCGAGAAGCTGATTCTTTGTTGTGTTTTAGCTGTGGACATCGTATGATCCAAATTAGTTGAAGTGTAAATCGGAGACGGTTTCCGTTTCCGAAGAACAATCTTTCACAAAGGGTTGCGGAATAGTTGCTTCGTCGTTGTATAGTGCGTGTTACTTCATCGTGTGCGTAGACCGGACTTGCGTTGCATGTTACCTTGCGCATCGCGTATTGGTCACCACTTCATCGTGCTTAAACCGTACTCACACTTTGTCTTGCTCATGCGTTACGTTACCACTCCGTCGTGGTTAAGGCTCACACTTCACATGTCGCATCGTACTTCGCCATGCTTGTGTATCATGCCACCATTTCCTCACGTTTCCGCTCATCCGTCAGTGCGCTTTCATACGTCACTTCTTACCCGTTGAGCGTCTTCGTACGTGGCACCTTGCCCGTTCCATTGTCGCGTCAGTTGCTGTTTCGTCACCACAATCGCATCTCAGCGTCATTACCTGCTGCCACATCTTTCCGGTTCCGATTCAAGCATTCAGCCCACAATTCCGTTTCACACGTTTCGTCGGTCCGCACTCGCCGGTCGGTCCTCTGATATTCGTAGATTCCCGCCCGGTCCGGTCGGTTTCGGCTCCGCCGTTCTTCCTTTCCCTTTCGGCTCCCGTCTCGCGGCCCCGGGTGCCATGCGCCGCTCATCGCCGCGCGCTCCTTTCCGGCAGGCCCGCTGTTTATCCCGCCGAAGCCCCCGTTTGCAGGCGTCCGCAATTGCGCCCCGGGAGCATTTCTTCCTCGGACCGGGCACAGCACATGCGGCACTCCCGATCTTTAGACCAAGAAAAGGCATAGAGCCTACACGCCGGTAAGCCCTATACCTGGATTCATTTTGTGTGAATCTTAAGCAGCAAAGCTACTTAAGCTCAACTTCAGCACCTGCTTCCTCGAGCTGGCTCTTGATCTGCTCAGCCTCTTCCTTGGAAACACCTTCTTTCACAGCCTTGGGAGCACCGTCCACGAGTGCCTTGGCGTCGCCCAGCGAGAGACCTGCGAGGTCCTTCACTACCTTGATTACCTGGAGCTTGGCCTGACCGCCGCTCTTCAGAATCACGTCGAAGGTCGACTTCTCGGCAGCAGCGGCTTCACCGGCGCCGGCAGCGGGTGCTGCAACGGCAACAGCGGCAGCAGCCGGTTCGATGCCATATTCCTCCTTGAGGATCTGTGCGAGTTCGTTTACCTCGGTTACCTTGAGGTTTACCAGTTCTTCAGCAAGTTTCTTTACGTCTGCCATAGTTGTAAGCGTATTAAATTTTGTTTTTTACTTGTTGTGATTAGTTGTTTCGCGATTCGAGCGTCTTCACGATGCCCGCAATCTTCTGGCCTGCACCGGCTTGCAGTGCAGAGATAACATTCTTCGCAGGAGACTGCAGCAGCGTGATGATGTCGCCGATGAGTTCTTCCTTCGACTTGATGTTGCAGAGAGCGTCGATCTGGTTGTCGCCCACGTATACGCACCCTTCGGCGAACGCCGCCTTGAGTACGGGCTTGTCAGAACCTTTGCGGAATTCCTTGATAAGGGCCGCAGGGGCTTTGGCTACGTTGGCGAACATGACCGAGGTCGGGCCTTCCAGTACTTTCACCAGTTCAGCGTCGGCCTTCTCCACCTTCTCCAGAGCCTTGGTCAGCAGTGTGTTCTTCACTACGACCAGCTTGATCTCTTTCTCGAAGCACTTGCGGCGCAGCGATGCGGTTTGCTCGGCGTTCAGCGCTTCGATGTCGGTGATGTAGAAGTGAGGATAGGTCCGGAGCTGTTCGGCGAGGCTGTCTATAACAACCAGTTTTTCTTCCTTCGTCATTTCTTCGGTCCTCCTTCTATTTGGTTTCTACTGATTTGGAATCGATCTGCAGACCCGGGCTCATCGTGGTCGAGAGATAGATGCTCTTCACATAGGAGCCTTTCGCTGCGGCAGGCTTGAGTTTCATGATCATGCCCAGCACTTCTTTCGCGTTGTCCGCGATTTGCTCGGCCGTGAACGAAATCTTGCCTACCGAGGTGTGGATGATACCGAACTTGTCGACCTTGAAGTCGATTTTGCCCGATTTCACTTCCTGGATGGCTTTGCCTACTTCCATCGTCACCGTGCCGGTCTTGGGGTTCGGCATCAGACCGCGGGGACCCAAAATGCGGCCCAGCGCGCCCACCTTGCCCATTACGTTGGGGGTGCAGATGATTACGTCGACGTCGGTCCAGCCGGACTTGATTTTGTCAACGTATTCGTCCAATCCTACGTAGTCGGCTCCTGCGGCTTGTGCTTCGGCTTCCTTCTCAGGAGTACAAAGCACCAGGACACGCACTTGCTTGCCCGTGCCGTGAGGCAGCGTAACCACACCGCGGACCATCTGATTGGCCTTGCGGGGGTCTACGCCCAAACGCACGTCGATATCTACCGAAGCGTCGAATTTCGTGAACGTAATCTCTTTCAGAAGAGCGGCGGCCTCCGAAAGTTTGTAGGCCTTGTCGGCCTCCACTTTCGCGTAGGCGACTTTTTGATTTTTTGTCAACTTACTCATCTTCTTCGATTACATGTTAGGAAATTCACCAACGACACTGATACCCATGCTGCGGGCAGTACCGGCAACCATGCGCATGGCCGATTCCAGCGTGAAGCAGTTCATGTCAGGCATCTTGTCCTGTGCAATGGCGCGTACCTGTTCCCACGTCACCTGTCCCACCTTGTCGCGGTTGGGCTGTGCGGAACCTTTCTGCACCTTCGCTGCTTCTTTCAGCTGTACAGCTACGGGCGGCTGTTTCACGACGAAGTCGAACGACTTGTCGCTGTAAACCGTGATGATTACCGGAAGAACCTTTCCAGCCTTGTCCTGCGTACGGGCATTGAACTGCTTGCAGAAGTCCATGATATTGACTCCCTTGGAGCCCAATGCGGGACCAACCGGGGGCGAAGGATTGGCGGCACCGCCTTTTATCTGCAATTTAATAAATGCAGCAACCTCTTTTGCCATAGTTTTCCTTGGTTTTTATTCTTTTTCTACTTGGGTGAAACTCAACTCCATAGGAGTTTTGCGCCCGAATATCTTCACCGATACCGTGAGTTTCTTGCGCTCGTTGTCGACGGCTTCGATGGTTCCCTGGAAGCTTGAGAAAGGGCCATCGGTGACCTTTACGGTCTCGCCGGCGAAGAACGGTATTTCGTTTTCCTCCTCCATGGCGTTCATTTCGTCGACACGGCCCAAGATGCGCGCCACCTCCTGTGGACGGAGGGGTGTCGCGTGCATCGAGCGGCTGTCTTCTTTCGTATCGCCGAGAAATCCCAGCACATTGGGAGTATTACGAATCAATATGGGAATCTGCCCCACGAATGCGGCCTCCACCAACACATAACCCGGGTAGGAGACTTTTTCCTTGGAGACTTTCTTGCCGTTGCGGATCGTGTAGACTTTTTCGGTCGGGATAAGTACCTGGGATATGTAGTCTTCCAGGTGGTTGTGGCGAATTTCGGCCTCCAGATATTCCTTGACCTTGTTCTCCTTTCCGCCGATCGCGCGGACAACGTACCACTGTTTCTGTATTTCGCTCATCTTGCAGCTTGCCGTTTAGCGACCCAGATTTCCCAGTGTCTTGTAGATGGCACCCATCAGGTTCTCGAACGAGAGGTCCATCGCCAATACAACGACCGCAAAGATGACCGAGGCCACCATCACCACTACCGTCGAGCTTTGCAGCTGCTGGAACGTGGGCCACGTCACTTTGTTCACAAGTTCGTTGTACGCTTCTTTGAAATAGTTGAACATATCTTGCTCTTCTTTATTCTTTGCAGGAGCAGAGAGATTCGAACTCCCATCAACGGTTTTGGAGACCGCTATTCTACCCTTGAA
The DNA here is from genome assembly GCF_943193205.1 of Alistipes muris. Lineage (GTDB taxonomy): Bacteria > Bacteroidota > Bacteroidia > Bacteroidales > Rikenellaceae > Alistipes > Alistipes muris. Next base: position 91,051 of record NZ_CALPDD010000003.1, read on the forward strand.
CTATGCTCCTAAGTCGGGAACGGCCCGAAGCCGCTCCCTTTTATCCGATGCGTGAATTACTTCACGATCTTCAGAATCTGACCGGCACCTACCGTGCGGCCGCCTTCGCGGATCGCGAAACGCAGACCCTCGTTCAGGGCTACCGGGTAGATCAGCTTCACGTTGATGGTCACGTGGTCGCCGGGCATCACCATGTCCACGCCTGCGGGCAGGTGTACCTCACCCGTTACGTCCATCGTACGCAGGTAGAACTGGGGACGATAGTTGTTGTGGAACGGCGTGTGGCGGCCGCCTTCTTCTTTCTTCAGAATGTAGACCTCGGCCTCGAATTCGGTGTGCGGGGTGATCGAGCCCGGCTTGGCTACTACCATACCGCGCTTAACCTCCTTCTTGTCGATACCGCGGAGCAGCAGACCTACGTTGTCGCCGGCCTCACCTTCGTCGAGCAGCTTGCGGAACATTTCCACACCCGTGCAGGTCGACGTCAGCGTCTTCTCCTCCAGACCGATGATTTCTACGGGATCGCCTACGTGGATCACACCCGTTTCGATACGGCCCGTTACTACGGTACCGCGGCCCGTGATCGAGAATACGTCCTCGACAGGCATCAGGAACGGCTTCTCGTTCTCACGCTGCGGGATGGGGATGTATTCGTCGACAGCATTCATCAGCTCCATGATCTTGTCTTCCCACTGAGCTTCGCCGTTCAGACCACCGAGGGCCGAGCCACGGATGATGGGAGCGTTGTCGCCGTCGTATTCGTACTTCGACAGCAGGTCGCGTACTTCCATTTCAACGAGGTCGAGCATCTCGGCGTCGTCTACCATATCGCACTTGTTCAGGAACACTACGATACGCGGTACGTTCACCTGGCGGGCGAGCAGTACGTGTTCGTTGGTCTGGGGCATCGGACCGTCCGTAGCGGCTACTACCAGGATGGCACCGTCCATCTGAGCGGCACCCGTTACCATGTTCTTCACATAGTCGGCGTGACCCGGGCAGTCTACGTGAGCATAGTGGCGGTTGGCCGTCTGATACTCTACGTGCGAGGTGTTGATCGTGATACCGCGTTCCTTCTCTTCGGGTGCGTTGTCGATCGAGTCGAACGAGCGCAGTTCCGACAGACCTTTCTTAGCAAGAACGGTCGTAATTGCAGCGGTAAGGGTCGTCTTACCGTGGTCTACGTGACCGATGGTACCGATGTTGACATGCGGTTTCGAGCGGTCGAATTTTTCTTTTGCCATAGTGTTTAAGTATTAAGTTCTGTTAAAAGTTTCAAAGTTCCGAAATCCATTTCGCGCCATAGGCGGCAACGCCCCGTCCCCTCTCCCGAAAGGATTTCCGGCACTGCCCGCCCTCAGAGCGGAAGACGAGGCTCAAACTCGCGACCCTCAGCTTGGAAGGCTGATGCTCTATCAACTGAGCTACTTCCGCAAATTCCGCTTCTCCGTGCCCCGCAGGGCCGTATCCGCAAAAATATACCGTATCGGAGCAACTCCCCTTGCGCGCCGTCGCTTCGCAGCGACATCCGAAGGTTTTGCAACTCCAACCGGTTTTCTCAAGTGGGAAGTGATGGATTCGAACCACCGTAGGCGTACGCCAGCAGATTTACAGTCTGCCCCATTTGACCGCTCTGGTAACTTCCCTTTTTTCTCCTCCGAGGAGGTGTCGTCCCGCCGGGCCTTTCAGACCAAGGCTCCGTCTTCATCGCCGATTCCGCTTTCAAGAGTTCCGAAGCTCATTCGCCCCTCCTCTTTTCCGGCCCCGGATTCCCGGCCTCGGGCCTCTCAGTCCTCCGACTCTTTCGCCCGGTTTCCTCTCGGCCCCCTCGCGTCGGCTTTCCGAGCCGATGGAGGGATTCGAACCCCCGACCAGCTGATTACAAATCAGCTGCTCTGGCCAACTGAGCTACATCGGCAGAATCAACCGTTTTGGATTGCAAAAGTAGGTATAAAAAATTGATTGCGCAAATATTCAATGAATTTTTTTCTACTTTTTCATCTTTCTCAAAGAACCTCGTCGCGGTCCGTCCGTTACGGGACGAAACCGGGTGCAAAGGTAGAAATTTTTTTGAATTCCGCAACAGATTGCCCGAAAAATATCATCGGCTCCTTTTCTGTCCGCTCCCAGTCTTCCGTCCTCGTCCTCCGCTTCCGTCCATACCTTATATTATAGGCAGGCTCTTGGTCGTTCCGTCCGGTTTCGTTATCTTTGACTTTGTCTTAGATACTTCGTCTCGGCATAAACAAGCTATCGCTTGCTTTTGCTCTCGACTTTACCTATCTTTGTCAAAAGTCTCCGCCATGATTCCCCTTTTCGGTCCTTACGCGCTCCGGCCCTTGCAGCCCGGCGACACATCCGATATTTTCCGCGCTATCGACACCCAGCGTCCTTACCTCGGATTGTGGCTGCCGTTCGTCGCCCTCACTTTGCGCGAGGAGGATACCCGCGCATTCGTCGGGTCCGCGCTCGCCGATACCGCCAACCCCGTCTATACCATCCGCGCCGGCACTCTTTTCGCCGGGCTCATCGGGTTCAAGTCCGCCGACCACGTCACCCGTACCATCGAAATCGGTTATTGGCTTTGCGAGGAGTACCAGCACCGGGGTATCGTCACCGCCGCCGTCCGTGCGCTCCGGCACATCGCTTTCGGGGAGTTCGGCATGCGGCGCATCGAGATTCGTTGCGCCACAGGCAACCTCCCCAGCAACCGCATCCCTCTGCGGCTCGGAATGTCGCTCGACAGGGTCGAGCCGCACGCTGAGCAGCTTTCGTCCGGTCAATGGGTCGACCTCAACGTCTACGTTTCCGACAAATAGCCGCCCCGCCAACCCCGTCTATACCATCCGCGCCTAAAGCCCTCCCGGCAATATCCACCCACAAAAAAGCCCCCGCCGAAGCAGGGGCCGTTCCAAAGCGCATCATTTTATTTACCACTTATTATCAGCACTTTCGACGATTCCCAGAACCGTTCCGGATCGTTGACTCGCAGTTTCTCCACCCGTTTGTCCGGTCCCGTCACCAGTTCGTAGCTGTCCCGCGGGTGCGTCGTCACAACGGTCGCTTTCTTCCACCCCACCGGGATTTCCGTCAGCAGCCGCGCGTCGGCCTGCGTGAAGCTATCCATCGCGCCGTTGCGGTTCACGGTCAGCGTGCGGCCGATAAAGCCCTCTTTGTTAAGAATCTGCGCATCGAGCAGTTCTCTTTCCGCGCCCACTATATAGTAAACGGTGTTCAGCCGGTTTTCCAGCGACGTGTTTTCTTCCCCGAGCTTTGCTGCCACGGCTTCGCCTTCGGCCAGGCGACCCAGCAGTTGTTCCACCTCCCGTTCGCGTTCGGTCAGTTCTCCGCGCAGGGCTTCCACTTCGGCCGTCTTCTTCGACAGCTGGTCTTCCATATCGACGATTATCTTCTCCAGAGCCCCTACCTTGATGTTCGATTTCCGGAGCTGTCCGGCCGCATTCTGCAGCGACGCTATCTTCGTCCGGTTTTCTTCCAGCAGTCGGTCTATCGCCGCTATATCGCTGTTTATCTGTTGAATCGGACGGGTTCCGCCTTCGCCGTCTTCCGGTATCGTTATCAGATTCTCGCGCATCTTGATTTCCGCCAGATTGCCCGCTATGGCGTGTATGTCTTCAAATACAAGGCTTATCAGCGAATCTTTTTCGCTCACCACGCCCGACAGCGAGTCGCATTGCCCCGCCATGTCGAGCACCACCCGTTTGCGCACGCACGACGTCAGTGCGCACAGCAACAGCGCCGTTACAATCAGATACTTTTTCATCTTTTCCTTTTTTTGCTTAGTCTTCGCAAAGATATGGATTATTGTTCGATGTTGTTCAAAAATCGTTTCGTCCGGACAAGTTCCGGCTTTGTCTGTCCTCGTCGGGCATCATTCGGATTTTATGTCGTATCTTTGACCGAAACAATCATTTCCCGCCATGCCTTATATCTCCATCGAGTGCGGTCCGTTGACCGCCGCGCAGAAACAAGCCCTCATCGAAAAGGTCACTTTCGCCGCAGCCGAAGCCACTTCCATTCCGCAGCAGTTCTTCATGGTCTCCGTCAAGGAGTTGCCCGATAGTTCGTTCACCATCGGCGGCCGGACCATCGACCGCATCAAGGCCGAATTCGGCGAGCGCTAAATAAGCAACGCGCCCCCAAGCCCCCTCAGCCCCCTTGGCAGGCCCCTGAATACAGAACGGGCCGCAACTCCGTGCGGCCCGTCCGTTCTCTCATTCGCGAGTTTTTCTTACTTCGCGTTCTTCTTATCGTAGCGTTTTGCGTAGCGGCTCATAAACTTATCGACGCGACCGGCGGTGTCTACCAACTTCATCTTGCCCGTGTAAAACGGGTGCGAGGTGTTGGAAATTTCCATCTTATACACGGGATAGGTTTCGCCGTTCACTTCGATGGTCTCTTTTGTCGAAACGGCGGACCGACACAAAAACACGTGGTCGTTGGACATGTCCTTGAACGCCACCAAACGATAATTTTCCGGATGAATACCCTTTTTCATTTGTCGTTTTTGTTTTTTTGGTTTGTGCTTTCGCGCCACAAAGGTAATAAAAATTCGCGATTCCCATCCACAATCCGCATTTATTTTCGTCTGCCCGTCTAAATAACGGGACCACCTTGCTCCCCATAGGGTTACACCCCAATCGAATCCCCGTCGCCAACCCCTCCTATGTTCCGGCTTCCGCACGTTCTTTTTTCGGCGCTCCGTATTTGCGCATTCCGGATTGTTTTTCTATCTTTGCAGCCGTCTTCGGGCGGTCTTCCGCCCGTCCGGGCCCATAGCTCAGTCGGTCAGAGCAGCGGACTCATAATCCGAAGGTCGTGGGATCATGCCCCTCTGGGCCCACCAGGCAAAAGCCGGTATCTTGATAAGATACCGGCTTTTGTTCAATCGCCGCCAATCCTACCACCAGCTCAATACCGTAGTATAATATACCGGACGGTTCGCTTCCGCCGCTGCTATTTCTTTGGCAGCCTGCATCGCCGTTTGCGCCAGCGCAGCCTCTTCCCGGTTTTGCTTCACTTGTTCCGTCCATTCCCGGTCCGCCAATTCCTTTACCCGCGATTTCATTTCGCTTTGGAGTTTCGCCGCTCCCGGTGCCGACGAAGACAAGGGGTGTACTCCGGCAAGCCATTCGCCCGCTTCGGTTGCCCCCGTTGCATCGGGCGATGCCGCCCAGGCTCCCGTCGCCCGCGCCAGAGCCTCAGCCGATTCCTGGTCTATCTTCCTTTGATAGACGGTTCCTACATGTTTCATCGCCCGCGCATGCGCATCCGCACACACGGTCGGAACCCCCATCAGCAGTGCCAGCGCCCGCTCATGCTCCCCTTTTCCGCTCAAGGCATCCGCTTCCTTGATTATGAAGTCGATATGGGTATTATAATAGGCTATGATCTTCTCTTTTCCGTCTCCAACGAATTTCGCGAAATCAGGATTGTTCAGATTGATGTTTTTCAGCGCTTGCATGTAGGACTTCTCTTCATTCTGCCCCACTCCCTTGACCGCAGGCAGGGTCAGCGACGCAAACAGCGTTCCGTCGCTCAAGTCTCCAATATAGAACGTAGGCGACAGCACCGTGGCTACCATCGGCGGGGCCGTCGGTGTAATTTCCCGGCTCACAACGTCTGCGTTCAAGGTCAGTATAAAGCGCCCGCAGGCCGAGGTTCCCAGCCCCATGCGGGTTACGGCCGCACGCATTTTCGATCGCATAAGGTTGGACGACGCCGTCGGTATGTTCGAGTTCTCGGCAATGAACGGGGTCAAAGCCACCCGGCCTACATCATCCGTTTTGCCCGCATTGTTCTGCGCCGAAACCGCTCCCGCCAGCAGGAGCAGCACAGGAATCACAAGTATTCGAGTCAGTTTCATGGTTCTTTATTCTTATTTGCCTCCTATGACAAGCGTCGCCTGCCCCAGTCCTTTGGTCATCAGTTTGGTTTCTATCCCGTATTCCCGCCGCAACATCCCTTGGAGACCCCGGGCGAACGACCGGGCATCCAGCGCACGGCCTTTTTCATTGACCATCGGGATACGCACTTCTTCAAAAAACATCATGTCCGCCGTAGCATCCGTCGTATTGAAGCGTCCGCCTGCGCAATGTTCCGCCAGCCAGTCTTCAACCAACACGCCCAGTTCTTCTTCTTCCGGACCGAGTGCCGACTCGAAATCATATTCGCATTCGTCGAAACGTTTCATCCGCAGCGTTATTTCGCGACCGTTTTCAAACCAGTCGTTGAACTTGCCAAGCAGCTGTTCATTGAATGTGTCGATATGTTGTATGACCGCTTCGGCCAGCAATACGGCTACGTCGGCCCCCATGGAGGGTTGTCCGGTTCCTTGTCCGTTGGCAATCTGCTTGTCCGTATAGGCATCTACGCCCGAGATGTTGAACGTCACTTCGCTGCGGGGCCCCATCGAAGCCGTGCGCCAATAGACATACATCAGTATATCTGCTTTCGCCGTCTTTTTAAGTTTGTCAAGCGGTGTTTCCGACAATTCGCTCCCGGTCTTGGAGGTCAGCATCGCATCTTCAGCTGCTTCGGCGTCCAGCGTTCTGAGCGCCTGTTCCAGCAGCTTCAGATCGAAACCGCGTTCGGACATCATCTGGCCGATTTTCGCAATCACCAGTGAAAGATCGGCATCGCCTTGCAGCGCAGCTTTGTAGTCCGGAAGCGAACGCACGGCCCCCATATCGTCGAAATCCATCATATAGCCGCGTTCCCGACACCATACGTCCGAAGGCAAGACCATCAGCGTCGGTTTTTTCGCCTGCCCGAATGCCAGGCAGACATTCAGCGCCAGAAGCGCCAGCAAAAGTGTTTTCTTAAGCATATTAAGTCCATTTGTTTTTTAGAATCCGGTATTCAGGGCGCGAATCATGCCCGCATCTTCAAGATACCGACGCAAGGCAGGAACATTGACCACCACACGTACACTAATCTTGTATTCCTTGCCGAGTTTGATCGTCTCGTTCAGTCCGGCGTTCGTTTCCGTTACAAAACGCATGAAGTCTCCGCCCGTTTCAAAAAATCCAGCGAAGAATTTTTCTTGTTCGGGCGTAAGCGTCGACGAGGGGAACAGCGCTTTGATGCCAGGCGTGCGGCCGTCCTGTGCAGCCGGTATCCCTTTGAATACGGTCGTATGTACCGCGTTTTTCTTGCATTGTTCCATCGCCACGACCGGTTTCTTCGAGAAACTCGATATTTTCAGTTCATACGATTTGTCGGCTTTCTTGGCTACGGTCTCTATCTCGTAACGCCACTCCTGAGTTTGTTTGTCGGCTTTCTTTCTTGCCGCTTTCTGTGCGGATGCATTGAAAATGCACCCGCAGCAGAAAAGAGACAGGATGAAAGTCAGTAAGCTGAATTTCATTGCCATGTAGGTATTTATTTCGTAGTTTGACGAAGCAGCATGCCGGGATACAGGTTCTTGGCCTTTCCCTTGAAGGTCGTTCGGGTCGCTGCATCCTCCCCGACTTCTTCGCTCCCGTCCGTAATGTTGTTGCCTACGGTTTCCACTTCAAGCAACGCTTTGCGTTTGTAGTCTACCTTGTTCGTCTTGGGATTGATAGTCTTCTCCAGCACTTCGTACTTGTCTCCTTTTTCAACGCATTCTTTCGTGCCGATGTCGGCCGTCAGCGGGTCGACACCCGTCAGCGGGGTCTTCGTCCGGAACACTTCGTATTTGCGTTCAAGTTTGGCCAGCACCTTTTCCATCGCACGGTTGGTCGCCAGTCGGATGGCTTCTTCTTTCGCGAATTTGTTGCCCAATACGTTGGCATAGGCGTTTTCGCTGCCGATATACTTCAGGCGGAAGCAGTCCAGCGAGTTGAATCCGTCGACGTTCCAATTCGATTCTACGGCTTGCTGCACTTCGTCGTCCCATACCAGTTGATAAAGATAGGTCGTGGTGTAAATCACATAGCCGTCCCCGATCACCTGTTTCGCCGCAATCGCTGCCGCAGTCGCCGCGGTCATTGCTGCCGTAAAGGCCTGCGCCGGCAGATATTGGGCTACTATCTCCGTGTCTTCTATAATTTCGTCATACATGTCCTGACCGTTCATATAGCGGAATCGCGTAACTACGGCAAACGTATTGTTCAGCAGTTCGTAGCCAGCATCGTCCGCAATCTGATTGAAAACGCCCCTGCTGCTCCCTTCGGCCGCAACTTTCTCGGTCTGGGTCGCGTTGAAGTTGGCGCGTTCGCGCAACAGATCGACCGATAGCTCGTCCGGTGTCTGGGGATTTACAAACCACTTCGCGAACATCTCTTTCGCCATTCCGCTTTGGTTCAGATATTTCCACGCGGCAACCGGCGAATTCTTCTTTGTCGGGCCGAATTGCTTGAATTCGGTCGTCGTGCCGCCCATCAGTCCGCCCAGTGCCTTGCCGAAGCCTCCGTTTTTTTTCTTGGTGCCGGTAGCCGTGGCGTAGGCTTCATGATCTGCATCGGTTATTTCCATCGAATTAAGCGTGAACGAGCGAAGTTCGGCCGCTACATTGTGGTCGTTGTACTTGACAGGAACGGTCATTTCCGTGAATGCCTGCCGGAATATCGAAGTTATCTCCGCATCGCCTTCCGACACGTCCAGCATGATGAAATTGAGCGAATTGCGGCGGTATTCCGGAATTTCCGTCCCTTTCGGAGCCGACGCCGCATTCGCCACGCTGCACATCAGACACATGGCAGCACTGAAAAACAGAGTTTTTTTCATAAACGTAAATTGTTTGGGTGCATCCCCGGTTCCTGCGATGCGTTTTTCCGAATACAGAAAGTGTGGAGCCGGATTTCGTCTATCCAACGGAAGGTTGTGGAATGACCCGAATTGAAATAAACGACGCAATGCCCCACACTCGAATAGATATGGGGCATAGGGGCACAGAGATGCCCGCCGCATGATCTAAACAAGAAATGAGTGCTGTTCGTCTATCCTTCAATTCTGAAAACTTCCACATTTTCCGTCGAGGACAGTGCGAAAACACTTTCCGATATGTCGCTGCACCCGCGGCACAGCATCACAAAGATAGTAAAGTTTTCGCAAAGAGCAACACGCATTTCCGGGGACATTGCGTCAATCGGGCCGAAAATAGTATTTTCGGTCATTCGTTCGATTCGCGTTGTCTTCGTCAAACATATCGGGAAAAATGCGGACTTCGTTTGGTTTTCCGCTTGCCTTGCGCTACCTTTGCAGAAAATAAATCTGCAAGACTATGGAATTTGAAGGAACCGTTTACAAAATAATGCCCGTCACCAAGGGCACTTCGGCCCGCGGCGAATGGCAGCGGCAGGACGTCGTCTTCGAGTACAACGACGGCGGGCAGTTCTCGCGCAAGATTTGCGTCACGTTCTTCAACCGACCCGACGATGCCGCCAAGCTGCGCGAGGGCGCCGCTTACAGCGTCTCCGTCAATATCGAGTCGCGCGAATACAACGGGCGTTGGTATACCGACATCCGGGCTTGGCGGCTCCAGCCCAAGCAGGCCGAGGCGCCCGCCGCGCCGATGCCCGACATGCCGCCCATCCCCGAGGAGCCGTCTTTCGCTTCGGCACCCGCCGCCGAGGTCGACGACCTCCCGTTCTGATACGGCCCCGCAAAGCGTATGACTTCGGTCCGAACTGGACCGAAGTTTTTTTTGTCTCCGTTAAAAGTCGGCATAATAATGGCGGGGCTTTTCTTAAAACGCCATTCATGAAAACGCATTACCTCGGGTTGGAGCTCTCCTCTCCGGTCATCGTCGCCAGTTCGCCATATACCGCCACTTCCGCCAACATCCAGAAGTGCGCCGCTTTCGGAGCCGGGGCCGTCGTGCTCAAGTCCATCTTCGAGGAGCAGGTGCTGCGGCAGGCCGCCGCTTCCGATTTCGAGCCGCAGGGTATGGGCGATTCGGGCGAATACCTCGAGCGTTATCTCGACGACGCGTACAAACTCGAATTCCTCCGGCTGATAAGCGACGCCCGCCGGACCGGACTTCCGGTCATCGCCAGCATCAATTGCATGTCGGCCGGAGCTGCGTGGACCGATTACGCCGTGGCCATGGTCGACGCCGGGGCTTCCGCCTTGGAGCTGAACATCTTTTTGCAGCCCGCCGACCCTTGCCGTCCCGCACAGGAAATCGAGTGCGAATACGCCGGCATCGTCCGGCAGGTGACCGCCGCGGTCTCCGTTCCCGTTTCCGTCAAGCTGCCCATGCGGCTCACCAACGTCTTGGCCATGGCCGAGACCCTGCGACATTGCGGGGCCCGGGGCGTGGTCCTGTTCAACCGCTTCTTCGAGCCCGACATCGACATCGAGCACCTTCGCTTCGTCGCCAGCGATCCTTTCAGCGCGCCCTCGGAGTTTCGCAACGTCCTGCGCAGCGCAGCGCTTTGTTCTTCCATGATTCCCGAATTGGATTTGTCCGTTTCGACCGGGGTCCACAATGGCGAAGCCGCCGTCAAAGCGCTTTTATGCGGTGCCCGCGCCGTCCAGGTCTGCACCGCCATCCACCTCTGCGGTTACGAGGTCATCGAGGCCATCGGCCGGTTCATCGACGAGTGGGCGGAGCGCCACGGTTTTTCGTCGCTCGACCAGTTTTACGGCAAGCTGAATTACGGCCAGATCGGCAACGCGCTTTTCCAGCGGGTGCAGTATATGAAGTACTTCCCTTCCAAGGTCGAATAGGCGTCTTACCGTCCCGTTTCTTCTTCGTATATCGCGGCGAACCGTGCGCGCAGAGCCGTCGCATCGCCCATCAGCGCCCGCAGTTCTTCAAGCCGCCGGGCATTTTCCGAATGGGGAATCCAAAGTTGCAGATAGCCGCCGTCGCCATATTTTCGCCACAGGTGTTCACAGCAACGGGCGTATTGTCCTTCGCGGTCCAGTTCCGGATAGTGTTCCAGCCCGTATTGAACCGTCCGCCGCAGTACCGTCCCGATTTCGATGCAGCGGTCCGCTTCGGCCACTATGCGGCCATAAATCGTGCGGGGCGCATGGTCCGACGACGCCCGGTGGTCTTCCACCGCATCGCACATGACGGTTATTTGCTCCTCCGAGAACCAGCGGCGCAGGTTCCGGTCCGCTGCAAGCAATTCGCCCGACCGAAGGTGGTGGCGCTCCCGTCCGTCCGCCAGCCCAAGGTCATGATAGGCCGCCACCGTGTAAACCATCTCCGCATCCACTTCATAGTGAGTGGCCAGTTCAAGGCTTCGGGCGATTACCATTCGGACGTGGTCCGTCCGATGGGCCGCATCGAATGCCTCGTAGCGAGGCAGGATTTCGGTTTCAATATAGGTGTGCAGGTCCATATTCATGCGGCAAAGTTACGAAAGATGCGACAAAAAAAGTCCGCCTTTCTCTCAAGGCGGACTTTGCATTCGGAGCGTCGGCGCTTAGGCTGCGGCGTTGCCCCATTTGTTGGCTTCGGCCTGCGAGGGCTGGCACCACCAGTAAATCAGCAGGATGGCTCCCACCAACGGGATCAGGCTGATCAGATAGAACCAGCCGCTCTTGCCCATGTCGTGCAGACGGCGGACACCGATACCCAGCATCGGGCACAGGATGGCCAGGCCGAACAGGCCCGAAAGAAGTCGCATGCCGATAATGCCGTCGATGATTCCCAGCACGATGTTGATTACAAAGGCAACCAGCACGAATTTCCAGAAATCGGCTACGTTCGTGCGGCCCTTGAAGTCAAAATACTGGCCTTTCACAGCGTTCAGAAATACGTTGAAAGCGGACTTGATAAAATCCATAATACAAAATGTTTGAGTTAAACAATTAATCAGTACCTACTCTTTTGCGGATTTTCGGTTGCTTCCGATATTTTCTTTTTGGCGATCCTGGTCGGTACCCGCTTATTTCGCGTACGACACCGCCCGTGTTTCCCGGATGACCGTTATCTTCACCTGACCCGGATAGGTCATTTCATCCTGGATTTTCTTGGCTATGTCGTGCGACAGACTCTCCGACTCCAGGTCGGTCAGTTTGTCGGCACCTACAATCACGCGCAGTTCGCGGCCCGCCTGAATCGCATAGGTCTTCACCACTCCCGGGTACGACAGCGCGATGTCCTCCATCTCTTTCAGCCGCTTGATGTAGCTCTCCACCACTTCGCGGCGGGCTCCCGGCCGGGCTCCCGATATGGCGTCGCACACCTGGATGATCGGGGCTATGAGCGAGGTCATCTCCACTTCGTCGTGGTGGGCTCCGATGGCGTTGCAGACTTCGGGTTTTTCCTTGAATTTCTCGGCCAGCTTCATGCCGATGATTGCGTGCGGCAGTTCGGGTTCGTCGTCGGGCACCTTGCCTATGTCATGCAGCAGTCCCGCACGGCGGGCGATTTTGGGGTTCAGCCCCAGTTCCGACGCCATGATTCCCGCCAGGTTCGCCGTCTCGCGGGCGTGTTGCAGCAGGTTCTGGCCGTACGACGAGCGGTATTTCATCTTGCCTATCATGCGGATGAGTTCCGGATGCAGACCGTGTATTCCCAAGTCGATGGTCGTGCGTTTGCCCACCTCCACAATCTCTTCTTCGATTTGTTTCTGCACCTTGGAGACCACTTCTTCGATGCGGGCCGGATGAATGCGGCCGTCGGTCACCAGCTGGTGCAGCGACAGGCGGGCGATTTCGCGGCGTACCGGGTCGAATCCGCTGAGGATGATAGCCTCCGGCGTGTCGTCCACAATGATTTCGATGCCCGTCGCAGCTTCCAGCGCACGGATATTGCGGCCCTCGCGGCCTATGATGCGGCCTTTCACTTCGTCGCTTTCGATGTTGAAGACCGTCACCGCGTTTTCGATGGCTGTCTCCGTCGCCACGCGTTGTATCGACGCCACGATGATTCGCTTGGCTTCCTTGGCCGCGGTCATCTTGGCTTCTTCGATGGTTTCGTTCACATAGGCCGCCGCTTCGCTCTTAGCTTCGGCCTTCATGTTTTCCACCAGGATGTTCTTCGCATCTTCCGAGCTGATGCCCGAAATCTGTTCCAGACGCAGGTTCTGCTCGCGGTGCAGGCGGTCGATCTCTTCCCGTTTGTGGTCGAGCAGCTGCATCTGGTTCTGCATCTGTTCCTTGAGTTCGTCGTTCGCACGCAGCTTCGCTTCCAGTTCGCGCTGCTGGTTCTGTATGTTTTGTTCAATGCGGCGGATTTCCTGTTCGGTCTGCACAATCTTCTGATTGCGTTCGTTGAACTGGCGGTCATGCTCGCTCTTGAGCTGCATGAACTTTTCCTTGGCCTGAAGGATTCGTTCCTTCTTGATCATTTCGGCTTCGGCTTCGGCTTCCCGGAGGGCTGTTTCGCGACGCTTGCGGATCGAGGTCCGGGCCACCATGTTGGTGACCGCGGCATAGACCGCCACAGCGCCGACAGCCGAGACGACTGCCCAGATAATGGTATCCATCGAGTATCTTCTGCTTTAGTTGGTTAAAAATATTGTCGGGTTCTCCCGCGCTGTCCCCTTGCGGGTGGGCGCGGAGTTCCCGGTGTATCAAAAAATCCGCATAGGATTCCTTAGTCTTGTTTGACGAATCTGCAAGATAAGTCATGTGCGGAGGCTCCGACAATCGCAACCTTCCACCGGCACGCCGGAGCGTGCTCCCCTTGCGGGTACGAGGCCTGATTTTGAAGCGTCGCGAGTTGCTCCGATGTAAGAAGTGTTCAGTTTCGCAAAGCTGTAAGGAATCTATGCGGGTAGATTCTTCCGTATGGTAAAGAACGTCACTCCCCCGGGGAGTTCAGGTACGCGTCCAGTTCGTCGTCCAGCCGTTCCAGCCGGCCGAGGTCGTCCGCATCCGGTTCGCGGTCCAGGCGCGTCTTCACATTGGCTATGGCAAATTTCAGCGCCGCCATCGCAAGGTAGTCCTGTTCCGACCAGTTGCGGATTTTCTGTTGCTTTATCAGCGCCAGATAGTTGTTCACCTCGCGTTCGGCCAGCCGGTAGGCTTCTTCCTTGCCGCTCTCGATGGTGAACGGGTAGTTCTTGCCCGCTATTTTGAGCGTTATCGCCTGTTTGGCCATCGCTTTCTGCGTTTTGTCTCTCTTCTCCCGGCTCCCGGTCCGCTAAGGTCCCGGCCTCTCTTCCCGGTTTTCATCCGGCCCCGGACTTCCGGTTCTCGCCGACTTTTCCTCCGGGCTGTCCGATTCCGGGTCTTTCTCCCGTTCCCGTGCCGGTTCCTGTTCGTTTTTTGGTTCCGGCGCCAAGTCATCCCGTACTACGCCCCGGTCATTCGTTTCCCCGGTCCGGGTCCACGTCGGGGCGTTCGAGCAGCGCTATGCACTTGTCCACCTCCCGCATCAGTCGGTTGACGCGTGCCCGCGCCTTGTCCCGGTTCGTACTCCCGCCAGCCAGCCCTTCAGTCAGCTGCATCCGGGCCACTTCGGCGTCCAGCTCACGGTTGCGTTCTTCCAGCGCGCGGTTTTCCTTGCGCAGGGCGTCGCGTTCGGCGGTCAGTTCGGCACAGATTCCGCTGAGCCGCCGGTGTTCGCCGATCAGTTGCCGGACACGGGCCTCGATGTTCTGTATGACGCTTTTGTCGGCCATGGCTTGCGGTAGGGTGTTCCGTGTTCTGTCTTCAAAGGTACAATAAAAACGGGAATCCGCAAAATTTATTTCACCGCAGGTTCGCCGTAGAGGTCATAGTCCGCCGCCGCGGTTATTTTCACGTCATAGAAGCGTCCGCGCAGAAGACGCCGTCCGGCCGCCGGAATCAGTATCTCCTGGTCCACTTCCGGCGAATCGTATTGCGTGCGGCCTACATAGTGGTCGCCTTGCCGCGAGTCCACCACCACCCGTTCCGTGCGGCCCACCCGGCGGCGGTTGTTTTCCAGCGATATGTCGCGTTGGAGCGCCATGATGCGTTCCACCCGTTCCTGTTTCACCTCCTCCGGCACGTCATCGCGCAGATGCAACGCCGAATGGGTCCCTTCTTCTTCCGAATACGCGAATACCCCCAGCCGCTCGAAGCGCACCTCGCGCACGAACGCTTCCAGCTCCGCAAAGTCCGCTTCGCTCTCGCCCGGATAGCCTACCAGCAGCGTCGTGCGCAGCGCCAGGTCCGGAATGGCCCGCCGCAGACGCCCTATCAGTTCCATCGCATCGGCTTTGGTGTGGCGTCGCAGCATCGCCGAGAGTTGGTTGTCGGCTATGTGTTGGAACGGGATGTCCAGATACTTGCAGATTTTCGGTTCGGCGGCCATCGTCTCGATTACGTCGTCGGGAAACCCCGTCGGATAGGCATAGTGGAGCCGCACCCATTCGATACCCCCGATGCGGCACAGCCGGCGCAGCAGTTCCGCCAGCATCCGCTTCCCATACAGGTCCACCCCGTAGTAGGTCGTGTCCTGCGCTATGACAATCAGTTCGCGCACTCCCTGCTCCGCCAGCTTCCGGGCTTCTTCTTCCAGCACTTCCATCGGCACCGACACATGGGGGCCGCGGATGAGCGGGATGGCGCAGTAGCCGCATTTCCAGTTGCAGCCCTCCGAAATCTTCAGATAGGCATAGTGGCCCGGCGTCGTCAGATGACGGCTGGTCGCCAGCTCCGGATTTTCGGCAGCGCCCAGCGCGCGGACGATGCCGTCCCAGTCACGGGCGCCGAAATAGTCGTCCGCTTCGGGGATTTCAGCCCGCAGTTCGTCCGCGTAGCGTTCCGAAAGACAGCCTATGACGAACAGCCGCTCGATACGGCCCGCTTTCTTGGCTTCCGCGGCGCGGAGTATCATGTCGATGGATTCCTGTTTGGCGTCGCCGATGAATCCGCAGGTGTTGATTACCACCGTCTTGGCGTCCGTGCGGTCGCTGTCCCAGAGTACTTCGTAGCCAGCCGCCGCCAGCCGCGCCATCAGATGTTCGCTGTCGACCGTGTTCTTGGAGCAGCCAAGAGTGACAACGTTAATCTTTTTCATGGCCGAACAGAGCGTTGACGAATTCGCGGCGGTCGAACATCTTCAGTTGGTCGATGCCCTCGCCGATGCCGATATAGCGCACCGGAATGCGGAACTGGTCGCTGATGCCGATTACCACGCCTCCTTTGGCCGTGCCGTCGAGTTTGGTGATGGCCAGCGAGGTCACCTGCGTCGATTGCGTGAATTGCCGCGCCTGCTCGAACGCGTTCTGACCCGTCGAGCCGTCAAGCACCAGCATCACCTCGTGCGGCGCTCCCGGAATGACCTTGGCCATGACGTTGCGTATCTTCGTCAGTTCGTTCATCAACCCCACTTTGTTGTGAAGCCGGCCCGCCGTGTCTATCAGCACCACATCGGCTCCGTTGGCCTTGGCCGAGGTCAGAGTGTCGAACGCCACCGACGCCGGGTCCGAGCCCATTTCCTGCCGGATCATCGTGGCGCCCGCACGGTCGGCCCATACCTTGAGCTGGTCGATGGCGGCCGCACGGAACGTATCGGCGGCACCTATCCACACCTTGCGGCCCGCCTTGGTGAGTTGCGCCGCCAGCTTTCCGATGGTCGTGGTTTTGCCCGCACCGTTCACACCAACCACCATCACCACATAGGGTTCGCCGGGCCGGGCATCCAGCCCGAAATTGTCGGTCGTGCCATGGGCTTGTTCCAGCAGGACGGTTATCTCTTCGCGCAGGATGTTTTGCAGTTCCGACGCATTCATGTATTTGTCGCGGGCAGCCCGTTCTTCGATGCGGCGGATAATCTTGACGGTCGTCTCCACCCCCACGTCGGAGGTCACAAGCACTTCTTCCAGGTCGTCCAGCACTTCCGCGTCGATAGTCGAACGTCCCGCCACGGCACGGGTCAGTTTGCTGAACAGCCCGGCCTTGGTCTTCTCCAGCCCCGCATCGAGTTCTTTCTGACCCGCAGCGGATGTTTCCCGACCGTCGCGGCCGCCTTCGTCGAGCCGGGCCGGGTCACCGGATTTCTTTTTGAAAATATCGAAAATCGCCATATTCGCACGAATTGTCCCCAAGGGGAATCTGTTTGGCAAAGATACGAATAAATAAGGTAAAAGTTGAAAGGTGAAAAGTGAAAGGTATTTTTCACCCCCCCCCCATGTGCAGGACAAAGTATCTTCGGCATCGTTAAAGATAACGAAAAAAATTCCTTACCTTTGTTTATATATAGCCATTCCTCAACCATGAAAAAGACATTTCTTTTTGTTTGGGCCGCTTTGGGGGTTCTCGCATCTGCGTCGGCGCAGGACCTCATCGTCCGGCGCGATTCGGCGCGCATCGAAGCCCGGGTCACCGAAATATCTCCGACCGAAATCCGTTACAAGCGCGCTTCCAACCCCGACGGACCCACTTACGTCCTGCCGCTCGGCGACGTCCGGTCGATCCGTTATGCCAACGGCGAAGAAGAGGTCTTCGCCCCGGCCGCAGCACTCCATCCCGCAGAAGCTCTGGCAGAAGCACCTGCAAAAACTCCGGACGAAGCACCCGAGAGCATCCCTCCGACTGCACCGACCGCTCCAGCAGAAACTTCCGTACCCACACTGCCCGAGCCAACGGCTTCCATCCCCGACGGACCGCTCCGTGTCGGCGACTATTACAACCGCAACGGCGTGCAGGGCATCGTATGTTACGTCGAAGCGAACGGACGGCACGGGCTTGTCATTTCACTCGACGAGGCGATGTTACCGTGGAGCATCTTCCGCAAGCCCGATTTGCGCACCGTCGGCACCGCCAGCGCCAACGACGGTCTGGAAAACATGGCGACTTTAGAGCGTTATATCGAAGCCAACAACCTTTCGTGGGACGACTTCCCCGCTTTCAAGTGGTGCCGCAGCCACGGCGGCGGGTGGTACCTGCCCGCTATCGACGAGCTGCTCGCCATCGGCCACGGTTACCACGGCGGGTCGCGGGTCCGCAGCAGCCGGCAGGCCCGCAACCGGTTCAACGACGCCTTGCGTTCGCACGGCGGCAAGCGTATGGACCGAATGGTCTATTACTTTTCGTCCACCGAAAAGAACGACAGGGAGGCCCTCACTTCGCACCTCGACCTCCAGCCTCCCTACCTGGTCGAGATTCCCAAATCCAGCAAGTTCCTCGTCCGGGCCGTGCACCGGTTCTAATCAATAATGAATAATTAATAGTTAATAATTACAGGCAACCCGAAAAAAACAATTATTCACTATTCATTCAAAATACAAAGGGCATCCCGAGGGATGCCCTTTGTATTTAAGAGACTTGCTCCTAAAATACTTATTTCTTCTCTTCTGCGAAGAAATCCTTGACCTGTTCGTTGGGAACGATACCTTCCTTGAACATGTAGGCTCCGGTCTTCTCCGACTTGACCATCTTGATGCACTTGGTGAAGTTCTTGCCCGTGCCGGTCTTCAGTGTAGCGACTACTTTCTTTGCCATGGGGTTCTATGTTATTTGATTTCGCGGTGAAGGGTGACACGCTTGAGGAACGGGTTGTACTTGCGGCGTTCCAGACGGTCGGGAGTGTTCTTCTTGTTCTTGGTGGTGATGTAGCGGGACATTCCGGCCACACCGCTCTCGCGTTGTTCGGTGCATTCCAGGATTACCTGCACGCGGTTGCCTTTCTTAGCCATTGTGACGGTGATTTTTTAGTAGACTTTCTTCGGAGCCACGGCTTCGCGCAGAGCGACCTCGAGCCCTTTCTTGTTGATGGTTTTCATGCCGGCGGCGGTTACCTTGAGGGTGATCCAACGGCCGTCCTGTTCCGACCAGAAGCGCTTGGTTTTCAGATTGGGGCTGAATTTGCGCTTGGTCTTGTGGTGCGAGTGGGAGACGTTGTTGCCCACGATCGCCACCTTGCCTGTGATTTCGCAAACTTTCATTTGTCGTTCGGTTTATTTGAGTTGTTCCCGCACAAAACGGGTTGCAAATATACGATTTTTTTCACAAACGGCCAAATCCGGGATTAAAAAACCGGACCGACCCTCAGGGTTCCGAGATGCCCGATTCTCAATTCTTGATTTTCACGATTTCTTCCCGCAGCAGCGCTATGGCCTGCGACGACGCGCGGTCGATGATTTGTCCGCGGTCCGTACCGCATTGCCTGCACACAGCAACGGTGCCGCGGGGCGTGGCTACGGCCATCCATACCGTGCCCACAGGTTTTTCGTCCGTGCCTCCCGTCGGGCCCGCAATTCCCGTCGTCGCCACCGCAAAGTCCGCCCCCGACATCCGGCGGGCCCCTTCGGCCATCTCGCGGGCCGTCGCTTCGCTCACCGCGCCATGGCGTTCGAGGGTTCCGGGGTCAACGCCCAGCACCTTTATTTTCGATTCGTTGCTGTAACTCACCACTCCGCAAAGGAAATAGGCCGACGCACCGGGCATCGCCGTGAAGCGCGCCGCAATGGTCCCGCCCGTACAGCTCTCCGCCACAGCCAGGGTCCGGCCCGATTCGGTCAGCATGGCGTGGATGAGTTCCTGCACCGTCGCCGTTTCGTAGCCCACCACATGTTCCGGAATCAGCGCCCGCAGTTCCTCGAAACGACCTTCGATTTCGCGCACTGTGCTTTCACCATCCACTTCGTAAGCCGACAGTCGCAGCCGCACCGCCCCCGGATTGGGCAGGTAGGCCAGCTTGAGGTAGGGCGGCAGGGCGTTTTCCCACGCTTCGATGCGCGCGGCCAGCATGGATTCGGCCAGCCCCGTGGTAATCAGCGTGCGGTGGACGATCTGTTTCAGCGCAAAGCGCGCCTTGAGCCGCGGCATCACTTCGTCCTGCATCAGGTGTTCCATCTCGAACGGCACTCCGGGCAGCGAAACCACGACGCGCCCTTCCTGCTCGAACCACATCCCCGGCGCCGTACCATGGGCATTGAAAAGCACCGTGCAGCAGGCAGGGACCAGCGCCTGCGAGCGGTTCAGCGCGTTGAATTCGATGCCCCTTTCGGTCAGCATCCGTTCCACATGGGCCGCCACCGCCGGGTCGCAGACCAGTTCGCTGCCGAACATTTCGGCCAAAGTCTTCTTCGTGATGTCGTCCTTGGTGGGCCCCAGCCCGCCCGTGACGATAACCACCTGCGATTCGGTCAGCGCATGCCGGAGCGTCTCCACGATTTGCGTGCGGTCGTCGCCGATGGATATTTTTTCGCGGACCGCAATTCCTGCCGCATTGAGATGGCGGGCTATCGAGACCGAATTGGTGTCGACTATCTGGCCGATGAGAATTTCATCGCCTATCGTCAGAATCGTAGCGTTCATAAGGGTGAATTCAGTTTTCGGATACCGGGGTGTCGGGCGTCTCCGCAGCCGTCGTATTCTCGGCAACTTCGGACGCCGCCGTGTTCGCAGCCGCTTCCGCATCGGCTATCAGTGCCCGGCAGATGTCGCGGACCAGCCGGGGGCCTTCGTACACCAGTCCCGTACAGACCTGCACCAAGTCGGCTCCTGCGGCGAACATGGCCCGGGCGTCGTCGGCGCTCATCACTCCGCCCACACCGATAATCGGGTAGTTGCCGCCCGAGCGGGTATGGATGCGGCGCACGATTTCCACGGCCCGCCGGGTCAGCGGCGCACCGCTCAGCCGGCCGCTTCCGGCCTTGCCCACAGCCGCACGGCTCGTCTTCAGCCCGTCGCGGCCGAGAGTTCCGTCCGTGGCTACGATGCCGTCCAACGGGGTTTCTATCAGAATATCGGTCACTACGTCGACCGTTTCGTCCGACATGTCGGGCGAGACCTTGAGCATGATAGGGCGGTATTGGTTCTGCCCGCGGCGGAAGTCGAAAAGCGGGTCCAGAATGCGCAGTATCTCCTTGCGCACCTCTTCCAGCGACGGTTCCTGCTCCACCGGATTGTCGCAGCAGATGTGGACCGTAAAATAATCGGCGTATTGATACAGGTTGCGGAAGAGCTTGAGGTAGTCCGACGGCCCGTTCTCGGGGAGCGTCGAGGTGTTCCGGCCGATGTTGCATCCGACCACCACCCCCTTGCGCGGGCGGCGCAGATGGCGGATCGCCGCTTCGAGCCCGCGGTTGGGCAGTCCCGTGCGGTGAATCATCGCGTCGTCCTTGGGCAGCCGATAGATGCGGGGGCGCGGGTTGCCCGGCTGGGGACGCGGCGTGAGGGTCCCCACTTCAACGAATCCGAATCCGGCGGCACCCCACCCGGCGATGGCTTCGCCGCTGCGGTCGACACCCGCCGCCAGCCCCACCGGATTATCGAAATGCAGCCCGAAGACTTCGCGGCCGAGCGCCGGATGGCGGATGGCGAAACAGCGCGACAGCAGCCAAAGGCCGCCAGGCAGCCATCCCACCAGGCGCAGCAGCCACACCACGGTGCGGTGCGCCCGCTCGATGTGGAGTGCGAAAAGAATAGGTCTGATGACGCTGCGATACATAACGGCGCAAAAGTACGAATTTTTCCCTAAAAGTATTCCCGACGGTAGGCGTAAGCATCGCGGATACGCTCGAAATCCCCTGGACAGGCTTTCAGGCGGCGGGTTTCGGCCTCCACGTCGAACGCGCTGCCGATGGAACCGCAAAGTTCCGGCCAGCCCACGGGCCGCGGCACCGACGGAGCGGCCGCAGGCGGGTACCAGCCGCCGAGCGGCAGGCCGAACGTCCGGGCAACAGCCTGCACAGCCATGGCGGTGGCGGTCGCCTTGCCCTGCTCGGAATAGCCTGCGATATGAGAAGTAGCGAGTTCTGCGTGGGCGAGCAGCCCCGCATCAAGGTGCGGTTCGTGTTCCCAAACGTCGAGCGCGCAGGCCAGACCGCAGGCCAGCAAGGCCATGCCGTCGACCACCTCGCCGCGCGACGAGTTAATGACCACGGCCCCGGGCTTCATGATGCGGAAAAGCGCGGCATCGGCCATGTGGCGGGTCGTGTCGTCCAGCGGCACGTGGAACGTAAGCAGGTCGGCCTGGCGGGCGACTTCTTCGAGCGGCAGGAACCCGCAATGTTCACGGGCTTCGCGCGGCGGGTCGCAGCACACGACCCGGAATCCCCAGCTTTCGGCATACGCCTTTACGAGCGCCCCCACGTGCCCCACACCGACGACTCCCAAACACTTTTCGGCGGGCTGCCACCCCTGCCTGCGGGCGAAATGCACCAGCACGGCAGCGACCCATTGAAGCACTCCGCGGGCGTTGCACCCGGCAGCCGTCTCCACCCGGACGCCATTAGCAGCGCACCAGTCCATGTCGATATGGTCGAATCCGATGGTCGCCGTCGCCACGAGCCGCACGCGCGACCCGCCCAGCAGCGCTTCGTCGCAGCGGGTCCGGGTCCGGACAATCAGCGCATCGGCATCGGCCACGTCCGCGGCGGTTATTGCGGCTCCGGGCAGACGGCGCACCTCGGCCCACGGCTCCAGCACCCCTTCCAGAAAGGGTATCGCGCTGTCGGCAACGACGGTTATTTTGGGGACAGAATTTTCCATTGCTCCGCCAAAGGTAGAAAAAAAACAAAAAATGCGTACCTTTGACCGCGGAAACAAATACCTGACCTAATATATTAATACGATGGCGGAAACTGCGGATACACAATCTTTCGATCCGGACGGTGTGGGCGTGGACAACGGCACCTATTTCGGGATGCCGTTCGCCCCGGACAATGCGGCGCTGGTGCTCGTCTCGGCACCGTGGGACGTCACAGTCTCCTACGGCGCCGGCACGGCCTACGGCCCCGACGCCATCATCGAAGCCTCGACGCAGCTCGACTTCTACGACCCGCTGTCGCCCGACGCATGGCGCCGCGGCATCGCCACGGCCGACGTCGACTACACCCTCCAGGAGGCATCGCAGCGCCTGCGCAGCGACGCCGAAAAGGTCATCCGCCACCTGGAAGAGGGCGGTTCGCCCGACGACGACAGCATCGCCCGCAAGGTCCGCCGCGTCAACGAGGGCAGCGCAGCCATGAACGCCAACATCGCCGCACAGGCCCGCCATTGGCTCGGCCAGGGCAAAATCGTAGGGCTCGTCGGCGGCGACCACTCCGCCCCTTACGGGTTGCTCCAAGCGCTGGCCGAACGCCACGAGCGGTTCGGCATCCTCCATATCGACGCCCACTGCGACCTGCGCGAAGCCTACGAGGGATTCGAGTTCTCGCACGCGTCAATTATGTATAACGTACTGCGCGACATTCCGCAGGCCGCCAAAATCGTGCAGGTGGCTGTCCGCGATTTCAGCCGCCGCGAGTTCGAGTTCGCCGCCGCTTCGGAGCGGGTCGAGCAGTTCGGCGACCTCTCGCTCGCCGAGGCGGAGTTCCGCGGCGAAACGTGGGACCAGCAATGCCGCCGCATGGTCGAACGGCTGCCGCAGGAAGTCTACGTCAGCTTCGACATCGACGGCCTTTCGCCGGAAAACTGCCCCCATACGGGTACGCCCGTGCCGGGCGGGCTGAGTTTCAACCGCGCGCTGTGGCTCATCAAAACGCTCGTCCGCTCGGGCCGCCGCATCATCGGGTTCGACGTCGTGGAGGTCTCCCCCTCGCCCGCCGACCGGACCGACGCCATCGTAGGCGCCCGGGTTTTGTGGAAGCTCTGCGGCCTGACCCTCAAATCGAATGACAAGCAATAAAAACAAATAGCTATGCGTCTGTTTTCAATGTATCGCTGGGTGCGCAACAGCCACAAGCTGTCGCTGCGCAGCCGGGGTTTCACGGAAGCCCCCTGGGCTGGCGGCGTCGTGCTGCTGGCCTGCGTCTTCGTGGCCATGCTGCTGGCCAACCTCCCCGTAGTCAAGGACTATTACCACAACTTGCTGGAGACCGACCTCTCGCTGGTGGTCCATTCGCCGGGCGGACTGATCGACTGGGCGTTTCCGCAGGGGATGACCGTCGAAAAATTCATCAACGACTGTCTGATGGTCATCTTCTTCTTCACCGTCGGGCTCGAAATCAAGCGCGAGGTCGTCCACGGCCAGCTCTCGTCGGTGCGCAAGGCCATCCTTCCGGTCGTCGCCGCGGCTGGCGGCATGATGGCTCCGGCGATGATTTTCGCACTTTTCAACCACGGCACGCTCGCGGCCAACGGTTGGGGAATCCCCACCGCCACCGACATCGCGTTCGCCGTCGGCATCCTCTCGATGCTGGGCGACCGGGTGCCCGTCTCACTCAAGATTTTTCTGACGGCGCTGGCCATCGCCGACGACCTCGGGGCCATCCTGGTCATCGCACTTTTCTACGGCGGCGAACTGCAAACGGAACTGCTGCTCTTGGCGCTGCTAATCATGGCGGGCGTCTACATCGCTTACCGAATGGGCGAAAAACGGATGATTTTCTACCTGCTGCCCGCTATCGCCGTTTGGGGGCTGTTCTACTATTCGGGCGTTCATGCGACCCTCTCGGGCGTGGCAATGGCCATGCTGATTCCGATGGAGCCGCGCTACAGCAAGGAATATTTCATCCACAAGATGCGCTGGCTGCGCGACCACCTGCTGGCCGTAGAGGATTCGGCCGAGGAATTCCCCAACGAGGAACACCGCTTCTACCTGCGTCAGATGACCTGCTTAGGCGCCCAATCCGTGGGGATGAGCTATCGGCTCGAACACGCGCTGGCTCCCTATGTGACGTTCCTCATCATGCCCATCTTCGCACTGGCCAACGCCGGAGTGGAAATCACCTCGCTGGAATACATCAACATCTTCGACTTCTCGCCCGAAATCGGCTCGGTGGGCATGGGCGTCTTCTTCGGCCTGTTGGTCGGCAAACCGTTGGGCATCTTTGTTGCAAGCTGGATCGCCGTGAAATCCAAAATGGCGGTCATGCCCGAGGGCGCTTCGTGGCGGATGCTGCTGGCCGTAGCGTGCCTGGGCGGTATCGGCTTCACCATGTCGCTGTTCGTCGATTCGCTGGCCTACACCGACCCGGGGCTTATCGACCGCGGCAAAATCGCCATTCTGATGGGTTCGACCGCGGCCGCCGTAGCCGGCAGCCTGCTGATTCTGCTCTTTTCCAAAAAACAACCGCGATGATGAAACGGACAATTCTGTTGCTGGCCGTCGGTGCGATGGCCCTCGCCTGCTCCAAGAACGGCAGCGGCGGCGCGAAACTCCGCACCGACACCGACTCGGTCGCCTACGTGCTGGGCTTCAACATCGGACTGAACCTTCAGCGGATGGATTCGACCCTCAACGCCGAAGCCGTCTGCGAGGGAATCCGCGACGTATTCCGAGGCACCACGAAGTTCTCGGCGGCCGATGCGGAGACCTGCTACCTACGTTTTCAGAACCACACCCTGCCCGAGAAAGCCCGCGCCTACGAGGAGCAGTTCCTGCTCGACATCGCCAAATCCAACCGTGCCTACGCCCGCACCGCTTCGGGGGTGACCTACACCGTTGACGAGGTGGGCGACCAGGAACGTCTCCCCAACTCGGACCGCGACACGGTGCTGCTCCGCTATGTAATCCGCACGGCCGACGGGCACGAAGTCTACTCCTCCTATGAGCAGGGCGACACGCTGCGCAGCTCCGTCGGACAATTGCAGCGCGGTGTGCGCGAGAGCCTGAAACTGATAGGCAAGGGCGGCCGCATCAACGCATGGCTGCCCGCAGCCACTGCCTACGGCGCCGAAGGCAATGCCGAACTCGGTATCGGCCCCAACGCAACGCTCTACTATGAAATGGAGTTGATCGACGTCATCAAATATTCGGCCCGGAGACGGTAAAAAGCTATACTTTTCCTCTTGAATAAATAAGGTCCTCACTGACGTCGAAGCCGTTAAGCGGAGGACGGACTAAAAGCGTCGACGCAGGGGCCGGTTTGCTTGCAAACCCGCGAATAGGCGCCCGAAGTAGCGTTAGGCCGTCCGCAGTAGGCGGAGACGTCTGTGAGGAGAGGTTTTTCCGCCGCTTTTTGCCGGAACAAAAAGCGGCCAAAGAACGCCGGGGCGGAACCCGAAACGACGTTTAACAATTGAAATGCAAACTTCGTTTGCTTTTCCGCTCGGCTTGCACTTTACCGTCGCTTCGCTCGGTTTAGATAGGCGGCGCCTCGGGAAAATGCAAACTTCGTTTGCTTTTCCGCTCGGCTTGCACTTTACCGTCGCTTCGCTCGGTTTAGATAGGCGGCGCCTCGGGAAAATGCAAACTTCGTTTGCTTTTCCGCTCGGCTTGCACTATCTTTGTCACTCGGAGTGAGAAACAAACACTTATACAAAATAAAACCATGAAAAAAATCCTTCTGGCAACGGCCATCGCTGCCATGACGCTGGTTTCCTGCAGCGGCGACCGCAAGACGACGGTCGTCATGGGCGACACGGCGCAATTCGACACCCTTTCCTACGCATTGGGTGCCAACATCGCTGCGGGCATGAACTACCAGCTGAGCAACGTTCCGTTCGATTACAAGGCCATCGACGAAAATTTCAAGAACGCTGTGCTGGGCAAGACGTCGGTCAAGCACGAAGATGCCCGCAAGACCCTGCAGGACTTCTTCAACTATGAAACCTACGGCAAGCGCATGCAGGCCATCGACCGCAAGCGCAAGGAAGCCGACAGCATCCGCCTTGCCAACGGCGACACGACCCAGGTCGTTTACGGCGCCGACCCCGAAATGTTCGAGACCGAGGAGGAGCGCGACGAAATTTCGTCGGCATTCGGTACCGACATGGGCTACAACGTTCGTCAGAGCGGCCTGCCCCTGCAGGTGGTGTGGATGCTCGAAGGCATGCAGAACGTTCGTGACAAGAACCCCAAGATGACCGAAGACGAAGTAGGCCAGTATCTGCAATACTACTTCATGGTGAAGCGTCCCGCCGAGAACGCCGAGGCATCGCAGGCATGGCTGGAGAAAATCGAGAAGAAATCGGGCGTGAAGAAGACAGAATCGGGCCTGCTCTACAAGGTGGTCAAGGCCGGCGACATGAATATGAAGCCCTCCGACCCGCGCGACGTGGTGAAGGTACATTATACCGGCCGTCTGCGCACGGGCGACGTTTTCGACACTTCGTTGTTCAAGAACCGTCCCAAGGAGCAGCAGGAGATGATGAAGCAGCAGCTTCCCGACAGCTACGACAAGGACGAGCCCATCGAATTCCCGCTCAACCGGGTTATCCGCGGCTGGACCGAGGGTTTGCAGCTGGTCGGCAAAGGCGGTAAAATCAAGCTCTGGATTCCGGCCGAACTAGCTTACGGTTCGAGCGACAACGGCCGCATCGGCCCCAACGAGGCGTTGGAGTTCGACGTGGAGCTGATCGACGTAACGCCTTACGAGGAGCCCGCTCCCGCCGAGGAAGTTCCTGCCGAAACTCCCGCAGAATAACCATTCCGCCATTCAGTTCAAAAGGCCGTCCCGAAAAAGGACGGCCTTTTTTCAACGCTCTGGCGACACGTTTATTCACCCTACCAAACAACAGGGCCGCGCAAGGCGGCCCTGAAGCATATAAGACAAGCCCCTACACGAACGGGAGCGGAGTTACCTGGGCCTTGAGGGCCTTGTCGCGAATGATGACGGCAATTTCGGTACCGGGCTTGGCGAAGTCAGCAGCGACGTACCCGAGCCCGAAACCGATTTTGAGACACGGCGACATGGTGCCGGAGGTGACGTGGCCGATGGGCGTGCCGTCGGGAGCGGACAGCGCATAGCCGTGGCGCGGAATGCCGCGGTCGATCATCTTGAACCCGACGAGTTTGCGCGTGACGCCCTCGCTCTTCTGCTTCTCCATCAGCGCCCGGTCGATGAACTCCTTGCCCTCGGCGAACTTGGTAATCCACCCGAGTCCGGCCTCGATGGGCGAAGTCGTGTCGTCGATGTCGTTGCCATAGAGACAGAAGCCCTTTTCGAGCCGGAGCGTGTCGCGGGCACCGAGCCCGATATTCTTCAGCCCGTATTCGGCCCCGGCTTCCCAAAGCGCCGTCCAGAGTTTGTCGCCGTCCTCGTTGGCCACATAGATTTCGCAGCCGCCCGACCCGGTGTAGCCCGTAATCGAAAGAATAGCGTCGCACCCGGCCACCCGCATCTTGCGGAACGTATAATACTCCATCTCCTCAACGGGTTCGGCGCACATTTTCTGCACGATTTTCATGGCCAGGGGCCCCTGCACGGCGAGCTGACAGATTTCGTCGGAAGCGTTGTAAAGTTCCTTGCCGTGACCGGCTTCCATGCCGAGCTTGGCCCCCTCGGCGCAGATATGCTGCCAGTCCTTGTCGGTATTGGCCGCGTTGACCACCAACAGATAGGTCTCGGCGTCGACACGATAAACCAAAATGTCGTCGACGATGCCGCCGCGGCCGTTGGGCATGCACGAATACTGCACCTTGCCGTCGTAGAGCTTCGACACGTCGTTGGACGTAATGCGCTGCAAAAGGTCGAGCGCCTTGGGCCCCTTGACCCAGATTTCGCCCATGTGGCTGACGTCGAAGACCCCGGCGCCCTGCCGCACGGTCAGATGCTCGTCGTTGATGCCCGAGAACTCGATGGGCATGTTGTACCCCGCGAACTCGGCCATGCGGGCCCCGGCGGCGATGTGGTACTTGGTGAAAGCGGTTGTTTTCATGGTATCAGGTAAGGTTTCAGGCTGTTTCCGGATTCGGACCGAAAGGATGCTACTCGCGCTTTTTCATCCCCAGACGGGGGCAGCGGTGGAATTCTTTCTCGCGGTCGAACAGATAACGGTAGGTCGTATGGACCTTGTGGCGCGACGCGCAGACGTAGGTCTCGATCATGCGGTTCATCACGGGGTTGAAGTCGCCGATCCATGCCAGCTCCAAAGTCTTGTAAGGAATATCCGTCCGGTCGAGGTATTTCCAATATTCGGCCATGATGGCCGATTCGACCCCCTTGCCGTGGAACTCGGGCGCGATGCCGAAGATGATGCCGAAAATCCGGTCGCACTTGCGCCGCACCTTGAGGTCCCACATCAGCCGCAGTTTCTGCCACAGCCCGAACTTGCCGCGGAACTTGCCGATAAGCCGGTTGAGGTCGGGCACGGTGACGAAGAAACCGATGGGTTCCTGGTTGTAGTAGGCGAAGAAGACGATTTCGGGGTCGATGATGGGACGCAGCGCCCGCATCATGTCGAGCGCCTCGCTCTGCGTCATGGGCTTGACGCCCGAGAAAAGCGCCCAGGCACGGTTGTAGACGACGCGGAAATTCTCGGCGGCCTCCTCGACGTTTTTCATGTCGATGTGCTCGACGTGGTAGCCGGGCGTGGAATAGAGTCGCGCGGCGCGGGCGAAAATCTGGCGGTTGGCCTCGGACGCATCCTTGCGCCAGATGAAACTGTGCTGGTTGAAATAGTTCTTGAACCCGTAGTTCTCGAACAGCTCCTTATAATATGTAGGATTGTAGGGGTTCTTGTAGAGGGGCTGGAACTCGTAGCCCTCGACCAGGAGCCCCCACCAGTCGCGCCGCTGTCCGAAGTTGATGGGACCGTCCATCGCCTCCATGCCGCGGCCGGCAAGCCACATGCGGGCAGCGTCGAACAGCATGTCGGCGACCTGCTGGCAGTCGATACACTCGAAGAATCCGCACCCGCCCGTGGGCTGCTCCTCCAAAGCGGCCTTCTCGCGGTTGTAGAACGCGGCGATGCGCCCGACGACCTTGCCGCTGCTGTCGCGCACGACCCACCGGACAGCCTCGCCGTCGGCGAAAAGCTCGTTCTTGTCGCGGTCGAAGACCTCCAGAACATCCTGGTCCAGCGGGCAGACCCAGTTGGGATAACCCTCGTAGAGGGTCTTGGGAAAATCGAGCCACTCACGCTCGGCGGCAGGGGTCGCAACCTCCTGCAAACGATATTTTTGCGAATCCATCGTACGATATTTTGGTGAACCGGTAACCACGGCCGGCGCCCGCCCCACGCAACGTTCGCTCGAAAATATTGCGGAAGCGCGCCTGCCTTAAGACAAAGATAACCATTTTTTCTTATATTTGTTCAGCCGACCGAAAAAGAGACGCCCTATGGAAAAGACCCGCGAAGAACAACTGCCCGACGGCACCCGGCCGCAGTACCGCTTCATGAAGTACCGGATACACAAAATCCTGCTGGTATGCTGCAGCTACGACGGCTACATACTCGAAGAAGACGGCCACATCGAATCGCAGATCAACCAGGAGTACCTGGACCTCAACCTGTCGAATCCGCCCTCGTTCACGCGGGTAAGTTCGACGCGCGAAGCCCTCGACGTGCTGGCCGACGACGATTCGTACGACTTCATCCTGACGATGTACAACGTCGGCGAACCGGACGTCTTCAGTTTCGCCAAGACCGTCAAGCAGCGCCACCCGCAGATACCCGTGGCACTGCTGACCTCGTTCTCGAAAGACATCTACCGCCGCATCGAGGAGCAGGACCGCTCGGGGCTCGACTACATCTTCTGCTGGCACGGCAACAACGACCTCATCATCGCCATCATCAAGCTGGTCGAAGACAAGATGAACGCCGAGGAAGACATTCTGCAAGGCGGCGTGCAGGCGATTCTGCTGGTCGAGGACTCGATTCGCTTCTACTCGACCTACCTGCCCGAGCTGTACCGTCTGCTGCTGATGCAGAACACCGAATTTCTGAAGGACGCCCTCAACGAGCAGCAGCAGATTCTGCGCAAACGGGCCCGGCCCAAAATCCTGCTGGCGACCAACTACGACCAGGCGACCGAACTTTACGACCGCTACAAGAACAACCTGCTCGGCGTCATTTCGGACGTGGGATTCGTGATGCACGCCGACGACAAGCCCGCCGACGAGCGGCCCGACGCAGGCATGGCGCTCTGCCGCCGCATCCGCCAGGACAACCCGCTGATGCCGGTGCTGCTGCAATCGTCGCAGGTCGAATTCCGGGCGCAGGCCCGTGAGCTGGGCGCCGGGTTCATCGCCAAGAATTCCAAGACGCTGCTGTCGGAACTGCACGACTACATCTCGACGGAATTCGCGTTCGGCGACTTCGTGTTTCGCGACCCGCAGGCTGGTACGGTCATCGGCCGGGCCAAAGACCTGGCGCAGATGCAGCAGATGATTGCGACGGTGCCCGACGATGCGTTCGAGTACCACACTTCGCAGAACCACCTCTCCAAATGGCTCTACTCGCGGGGGCTCTTCCCGCTGGCGGCCTCCATCCGCCGCTACAACAAGGGCCATTTCGCGTCGGTCGAAGAACACCGCCGGGTGCTGGTGGGGCTCATCCGCGACTACCGCACGCTGCTGGGGCAGGGCGTGGTGGCGCGCTTCGACCCGGAGACTTACTCCGACGCCGTGGCGTTCGCCCGCATCGGCGAGGGCTCGCTGGGCGGCAAGGCCCGCGGGCTGGCGTTCATGAACTCGATGCTCATCAAATACCGCCAGTACGACAAGCACGACGGGGTGCGCATCATGATTCCGCGCTCGGTGGTCATCGCAACCGACTGGTTCGACGAATTCATCCGGCAGAACGGCCTGCAATACGTCATTTCGCGGGAGTGCACCGACGAGGAAATCCTGTCGGAATTCGTCACGGCAACCATCCCGGCCCGGCTCCAGGAAGAACTCAAGGCCTACATCCGCACCGTACGGGCGCCGCTGGCCGTGCGTTCGTCGTCGAAGCTGGAAGACTCGCACTACCAACCTTTCGCGGGCATCTATTCGACCTACATGATTCCCTACACGGAGAACGAGGACCAGATGCTGCGGCTCCTGCTGCGGGCCGTGAAGAGCGTCTATGCCTCGGTCTACTTCGCGGCGTCGAGGGCCTACATACAGAGTTCGCAGAACCTGATTTCGGAGGAGAAGATGGCGGTCATCGTGCAGGAAGTGTGCGGCACGGAGCAGAACGGGCTCTTCTTCCCGACCTTCTCGGGCGTGGCGCGCTCGATCAACTGCTACCCCATCGGCGACGAAAAGCCCGAAGACGGCATCTGCAACGTGGCGATGGGCCTTGGCAAACTCGTGGTCGACGGCGGACGGACGCTACGCTTCTCGCCCCGCTATCCGCAGAAAGTATTGCAGACCTCGACGCCGGAACTTGCCCTGCGCGACACGCA
The DNA here is from genome assembly GCF_943193205.1 of Alistipes muris. Lineage (GTDB taxonomy): Bacteria > Bacteroidota > Bacteroidia > Bacteroidales > Rikenellaceae > Alistipes > Alistipes muris. Next base: position 122,882 of record NZ_CALPDD010000003.1, read on the forward strand.
GACGGAGGTGCTGGCACTGAGCCTGCGGCCCGAAGAATTCCGGACGTCGATAGACGACGCGGTGAACCTGCGCCGGCTGACGGTCAGCGAAGCGGGCGAATACCGCAACGCCTGCCATGCGACGTCGGTGTGGGACCGCGAGAACGAACGCATCTCGGACAGCCCCTACGACCGCGGGCGCAAGCTGATAACGTTCAACAACATACTGAAGTACAACACTTTCCCGCTGGCGGAAATCGTGCGCGACATCCTGGCGATGGGAGCCGAGGAGATGCGCTGCCCGGTGGAGGTGGAATTTGCGGTCAACATGGACGTGAACGCGGGCCGCGAACGGATATTCAACCTGCTGCAAATCCGCCCGATTATCGACAGCCAGGACAACCGCCCGGTCGACTGGAGCGAAACGGAGACCAGCGATGCGCTGATTTACGGCGAGAGCGCGCTGGGCATCGGCCAGATGGCCGACATCGCGGACATCGTCTATGTGAAGACCGAGAAATTCAGTTCGCTGGCGACGGAGAAAATCGCCGACGAACTGCTGGCGCTCAACGCACGTCTGCGCGACGAAAAACGTCCCTACATCCTGGTAGGCCCGGGCCGCTGGGGTTCGTCGGACCCGTATCTGGGGGTGCCGGTCAAATGGAGCCACATATCGGAAGCGAAAGTAATCGTAGAATGCGGCATCGAAAACTTCGACGTGGAACCCTCGCAAGGAACCCACTTTTTCCAGAACGTCACCTCGCTGGGCGTAGGCTATCTGACAATCAACCCGTTCCGGGGCGACGGCATCTTCCGGCAGGACCGATTGGACGCCCGCGAAGCCCTCTACGAGGGGGAATACCTGCGGCTGGTACGCTTCGACCGCCCGCTGTGGGTCTGCATCGACGGTCGCTCGGACCGGGGAATGGTCGCTATAAAGTGAAAGGTGAATTTTGCGGATAAATAAGAGCCCGGCTGAAAAAATCCACAAAAAGATTACAATCCATAAGAATAATTCCTATATTTGTTCTAAACAAAAACCTTAAAACACCTGCAAGCTATGAATGTAAACAATCTGATGACCGAACTCGAACGGAAGCATCCGGGCGAGAGCGAGTACCTGCAAGCCGTGCGCGAAGTACTCATGACCGTGGAGGAGACCTACAACAAACACCCCGAATTCGAGGCCAACCGCATTGCGGAGCGAATCGTGGAACCCGATCGCAGCTTCACGTTCAAAGTGGTATGGGTCGACGACAAGGGCGAAGTGCAGGTCAACACGGGCTACCGCTTCCAGTTCAACAACGCCATCGGCCCCTACAAGGGCGGGCTGCGTTTCCACCCCTCGGTGAACCCCTCGATTCTGAAATTCCTGGGCTTCGAGCAGATTTTCAAGAACGCGCTGACGACCCTGCCGATGGGCGGTGCGAAAGGCGGCTCGGACTTCAACCCCAAGGGCAAGTCGGACCGCGAGGTGATGCGCTTCTGCCAGGCTTTCATGACGGAGCTGTGGCGCCACATCGGCCCGGAGACCGACGTACCTGCAGGCGACATCGGCGTGGGCGGCCGCGAAATCGGCTACCTCTACGGCATGTACCGCAAGCTGGCGCGCGAGAACACGGGCGTGTTGACGGGCAAGGGCATGACCTACGGCGGCTCGCTGATTCGTCCGGAAGCGACGGGCTTCGGCGCGGTCTATTTCCTGCGCCAGATGCTCGAAAAAGCGGGCATGGACATCAAGGGGCAGACCATCGCCATTTCGGGCTTCGGCAACGTAGCGTGGGGCGCGGCGACGAAAGCCACGGAGCTGGGTGCCAAGGTCGTGACGATTTCGGGCCCGGACGGCTACATCTACGACCCCGAAGGACTGAACGCCGAGAAAATCGCCTACATGCTTGAACTGCGCGCGTCGAACAACGACGTAGTGGCTCCCTATGCCGACAAGTTCCCGGGCTCGAAATTCGTGGCGGGCCGCAAGCCGTGGGAAGTGAAGGTCGACATCGCGATGCCCTGCGCGACGCAGAACGAGCTGGGCGGCGAAGACGCCAAACAGCTGCTGGCCAACGGCGTGAAGATCGTGGCCGAAGTGTCGAACATGGGCTGCCGCCCGGAAGCCATCGACGCGTTCATTGCGGCGAAGATACCCTACGGCCCGGGCAAGGCGGTCAATGCGGGCGGCGTAGCGACGTCGGGCCTGGAAATGACGCAGAACTCGCAGAAACTCAACTGGACGGCCGAAGAAGTCGACGCGAAGCTGCACCAGATTATGAGCTCGATTCACGGAGCCTGCCTGGAATACGGCACGGAGAAAGACGGCTATATCAACTACATGAAAGGCGCCAACATCGCCGGCTTCATGAAAGTGGCCAAGTCGATGGTCGAGCAGGGAATCCTGTAAGAGCAACGGTTCAAGAATACGACGACGGGAAAAGCCGAATGGCTTTTCCCGTTTTTTTAGCGTGCAAAAAACCTCTTACTTTTAACCTTTCACCTTTAACTTTCTTCTCAAGCTGCGGACGACTTCGCCACCGAGGGCGAGGAACGAGGAAGCACCGACGACAAAAGCCCATTCGCGCAAGGAAAGGGGGACGGTGCGGAAAACCTCTCCGCCGAAACGCACGATAAGGAACTGCCCGAAGCCGATAGCAAGGAGAATAAGGAAGAATTCGCGGCATCCTTTCCACGAAGCAAAGACACAGCGCCGCGTCTCGAACCCTTTGGCGTTGAACATGTTCCAAAACTGCATAAAGACGAATGCGGAGAAGAAGACCGTCAGCTGCCGCACGGAAAGCTCGGCGCCGCCGCAGGACCACCACCCCAACAAACCGAGCAGCGCAACGACCATCAGCCCGCCGCAGACGAAGATAGTCCGGGCCATGGCGGGCGTGATGATGAACTCGTCGCGCGGACGCGGACGGTCGGCCATCACCCCGGGGTCGGGCGGGAGCGAAGCCATGGCCATGGCGGCGAGGGTGTCCATGATGATGTTGACCCACAGAATCTGCACGACGGTGAGGGGCATTTCGGTGCCGAAAACCGCCCCGGCGAAGCAGATGACGATGGCCGCGAAGTTGATGGTGAGCTGGAACAGCACGAACCGCTGGATGTTGCGGTAGAGCGAACGGCCCCACATGACGGCCGTGGCGATGGACGAAAACGAATCGTCAAGCAACGTGATGTCGGACGCATCCTTGGCCACGGAAGTGCCGGAGCCCATGGAGAGCCCGACATGGGCGAAGTTGAGCGCAGGTGCGTCGTTGGTGCCGTCGCCCGTGACGGCGACGACCTCGCCGCACTGCTGCAAGAGCCGCACGAGCCGCTGCTTGTCCAAGGGCCGGGCTCGCGAAAGAATCTTCAAATCCCGCACACGGGCCAGTAGCTCCCCGTCGCTGGCCGCAGCGAACTCTGCCCCGGTCATGCGGTTGCGGTCGCCGTCGGCCGAATCGTCCCAAAGGCCGATTTGGCGGGCGATTTCGCAAGCGGTGGCCGAAGTGTCGCCGGTGACGATCTTAACGGCGATTCCGGCACTCAAGCACCGTTGTACAGCAGCCGGAACGTCGTCCCGCACAGGGTCGGCGATGGCCGCGACACCCGAAAAGGTCAATCCGCCCCGAGCGACAGCCTCCTCGCAGGTATCGGCATCGGTTTCGGACCAAGCAACGGCGAGCGTCCGCATGGCGCGGCTTTGGAAATCGTCCAACTGCTGAGCGACCTGGGCACCCAAGCCGTCATCGCGGCACAAGGCCCGCACGATTTCGGGTGCCCCCTTGACGCACAACAATTTGCGCCCGGAGACCCCGCTGCGGACGATGGTAGCCATATACTTGCGCTCGGTGGAGAAAGTGAGCCTGTCAACAATCTGCGCCCCGGCCCGCAAAGGCTCGTAATCGAACCCTCGACTGCGCAGCCACGCGAGCAGCGCCCCCTCGGTGGGATTGCCGAGAATCCGCCCCTCGGCATCAAGGAACGCGGTGGAATTGGCCGCGACGACCTCGGCGAATTCGGGGTCGGACAAGGCATCGTAACGCACCAACCCGCAAACGTGCATGCGGTTCTGCGTGAGGGTCCCAGTCTTGTCGGTACAGATGACCGTCACGGCGCCCATGGTCTCGCACGCGTGCATCTTACGGACCAAGTTATTGGTTTTCAGCATGCGGCGCATGGACATGGCCAACGAAAGCGTGATGCTCATGGGCAGCCCCTCGGGCACGGCCATGACGATGATGGCGACCGAAATCATGAAGAGGTGGAGCACCTGCTGCGAAACGGCGAGCCAGTTCTGCTGCAACAGCCCGCCGAAGAAAAAGGCCTTGAAGAGCATGATGCAGAAGATGGCGACGGCAAGCGAAATGCCGACGCGCCCGATGAGCCGCGAAAGCCGTGCGAGCTGGCGGTTGAGCGGCGTGGGCTCGTCGCAGAGAACCGCGGCCTGCTCGGTGACGCGCCCGGCTTCGGTAGCGTCGCCCACGGCCGTGACGACGAACCGCCCGTATCCGTCGGCGACGGTAGTGCCGCGCAAAACACGGTCGGAGGGATAAGTGGCTTCGGGGTCGAAATGGGCGGGGTCGGCGGTTTTGTCGGTTTCGGGCTCCCCGGTGAGAGAGGATTCGTTGACTTTGAGCGAAACGGCCTCAACTAATTGCCCGTCGGCGGGTACGGTCTCGCCGCTCTCGATAACGACGACATCGCCGACGACGACATCGCGCCGGGGAACGCGCTGCATGGCTCCGTCGCGCAGGACGGTGACGGGAACGTCGTCGCTGACCCTGTTGAGCCTGCGGAACCGCCGCTGGGCGTCCCACTCGAAAAGGAACCCGACGCAAGTGGCGAGGACAATGGCGCAGACGATGCCGACGGATTCGGTGAAATCATGGCGGACAGCCCCGACGACGAACGAAAGCACGGCGGCGGCGAGCAGCACTTTGATAACGGGGTCGCGGAACTTGTCGAGCAACAGCACCCACGGCGACTGCTCGCGCGGCGGTGTGATGACGTTGACACCGTGGAGCCGCCGGCTTTCGGCGACCTCGGAAGCGGACAGACCGACGGAACGGGAAGGAATCATAACGAACTTTTTTTCTCCAGCGGGAACTGCCGCGACGACGCATCGAGCCGCACGGCGATAAAAAGCAGGATGGTGAAAGCGATGAGCGACGACCCGCCGTAACTCATGAAAGGCAGCGGAATACCCATCACGGGCATCATGCCGATGGTCATGCCGACGTTGACCAAGACGTGGAACAAGAGAATGGACGCCACGCAATAGCAATAGATACGCCCGAAAGGCTCCTGCTGGTACTCGCCCATACGCATGAGGCGGAGAATCAACAGACACAGCAGCACGAGGACCGCCGCGGCGCCGACGAACCCCCACTCCTCGCCGACGGTGCAGAAGATGAAGTCGGTATGCCGTTCGGGAACGAAACCGTACTTGATCTGCGTACCCCGCAGGAAACCCTTGCCGAGCCAGCCGCCCGACCCGATGGCGATTTTGGACTGGTTGACGTTGTAGTCGATGCCGCGCGGGTCGCTGATGATGCCCAGGAAACTGAGGATGCGGTCGCGCTGGTGCTGCCGGAGCACGGAATCGAAGATGTAGTCGGTGGTGGGGAGAAAAATCATGGCGCCGACGAACAGCCCGACGGGCAAAAAGACGCTGCGGATATTGGCCCGGTAAGCGTAGACGGCGATGCCGATAAACGACAAAAGCGTGACGGTGAGCAGCGCGGCGTAGAACGAAACGGCGCCGGGAGCGATGAAGTGGGCGGTCCAGAAAAAGAGCAGACTGCCGAGCGCGAGCGCCGCCAGATAGACCATGCGCGACTGCCACTCGCCGCTCATCATGGCCTCGGAGAGGGTGCAGATGACAATCAGCGCCACCAACAAGACGGCGGGCGAGAGGAGAAACGACGAAATGAACAGCCCGGCGACCAGCAAAATGGGAATGCAAAGCCACTTGTTGAGCCCCTCGCGGTAGAGAACGAAAAGAAACGAACAGAGAACGATACCGGACCCGGTGTCGTTCTGCAAGACGATGATGAAAAGCGGCGCGCAGATGACCGCCGCGACCTTGAACAAGTCGCCGGACCGCGAAATGGAGAACGAATAGGAACTCATGACGCGGGCGAGCGCCAGGGCGGTGGCTATCTTTACGAACTCGGCGGGCTGGACACGGAACGATCCGAACTCGAACCACGCCTTGGCGCCGTTGACCTCCTTACCGAACAAGAGCGCAGCGAGGAGGAGGGCCAACCCGGCGAAGTAAGCAGGATAGGCGAGCATGTGGATGAACCGCTTGTCCAGGAGCAGGACGACCAGCGCGGCGACCCACGCGATGCCGATCCAGACCAACTGCTTCATGTAGAAATGCGAGAGGGCGAAAGGAGCGAGCGAATCCTCCTTGTAAGTGGCCGCGAGAATCGACAGGGCCCCGGCGGCGACGATGGCCAGGTAGAGGAGGACCGTCCAGACGTCGACCCACCCGAAGATGTTGCGAAAACGCTCACCGATCATAATAAGGATAATAAATGTTCATGTTCTTGATACGCTCGAACAGCTCGGGCCGCCGGATGGTGTCGGTGAGGTAGAACTCCTCCAGCAGCGAAGCGATGGGCAGCGCGGCGGAAGCACCGAAACCGCCGTTCTCGACATAGACGGAGATGGCGATTCTGGGATTGTTGCGCGGAGCGAACGAAAGGAACGTAGAATGGTCCTTGCCGTGGGGGTTCTGGGCCGTGCCGGTCTTGCCGCAGACGTCCCAACCCTCCAGATAAGCGTCGGTAGAAGTACCCGCCACGTTGACGCCCCGCCACATGCCCTCGACGATGGGCTCGAAGTGCTTGGGGTCGACCATGGTATAATGACGCTGGTAGAACCGTGCGTCGAGCGAATCGCGCCCCTCTATCTGCTTGACGATGTGGGGGATGTAATAATAGCCGCGGTTGGCGACGATGGCGGCGAGGTTGGCGAGCTGCAAGGGCGTACAGCCCAGCTCGCCCTGCCCGATGGAGAGGGAAAGCAGCGTGAGCGAATTCCAGGAACGACGATAACGACGGTCGTAGAACTCGCGGTTGGGAACGTAGCCATGGCCCTCGTCGAGGAAGTCGGACCCGAGCTTGCGCCCGAAACCGAAGCTGTGGACGTACTCTTTCCAGACGTCGAAACCCTCCTTGGGCCCGTCGTAACGGGGGTTGTCGAGGATGTCGCGGAAGACGTAGCAAAAATAGGCGTTGCACGAAGTGGCGACGGCGAACCGCAGGTCGAGGGGCGAAGAATGGGCGTGGCAGGCCATCCGCTGCCGGCCGGCCTGATACCCCATGTTGCAGGCGTGGAGGTCGGACGGCCGCAGGACTCCCTCCTGCAGCCCGATGAGCCCCTGCACGATTTTGAAAGTGGACCCGGGAGGATACTTGGCCTTGACGGCGCGGTTGAACAACGGCCGCCGCTTGTTGCGCAACATACGCATGTAATTGTTGCCGCGCCCGCGTCCGACGAGCTCGTCGGGGTCGTAAGTAGGCGACGAAACCATCATGAGGATTTCTCCGGTCGAGGGCTCGATGGCGACAGCGGCCCCGACCTTGCCGTGCATCAGCTCCTCGCCGAGCAGCTGGAGCCGGGTGTCGATGGTGCTGACGAGGTTGCGCCCGGGTTTGGGCAGCGAATCGTAACGCCCGTCGAGGTAAGAACCCTTGACCTCGCCGTGGGTGTCGACCTCCTGGATCTTGACCCCCTTTTCACCGCGCATGACGGTCTCGTAAGCGGATTCGACGCCTGTGAGCCCGACGTAATCGCCGGCCTGGTAATAAGGGTGGCGCTTGAGATACTCGGAAGTGACCTCGGAGACGAACCCCAACAAATTGCCGCCGACCTTGCGGGGATAACGCCGGACGGTACGGTAGACCATATAGAACCCGCGGAAATTGCACTCGTCGAAACGTAGCTTGTCCTCCTTGGAAATGTAGCTGGAGACGAGCCTCGGCGCACGGGGCCGCATCCGGGCGTTGGCGATTTCGCGGTTGAGCTTGGCGACGGAGAGACCGAGAATCCGGCACATGCGGGCGGTATCGAACCCGCGCTTGTCGAGCTCGCGGTAGATGACCATCAAATCGTAGCACTCGCGCGACTGGACCAGGAACTCGCCGTTGCGGTCGAGCACTTCGCCACGCGAGGGATACTGGACGACGTGGCGCAGGACATTGGCCTTGGCCAGCTCCTCATAACGCGAATCGAAGAGCTGCAGCCACGCGAGCCGCCCGACCAGGAGGGCGAAGATGAAAATCACTACCCCCTGCAACAAACGCATGCGGGCAAAACCGTCGACGGGCCCGTTCATAACCGCGCGACGAATTTGGCGGTGAAGATACGGCCGAGCAGCCAGACGGCGGCGACGGTGACCGACCCGGAAGCGACGATACGCAGCACGGTACGGACAATATGGCTCCACGAAAGTGCCTCCAAAGAGAAGAAGACGGCGTGGTGGACGGCGACGAGGACGATAAGGTAGTTGAGGAATACATGATGTCCCAACCGCTCGGGCGACGGGACGCCGCCGTCGCGCAAGTCGTCGCGGCTATAAAACGAAGCAAGGATATAAGGCCGCAAAAACGCCATCAGCAAGGTAGCCATCGTGTTGATACCTGCGGCCCCCATGAGGAAATCCATGGTGACGCCCATGGCCAACCCGGCGAGCAGAACGGTGACGGGTGCCGTATCGACGGGCAGAAGGACGATGAACGCGACGTAGATAAGCGGATTGAGGTAGATGCTGACCGAAAGGTTGTCGAAGAGGAAGACCTGCAACAACACGGTGACCAGAAAGAGCGACGAATAAGTGACTATGCGATACATGGCGGAATATGGCTACTGATGGCGGAAACGCTCGTCGTCCTCCTGCCGGGCCTGCAAGTCGAGGACCTCGCAGGCGTCGCGGTTCTCGATGAGGATGATGTCGGTGAGCCTTGCGAAATCGGTGGCGAGCTTCAGACGGACGGTATAGGCGGTCCTGTTCTCGTTCATGGAAGCGCTCTCGACCCACCCGATGAGGACGTTCTCGGGAAAGAACTGCGAAAACCCGGTCGTGATGACCCGCTGCCCGATTTTGGGCTCGGCATACTTGGACAGCTCGCCGAGCAAGACGGAATGGGGGTCGACGCCGTCCCAATACACGGACCCGAAATAATCGGTGCCCTCCAACTTGCCGCTGGCTCGGAACGAGGTGTTAAGCAAGGGGATGGCGACGGAATAGCGGTCGGTACAATCGACGATATATCCCAACATGGAGCCGCCGGGAGCGAGCAACGCCATATCGGGAGTGACGCCGTCGCGCAAACCCCGGTTGATGGTGACGAAATTCTGCGCCCGGTTGATGGTATTGGAGACGACGGTAGCGGTCATGACGCGGAACTTGGACCCGCCCAAATCGAGCATGTAACGCTTGAGCCTGTCGATATTGGCGGCCTCGTCGTATTGGGCAAGCCGTTCCTCAAGGAGGGCGACACGGTCGAGGAGGATGCGATTCTCGGCTTCGAGCCGGAAGTAGCGCCGCACCCCGGCGGAAAACTCGTGGACCGACCCGGCGGCGGCGTTGGAACGCGCGAGCAGGCGGGCCTGCGTGAAGTAGGTGGACCGTGCGTAATACCCGATGGCGAGGGCCTCCAACACGACGAACAACACCACGAGGTAGATACTACGGATGAACTCGATGAGCTTGTGCACGACTTTTACTAATTCAAGATTGCGGACCGTCGGCCCGCAATCCAAAAAACGCTATGTATGACCGGCTTGGGACCGGCGGCTACTTCATGAGGAACGAAAAACGGTTGATATTCTTCAAGGCAATGCCGGTACCGCGCGCGATGGCCCGCAGCGGGTCCTCGGCGAGGTGGAACGGGATGCCGGTCTTCTCGGTAAGGCGTCTGTCGAGCCCCTTGATGAGGGCACCGCCGCCAGCAAGGTAGATACCGTTCTTGACGATGTCGGCGTACAACTCGGGCGGCATGGACTCGAGAACCTTCATCAGCGCGGCGTCGATTTTGGTGAGCGACTTCTCCAAAGCGTAAGCGATTTCGCTGTAAGAAAGGGAGACGGTCTGCGGCAGGGCGGTGAGCATGTTGGGACCCGTGACGACGAAATCTTCGGGCTCGTTGTCGAGGTCGGAGACGGCGGCACCGACGGAACACTTGATGGCCTCGGCCGTACGCTCGCCGATGCGGATGTTATGCTGCTGGCGGACGTAACTCTGAATGTCGTTGGTAAAGACGTCGCCGGCGACATTAACCGACTCGGAGCAAACGATGCCGCCGAGGGAGATGCAGGCGATTTCGGAAGTACCGCCGCCGATGTCGATGACCATGTTGCCCTCGGGAGCCTCGACGTCGAGCCCGGCACCCAGGGCGGCGGCCATGGGCTCGTAAATCATATAGACCTCGCGTCCCCCGGCGTGCTCGGCGGAATCGCGGACGGCGCGAATCTCGACGTTGGTAGACCCGGACGGGATGCAGATGACCATACGCAGCGACGGCGCGAAGAGACTGCCCGAAGTCTTGACCTTCTTGAGCATTCCGCGCAGCATGAGCTCGGTAGCGTTGAAGTCGGCGATGACGCCGTCTTTCAAGGGGCGGATGGTCTTGATATTGGGGTTGGTCTTCTCGTGCATGTTGCGCGCCTGGCTGCCGATGGCGACCAGCTTGCCGGTATGGACGTCGAGCGCGACGATGGACGGTTCGTCGACAACGACCTTGCCGTTATAGAGGATGAGCGTATTGGCCGTACCGAGGTCGATGGCCAACTCCTGTGTCAAAGAAAATAATCCCATACTGAATGCGAAGAATTTAACAACGGCGCGGACCCGGCGAAAACCCCAAGGGAGAACGGCGGGAAGCTACCCGGACAAAGGTAGGAAAAAGCTGTGAAATAATTTGTATATTTTTTGAGATTTTTTTATTTACTTTGTGTGGCCAAACAACGACTGCATGGAATACAAAATAGGAAAAGAAGCCCGCTGCGCCGTAATCGGCTACGGAAGCTGGGCGACGGCGATCGTGGGTCTGCTGGCGGCCAACGAAACGCGCGTAGGCTGGCATGTGCGCAACCCCGAAGTGCTGGAAGCCCTGCGCACCGAAGGCCGCAACCCGCGCTATCTGAGCGACGCGGAATTCGACCGGGAACGCATAGCCCCCACGGACGACCTGAACGAAGCGGTCCGCGAAGCGGACATCGTGGTGCTGGCGGCCCCGTCGGCCTATCTGAAAGACTTCCTGGCGCCGCTGACCGAACCGCTGACGGACAAATTCATCGTGTCGGCCATCAAGGGAATCATACCGGGCGACTACACGACGGTGGTAGAATATATCCACGACCACTACGGAGTGCCGTACAAGCAGCTGGGCCTGCTGACGGGCCCGTCGCATGCGGAAGAAGTGTCGCGCGGAAAACTCACCTACCTGACGGCGGTATGCACCGACCTGGAAAACGCACGGGAGATAGGCAAGAAATTCGCAGCCCCGCACATCCAGCTGAGCTACGCCACGGACCTCTACGGCATCGAATACGCGGCGATACTGAAAAACATCTATGCGCTGGCGGTAGGCATAGCCGTGGGGCTGGGCTACGGCGACAACTTCCTGGCGGTGCTGATAGCCAACAGCGCGGGCGAAATGAAACGTTTCTTAGACGAAAGCTACCCGGACGCCCGCGACACGCTGGTATCGGCCTATGTAGGCGACCTGCTGGTGACGTGCTACTCGGTACACAGCCGCAACCGCCGTCTGGGACTGCTCATCGGCCACGGCTGCACGGTGAAAAGCGCGCTGAACGAAATGACGATGGTGGCGGAAGGCTACTTCGCGGCCGACTGCATCCGCCACATCAACACCCGCCACCGCATCGAAATGCCGATAGCGGAGACGGTCTACAAAATCCTCTACGAAAAAGCCCCGGCGCGCCGGAGCATGAAAGAACTGACGACAAAACTAATCTGATACGACATGAAAACACTCGAACTGGACATCCGCAAAAGCGGCATAACGCCGACCGACGAGATGAAGAAGGCGGCCGAAGCGGCCAATACCCTGCTGCACTCGGGCAAGGGAGCGGGCAGCGACTTTCTGGGCTGGGTACACCTGCCGTCGTCGATAACGGACGCCGACTTGGCGGCCATCGAAAAAACGGCGGCCAACCTGCGCGCGAAAGCCGACCTGATAATCTGCATCGGCATCGGCGGCTCGTACTTGGGAGCCAAGGCGGTGCTGGAAGCGATGAACGACCCGTTCAAGCAACTGCGCAGGGAGCAGAAAGACCCGACGGTGGTATTTGCAGGCCAGAACATCTCGGAAGACTACATCCACGCCCTGCTGGAAGCCTCGAAAGAGCACTCGGTAGCGGCAATCGTCATCTCGAAATCGGGCACGACGACCGAACCGGCCATTGCATTCCGGCTGATAAAGGCGGAAATCGAAAAACGCTACGGCAAGAAAGAAGCGGCGGAACGAATCGTAGCGGTGACCGACGCAGCGCGCGGCGCACTGAAGACGCTGGCAACGAACGAAGGCTACCCGACTTTCGTGATTCCGGACGACGTGGGCGGCCGCTTCTCGGTACTGACCCCGGTAGGTCTGCTGCCGCTGGCTGCGGCGGGCATAGACATCCGTGCGCTGGTGCGCGGAGCGCAGGAAATGGAGAAGGCAACGGACGAAAAGATACCGTATGCCGAAAACCCTGCGGCGATCTATGCGACGGTACGCAACGCTCTCTACCGGAACGGCAAGAAAACGGAAATCCTGGGCTCCTACGAACCGCAGCTGCAATACGTCAACGAATGGTGGAAACAACTCTACGGCGAGAGCGAGGGCAAGGAAGGCAAAGGCATCTTCCCGGCGAGCGTGACGCTGACGGCCGACCTGCACTCGATGGGCCAATACATCCAGGAGGGCGAGCGAACGCTGTTCGAGACGATTATTTCGGTGAAAACGCCTGCGCACGAAGTGAAAGTGGAAACGGACGCAGAAAACCTGGACGGTCTGAACTACCTGGCGGGCAAACGAATCTCGGAAGTAAACCGGATGGCGGAAATCGGCGTACAGCTGGCCCATGTGGACGGAGGAGTGCCCAACATCCGCATCGAAATCCCGCGCATCGACGCGCAGACGATAGGCGGCCTGCTCTACTTCTTCGAGAAAGCCTGCGGCATCAGCGGCTATCTGCTGGGAGTGAACCCGTTCGACCAGCCGGGCGTGGAAGCGTACAAGAAAAACATGTTTGCACTGCTGGAAAAACCGGGCTACGAAGAAGCATCGAAAGCCATCAAGGCAAGACTATAAAACATCGCATTGCGAATCGAAAGCGGACCTCTCACCGAGGTCCGCTTTTTTGTAGGCAGGACGCGGGCACTCCTTGCGACCTCCTCCTTGCGGCATAGCATGTTGCCAAGCATCGGTTCATCTGCGGCTTCTCAGAATGACAGAGAGGAACTTCTCGGAATGGCCAATCACCTTTAGCCTTTCACTTTTCACCTTATAAATAAAGTGGCACAAAAAATGCACCCGGAAACAATCCCTTAGACAAGCAAACCGAACCATGAAACTGCGTCCGCTATTCATCCTGATTCTGTTCGTCGTATCGACGGCCATCCTGGGCTGGATATACTACAAGGCCACCCATCCGCAGCAGGAAAAACCCACCGAAACCTGGCACGAAATCATAGCCGACCTGGACGCCTGCTGCCGCCGCAAACACGTGAAGTCGATGCAGTACGACCACTTCGCAACGATAGCCGAACAGGAAAGCCGCCAGCAAATCGCACGGCTGTTCCGGGCGATGGCCCTTTCGGAACGGCTCCAGGAACACAACTGCGCGGATGCAATCCAACAATTGGGCGGCGAATACCTGCCGCCGGAGAAAATCGTGGTATTCCGCGGCGACACGGACGGCAATCTCGAACGGAGCATCGCCTATGAACTGCGCACGACGGAAGAATGCAAATGCGGCGAAATCGACCGGGCCATAGCCTGCGACAACCGCTTCGCGGCGCGCCTGCTGACATGGTCCTCGTCGGTAGACATGCGGAACGCGGCGTTCATGCACCTGTGCCGGATACCGGAAGAAACGGCGGCCAACTGGGAATATCTGGTCTGCCCGCGCTGCGGAAATCTCTTCATATCGGTCTACTGCGAACCCTACTGCCCGTTCTGTCTGACGTCGGGCCGACAATTCGTCCGCTTCGAGTAAAAAGAAAACCCGGTCCATTCTACGAACGACCGGGCTTTTCATATATGGTGCGGCGGCTACTCCTCGTCGGCCTCCTTCATGGCGTGGTAGACGTTGGTAACGTCGTCGTCCTCCTCAAGCCGCTCGACGAGCTTCTCGACAGCTTCGCGTCCCTCGGCATCCAGCTCCTTGGTATCGGTAGGCAGGTAAGCCGATTCACCCGAAACAATCTCGAAACCCTTGTCGTCGAGCCACTTCTGAATGGCGCCGAACGACTCGTAGGGAGCGTAGACCGTGATTCCGTCCTCCTCGGGGTAGAACTCGTCGACGCCGAGGTCGATCATTTCGAGCTCCAATTCTTCGGGGTCGGTCCCGGCAGGAACGCTGAACTTGAAGATGCACTTGTGGTCGAACATGAACGCAACGGAACCGCTGTTGCCCAACGTTCCGCCGCACTTGTTGAAGTGCATCCGCACATTGGCGACGGTCCGGTTGGTGTTGTCGGTAGCGGTTTCGACAAGGAACGCAACACCGTGGGGACCGTAACCTTCGTAAACGACCTCCTTGTAATCGGCGGCATCCTTCTCGGTGGCACGCTTGATGGCACGCTCGACATTCTCCTTGGGCATGTTCTCAGCCTTGGCATTCTGCATGAGAATACGCAGACGCGTATTGCCGGAGGGGTCGGAACCGCCCGCCTTGACGGCGATTTCGATCTCCTTGCCCAACTTGGTGAACGTACGGGCCATGTGCCCCCAACGCTTCATTTTGCGCGCCTTACGGTACTCGAAAGCTCTTCCCATAATATATTCAGATTTACGATTTCTCGGACTTGGTGGCGCAAAGTTATAAAAACGCGACCAAAAACGGAAAAATAGAAGCCGAAAAATCAGCGGGGCCAGCAACGAACAAGCTCTGCCCGGCTGAACCGTCGGCGGCAAAGCGCTGCGGGGTTTCGCAAACAAGACATCCGGAGGAAGACCCTGCGGCACAAAAAAAACAATCTGCTGTAAACCAGCAGATTGAAAAGGTACCCGGAGCCGGGGTCGAACCGGCACGACATTGCTGTCATTGGTGTTTGAGACCAACGCGTCTACCGATTCCGCCATCCGGGCAAACCGTCTCCAACGAAGAATCGGGCGCACAAAGATAGGAATTAATTCACAATTCGCAATTCCTAACACACAATTATTTCAATCGAAGCCGAAAAAAGCAAAAGAACGCGGAGACCGAAGCCAGGACCATGGCTGTGCCTGCTCGAAAAAAGATTCTTCGCTGCGCTCAGAATGACAGAAAGAGGAAAGGACTAATCCGCAGGGTGGAAAAACTCCTGGATTTTACGGGCCTTGGCGTCACCAACGAGGGCGGCGAGCTCGCCGAAATTGGCAGCCTTAACCTTAGCGACGGTCCGGAAATGCTGCAAGAGCAGGCGGACGGTCTTTTCGCCGACACCGGGAATCTGCTCCAGCTCGCTATGGATAAACGCCTTGCTCCGCTTCTGCCGATGGAACGAAACAGCAAAACGGTGCACCTCCTCCTGGATATGCGACAACAGGTGGAAAACGGGCGAAGTAGGCCGCAGCCCGACCAACAAAGGCGGATAACCGCAATACAATTCGGCGGTGCGGTGGCGGCTGTCCTTGGCCAACCCGGCGATGGGAATATCGAGCTGCAAATACTCCAGCACTTCGTGGATAACCGTCATCTGC
Source organism: Alistipes muris (assembly GCF_943193205.1). Classification (GTDB taxonomy): domain Bacteria; phylum Bacteroidota; class Bacteroidia; order Bacteroidales; family Rikenellaceae; genus Alistipes; species Alistipes muris. The sequence goes on from NZ_CALPDD010000003.1 coordinate 138,772, forward strand.
CCCTTGCCGCCGTCGGCGATAATCAAATCGGGCAGCTCGGCCCCCTCGGCCACGAGCCGGCTATAACGCCGAAAAACAACCTCGCGCATGGAAGCGTAATCGTCGGCCCCCTCGACGGTCTTGACGTTGAAATGGCGGTACTCCTTGCGGGAGGGCTTGCCGTTGCGGAAGACGACGCACGACGCGACGGGGTGGGAACCCTGCAAATTGGAATTGTCGAAACACTCGATATGGCGCGGCTGCCGGTCGAGGTGCAGTTCTTTCTGCATGGCGTTCATCAAACGGTCGGCGTGGCGCTCGGGATTCTTGATTTCGAGGTTCTTGAGCTGCTCGGCGCGGTAGATGCGGGCGCTTTTCTGCGAAAACACCAACAAATCGAGCTTCTCGCCGCGCTTGGGAACGGTGAAGGTGACGCCGTCGAACAGCAAGGTAGTGGAGGGCAGGAACGGAACGATTACTTCGCGCGCCAACTCCCCGCCCGCGATATGCTCGACGACATGCTGGATAGCCAAGGTGAGCATGTCGCGCTCGTCAGCCCCGACGCCCGTGGAAAGACGCACGGTAGAGACGCCGACGACCGACCCGTGGCGGATACGGACAAAATTGCAATAAGCCACATCGTCGTCGGGCAAGAGCGAAAAGACGTCGACGTCGACGATGCGGGCGCTGACGATGACCGACCGACCGGCGTAATGGTCCAGAGCGTCGAGCCGCTGTTTGTAGCGCTGCGCCTGCTCGAACCTCAGCGCCGCGGAAGCCCGGGCCATCTCCTCCTCCAGGTAGCTCCGCACGGGCCGCAAGTCGCCTTTGAGAATGGAGACGACCAGCCCGACCTGCGTGTCGTAGTCTTCCTCGGACTGCAGCCCGACGCAAGGCCCCTTGCAATTGCCGATATGATACTGAAGACAGACCGAATACTTGCCTCGCGCGATAAGTTCGGGAGCGAGGTTGAGCTTGCAGGTACGCAACGGCACGACCTCGCGGATGAACTCCAGCACGCTGTGCTGCATCATGCCCGACCCGTAAGGACCGAAATACTGCGACCCGTCGCGCAAGAGCTGCCGCGTAGACTGCACACGGGGAAAATGTTCGCGCCGCACGACGATCCACGGGTAGGTCTTGTCGTCCTTGAGGAGGATGTTGTAACGCGGCTGGAGGGTCTTGATAAGCGAGTTTTCGAGCAGCAAAGCGTCGGTCTCGCTGCCAACGACTATATGGCGGATTTCGGCAATCTGCCTGACCAGCACACGCACCTTGGCGCTATGCTCCTTGCTCTGAACGAAATACGAAGAAACGCGCTTGCGCAGGCTTTTGGCCTTGCCGACGTAGATGACCGTGCCGGAGCGGTCCACGAACTGGTAGACGCCCGGCGACAAGGGCAGCAAAGCCACCTGCTCGCGAAGAAAGGAATTGTCGGATTCGGCCATACGTGTGCAAATGTAGGAATTTTTTCGCAAAGCCCCGGCCCCGAATACGCGCAGCGACAAAGCCCGGGCGATTTTTGCTTTATTGGGCCGAACGCCGTATATTTGCGCACAAAATGCTCATATTCACACCCATGAAAAAAACGATACTCCTATTGGCCGCGGGACTGCTGACCCTGTCGTGCGTCGACAAAGCCTACGACCTCGGGCGCCTGGAGGGAGGACAAATCGCCGTCGGCGACGACGAATCGGAATTCGCGGCACCGCTGGTGACCGTGACGGTCCTGCTCGACGACATCCACGACAGCCAAGGTTCGCTGCAAGAAATGCTGGACGAAGCCGACATCTGGCTGCCGTCGGAGCTGCCCGGAGGGGTGGACTACGTAGACTTCCAGCGCCTCTATGCGGACGACGCCTATCTGGCGGAAGTGACCGGAGCTCTGGTCGATGAAATGGGGCACGATGCGGCCAAGGTGGACAAAGTGGCCGACCTGGTATGGCGGTGCTACAAGGATGACTTCCTCAAACCGCTGGGGCTGGAGGGAATACCCGTCGACAAAGCCCAGTTTACAACATTGTTCGTCGACCGGTTCACAGCCAGCGAAGCGCTTCGGGAGCAAACCGAAGCGACAGCCCGCAAATTCTTGATTTTGCTGCAAGTATCCGACCTGGACTACCAGCTGGGAGCCATCGACCTGGGCGAAGCATTGGACATGCTGACCGCGAACCTCGACCCGGAAGGGACGCCCGACCCGCGCAACACGCTCTCCATCAAAGGCAAGGTAGAGAGTACGCTACCGCTGAGCATGCGGCTGTCGCCCGTATTCACGCCGACGGGGCTGGAAATCGCCCCGTTCGCCATAGCCCCGGGCACAACGACCGAACTGACCCCGACGCGGATTTACACCGAAGACCTGCGGGCGCTGGCAGAAGCCAACGACCTGGCCATCCATGTACCGGTCGAGTTGCAGCGCTACTACCCGGGACGGGCACTCGACGCGCGCCCGATCTCCATCCGGCTGAGCCTCCACAAAACCGGAGCTCTGAACCTCTAACCCGCGGCACAAACCATGAAAAGGATTCCTATATATATAATAGCGCTCCTGGCGGCCGCAACAGCGGCGGCACAGAACCCCACGACCTACTTCATGGAGGGGAGCACCCTCCGCATGCAATACAACCCGGCGTTCGCCCCGCACCGCGGCTACTTCAACGTACCGGGCGCGGGTGGCGTACAAGTGGGCGTGAACAGCAGCCTTACCCTCGACAACCTGCTTTACCCGCGCGACGGACGGCTTGTAACGCTGTTCGACGCGTCGGTACCGACGTCGGAAGCCCTGCGCAACATTCGCGACAAGAACACGCTGACGGCCGGCACGCGGGTGAACCTGCTGGGATTCGGCAGCTATACCCGCAACCGCAAACATTTCTGGTCGTTCGACCTCAACCTGCACGCCAGCGCGACGCTCAACATACCGGGCAAACTGGTCGAATTCGTCAAACGCGGCACCGACGGCTCGATCCGCGACCTGGGGATAAGCGTCGAAACCTATGCGGACGCGGGATTCTCCTACTCGTTCCCGCTACTCGACGACAAGCTCTACATAGGCGCCAAAGCCAAGGTGCTGGTGGGATTGGGCCGCGCGAAACTGACGTTCGACCGAATGGACGTAACGCTCCACGACGACCGTTGGGCGGTAGACACCTATGCCACGCTGGACGCGAACATACCGGAAGCGGAAATCAACTACCGCTATGACGAAGAAGGCCGCCCCTATTTCGAGCTGAGCGACATCCGCATGAAAGGCTTCAAGCCCACAGGCTACGGATTCGCAGTCGACCTGGGCGCGACATACAATGTACTGCCCGACTTGCAGGTGTCGCTCTCGGTGACGGACCTGGGATTCATCGACTGGGACAAAGAAAACAACATCCGGGGCCACTCGGAAGAACATGTAGAATACACAGGAATCACGGTGGAAAACGACATGACGGTCGCTTCGCCCGACTTCTCGTTCGACGACCTGCTGCGCTTCCGCCCGGACGACAGCCAAATGAAAACCCGCATGCTGCAAGCGACGCTCAACGCAGGGGCGGAATATTACTTGTGGGACCACCGGGTAGGATTCGGCCTGCTCTACCAAGCCCGCTTCCACCACTTTACAACGCTGCACAGCGTGACGGGTTCGGTGAACTTCAGCCCGGTACGATGGTTCACGCTGGCGGCAAGCTACACGCGCACGACCCGCTGCGGAGGAAGTTTCGGCCTTGCGCTGAACCTCTGCCCGAGCTGGATCAACTTCTTCATAGCGACCGACCTGGCGACGGCGAAATTCACGCCGCAATACATCCCCGTCCGCCAGCGCACGATGAATGTCACGTTCGGGCTGGGTTTCCCGCTCGGACCCAAAGGCCAGCGCACGCAAAAATAGACCTCCTGCCGGCCGAAACAGCCGAACTACGAGGATTTCAACCCGTTTACGCCCGGATTCAAACGGCCCCGACCGCCCGAATCCGGGCATTTTGTGCACCCCCGATACCGGATAAGGTTCGCAGCGATGCGGAAAAATGCGAACGCGAACTCCGGAAAAGGCATCGGAATTAACGATTTCAGACGCACCCATACCAGATTCGGGCAAAGCTATTGCAAATTCGGAATCTTTGCGTATCTTTGTGGTGTTGGAGAAATCCGACGAATAACCTCGCAAAGTTTGAAGGTTAGTAAAAATAATTAAGTACCCATTGCGGCGGTCCGAACTCTGTGTGAAGTTGCGTCACTGAACTTGAATTCTTCAACGGACCGCCGCAATTTTTGATCCGAAACCCCGTATTGCCGGCAAGGCAGTACGGGGTTCCTATATAAATTAAGGAGAAGTAAATCAACCGCTGACGGGAACCCCGTGGCGCTGCAGCGCCTGCTCCATCAGATGCCGGCCGGCCTCGACGATTTCAGCGGCGCGGTAGAACTCGAAGATGCCGAACAAATCGCAAGGCAGCTCGACCAGCAAATCGGGCGGATAAATCCGGCACATGAGCTGCGTGATGCGCTGAATCATGATTTCGGAAGAGACGGAAATCAAGTTGTAATAATTGAGCGACGAGCACAGCCCGGAACACGAACCGCAGACATCGACAGCGACGAGCCAATCGCCGGGCTGCCGCTGCACGCGGTTGAGCGGCAAGGGATTGACCGTACCGCCGTCGATAAGGACCATGCCATTGTAACGCACGGGCTGGAAGACCGAGGGAATGGAAATGGAAGCCCGGACGGCGCCGAACAAATCGCCGTGGTCGAAGACGACTTCGCGCCCGGTGACGAGGTCGGCGGAGACGGCGGCGAAAGGAACGGCGAGACGTTCGATGCGCACATCGGGAACGAGCGACTTCAAAGCCTTCATAACGCGGTTGCCCTTGACCAGCCCCTCGGAGCTGAACGCCAAGTCGACCATGCCGAGGACCTTGTAACGGTCGAGCGAACAAATCCAGTCGCGGAACTCCGCCAGACGCCCGGCGGCGAACATTCCCCCTACGAGCGCTCCCATGGAAGTACCGGCGACGGACGAAATCTCGAACCCGGCCTCCTCCAGCGCCTCGATGGCCCCGATATGGGCGATGCCGCGCGCGCCGCCGCCGCTGAGCACCAAAGCAACCTTACGTTTCTGCATAAGACAAATCCTCCGAACAATCCAAAAAAAATACACGCATCGTGCCGAACCGCGGGGCACGAACTACTCGCCGCAAAACACCCGGTCCATCGCCACGTCGTGCGGCTCGGCGGACAGTTTGCCAACCAACTGATGCGGATAACACACGCCGAACCTAAGGGCCCGCACACCGGGCTGGGTGAGATAACGGTCGTAGAACCCCTTGCCGCGTCCCAACCGGACACCAGACGGGGTGAAGGCTACGCCGGGAACGATGATGAGGTCTATGTCGCCGGGCGGGCAAACCGAAGCCCCGGGTCCGGGCTCGGCGATACCGAAAGCCCCGCAGCACAAAGATTCGGGCACATAATCGTAGAACTGCATGGTCTCGCCCTCGACCCGGGGCACGACGATGCGCTTCTGCCTGCACCAAGCGGCGAGCGCCGCCAAAGTGTCGGGCTCGTCGCCAAGGGCGCAGAACAGCCCCACGCACCGGGCCGCAGCGAACTCGGGCAAAGCAGCTATGCCCGCAAAAATCCTTTCCGATGCCACCCGGCGCTCCTCCCCGGTCAAAGCCCGGTTGAGCCGCTTCATTTCGGCACGCAGCTCCTTCTTATTCATAAAACCCTCCGACTTAAGACAATTTCCCCCGTGCCGCCATTGTTATTCCGCAAACAATACGTATATTTGTGGCAGTTTGTCCGCCACGAACCATCGCTGCGGAAACCCACGGCAACACGAACATTACAAATATAACAAAATTATTCCTATGAACTGTTTTCTTTGCAACTCCTCGGTGGGCAAGAAACTGGTGATGAGCGTCTCGGGCTGCGTGCTGGTGCTCTTCATCCTGTTCCACATGTCCATGAACCTGACGGCGCTCTTCTCGCCGGAAGCCTACAACGTAATCTGCTCGCTGCTGGGCGCGAATTGGTATGCGCTGGTAGCGACGGCGGGCCTGGCAGCCATCGTAGCGCTGCACTTCATCTATGCGATCGTGCTGACGCTGAACAACTATCGCGCGCGCGGCTCGCAGCGCTACGAAGTGACGGCCAAGGAACCGGGCGTATCGTGGGCCTCGAAGAACATGCTCGTACTGGGCTTCATCGTACTGGGCGGCCTGGCCCTCCACCTCTACAACTTCTGGGCGAAGATGCAGCTGGTGGAACTCATGGGCGGCCACGTGAACTCGCTGGGCTACGCCCCCACCGACGGAGCGGCGCTGATAGCCTACACGTTCTCGCAATGGTACTACGTAGCGCTCTACCTGGCGTGGTTCTTCGCGCTGTGGTTCCATCTCACGCACGGCGTATGGTCGATGTTCCAGACCGTGGGCTGGGCCAACGACACGTGGTACCCGCGTCTGAAGTGCGCGGCCAACATCGCGGCAACGATCATCTTCCTGGGCTTCGCGGCCGTGGTGGTCGTATACTATCTGAAGAGCGTATGCCCCTGCTGTGCAGGCGCCTGCTGAATCCACCCTATCACGAAACAATAAATCGCACGAAGATATGGCACTCAAATTAGATGCTAAAATTCCTGCCGGCGAACTTGCGCAGAAGTGGAACAACCACAAGGCGGCCATCAAGGTAGTGAGCCCGGCCAACAAACGAAAACTCGACATCATCATTGTCGGAACCGGACTGGGCGGCGCTTCGGCCGCTGCCTCGCTGGGCGAACTGGGCTACAACGTGAAGATATTCTGCATCCAGGATTCGCCCCGCCGTGCCCACTCCATTGCGGCGCAGGGCGGTATCAACGCAGCGAAGAACTACCAGAACGACAACGACTCGGTATACCGTCTGTTCTACGACACGATCAAGGGCGGCGACTACCGTGCCCGCGAAGCCAACGTCTACCGACTGGCCGAGGTGTCGAACCTCATCATCGACCAGTGCGTGGCGCAGGGCGTACCGTTCGCCCGCGAATACGGCGGTCTGCTGGCCAACCGTTCGTTCGGCGGCGCACAGGTATCGCGCACGTTCTATGCCCGCGGCCAGACGGGCCAGCAGCTCCTGCTGGGCGCCTATGCGGCCCTCAACAAGGAAATCGCCGCCGGCTCGGTGAAGAGCTATCCGCGTCACGAGATGCTCGACATCGTCATCGAAGACGGCGAAGCCAAGGGCATCATCGCCCGCAACCTGGTGACGGGCGAAATCGAACGCCACGGAGCCCATGCGGTGGTAATCGCGACGGGCGGTTACGGCAACGTATTCTTCCTGTCGACCAACGCGATGGCCTCGAACGGCTCGGCGGCATTCCAGTGCTACCGCAAAGGCGCAGGCTTTGCGAACCCCTGCTTCACGCAGATTCACCCGACGTGCATCCCGGTACACGGCGACCAGCAGTCGAAACTGACCCTGATGTCGGAATCGCTGCGCAACGACGGCCGCATCTGGGTACCCAAGAAGATAGAAGACGTCCAGGCAATCCGCTCGGGCGCCAAGAAACCGTCGGACATTGCCGAAGAAGACCGCGACTACTACCTGGAGCGCCGCTACCCTGCGTTCGGCAACCTGGTACCGCGCGACGTAGCGTCGCGTGCGGCCAAGGAGCGCTGCGACGCCGGCTACGGTGTGAACGAAACGGGCCTGGCCGTATTCCTCGACTTCAAGACGGCAATCGAACGTCTCGGCAAGGAAATCATCAAGCAGCGCTACGGCAATCTGTTCGACATGTATGAGGAAATCACCGACGTGAGCCCCTACGAGGAACCGATGCAGATATTCCCGGCCGTACACTATACGATGGGCGGCATCTGGGTCGACTACAACCTCATGACCACCGTTCCGGGTCTGTACGCCATCGGCGAAGCCAACTTCTCGGACCACGGAGCCAACCGCCTCGGCGCCTCGGCGCTGATGCAGGGTCTGGCCGACGGTTACTTCGTACTGCCCTACACCATCGGAGACTACCTGTCGCACAAGATTCAGGCCCCGAAAGTGGCGACCGACACCCCGGCGTTCGCGGAAGCGGAGAAAGCCGTGCGCGAGAAAATCGGCAAACTGCTGGCCATCAAGGGCAAGCAGTCGGTCGACGACATCCACAAGAAACTGGGCCACATCATGTGGGAAAACGTGGGCATGGCCCGCACGAAGGAATCGCTCGAAAAAGCGATTGTGGAAATCCAGGCCCTGCGCAAGGAATTCTGGGCCGACGTGAAAGTGGTGGGCGCCGAAAACGAATTCAACGTAGAGCTGGAAAAGGCGCTGCGCCTGGCCGACTTCCTCGAACTGGGCGAACTGATGGCCCGCGACGCACTGAACCGCGAGGAATCGTGCGGCGGACACTTCCGCTCGGAACACCAGACCGAGGAGGGCGAAGCCAAGCGCGACGACGAAAACTTCGTCTATGCGGCCGTATGGGAATACAAAGGCATGGACCAAGCACCGGAGCTGACCAAGGAACCGCTGAACTTCGAGTTCGTACACCCGGCCCAGCGCAACTACAAGGACTAAACTTTCTGACGTACAATTAAAGACAATTCGGAATCATGAATTTCACGTTGAAAATATGGCGTCAGAAAGACGCCAAGTCGAAAGGCGCATTCGAGACCTACAAGGTAGAGAACATCTCGGCCGACACGTCGTTCCTCGAAATGCTCGACATTCTGAACAACAACCTTATCCACGAAGGCAAGGAACCTGTGGCCTTCGACCACGACTGCCGCGAAGGCATCTGCGGCATGTGCTCGCTGCACATCGACGGGCAGGCCCACGGCCCGAGCCAGGCGGCGACGACGTGCCAGATTTACATGCGCAAGTTCAAGGACGGCGCAACGATCACCATCGAGCCGTGGCGCTCGGCAGCGTTCCCCGTCATCAAGGACCTGGTGGTGAACCGCTCGGCCTACGACGAGATTCTCCAGGCCGGAGGCTTCATCTCGGTGCGGACCAACTCGGTGCCCGACGCCAACGCCATTCCGATTCCCAAGGCCGACGCCGACGAATCCATGGACGCCGCGGCCTGCATCGGCTGCGGAGCCTGCGCGGCGACGTGCAAGAACGGTTCGGCGATGCTCTTCGTGGCGGCCCGCGTATCGTCGCTGGCCAAGTTGCCGCAAGGCCGCGTGGAAGGCGCACGCCGCGCCAAGGCGATGGTCGCCAAGATGGACGAGCTGGGATTCGGCAACTGCACCAACACGGGTGCTTGCCAGGCCGAATGCCCGAAGTCGATTTCGATAGCCCACATCGCCCGGCTCAACCGCGAATTCCTCTCGGCCAAGTTCGAGGACTAAGATTCGCTCAATATTTCCTGCAAGCAAGCGGAATCCCGGCTTTTCGGGATTCCGCTTGTTATTTGCAGACAGATGCAGCCGCAGAACCCTTGGCGCACACAAAAAACAAAAACAGCTTCTTCGCTGAAACAGCCATCGCCGGGAGGAGTTCCCATAAAAAAAGCGAAGATTGTAGAAAATAAAAGTACTTTGTATTGCATAATACCAAAAAGTGCATTATATTTGCATCGTGAAAACCACCCGCCCCGGCGGAAAAACCAGAAACGCACCCGCAGACATGAAAGAAACGATTCAGGCGAACATCGGCTCGATAGCCTTCACGCTTGACCGCGACGCCTACGACACACTCAAGGAATACTTAGACGCCGTGCGCGACCGCCTGCCGGAACACGACACGGAGACGCTGGACGACATCGAACGCCACTTTGCAGAAATCTTCGGCGAACGCATCGCTTCCCCGATGCAGGTAGTCTCGCTGGAAACCGTGAACGAAGCGATAAAACGGATGGGACGGCCTGCGGACTTCGGCGACGGCCCCGCAGACGCACGCACCCGAAATCCGGCGCCCCATGAAATCCTGCGGCCGCTGCGCCGCACGGTGGCGGACCGCTCGATAGCGGGTGTCTGCGGCGGACTGGCCCGGTTCTTCGGGACGGACCCTACGCTGGTCCGCATTATCACGCTGCTGCTGTTTCTGTTCGGCGGGCTGTCGCTCTGGGTTTATATCCTCCTGTGGATAATCGTCCCGGAAGAAAGCCCCCGCATCGCGACCAACAAAAAACACTGAAATACAATGGAAACGAACCAACGACTTTACCGCACCCGCAACGGCGTGCTGGCAGGCGTATGCGGCGGACTGGCCGACTATTTCGGGCTGAACCGCGGACTTATCCGCCTCGCAACGGCGATTCTGATACTCTTCGGCGGGCTCTCGCTCTGGGTCTACATCATCCTGTGGATCATCATTCCGAAAGCACCCGCACAACTTAACCCCTGAAACCCTCATGTCTGAAGACAACGTAAAGGCACAGATGCGCAAAGGCATCCTGGAATACTGCATCCTGGCCATCCTCTCGCGGGAAGATTCCTACGCCCCGAAAATCATTGCCGAATTGAAAGCGGCGGAGATGATCGTGGTCGAGGGAACGCTCTACCCGATTCTGACCCGGCAGAAGAACGCCGGACTGCTGACCTACCGCTGGGAAGAGTCGCCGCAGGGCCCTCCCCGCAAGTACTACACCCTGACCGAAAAAGGCCGCGAATACCTCGCGGCCCTGGACGAAGCGTGGGACGAGCTGGTGAAGCAAATCGGCACCATCCGCCACGGCAAAAAAGACGAATAACCCTCTAACGACAAACACTTACGACTATGAAAAAACTCTTTCTGCTTATTGCCGGGCTCGGTTTCCTGGCCGCCGTCACAGGCTGCATACTGGGTCTGACCGCCAAATCGCTCATCGCCGCCGAAAGAATCAAGGGCAGCGGAAACCTCGTTACCCGCACGGTGACGGTGCCTGCGTTCGACGCGGTACAGGTATCGCGGGGCATTCATACAATAATAAAGAACACTGACAGCAACGAAGTCGAGGTCAAGGCCGACGATAATCTGCTGGACAAAGTGACCGTCCAGGTAGAGGAAAGCACGCTGAAAATCAGCATCGACAAATCGGTCAAGGAACTTGCGAACCACCACGTCACGGTGACCGTGCCCCACAACGCACGCATCGGCAAAATCGACGCCAACAGCGCGGCATGCGTAGTCTGCGAAGCACCGCTCACAGCCAAGAACGTAGAGCTCGACGCGTCGAGCGCGGCAAAAATCGAAGCAACGGTCCATGCCGACAAATGCGAAGCCGAGGCATCGAGCGCCGCCAAAATTGCGGCAACGATAACTGCCACGGAATGCGCATTCGACGTGTCGAGCGCCGCGAAGATAACGGGCCACGTGACGACCGAACGCTGCAAAATAGAGTTGTCGAGCGCCTCGTCGCTGACGCTCGACGGAACCGCCGCCGACTGCAAGGCCGAAACGAACTCGGCCGCCCGGCTGTCGGCAGATAAATTTGCGGTGAAAAACTACGACGTCGACGCGTCGAGCGGCTCGTCGGCCCGTATCCGCTGCACCGAAACCCTCAACGCCAGCGCATCGAGCGGTGCATCGGTCCGCTACGCAGGCGACTGCCGGGCGCGAATCAAGACGTCGAGCGGCGGCAGCATCCGCGAAAACTAACCCCCACAACCTTATGAACGAAGTCAGAAAATGCAGTCTCTCCGGCGTGGCCTTCACGATGGACGCCGACGCCTTCGCCCTGCTGGCGGAATACATAGAGACCCTGAAGAAAAGCTACGAAGATTCGGCCGACGGCGACGAAATCGTGGCCGACATCGAAGCCCGCATTGCGGAACTGATCCTCTCGGCCCAGGACAACACGCGTGTGGTGGAGCGCCCGCTGGTGGAGAACATCATCCGCCAGATGGGTTCGGCCGAAGACATATCGGAGACCGACCCTGCGGCCGCGCGCCGCGGAGGCCCCCGCATCCCGCGCCGGCTCTACCGCGACCGGGAGAACGCCAAGCTGGGCGGCGTATGCGCGGGGATAGGCAAGTATTTCGACGTCGACCCGGTGTGGGTGCGGCTGGCGCTGTTCCTGCCGCTGCTGCTGCTCTGCCTGCAATGGATACCCTTTTTCGGGTGGTGGGTAGGCCCGATGATGGGCAACCTGTTCGGCATCTTCATCATCTGCTACCTGATTATGTGGTTCGCGGTGCCGACCGCCCGCACGGCGCGTCAGAAACTCGAAATGAACGGCGAACGCATCACGGAGCAGGCGATTCGCCGGACAACCGAGCAGACGGCGGCCCAGGACCCCGACAGCCGGACCAAACCGGTGGTGGCCGAAGCGGTGTCGGCAATCGGGAAAATCGTGCTGATGCTCTGCAAGCTGTTTGCGGGACTGCTGGTCTTCGGGCTGATTCTCGGCGCCTGCGCCCTTATCATCGCGCTGTTCGCCATCCTCGTGGGCGGCCACGACATGCCGCTGTCGCCCCACTTCCTGAACGACATGAACCTGGGCATTCCGATTCTCGGCATACTTCTTGTATTGATACCCGTTATCTTGCTGATTTACGTGCTGATGTGCCTGATCGCATCGCGCAAGCCGGGCAGCAAGACCCTGCTGGCGATTTTCCTGACGTGGATTGCAGGCCTTGCGATGCTGATAGGGCTGGCCTACAAGGAAAAGGCGGTGGACCGGGTGCGGAACTACCAGCCGCTGGGACAAATACTCAACAAGGAAGTAGTCATCGAGAGCGACACAACGACGCTGCGGCAAATACTGCGGGAATTCGACGACGAGAAAATCGTGGAGGACGACCTGCGCTCGGTGCATATCAGCGTCCCGTCGAAAGGCATCGAAATAACCTACGACAAGCAGACGTCGCAGCTCGACATCGAAGCCGACGGCAAACGCATAAGGATGCAGGCCGACGAATCGGACGGCGCCTACATCCGAGTAAACGAAGAAGAGACGCAGCAGCTGTAAGAAAGTACCAAGGTTTTCAAAATAAAAAGTTTTCCGGGACACGGGGCGGGCATGGAGTTCGCTCCGTGTTTTTTGAAAAAATTGAAATAATTCGTACCTTTGGCTACAACTTGGATGCGCGGCCCCGGCGCCCTGCGGACGAATTCCGCTTCGGCCGGATGCGCGCATTCCCGGGAGCGGTTTTGTTAGTTAACGGAAAATTATGGCAGAAATCAAATGTATCGGCGTGCTGACCTCGGGCGGCGACGCCCCCGGCATGAACGCGGCCATCCGCGCCGTGACCCGCAGCGCAATCTACAACGGGCTGACGGTCAAGGGCATCATGCGCGGCTACAAAGGACTGGTGTACAACGAAATCGTCGAATTCAAGTCGCAGAGCGTGAGCAACATCATCCAGCTGGGCGGCACGATACTGAAGACGGCCCGCTGCAAGGAGTTCGCGACGCCCGAAGGGCGCAGGCAAGCCTACGACAACATGATGGCGGCGGGCATCGACGCGCTGGTGGTCATAGGCGGCGACGGATCGCTGACGGGCGCCGGAATCTTCGCGAAAGAATACAACGTGCCGGTCGTGGGACTGCCGGGCACGATAGACAACGACCTGGGAGGTACGGACTCGACCATCGGCTATGACACGGCGCTGAACACCATCATGGAAGCGGTGGACAAACTGCGCGACACGGCGTCGAGCCACGAACGTCTTTTCTTCGTGGAGGTCATGGGCCACACGGCGGGCTACCTGGCGCTCAACAGCGCGCTGGCGACGGGCTCGGAAGCGGCCATCATCCCGGAGATGGAGACCGAAGTCGACCAGCTGGCCGAACTCATTAACCACGGATTCCGCAAGAGCAAGAACTCGGCAATAGTCATCGTAGCGGAGAACCCCCAGACAGGCGGGGCCACGGCGCTGGCCGAGCGCGTGAAAAAGGAATTCCCGCAATACGACGCCCGGGTGACCATCCTGGGCCACATCCAGCGCGGCGGTTCGCCGACAGCATTCGACCGCATCCTGGCTTCGCGCATGGGCGAAGCAGCCATCGAAGCGCTCCAGGAGGGACAGCGCAACGTGATGATAGGCACCGAAAACGGCAAAATCGTCTACGTTCCCTTCCCGAAAGCCGTGAAACACAACAAAGGCATCGACCGCCAGAACCTCGACCTGGTGAAGATACTCTCGATATAAATCGCTCCCCAAGAGAAAACCCGAACCCAATGCTGAAGATAAAACGCGTGACCGGCATCGGCAACGCACTGACCGACATGCTGGTGAACCTGAAGACCGATTCCGTGCTGGAACGGTTCGACCTGCCGAAAGGCTCGATGAGCCTGGTGGACAACCGCCTGCAAACCGAAATCTCGAAGTCGGTGGCAGGACTGCCCTACTCGCTCTCGCTGGGCGGCTCGGCGGGCAACACCATCCGGGCAATGGCGCAGCTGGGCTGCAAGGTGGGATTCATCGGCAAGGTGGGTCCCGATACGACGGGCGACTTCTTCGTCCAGGCGCTGGAGAATCTGAAAGTCGCCCCGACGGTTTTCCGCGGCAAGGAGCGTTCGGGCAAATGCGTGTCGCTCATATCGCCCGACGGCGAGCGGACGATGGTGACCCACCTGGGTGCGGCGCTGGAGCTGAGCGCCGAAGAAATCGAACCGGCCGTATTCGAGGGCTACGATTGTCTCTACATGGAGGGTTACTTGGTACAGAACCACGCCCTTATCCGCAAGGCGGCCGAAACGGCCAAAGCCTGCGGGCTGAAAGTGGCGCTGGACCTGGCGAGCTTCAACATCGTAGCCGAGAATCTGGAGTTCCTGCGCAAGCTCGTGACCGACTGCGTGGACATCGTTTTTGCAAACGAAGACGAAGCCAAAGCCTTCACCTGCGAAGCCGAGCCGCTGAACGCCCTGCAAATGATTTCGGGCATGTGCGAACTGGCTGTGGTGAAAATCGGAATCCGCGGCGCCCTTATCAAACAAGGCGACGAGGTGGTGCACGTGGGCATCATGGCGGCGGCCAAGCGGGTGGACACGACAGGTGCGGGCGACTTCTACGCCGCAGGATTCCTTGCGGGGCTGTGCGACGGGCTGTCGCTGCGCCAGTGCGGCACGATAGGCGCCATCACGGCAGGCAAGGTAATCGAAGTGGTCGGAACGACTTTCGGCGACGACGCGTGGAAAGACATCTACCGATTGGTCAACAAGGTCAAGACGGAAAAGTATCTGTTCTAATTAATAACCCGTCAGCAACATATCCGCATAATTGCGAATTAGCTCCCAGGGGCTTGACTTGCCTACAACTCGGATGGGCTGCGTCTCGGCAAGACCAGAATCGCAAAATTCATTATTAATTATTCACCGAACAAGCCTCTCGAAATCTGCCAGCGCATCCTCAGCAGCCAGCGCGACTGCACGGGGCGCATGGTAAGACAAAGCAGCAGCGTGGCGCCCCACTTGAGGATTTCGAGCAGGCGGGTCCGATGCGTGCGGCGGTGGATGACCGCCCGCAGACGCTGGCTCCGACCCACGTTGAAACATAGGCGGCGGAAATAATCGGCGGTCAGCTTTTCGGGCGGAATGATATGCCACATCACGGCGCCGGGCACGTACCAAATCGTCTCGCCGCCGCGCAGCAGCCGCTCGAAGAAATCGTTCTCCTCGCCGCCGATCAGCTCGCGGCCCACACGCCCCAACGCCACATCGAACCCGCCGTAACGCATCGCCAAGCTGCGGCGGAACGCCATGTTGCCGCCCCCCGGCACCCGGCCGAGCGGAAACGGACGCACCGCAGGACCGAAATCCATCGGATTGGCAACGGGCATTTCAGCATACTTGGACATCCAGCGCGGCCGCCCCTTGGGATACTCGGCGACGATACGTCCCCCGGCTACCGAAGCCCCGGGATACGCATCGAAGAAATCCAGGTAGGCGGCGATGAAGTGTTCGCCGATGCGCTCGTCGTCGTCGATCCAGGCCAACAAATCGGCCCGGGCCTCCGACAGACCGCGGTTGCGGGCATGGGAAACGCCGGGCTCGGGCTCGAAGACCATGCGCAGATTGATCCCCGCATGCTCCGCGGCGAACGCCGCGAAACGTTCCTCGGTATCGTCAGTCGAAGCGTTGTTCACAACAACGCACTCCCACGACGCCGGGTCGGCGCTCTGCCGCACGACGGAGCGCAGGGCCACCAGCAGCTGTTCGGCACGGTTGTGCGTAGGGATGACAAGCGAAAGACGAATCATACCGCGAAAGTAAGAAAAATATCGGCAAAACCTCGCCTGCGACCCGATTCTTGACTTCCGATTCGCGATTTTTCATTACCTTTGCATTCCAAGCAAACATATCCCTATGGCAGACACCACCATTCTGACCCGGCTGGACGGGCTGAAACTCAAATACGAAGAGATCGGCCAGAAACTCACCGACCCCGAAGTGATCGCCGACGTCAAGCAATTCGTCCAACTCAACAAGGAATACAAGGAGCTGGAGCCCATCATCGAGACCTCGGACCGCTTCCGCACGGCCATCGCCAACCTGTCGGAAGCCAAGGACGTCATGGCCAACGACAAGGACGAGGAGATGCGCGAAATGGCCCGCGAGGAGATCGCCGAGCTCGAACCCGCCATCGAACGCATGGAGGAGGAAATCAAGCTGCTGCTCATACCGAAAGACCCGCAGGATTCCAAAAACGCCATCGTCGAAATCCGCGGCGGCACGGGCGGCGACGAAGCGGCCATCTTTGCGGGCGACCTGCTGCGCATGTACACCAAATACGTGGAATCGAAAGGCTGGCGCTACGAAATCACGTCGTTCTCGGACGGCGCCGCGGGCGGCTACAAGGAAGTGGTGCTGAAGGTGACGGGGCAGAACGTCCACGGGACGCTCAAATACGAATCGGGCGTGCACCGCGTACAGCGCGTGCCGCAGACCGAGACCCAAGGCCGCGTCCACACCTCGGCCGCGTCGGTGGCCGTGCTGCCCGAAGCCGAGGAGTTCGACGTCGAAATCTCGATGAACGACATCCGCAAGGACATCTTCTGCGCCTCGGGACCGGGCGGGCAGTCGGTCAACACGACTTATTCGGCCATCCGCCTGACCCACATCCCGACGGGAATCGTGGTGCAGTGCCAGGACCAGAAGTCGCAGCTCAAGAACTTCGACAAGGCGTTCGAGGAGCTGCGCACCCGCGTCTTCAACCTCGAATACTCCAAGTATCTGGACGAAATCGCCTCGAAACGCAAGACGATGGTCTCGACGGGCGACCGCTCGGCCAAAATCCGCACCTACAACTATCCGCAGGGGCGCATCACGGACCACCGCATCAACTACACGATTTACAACCTGGCGGCTTTCATGGACGGCGACATCCAGGACTGCATCGACCATCTGATCGTGGCTGAGAACGCCGAACGGCTCAAGGAAAGCGAGCTGTAAGGACAATCGTTTCCGGCTCCGGAACGTTCTGACAGAAAACGCCTGCCATGATTCGCCGTCTCGCTCTCTTTGCCGCCCTGCTCGCTGCGACGCCTCTTGCCGCGCAAAAGCCGCTCTACATAGTCAACGGCACGCCGTGCGACAAAATCGTGGGGATAGAGACCGACGACATCGAACGCATCGAGGAGCTGCCGGCCGACGAGGAGAGCATAGCCCGCTACGGCGAAAAAGCCTCGAACGGCGTTATCCTCATCACGCTGAAGTACGATTCGCCCGCAGTATTCGAGGGCGGAGAGCCGTTCGCCGACCACATCGCCCGGCAGGTGAAGTGGGGCGAAAACGAACCCGCCGCCCGGGTGGCACTGCGCTACACGGTCACGGCCGAGGGCGAAACGGTGGCCGGAGCCATCCTCGAATCGACCGACAGCCGGCTCAGACGCCGCGTGCTGAAAGCCTTGGCCGAAGCTCCGCGCTGGAAGCCCGCCACGAAGAACGGCCGCCCGGTCGAAAGCGAAGGCGTTCTGCGCATCCAGCTGCCCGAAGGCAAGCCGCTGCCGGGAGAACCTTATATAAGAATATGGTAGTCTCCGGCGAGGAGCGCCTCACAAGAAACGACATCATACCATGAAAACCAATTCCTTTGCAGCCTGGGTGCTGGCCGTGCGGCCTTACAGCCTTGGCGCTGCGATTATCCCGGTAGCTGTGGGCTCGGCCCTGGCATGGAGCGACGGCGGGTTCAACCTCGTCGTTACGCTGCTCTGCGCATGTTTCGCCATCCTGGCCCAATGTACGGCCAACTTGGTCAACGACCTTTGGGACTTCCTGCGCGGCGCCGACCAGCCCGACCGGCTGGGTCCCGACCGCGCATTCGCCAAAGGCTACATAACGCTCCCGGCGATGAAAGCGGGCATCGGGCTGTTCACCCTCGCCACCGCACTGGCGGGTTGCGGGCTGCTGTTCTACGGCGGCTGGCAGCTGATTCCGGTGGGCGCGGTCTGCCTGCTTTTCGCCTACATCTACACGGCGGGGCCGTGGCCGCTGGCCTATCACGGGCTGGGCGACGCGGCGGTCGTGACGTTCTTCGGACTGGTGCCTGCCTGCTTCACCTATTATATACAGACGGGCGGCTGGAACTGGCAAGTGACCGCGGCGGCGTTGGCCTGCGGGCTTGTCATCGACACAATGCTGTGGATTAATAATTTCCGCGACCGCGAAGAAGACGCCCGCTGCGGCAAGAAGACGCTGGTGGTCTATTGGGGCGAGCGGGTCGGCCGCTGGGGCTATCTGGTGCTGGGCGCCGTGGCCATAGCGCTCTGCATGAGCCTGTGGATTTTCGGCGGAAGAATGTGGGCGGGACTGCTGCCGCTGCTCTATCTGCCGCTGCTGCTGGCCACGTGGCGCAAAATCATCCGCATCGACCACGGCGACGAACTCAACGTCTGCTTGGGCGAAACGGCACGCAACATGCAGCTCTTCGGGCTCCTGCTGACCATAGGCATCCTTTTGGGCTGACGCATGGCCGAACCCCGGCATATCACCCTGCGCGAACTCCAGCGCGCGGTCAAACGAACTCTCGAAGAAGGGTTCGAGCTGCCGGTGTGGGTGAGCGCCGAAATCGCCGAAATCAAAGTCAACTACTCGGGCCACTGCTACCTTGAGCTGGTCGAAAAAGGAGACGCGAACGGAGTGCCGACGGCCCAGGCCCGGGCGATGATCTGGAGCAGCAGCTACCCCCGGATTGCGGCTCGCTTCGAGCACGAAACGGGACGGCCCCTCGCCGCAGGACTGCAAATTCTGGCCAAAGCGCTGGTATCGTACCACGAAATATACGGCTTTTCGCTGCAAATCAGCGACATCGACCCCACCTACACGCTGGGCGGCATGGAACGCCAACGCCAACAGACCATCGCGCAATTGCAGGAAGAGGGGGTCTGGGAGATGAACCGCCAGCTGGAAGCCCCAACCGGAATCCAGCGCATAGCGGTGGTGTCGAGCGCCCATGCCGCAGGCTGCCGCGACTTCTGCAAAGAGCTGGAAAAGAGCCCCTATCGGTTCGACCTGACGCTGTTCGACGCGTTCGTACAAGGTGCCGAAGCGGAGAACTCGATTATCGGCGCACTGGGCCGGATTGCCGCACGCGCGGACGAATTCGACGCGGTGGCGCTGATTCGCGGCGGCGGCTCGGCAAGCGACCTCAACTGTTTCAACGCCTATCGGCTGTGCGCCCACGTCGCGCAGTTTCCGCTCCCTGTACTGACAGGCATAGGCCACGACAAAGACACGAGCGTCGCCGACATGGTGGCCTATGCGGCCCTCAAGACCCCGACAGCAGTCGCGGGGTGGCTGGTCGAACGGCTTGCGAACGCAGAGGGCGGATTCGACTACCTGGCCGTGCGGCTGCGGGAAGCGACCTGCAGCCGGACCCACGCGGCGAAACTGCAACTGGAACGACTGACGGCCGAACTCCGCCGCACGAGCGGCGAGCGTCTGACCCGCGAACGCCTGCGGACCGAAGGGCTGACCGAACGCCCGGCCGAAGCGGCCCGCGAATGGATAGCGCGCCAAAAACAACGGCTGAACAACGCGGCGGAAATCGCAGCGGCCCACGCCCCGGAACGACTGCTGAAACTGGGTTTTGCCCTGCTCCACGGTGCCGGAGGTGCGATAACCTCGGCCGCACAAGCGCAGCCGGGCGACGAAGTGGAAATCCGCCTCGCCGACGGAACCATCACCGCAACGATCAACAAAACGACGATATGGCAAAGAAAGAAATCGGCTACGAAGAAGCGATGACCCGCGTCGAAGAGATTCTGGGCCGCATTCAGCGCGAGGAAGTGACCGTCGACGAGCTGGCGGCCGAAGTTGGGCGCGCCACGGAACTCATAGCCGCCTGCAAGGCCCGGTTGCTGAAAGCCGAAGCCGAAGTGAACAAAATGCTGGGAGAATGATGAAACGGCTTATCCGCTGGGCCCTCAACCGCATACCCCGCCCCATGCTCCAACGCATGGCCGGATGGGCGGTGCCGCTGGCCGGGCTGCTGTACAAAGGCCGCGGTGCGGAATGCCCGGTATGCGGCGCCCGCTACCGCAGGTTCATGCCCTACGGCTATGTACATTCGCGCAGCAATGCGCTGTGTCCCAACTGCCTTTCACTCGAACGCCACCGCCTGCTGTGGCTCTACCTCTCGCGCGAGACGGAGCTGCTGCAAAGCCTGCCCCGCACGCTCCACATAGCCCCCGAAGTCTGCATCCTGCGCCACCTGAAACCCCGTTTCGCCGACTGCCCGGAGCGTTATCTGACAGCCGACCTGGAGAGCCCGCTGGCTGACCTCCATTTCGACGTACAACGGATTCCGCTGGCCGACGGGTCGGTCGACGTAGTGATCTGCAACCACCTGCTGGAACATGTGGCCGACGACCGCCAAGCCCTGCGCGAACTCCACCGCGTACTGCGACCCGGGGGCTGGGGCATCGTTCTGTCGCCCGTAGACCCGGCCCGCGCCACGACCTACGAAGACGACACGATTACCGACCCGGCCGAACGCACCCGCATCTTCGGCCAATACGACCATCGGCGCATCTACGGCCGGGACTATGCCGACCGCCTGCGCGAAGCGGGATTCGAGGTCGCCGACATTGACTACGCCGCCACTTTCAGCGAAGCGGAACGACGCCTGTACGCCCTGCCGGAAGACCACATCTACGCGGTTTACAAGAAGTAACCGACAGATTCCCGCCACATTCAGAATGACAAACAAAAAAGGATGCCGCACATGCGGCATCCTTTTTACTTGCGACGGACCACGGACTATTTCTCCGCAGCCGACGTCATGCGCTTCTCCTTGATACGGGCCTTCTTACCGGTCAGATTGCGGAGGTAGTAGATGCGGGCGCGGCGAACCACACCAATCTTGTTGACCTCGATCTTCTCGATATGGGGCGAGTAGAGCGGGAAGATACGTTCGACGCCCACACCGTTGGAAACCTTGCGGATGGTGAACATCTTGGTCTTGCCCTGACCCTTGATTTGGATAACCACACCCCGGAAGCTCTGGAGGCGCTCCTTGCTGCCCTCGACGATTTTGTAGGTAACGGTGATCGTGTCACCGGCCTTGAACGACGGCACGTCGGCGTCCGTCTTGGGCCACATCTGCTCGTTGACGAGCCGGATGATTGCGTCTTTGTTCATTGCTGCAACAAATTTTGAAGTTTCGCACCCAACATTCCCGCTGCGTTGCGGCTACCATGCCCGCCCTGTGGCCGGCAATCCCGCGTACCTGCCGCCAGCACCGCTCCGCCCAATGGAAGAGGTTGATATACGTCCCCGAAGGGACGACAAAGATAGAAAGTTTTTTCGTTCCGAACAAATACGGCACGAAATATTCGTATCTTCGGCGTCGGCGAAGCAGGGCACGGCATTCGGCAAACCCGGTTTTCGGCCGCGCTCTCCGGCAAAAAAAGCGAACAGGGTTGTTTTTGCGTTCGGCTTGCGCTATCTTTGTAATCGACATATTCTGAAAAAAATGGACGAACGACTGATATTGGTGACCAACGACGACGGCTACGCCTCGAAAGGACTGGCCGCAGCCATCGAGGTGGCGCGCGGATTCGGCCGGGTGGTGGCCGTGGCTCCGGAGACCACGCAAAGCGGCATGAGCCAGGCCATCACGATGTACAGCCCGCTCTACCTGCGCAAGGTGCGCGAAGAAGAGGGGCTCGAAGTCTATGCCTTTTCGGGCACTCCGGTGGACTGCGTGAAGATGGCTTTCGACTACCTGCTGCGCGAAGAACGGGTCGGGCTGGTCATCTCGGGCATCAACCACGGCTCGAACTCGGCGGTCAACGTACTCTATTCGGGGACGATGGGCGCCGCCATCGAGGGCAGTTTCTACGGCTGTCCGGCCGTGGGGCTCTCGCTCGACGACCATTCGGCCGACGCGGATTTCGAGGCCGCGGTGCTCTACGGCAAGCGCATCGTGGGCGAGGTCCTGGCCCGGGAGGTCGACCTGCCGCTGTGCTTGAACGTAAACGTCCCGGTGGGAAAACCCGACCAGCTCCACGGCATCAGGCTCTGCCGCCAGAACCGGGGATTCTGGCGCGAGGAATTCTACCGCCACGAAGACCCGCGGGGCCGCGAATACTTCTGGCTCACGGGCGAATTCGTCAACATGGAACCGGGTGCCGACGACACCGACGAATGGGCCCTCGCGCACGGCTGGGTCTCGGTCGTACCCGTGCAGACCGACATGACGGACTACCGCCAGCTGAAGAAACTGGGCGGCATCTTCGGCGAATAGAGAAAAACAACGTACATTTGTAAAAACCGCTTCCATGCTCCTCAAGTTCCTGCTTGTCCTTTCGATTCTCATCCAGTCGGCTGCCACGGTCTATGCCCTGCGGCTGGTCCGCACCACGAAATACAATTCGGTGTGGATACTTTTCATCGTGGGATTCTCGCTGCTGTCGGTCGAACGGGTCGTACAGCTGCTGATGGCCTGCGAGGTCGAAGTCATGCCCCGCTGGTGGTTCGGCTACTTGGGCATCGTGGTCTCGGCGTGCCTGTCTATCGGGGTGATGTACGCCCACAAGCTGTTCAAATACATCGAGCGTCTCAACCGCCAGCGGCAGACGATGAACCGGCGCATTCTGACCGCCGTACTGCGCACCGAGGAGAAAGCCCGGTCGCGCTTCTCCAAGGAGCTGCACGACGGGCTGGGGCCGCTGCTCTCGTCGGCCAAGATGTCGCTGTCGGCCCTCGCGCACGAAGAACGCTCGCCGGAACAGCGCGAAATCATCGACAACACGACCTACGTGATCGAAGAAGCGATACGCTCGCTGCGCGAAATCTCGAACAACCTGTCGCCTCACGTACTCAACGACTTCGGGCTGGCGCGGGGCGTGCAGCACTTCATCGACCGCAGCGCCGCGATGCACAACGTCAAAATCCGCTTCACGACCAACCTGCGGACCGAACGCTACGACACGGACATCGAAGTGATACTCTACCGGGTCATCTGCGAGCTCATCAACAATTCGCTCAAGCACGCCGCCTGCACGACCGTCAACCTTTCGCTCTCGCAGACGGGCGGCCTGCTGACGCTCGATTACAGCGACAACGGCCGCGGCTTCAACCCCCAGGCGATGATGGACTGCGGCATGGGGCTCTCGAACATCGCCTCGCGCATCAACTCGCTGGGCGGGACTTTCGACATGGCGTCGGCCAAAGGCAAGGGCATGCACGCTACGGTCCGGGTGGAAACGGCCCGGCAGGAACCGCCGCACCGAACTCATAAACGCCGCGAACGATGAACAGCCCCCGCATCATACTGGTCGACGACCACTCGCTTTTCCGCAAGGGTCTGCGCGGCCTGCTGGAGCACAACGGCTGCCGGGTGACGGGCGAAGCGGGCAGCGGCGAAGAGCTGCTGGCGATACTGCCGGACTGCGAAGCCGACGTGGTGTTCATGGACTTCTCGATGCCGGGGCTCGACGGAGCGCAGACGACCGAACGGGCCCTGGCCCTGCGGCCCGACCTGCGAATCATCACGCTGTCGATGTTCGGCGAAGAAAGCTACTATTCGCGGATGGTCGAAGCCGGAGCCCGCGGTTTTCTGCTGAAGGATTCGCAGATAGGCGAAGTGCTGGAAGCCGTGGAGACCGTCGCGGCGGGCGGAAGCTACTTCAGTCCGCAGCTGCTGGCGTCGCTGACCCACCGGATGCGCACGCGCGAAGACGCCCAGGACGAACAGCTCTCCGAACGCGAGCGCGAAATACTGGTACAAATCTGCCGCGGGCTGTCGAACCAGGAAATCGCCGACTGCCTGTTCATCTCGAAACGCACGGTCGACAAGCACCGCGCCAACATCCTGGAAAAAACAGGCTGCAAGAACACCGCGTCGCTGGTGGTCTATGCCATCCGCAACGGAGTGGTGGAAGTGTAAAACCGAGGTGAAAGGTTAAAAGTGAAAGGCGATATGTCGCAGGCACCTTAAGAATCATTTTGATTCATTCGGTCCGTGCAACAATAAAAACGGGAAGAACTCGGCGAGTTCTTCCCGTTTTTTTTCAATAAGCCAAGCAACAGCTACTTGATACGCTCGTAATACTCGCGGGTGCGGGTATCGACGCGAATCTTGTCGCCGGTATTGATGAAAAGGGGCACGCGGACCGTGGCACCCGTGTTGACCGTGGCGGGCTTGAGCGAATTGGTCGAAGCGGTATCGCCCTTGATACCCGGCTCGGTATACGTAACCTCCATGTCGACGATGGGAGGAAGTTCGGCCGAAAGAACAGTCTCTTTCTCGGTGTGGAACATCACCTCGACAATCTGGCCGTCGGCCATGAGGTCGTAGTTGTTGATCAGGCTCTTTTCGATGTTGATTTCCTCGAAGGTCTCGGTGTGCATGAAATGCGCGCCCAGGTCGTCCTCATAAGTGAACTGATAGGGGCGGCGCTCCACACGCACCTGCTCGATTTTCTGGCCCACGGACGAAAAGGTGTTTTCGAGTACACGGCCGTTTTCGAGGTTCTTGAGTTTGGAGCGGACGAAAGCGGGGCCCTTGCCCGGCTTGCAATGCTGGAAATCGACTACAAGAAAGGTCTTGCCGTCCATTTCGATGCACATGCCGATCTTGATGTCGGCGGCTGTAATGGTCATAACGGTATCGTTTTGAAATTTTTGTCCGAGCGCAAAAATAGGAAAAATTCCGCAAAGCTGCAAAAAGCGGATTTCGGGCGGCAGCGCCTCACAGCTCGATAGCCTTGCAGCGAAGCCCGGCCTGCCGGATTTTTTCGAGGGTGCGGGGCAGGGCGTAGCGCATGTTGCGGAACGCCTTTTCGCTGTCGTGGAAGACGACGATGGCCCCGGGTGCCAGATGCTTGGTGACGTTCTTCAGACACGTGCGGGGCGAAAGCTGGCGGTTGTAGTCGCGCGAAATGATGTCCCACATAATCAGTTTGTAACGTTGCCCAAGCAGCCGGGCCTGCGCCGGGGTGATGCGCGCATAGGGCGGGCGGAACAGGTCGCTGCGAACCAGGTCGTTGGCAAAATCGACGTCCTCTGTATAACGTTCGAGACTCATGCCCCACCCTTTCTGATGGGAATAGGTGTGGTTGCCCACCCGGTGCCCGGCATCAAGGATGCGTTGGAAAAGGTCGGGGTACATTTCGACGTTCTTGCCCAGCACGAAAAAGGTGGCTTTGGCATCGTACTTGTCGAGCGTGGCCAGAATCCACTCGGTGATACCGGGCGTAGGCCCGTCGTCGAAAGTGAGGAAGACGCCCTCGGGGTCGTCGATTTCCCAAATCAGGTCGGGCATCAGCCGGCGGATTATTTTCGGAGGTTTCAGACGCATGGCAAATGCAAAGATACGAAAAGTCGAGCGCAGAAGCAAGCGGTAGCTTGATTATGCCGAGACGGAGTATCTTCGGCCAAGTCAAAGATAGCGCAAGTCGAATGCAATGCCAAATTTATTTGAGCATTCCCGAGGCGGGAGTATCTTCTGTAAAGATACGAAAAGTCGAGCGCAGAAGCAAGCGGCAGTTAAAAACAGGGAAAATCCGAATAAGAAAGAAAATTTTTCGTAACTTCGCCAAAGATAGGGCAGGCCGCATGCAGCGCCCGAATAAAACCGGCATTGCAGAGACAAGGGCCGCCCCTCCCGGCCGCGACAAGCCACGGAAGCGACGGCCTGCCGCGAACACCTCAAATTCCCGACGTCATGAAAACACTCCGTCACCTATCGTTGCTTCTGCTCGTCGCCATGGCAGCGACAGCCTGCGACGCATTCCGCACGCTGGGCAGCTCGTCGTCCCAGACGGCCCAGGGCGCGCCCTACGAACTGCTCGTCGTGTGCGAACAAAAAGAATGGAACGGCCCGGCGGGCGACACGCTGCGCTCCGTACTGACGGCGCCGGTGCCCTATCTGAACCAGACCGAGCCCAAGTTCGACGTGCTGCGCGTGAGGGCGCAGGACTTCACGGGCATGCTGGCCAAGCACCGCAACATCCTCAAAGTCAACATCGACCCCTCGATCACGAAGGCGGCCACGGGCGTAGAATACGACGTGACGGCGACGCCGCAAATCGTACTGACGCTCCAAGGCCCCGACGAAAAATCCATCGTGGACTACGTCTCGACCTACCGCAGCGAACTGGTAGCCGCGCTGGAAGCGGCCGAACGGAACCGGGCGGTCGCCTATGCCGAGAAATTCGGTGCTCCGGCCGTCGAACAAGCCATCGAACGCACGTTCGGAGTGAAGATGAACGTGCCGAAAGGCTACATCCTGGCCGCCGAAAAGCCCGACTTCATCTGGGCGCGCTACGAATATCCCACCGCCAGCCAGGGCTTCTTCGTCTACTCCTACCCCTACGAAGGCTCCGCGGCGATGACGGCCGAAGCGCTCGTCAAAGCCCGCAACCGCTTCGCGGCCCGGATACCGGGACCCTCGGAGGGTTCCTACATGACCACCTCCGAAGTCTTCCCGCCCGAATTCCGGATGTTCCACTTGGAGGGGCGCCTCTGGTGCGAGATGCGCGGATTCTGGGACGTGGCGGGCGACTTCATGGGCGGCCCGTTCGTAAGCTACACGACCGTCGACACCCGCACGAACCAGGTCTTCACCTTGGACGGCTACGTATACTCGCCGAAACTGCACAAGCGCAACTTCCTGCGCGGCGTGGAACACCTGCTCTACGGGGTGGAAATCCCGGGAAAACAATAGCCCGGCGACGCGGCCCAACGCCCGACGCAGCCGCCCGGGCCTGAAGAAACCGACATGTTACAGATTCTGAGCACGATCTTTCTGGTCGTCTACACGCTGACGATCATCGGCGTGGTGCTGGTCATCATCACCGACAACCGCAACCCGCTGAAGACCCTGCCGTGGATACTGGTGCTGGTACTGGCGCCGGGTGCCGGGCTGGCGATCTACTTCTTCTTCGGGCAGAACCTTTCCAAGCGCCGGATCATCTCGCACCGCACCCGCAAACGAATCACCACCCGGCTGGAAGAGAACGACGCGGCGGGCGGAACGGGCATTCCGCCGCAGCGGCTCCCGCTGGCGCGTCTCCTCTGCCAAACGGCCCTCGCCGTACCGCTCTACGGAAGCCGGCTGACCCCCTATGTCGACGGAAAGACGAAGATGGACGCGCTGCTCGAAGCAATCGCCGGGGCGCGCCACCACATCCATATCCAATACTACATTTTCAGCGACGACGAGACGGGCCGCCGCCTGCGCGATGCGCTCACGGCCAAGGCCCGCGAAGGGGTCGAAGTGCGAATACTCTACGACGACGTGGGCTGCACCGGGGTGAAGAAAGCCTTTTTCGAGGGAATGCGGGCCGATGGCATCGAAGCGTATTCGTTCCTGCACGTAAAATTCCCGCGGTTCACGAGCAAGGTCAACTACCGCAACCACCGCAAAATCGGGGTCATCGACGGCCGTATAGGATTCATCGGCGGGATGAACGTCGCCGACCGCTATGTGCTGGGCATCGAACGCGGCAACGGCAAGCGCGAGCGCTGGCGCGACACCCATTTCCGAATCGAGGGAAGCGGCGTAGCGGGATTGCAGGCATCGTTTCTGAGCGACTGGTCCGCGACAACCAAACAGGCCGTCGGAGGCCCGGCCTATTTCCCGGCGCCGGAACGGCTGACCGAAAACGTGATGCAGATAGTGCCGAGCGGCCCGCTGGGCAAATGGCGCACCCTGCTGCAGGCGGTCGAATACGCCGTGTCGCGGGCGGCGCAGCGCGTATGGATCGAAACACCCTATTACCTGCCGTCCGAAACGCTTAACGCGGCGCTGCAAGAAGCGGCGCTGGCGGGCATCGACGTGCGGCTGATGCTGCCCGAACGTTCCGACTCGCGAGTGGTCGACCTGGCGAGCCACTCCTACCTGGACGACATGGTGCAGGCCGGGGTGAAGATTGCGTTCTACACCCCGGGATTCCTCCACTCCAAACTCCTGCTTATCGACGACGATCTGGCGGTCGTCGGCTCGGCGAACATGGACTTCCGGAGCTTCGAGCACAATTTCGAGGTGAACGCGTTCGTCTACGACCGCGCATTCAACGCCCGACTGGCGGCCATCTACGAAACAGACCTCGGCGACTGCCGCCGCGTGACCCCGGGCGACTGGTTCCGCCGCCCCCGCACCCGCCGCTGGGCAGAATCGTTCATGCGGATTTTCTCGCCGCTGCTTTAAGATAGGGTGAAAAGCAGAAAGGTGAAAGGTGAGAGGCAAGAACGAAGTTTCATTGGCTGCCCCTTTTCACCTTTCACTTTCTGCTTTTCACTTAATTAATCCGGTAGGCCCGCTGGACGCCTTTGATACGCATGATAGAATGGATAAGCGTATCGACCACCCCCGAACCGGGAACTTCGACGGAGACGGTGCCGGAGACACAGCCGCCCGAAGCGGCGTCGAAATTGATGGAGCGGATGTTGAGCTTCAGCTCGCGGCTGATGGTCTCGGTAATGTGGTTGGCCATACCGGTAGTGTCGGCCGCGACGATACGGATAGTGACGCGGAAAGCCCCCAAGGCCGACTGCCGCCACCGTGCCTCGATGACCCGGTAAGGGTAACTCTCGCGCATGCGCCGCGCATTGGGACAATCGGTGCGATGAATGGTGATGCCGGAATTGATCGTGACGAACCCGAAGACGTCGTCGCCCTTGATGGGGTTGCAGCAGCGGGCCAGCTTGTACTGGATTTTGGAAATGTCGTCGTCGATAATTAGCGCGTCCTGCGGTGCGGCGCTTTCGCGCGAAGCGTAGGTCTTCTGCCGTTCGGCTTCGGCCGCGGCGGCGCGGCGCTCCTCGGCGGCCTCGCCCGAGAGGTGGCGCGCAAGAATCTCCTTGATGGACCCGAAATCGACCTTCTGCGTAGCGATAAGCGCGTAGACTTCGGTGCCGAGCCTGAGTTTGAAATACTTGCCCAAGTAAGCCACCGCTTCGTCGATGGTGAGGGCCATTTTCCAGTTCTTGAGCTTGCGCTCCAGCTCCTCGCGCCCCATGCGGGTGTGCTTGGCCTGCTCCTCGCGCAGGAACGACTTGATTTTGTTCCGCGCCTTGGAAGTGACAACCACCGAGAGCCAGTCGGCCTTGGGCGTCTGGTTCTTGGAAGTCTGGATTTCGACAATGTCACCGTTGTGCAGCACGTCGCGGATGGACGACGGACGGCCGTTGACCTTGCCGCCGACGCAGGTGGCGCCGAGCGAGGTGTGGATGTCGAACGCAAAATCGAGCAGCGCAGCCCCCTCGGGCAGCTTGCGCAGGTCGCCGTTGGGCGTGAAGACGAAAATCTCGCCCGAAGCGGGCTTGGCGTCGAAACGCTGGGCCAGCGAATGGGTGGTGTCCTCCATCAGCTCGCGCAGGCGGCCGAGCCACATTTCGCTGGTCTGCGCCCCCTGGTTCACGCCCTTGTAACGCCAGTGAGCCGCAATGCCGCGCTCGGCCACGGCGTCCATGCGCTCGGTGCGTATCTGCACCTCGACCCAGCGGCCCTCGGCCGAGACGGTGGTGTGGAGCGATTCGTAGCCGTTGGACTTGGGGATGGAAATCCAGTCGCGCATGCGCTTGGGGTTGGGCGTATAGAAATCGGTGACGACCGAATAAGCCGTCCAGCACAGCTGTTTCTCCTCCTCGCGCGGGCAGTCGATAATGATGCGCAGGGCGAAGATGTCGTAGACCCCCTCGAACGGTACGTGCTGCTTCTGCATCTTGGTCCAGATGGAGAAAATCGACTTGGTGCGGCTCTTGATATGGTACTTGATTCCGAGTTTCTTCAGCCGCTCCTCAACAGGAACCAGGAACCGCGCAATGAAAGCCCGGCGCTCGTCGGCGCTCTCTTCGAGCTTGGCGACGATATGTTCGTAATCCTTGGGCTCCAGATACTTGAGAGCGATGTCCTCAAGCTCGCTTTTGATGCTGTACAAACCGAGCTTGTGGGCAATCTGCGCATAGAGGTTCATGGCCTCCCAGCTCTTCTTGCGCCGCTTCTCGCGGGGGAAGATGTCGAGCGAGCGCATCACCTCCAAACGGTCGGCGAGCTTGATGAGGATGACGCGCGGGTCCTCGGAATAGCTGACAATCAGGTCGCGGAAATTGTCGGCCTGTTCTTTGGCAACCTTGAGCCGCAGGGCCGAGATATTGGCGAGCCCGACGGTGATGCCGACGACCTCTTCGCCGAAACGGGCCCGGATTTCGTCGGTGAGGGCGAGGAATTCCGCAGCGGAAAGCCGCTTGTGGGCCAACCGCACGACGTCGTGGAGAATGGAAGCGACAGCGGAATTGCGCCCCAACCCGACCTCGGAGATGACGATGGAAGCGACGGCCACGGCGTGGTCGAGCATAGGGCTCCCGTCGTAACGCAGCTCACCGCCGAGCCTCTCGGCAGCCCATGCCAACGCTTCGTCGACGGCCTGCTGCGTCCGTGCCGAAAAACCGCTCCGCACCGACGCGCGGAAATCATCGTAACGTGAAATATCCATTTTGCCTGACCTTATTGACCCAACGCCGCCCCGCAGGAACGGCACCTTTGCAAAGGTAGAAAAAAATTTCCTACATTTGGCACCGGAATCCGACCCGACGAACCGATGAAAAAATACACCCGCTACATTCCGACCGTAGGCGAAGAAGTCGCCAACGCGGTGAGCCACGGCGCAATGTCGCTGCTGGCACTGGCGGCCCTGCCCTTTGCGGCGGTATGGGCCTACATACACGCAGGAGAGAGCATAGCCGCGGCCGCCGCGGTGAGCGTCTTCGTCATGTCGATCTTTCTGATGTTCCTGGCCTCGACGCTCTACCACTCGATGAATCCGCAGTCGAAACACAAGGAGATATTCCACATACTGGACCACATATTCATCTATGTAGCCATAGCGGGCAGCTACACCCCCATCGCCGTGACAGTCATCGGCGGCTGGCAGGGCATCTTCATCACGGCGCTGCAATGGGCGATGGTGCTGTTCGGGATATTCTACAAATCGCTGTCCCGCCGCTCAATACCGGCCGTAAGCCTGACGATCTACCTGGTCATGGGCTGGACCATCGTCTTCTTCATGCCGCTGTTCGTCCGCCAGGCATCGACGCCGCTGCTGGTGCTGATTGCCGCGGGCGGAGTGTTCTACACCTTAGGCGCGTGGTTCTACGCCCGCAAGGGATTCCGCTACCACCACATGGTATGGCACCTGCTGATAAATCTTGCAGTGGCGTGCCACTTCACAGGAATCGTCTTTTTCCTATATTGATGCCGGAAGATTCTTCTCGGCACTCAGAATGACAGGCGCCGGCACGCGTTTTTTTCGCCGTGCTCGGAGCAGCATGCCAACGCACCAAAAAGGTCCGGCTTCCGCATCGGGAAGCCGGACCTTTCAGTGAACTATAATAGTCTATTCTTCGACAGGGATGTCGGTATTCACGTTCTTGCACCCGATAAGCGCATAATAGAGCAGGTAAGCCAACCCGACGATGATGACCCAATAGCTGGTCATGTACCCGGCCTTGTCGGCCACGAACTGCTGGAAGAGCGGCAGCACGCCACCGCCGACGACCATCATCATGAAGATACCCGACGCCTGGGCCGTGTACTTGCCGAGCCCCTCGACGGCAAGGTTGAAGATACCGCCCCACATGACCGACGTACAAAGACCGCAGAGCACGAGGAACAGGGCGCTAACAGGAACATGGGCCAGGCTGAACCCGTGACCAACGCTGTAACCGGGCATCATGACGGTGACTTCCTTGGGGATGAAGATGGCCAGGAGCACGAAGACGATGGCCGTAGCCGACACGGTCAGAAGCTGCACGCGGCTGGAAACCTTGCCGCTGATAAGGCTGCTGAGCGAACGCCCGACGAGCATCAGAAGCCAATAAACCGCCGCGATGGCGCCGCCGACGGCCGCCCCGTTGGTCAGAAGCCCGGCGCCGCGCGCCGAACTGTCGGCGAGGTAGAAATTGAGCGTACCGGGGATGCCGACCTCGACACCGACATAGATGAAGATACCGATGACGCCCAGCACCGTATGGCGGAAGTTCCAGGGGCTGTGGGCCGCCTTCTCCTGTTTTTCAGCCGACTTGCGGAGGTGCGGCTCGGGGATGGCGACGAAGGTGATGATAAGCGATGCAACGGCGAAGACACCCATGGCAAGGAACAGCAGCGGCGTGACGTCGCCCATGGTGGTCTGAGCCGTGACGGTGCCGATAAGCGCGCCGACGAACAGCGGTGTGAGGGTGCCCGACAGCGAATTGAACGTACTGCCGAACTGAAGCAGCTGGTTGCCGCGGACACCGCCGCCGCCCAGCGTATTGAGCATGGGGTTGACGACCGTGTTGAGCATGCAGACGGAGAATCCGCAGATGAAGGCGCCCAGGAGGTAGATGATGAAATTGAGGTGGATGGTGAACTTGTCCATCGTGAAGAGGACCGTACCGGCGCCCCAGCGGCTCGACAGGTACTGCGTGAAAAGACCGGCTATACCGACGATCATGGCAATGAGCGAAGTCTTCTTGTAACCGATCCGCACGATCATGTTGCCGGCCGGAATACCCATGAAGAGGTAGGCCAGGAAGTTCATCATGTTACCCATCATGCCGAGGGTGTTCGACCCCTCGTAGGCGTTGCGCCAGATGGTGCCGATAGGCGCTGCGAGGTTGGTCACGAACGAAATCATCGCAAAGAGGAAGAACATGGTGACCACAGGAACGATGGGCAGCTTGTAACGGTTGTTTTGTTCCATAAGTTTATCGTGTAGTTTGTGAGTTTGGAATTTTCGCTACTGGTCGCGCTCGCCGACGTAGGCGCAGAGGTCGATCATGGCCGTCTTGTACTCGGACGGCCCGAATTCGGAGAGGAGTTCGATGGCCTGCGAAAGGTAACTGCGCATGATGCTGATGGCCGAAGTGATGCCGTCCTCGTTCTCGACGATGCGCTGGAGGTATTCCATGGCGGCGGGATCCTCGTGACAGCGGACGAGCCGTGCG
The DNA here is from genome assembly GCF_943193205.1 of Alistipes muris. Lineage (GTDB taxonomy): Bacteria > Bacteroidota > Bacteroidia > Bacteroidales > Rikenellaceae > Alistipes > Alistipes muris. Next base: position 172,028 of record NZ_CALPDD010000003.1, read on the forward strand.
ATGACCTCGGCCTGCCGCTCCTCGCCCATACGCTCCAGCACGCAGAGGAGTGGCAGCGTAATCTTGCCCTCGCGCAGGTCGTTGTAGGCAGGCTTGCCCGTGCGGGCGGTGGAGGTATAGTCGAGAATGTCGTCCTGAATCTGGAACGCCATGCCGAGCGACTCGCCGAAGTGCCGCATCCGTGCGACCTTGTCGCGCGTGGCGCCGACGGCCAGAGCCCCGGACGAAGCGCTGACACCGATAAGGCTGGCGGTCTTCTTGTGGACGATGTCGAGGTAGCTTTTGCGCGTCATGACGTGCTTCTCGGCACAGTCGCCCTGCAGCACCTCGCCTTCGCACAAGGCCGACATGGCCCCGCAAATGTGGGTGACCAAATCGTACTGCCCGCTCTGAAGCCCGAGGTTCATGTTGCGTGCGAGGATGTAATCGCCCAGGATGACCGCCTTGTGCGACTGCCAGCGGGCGTTGACCGACGGCTTGCCGCGCCGGGTGTCGGACTCGTCGATGACGTCGTCATGGATGAGCGAGGCGACGTGGATCATTTCGACCAGCATGGCGGCCAGGCAAGGCCGCCGCCCGAGGGAAGCCCCGGGCATGGGCGCGTTCATGGCGGCGGAAAGCATGACCAGCAGCGGCCGGATGCCCTTGCCGCGCGACGAAAGCGCATACTGCAGCATTTCGGAGAGCAGCTCGCCCTCGGCGGTGAACTGCCGTTCGACGAATTCGTCGAACGCTCTGAGCTCCGCTTCGACGGGTTTACGGATTATATCGAGTGTTGTCATCTGACGAAAAAACGCGACGAACCGGCGTAAAACGCCGTGCCGGCGAAAGGCCCGGCCATGGTGCGGCCGGTCCGCGCGGGATAAAATTACTGCAAATATAATGAAAATTCGCAATTCGGGCGCGATGATCGGCTATTTTTTCGTACCTTTGGCTTCACCGAAGATACTCCCGCTCGGCAACCCCAAATAAATTTGTGTTTGCCCTCGCTTATTCGTACCTTTGGCTGTTCAAAAAGAATCATCGGAATGAATCTACCGAAAGGCTTCGCCGCACGGCTGTTGCCCGCAGCAGCGGCCCTGCTGCTCTTTTTCGTGGTCGCGGCCGCCTATTTCGCCCCCCAGTTCCGGGGCGAAGCGCTGCCGCAGCACGATGTGGTCCAATACGAAGGGATGGCCCGCGACATCACGCAGATGAGGCTCGAAACAGGCGAAGACCCCCAATGGACGGGGGGCATGTTCGGCGGAATGCCGGCCTACCTGATAAACGTGGCCTATCCGGCCCAGCTGGTGAAACGAAGCGTGGGGCAGATCGTCAAAATCCTCGACACCCCGGCCGCGTTCCTCTTTTTTGCCATGACGGCCATGTGGCTGATGCTCCTGATGATGGGCGTCGACCCGTGGGCGGGCATCGTCCCGGCGCTGGCCTACGGGCTTTCGACCTACTTCCTGCTCATCATCGGAGCCGGACACCTCACCAAAATGTGGGCGCTGGTCTATGCGCCGCTGATGATGGGCGGCGCCTGGATGACCCTGCGGGGGAACAAGTGGTACGGTGCGGCCGTCACGGCGGTGGCGGCGTCGCTCGAAATCGGAGCCGGACACCCGCAGATTACCTACTACTTCATGCTGGCAATGGCCGCGCTGTGGCTCAGCGACGGAATCGTGGCCCTGCGCGAAAAACGGCTGCGCGACTTCGGGGTGCGGACCGCCGTGCTGGCAGGTGCTGGCATTCTGGCCGTGGCGTCGAACTTCGGGCCGCTCTGGTATACGGCCCAGCACTCCAAAGAAACGATTCGCGGCGGCTCTGAACTGGCCGTGGAGACCGACAGCAAGCGCGGCGGTCTCGATTTGGACTACGCTACGGCGTGGAGCTACGGACGGGCCGAGACGCTGAACCTGCTGGTGCCCGACTTCATGGGGCGCGATTCGGGCGCCGCCTTTGCGCCCGACGGCGAAGTGGCCGCCGTGACAAACCGCCTGGGACTGCACGGAGCGGCCGAACAGCTGCCTGCCTATTGGGGCACACAGCCCTACACGGGCGGCCCGACCTACTTGGGCGCGGCGGCGGTCTTCCTGGCGGCATTGGGGCTGGCGCTGGCCCGGGGCCGCAACAAATGGTGGATAGCGGGCATTTCGGTGCTGATGATTCTGCTGGCGTGGGGCCGCAACCTGATGGGATTCACCGAGTTGGCGTTCCGCATACTGCCCGGCTACAACAAGTTCCGCACGGTCTCGATGACGCTTGTGGTGGTGCAGTGGGCCGTGCCGATGCTGGGCGCGCTGGCGCTCGTACAGCTGTGGCGCGGCGACGTTCCGCAGAAACGGCTCCTGCGGGGGCTGGCCTGGGCGGCCGGAACGACGGGCGGGCTATGCTTGTTGCTGGCCGTGGCCGGAGGGACGTTGTTCGACTTCGGGTACGACGACAGCGCGGCGATGATGACCGAACAATACCACCGGATTTTCCGGGCCAACGACCTGCAAACCTACATCGACCGCGGAATGGACGCGGAATGGGGCGAAATGACGGCGGCGGCGATGGCCGCGGAACGCGCTTCGATGATGCGGACCGACGCGTGGCGCTCGCTGATGATGATTGCGCTGGCGGCGGGAGCCGTGGCCCTTTTCGTGTGGCGGAAAACCAACAAATACGCGCTGACAGCTCTACTGGCGGGGATCATGCTTCTGGACCTGGTGCCCGTCGACCTGCGGTTCCTCTCGCCGGACAGCTTCGTGACGGCACGCCGCAACCGGGTCGTACCGACGGCGGCCGACAAGGCGATATTGGCCGACACCGACCTGGGATACCGCGTCATCAATCTGACGGTGAGCACCTTCAACGACGCGACCACCTCCTATTTCCACCGTTCGGTGGGCGGCTACCACGGCGCCAAGCTGGCCCGCTACCAAGACCTCATCGACCGTTATCTTTCGGCGGCCGACGAAAACGTCCTGGACATGCTCAACACGCGCTATGCCATCGTACCGGGGCGCGACGGAGCCCCCGAAGCGGTCCGCCGCGACACGGAATACGGCGCGGCGTGGATGGTCGATTCGGTCGTCTGCGTGCCGACGGCCCAAGCCGAAATCGACGCGCTCGGGACCCTCGACCTGCGCACGACGGCGGTCGTATCGCCTCTCTCGACGGCAACCTCGTGCTGTTATCTCGCCCCACTCGGCAAACTCGCCAGCGGTGAAATCGCCCTCACGGAATACCGCCCCAACCATCTGACATACGAATATTCGGCAGAGGGCGAAGCCGTAGCGGTCTTCTCGGAAATCTACTACGACAAGGGCTGGACGGCCTTCATCGACGGCGAGCAGGCCCCCTATTTCCGGGCCGACTACGTCCTGCGCGCCATGCGTCTGCCCGCCGGAAAACACACCGTCGAATGGATTTTCCGGGCCCCGGGCTGGGATTGGGTCGAGGGAATTACGTTTGCGGCTTCGCTCGCCATTCTGGCCGGCGCGGCCGCGGCAATCATACATTGGCTCCGCAGCCGAAAAAGAGAACGGAATGGATGACAGCAAACGACTGAAGCGCAAGGTCCGCAACTCCTACTTCATCTCGACGGTGAGCATCACACTGGTGCTCTTTCTGCTGGGCTCGGTGGGCTATCTGATGTTGGCCGCAATGAAGGTCGCGCAGACGCTCCAATCGAGCATTCAGGTGTCGGTGGAATTGAAAAACGGGCTGAGCGACAAGCAGCGGCAGGAAATCGAACGGCAGCTCACCGATGAGGAACTGGTCGAAACGATTGTCTACGTCCCCAAGGAAGAGAAGCTCGAAGACCAGGAATTCCGCCGCCTTTTCGGCAGCCGCTTCGAGGAGATACTCGACGAAAACCCGCTGCTGAACTCCTACGAACTCACCCTCACCGCCCGCTCGGCCGACCGCGAGCTGATCGAAGCCTTCATCCGGGGAGCCGAACACCTGAAAGGAGTGGCGCATGTGGGCTACCCGGCGCTGATGGCCCAGCGGCTGCATTCGACCGTGGGCAAAATCCGCTTCGTACTGCTGCTGTTCGGCGGGGCGCTGCTCGTCATTTCGCTGATTCTGCTGAGCAATACCATCCGGCTGGCCATCTTCTCGAAACGCTATCTGATCAACACCATGAAGCTGGTAGGGGCGACGAAGTGGTTCATCATGAAACCGTTCCTTGCCAGCAGTATCACACAGGGCATTTGGGCCGGAACGATGGCTTCGCTGCTCCTGGCCGCCGCGGCCTGCGGACTGAACGAAGCGGTGCCCGAATTGCAGGCCCTCGCCGACGCAAGCCGCACGGGCCTGCTGATTTTCGGCGCCATGCTCGGCGGCGGAATCGTCATCTCGGGACTGTTCACCTGGGCCGCCCTCAACAAATTCGTCAACATGAAATCGAACAAAATCTATCTCTACTGATATGAAACAACCGAACGACACCCCCGAGAATCCCCGGATGCCGCTGACACGCCGCAACTACATCCTGCTGGCCGCGGGCTTCGGAATCATCCTCTTAGGCTTCGTCCTGATGGCCGGCGGCGGCAGCGATTCGCCCGACGAATTCAACTACGCCATGTTCTCGTGGCGCCGCATCACGCTGGCCCCCATCCTCGTCATCGGCGGCTTCGCGGTGGAGGCATACGCCATTCTGAAACGCTGGAAATAGAGCGATGGATACGTTGCAGGCCATTCTGCTGGGCATCGTGCAGGGCATCACCGAATTCCTGCCCGTGTCGAGCAGCGGACATCTACAAATCGCCAAGGAGCTCCTGGGCGTGGAAATCGAAGAGAACCTCACGTTCGACGTGACGCTGCACGCCGCGACGGTGCTGAGCACCCTCGTTGTGCTGTGGAGCGAAGTGCGGCGGTTGGTGCAGGGTCTCTTCTCGCGCCGGTTCAACGCCGAACAAGCCTACGTACTGAAAATCGTGCTTTCGATGATTCCCATCGGAATCGTGGGCTTCGCGCTCAAGGACCGCATCGACGCCATGCTGGGAGCGCCGTGGATTTTGGCCGTCGTGGGGGCGATGCTGCTGCTGACAGCGGCCCTGCTTGCCTTCGCCTACTACGCCAAACCGCGGCAGAAAGAAGATATATCCTACCGCGACGCCTTTATAATAGGTATCGCCCAAGCCTGCGCCGCCATGCCGGGACTCTCGCGCTCGGGTTCGACCATCGCCACAGGGCTGCTCTTAGGCAACAAGAAAGCGGCCGTCGCGCAATTCTCGTTTCTGATGGTGCTGGCGCCGATTCTGGGCGAAACCCTGTTGGAAATCGCGTCAGGAAAACTCACGGCAGGCGTGGCCGCCGGGCCGTTGCTGGCCGGATTCGCGGCGGCGTTCGTGACGGGCTGCCTGGCCTGCCGCTTCATGATCGAAACCGTCAAGCGGGGCCGGCTGATTTGGTTCGCCCTCTACTGCGCCGTGGCGGGTGGCATCTGCATCATCAGCTACTGCATATGACCCAAGGACAATTCGACCTCCGGGGCCTCAACTTCGAGGAGGGCTACATCGCCGTGCTGGACAAGCCGCTGGAATGGACCTCGACCGACGTGGTCCGCAAAATCAAGTTCGCCCTGCAAAAGGCCGGCTACAAGCGCATCAAGGTGGGCCACGCCGGGACCCTCGACCCGCTGGCTACGGGTATTCTGCTGGTCTGCATCGGCCGCGCTACCAAGATGGTGGAGGCGCGGCAAGCCGAAGAAAAGGAATATGTGGCCGACGTGATGCTGGGCGCCACAACGCCGAGCTACGACCTGGAACACCCCGTGGACCGAACCTACCCCTACGAGCACATTACGCGCGAGGGGGTGCTCGAAGCGCTCCGCACGCTGGAGGGCGAGCGCCTGCAAACCCCGCCGCTCTTCTCGGCCAAGAAAATCGACGGGATGCGTGCCTACGAACTGGCCCGGGCGGGCGAGACGACCGAGACGGTCGAACTGCGCCAGGCCCGGATAAACATCTACGAAATCGAGCTGCTGGAATACGCCCTGCCGCGCATCCGCATCCGGGTACGATGCAGCAAGGGCACCTACATCCGTTCGCTGGCCCGAGAAATCGGCGAAGCGCTCGGCAGCGGCGCCCACCTGACCTCGCTGCGCCGCACCCGCAGCGGCGGATTCACGGCCGAGCAGGCGTGGCAGCTGGAGCAGTTTCTGGAAAAACTGCGGCAGACCGAAACAAAATAACGATTTTTGCGTATTATATTGTACGTGTTTTTTCGCGCGCTTTTCGGCAAGCCGAGCGCAGGCCGAACTTGTTCGGGCTTTGCCGAGGAGAGAAAACCTGCATGAAATAACGAAAACCCATCTTCAACATGAAATTATCGCAATACGGCTACGACTTCGCCCCGGAGATGCTGGCCCGCCACCCGGCCGACAACCGCGACGAATCGCGGCTGATGGTCATCGACCGCGCCAAAGGCACGATCGAGCACCGCATGTTCAAGGACATCCTCGACTACTTCGACGAAAAGGACCTGTTCGTATTCAACGACACGAAGGTGTTTCCGGCGCGGCTCTACGGCAACAAGGAGAAGACGGGGGCCGAAATCGAAATCTTCCTGCTGCGCGAGCTGAACCGCGAGCTGCGGCTGTGGGACGTGCTGGTCGACCCGGCCCGCAAAATCCGCATCGGCAACAAGCTCTATTTCGGGGACGACGACTTGCTGGTGGCCGAGGTCATCGACAACACCACCTCGCGCGGGCGGACCCTGCGCTTCCTCTTCGACGGAAGCTACGAGGAGTTCAAGGAAGCCCTGTTCGCCCTGGGCGAGACGCCGCTGCCCAAGTGGGTGCGCGAAAAGGTCGAGCCCGAGGACGCCGAACGCTACCAGACCATCTTTGCCGCCAAGGAAGGCGCCGTGGCGGCTCCGACAGCAGGCATGCACTTCTCGAAACACCTGATGAAGCGCATGGAAATCAAAGGGGTGGACCGGACGTTCATCACGCTGCACGTAGGGCTGGGTAACTTCCGCACGGTCGACGTGGAAGACCTCTCGAAGCACAAGATGGATTCCGAGCAGTTCATCGTGACGGACGAAACGGCCGCGACGGTCAACGAGGCCAAACGCGACGGCCGCAAGATCGTGGCCATCGGCACAACCGTCATGCGGACGCTCGAAACGGCCGTCTCGACCGCAGGCATGATCAAGCCCATGGAGGGCTGGACCAACAAGTTCATCTTCGCGCCCTACGAGTTCTCGGTGGCCGACGCAATGGTGACGAACCTCCACCTGCCCTACTCGACGCAGCTGATGATGGTGGCGGCGTTCGGCGGCTACGAAACCGTCATGAACGCCTACAAAACCGCCAAGGCCGAGGGCTACCGCTTCGGAACTTACGGCGACGCGATGCTGATTCTCTGACGCCCGCGCCCCGCCGGCCCGGAAACGTCCGGGAGTTTCAGATTTTTTACGTACCTTTGTAGCAACATAAATCCGGCCCGGAGCGGCCGCCGTCCGACGGAACACCCCCGACGCATTCCCGACTGCGGCAACCGCCCCGTCCGACTAAAACCACGGATCATGGCAAGCAAGATTCTGTACGTCTGTCAGCAGATAGCGCCCTATCTTCCCGAAACGGAGGCCTCCAAGTTGTGCCGTTCGCTGGTGCAGGCCATGCAGGAGCGCGGCAACGAGATCCGCACGTTCATGCCCCGCTACGGCTGCATCAACGAGCGCCGCCACCAGCTGCACGAGGTAATCCGGCTTTCGGGCATGAACCTCATCATCGACGACAACGACCACCAGCTCATCATCAAGGTCGCGTCGATACCGGCCGCCCGCGTACAGATCTACTTCATCGACAACGACGATTATTTCTCGCGCAAGGCGATTCTGCACGACGCCGAGGGCCGTGAATTCGCCGACAACGACGAGCGGGCCATCTTCTTTGCGCGCGGCGTCCTGGAGACGGTCAAGAAGCTGCGCTGGGCCCCGACGGTGGTCCACTGCCACGGTTGGTTCGCCGGTGTCGTGCCGGTCTATCTGAAAAAGGTCTTCGCCGACGACCCGATTTTCCGCGACGTGAAGGTGGTGGTCTCGCTCTACGACGACGGCTTCCCCGGCGAACTGGACAAGGAGTTCGGCCTCAAGATAGCCGGAGAGGGGGTGCAGGACGCGAATCTTTCGCTTCTGGGACGTCCGTCATACGAAAATCTCTGCCGTTTCGTTATGGAATATGCCGACGGTATCATCGTCGCGTCGCCCGACGTCGACGCCAAGGTGCTGAAGCTCGCCCGCCGAAGCGGCAAGCCGATGCTCGAATACCGTTCGCCCGAAGAAGACGGATTTTTCGATAATTACAACCGATTCTATGAAGATATTCAATAGATTCCTCCGGACCGACGCGGCCCGGGCGCTCGTGCTCCTGGTCATGGCGGCTGCGGCGGCAGCAGCCTGCACGACGGTGGACGATTCGCTGGGCTCGAACCTCGTGCCGGAGAATCAGCAGATGCTGGCAGGTTATACGACCCTGCCCCGCAAAGGCGAAAAACCGGCACGCTACGTCGAGACACGTCTGTTCCAGAGCGATTCGCTCGTGTCGTCGAACCTCAGCTACGGATACATGGGGTCGGAGCTGAACGATACGCTGGGCCTGCGCACGGCGGGATTCCTCACGCAGTTCCTCTACAATATGAAAGTGGACCGGCCGAGATTTTTCGGGTACAGACCTTTCGCCGATTCGGCCGTGCTGAAGCTCTCGATTTCGCAGTACGGCGCCGATACGCTCACTCCCCAGCAGTTCGGCATCTATGAAATCGTCAGCAACGACTATCTCAAGGAGGGCGAGGCCGACACGGTGTTCTATCTGAACTTCAACCCCGACAAATACGTCGGCAAGAAGCCGCTTTTCAGATTCACGTTCCCCGACGGCAAGCGCACGAAACCGTCGTCGGCCAACATCCCGCTGGAAATCACCGACGAGGGCGAGCACTTCATCAAACGGCTGATGCTGGAGGAGGGTCCCTACAAGGGCAAATATTCGATTTACACCACGCAGGACAGCCTGGTACAATGGCTCGAGGAGTTCAAGGGGCTTTACATCCGGCCCGAGAGCGACCAGGCCGTGAGCGGCAAGGGCACTATCTATGCCACCGACCTCCTGGCGTCGTCGCTGGTGATTTACGGCCGTAACCGGGTCGAAGCGGACCCCTCGCTCGTCCAGGACACCATCCGGATGAACTATGCCTTTTACCACACAGGGTCCGAAACCCACGGCAACGTCTCGGTCAACACCCTCAGACGCGACTATGGCAAGGGGACGATGATCAACCCGGCCAACGTCAAGGAGCCGACGCCGGGAAGCGAAGATACGCGCAAGCCCGACAGCCGCCTGATTGTCGAGGGTTTGGGCGGCATAGCCACCGAAATCACTTTCACACAGCAGTTTTTCGACGAGCTGGAAGCCTTGATAGCCGGAGCCGAAGACAAGCAGGAATACTCGACGCTGGCGTTCAGCAAGGTCCGCATGCTGGTCTACTTCAGCGGCAGCGACTACGACCCTTCGCAAATCGACCCGGCGAATCCCGGGCGTCTGATTGCCGAAATGGACGCGGCGCCCAAACGCATCGGGCTCTACACGGATTACAAGAAGCTGACCCCGATTGCAGACTACAACTACACGGTCGAGAAGAACAACAGCAGCTACACCCTTGCCTACGACGGCTATCTCAAACGCAGCCGCGGCTGCTACGCGATGGACATAACGGGTTACGCGCAGACGCTGTGGAACAGCTATCTGGCCGAGCGCCGGGCCGCCGAAGCGGAAAACCGCCCGGTCGAACTCGACAACGTGAAGAACCGTACCATCTACGCGGGTCTCGAAGCATACAGTCTTTACAGCTCGGCCTACGGCGTATTGCAGGGCATGACCACCGACGAGGAGGCCCCCGTGCAGAACACCGCGCCCATCCGTTTTGAAATAGCATACAACCTCATCAAATAGCAGGACACGTCTCTGCGATGCGAACCTAAGTCTATCCGCTTAGGTTTTCGCATTTGAACGAAGCCATACACACCATGCAGGAAAATTTAGTCATCGTCGAGTCCCCCGCCAAGGCCAAAACCATCGAGAAGTTCCTCGGCAAGGATTTCATCGTCAAGTCGAGCTTCGGCCACATCCGCGACCTCTCGAAAAAGGACCTCGGCATCCGCATCGACGAAGGATTCGCGCCCGTCTACGAAATCCCGGGCGACAAGAAGAAAGTGGTCGACGAGCTGGCCCGGCTGGCCAAGAACAAAACCGTCTGGCTCGCTTCCGATGAAGACCGCGAAGGAGAAGCCATCGCATGGCACCTGACCGAAGTGTTGGGGCTCCCCGTCGACCGCACCAAGCGCATCGTCTTCCACGAAATCACCAAGCGGGCCATCCTCGAAGCCATCGAGAAGCCGCGCACGGTCAACATGGACTTGGTCAACGCCCAGCAGGCGCGCCGCGTCCTCGACCGGTTGGTGGGTTTCGAGCTCTCGCCCGTGCTGTGGAAAAAGGTGCGGCCGTCGCTCTCGGCCGGACGCGTGCAGTCGGTCGCCGTGCGGCTCATCGTCGAGCGCGAGCGCGAAATCATTGCGTTCCGGTCGAAGCCTTATTTCCGCGTCGTGGCCCAGTTCTACGCCGCCGGCGACCCCGACAAGACGCTTTTCAAGGCCGAGCTTTCCTCGCGCTTCGACACGCAGGCGCAGGCCGAAGAATTCCTGCGCGGCACCGTCGGCAAGGCGTTCACGGTCGCCAAGGCCGAAGAAAAGCCCGCCCAGCGCTATCCCGCACCGCCGTTCACCACTTCGACGCTCCAGCAGGAGGCCGGGCGCAAGTTGGGCATGTCCGTTTCGCAAACCATGTCCGTGGCCCAGCACCTCTACGAGCAGGGTCTGATTACCTACATGCGTACCGATTCGGTCAATCTTTCGCAGCAGGCGCTGGCCCAGTGCAAGGAGGAAATCATCAGGCTCTACGGCGAAAAATACTCCCGTTGGTTCAATTACAAGACCAAAACCAAGGGGGCCCAGGAAGCCCACGAAGCCATCCGCCCCTCCTACATCGACCGCCAGCAAATCGAGGGCACGACGGCCGAAAAACGGCTCTACGAGCTTATCTGGAAGCGCACCGTCGCCTCGCAGATGGTCTGCGCCGAAATCGACCGCACGACGGTGGCCATCGACATCGAGGGGTCGCCGCTCCAGTTCATCGCCACAGGCGAGGTAGTGCGGTTCGACGGTTTTCTGCGGCTCTACTCCGAATCGACCGACGACGACCAGACCGCCGAAAGCGGCGAGGGGCTGCTGCCCAAGATGGCGCAGGGCGACCTGCTCAGCGCCGCCGGTATTACCGCCACCGAACGCTTCACGCAGGCTCCGGCCCGCTACAACGAAGCCTCGCTCGTCAAGCGGCTCGAAGAGTTGGGCATCGGCCGTCCGTCGACCTACGCCCCGACGATTTCCACGATCATCAACCGCGGCTACGTGGTCAAGCAGAACAAGGACGGGCAGAAACGCAGTTACGTGCAACTGACGCTCGCCAACGCCAAGGTAACGGCCAAGACCCTCACCGAAAACTTCGGCAAGGAGAAAAACCGCCTGTCGCCCACCGACATAGGCATGGTCGTGAACGATTATCTCGAAGCGCAGTTCGGTTCCATCGTCGATTACAACTTCACGGCCAGCGTCGAGAAGGAGTTCGACCGCGTGGCCGAGGGCGACATCACATGGAACCGCATGATCGGCGACTTCTACCAGCCGTTCCACAAGATGGTCGACAGGGCCATCGAGCAGCAGACCGACAAGAAAAGCCAGGGCCGCATCCTCGGCACCGACCCCGCGACAGGCCATACGGTCAAGGCGCGCATCGGCCGCTACGGCCCGATGGTCGAAATCGAGGGCAGCGAGGGGCAGAAAAGCCGCTTCGCATCGCTCAAGAAAGGGCAGCTCATCGAATCCATCACTTTGGACGAAGCGCTGGCCCTCTTTGCGCTCCCCCGTATGTTGGGCGAGCTCGACGGCGAGGAGCTGACCGTCGGCATCGGCAAATACGGCGCCTACGTCCGCTACGGCAAGTCGTTCGCTTCGCTGGCCAAGACCGACGACCCCTACACGGTGAGCTACGACCGGGCCGTAGAGGTAGTCCGCGCCCACAAGGAAGCCGCCGCCACAGCCAACAAACCGCTCCGCGAATTCGCCGAAGACCCCGACATGCTGGTCAAGAACGGCCGCTACGGCGCCTATATCGCTTACCAAGGCAAGAACTACCGCCTGCCCAAAGGGGCCAAGGCGGCCGAGCTGACCTTGGAGGAGTGCCGGAAAATCGTGGCCGGAGCGAAAAAATAGACGCCGGCATATACTATCCGGGCGCCGCAGCCGTTTCTTATGCGTGCAGCGGTCCGCAGAGCGGCATCCCGGTCCACCGGGAGCAGCCGGCCCGACCGCAGCTGCTGCCCCCGGCGTTCGGCGAAACGAACGCTACTTCAAACCCAACGACAGATGAAAAACTTCTTGCTTACCCTGCTGGCCGTCGGCGCTCTGTGCAGCGCCGTCGCCCAGACGACACCCGAAGAGACCCAGCCCGAGGGCTACCGCTTCACCGACACCAAGGTGCTGCAAATGACACCCGTCAAGGACCAGCACCGCAGCGGCACATGCTGGTGCTTCTCGACCCTTTCGTTTCTGGAGGGTGAAATCCTGCGCGCAGGCGGCGCTCCGGTCCACCTCTCGGAGATGTGGATCGTCCGCCACACCTTCATGGAAAAGGCCGAAAAATACGTCCGGATGCACGGCGAACTGAACTTCGCCGAGGGCGGTGCGGCGCACGACGTCACCGAGAGCATCAAGAAATACGGCATCGTGCCGTTCGAGGTCTACCCGGGGCTCAACTACGGCACCGACAAGCCCGACTTCCACGAGCTGACGGCCGTATTCAAGGCCTACCTCGACACGATCATTTCGGTCGGCGACCGTTCGGGCAAACCGCTGTCGACGGCGTGGCGCCGCGGCTTCAGCGCCCTGCTCGACGCCTATTTCGGCGAGATGCCCGAGACTTTCACCTACGAGGGCAAGGAATACACCCCGGCCTCCTATGCGGCCTCGCTGCCCATCGACATGGAGGATTATATCGACCTGACGTCGTTCACCCATCATCCGTTCTACACGCAGTTCATCCTCGAAGTGCCCGACAATTGGATGTGGGGCACGGTCTACAACCTGCCGCTCGACGAAATGATGGCCGTCATCGACCACGCGCTGGCCGAGAACCACCCCATCGCATGGGGCACCGACGTGAGTGAAAAGGGATTCAGCCGTTCGCTGGCCTTAGGCATCGTCCCCGAAGCCGACCTCGACAGCATGAGCGGCACCGAAGCCGAACGCTGGGGCAAGTTGACCGAACGCGAAAAGGAAGCGGCCCTCTACACGTTCGACAAGCCGGGCAAAGAGCGTGTCATCACGCAGGAGATGCGCCAAACAGCTTTCGACAACTACGAAACGACCGACGACCACGGCATGGTGATCGTCGGTACGGCGCATGACCAGGCAGGCAACGCCTATTACAAGGTGCTCAATTCGTGGGACGTGCGCCCGCCCTACGCCGGGTATTATTACTTCTCGCGGCCGTTCGTGGCCTACAAGACCACCGACATCATGGTCAACAAAAAGGCTCTGCCCAAGGAAATCGCCAAGAAACTGGGACTGAAATAAGTTCACCCGTTTCGCATTTCCACTCACAGAAAGCGACCGGAACCGTATACGGTTCCGGTCG
>NZ_CALPDD010000004.1 GCF_943193205.1 Alistipes muris
TTTCGATAAGCCGAGTGCAAAGCCAAGTTTACCTGAGCTATGCCGAGGCGAGAAAACCTGCCTGAAAAGGAACGTTTCAACTGTTTGCTAAAACGTTTCAACAACAACACTGCCAGCGGATTGCTGAATCTGCGGCCGCGCTGGCGGGAGCCGTAACCCACCGCCATTCCGGGCGCAGGCTGCTTTTTAGTTTTTCAGCGGCAGGAACGAATAATTCGTCGAATAGTCCATCATCTGGGCGGCGTAGTCGGTCGGGTAAACAATCTTCACGTCGACCACCTTGCCGTCGCGCTCGACCAATTCGTAGTCGGGATTGAGGAACCCGCCGTAGGGTTCGATACCCAACGCATAATAGCGCTCGCGGACCTCGGCATGCAGTTCGGGGTCGACCGCCACGGCATATCGCTCGACCAGCGCGCGCCCGGCTTCATAGTCGCCCTCGGACTTGATGCGCTGGATTTCGCGGAGCATCTCGCCGAAAAGCGCACGCAGTTTCACGAAGTCGTTGACCACAACGTAGCGCTTGCCGTTTTCCTCGACCCATTCGATCACGTTGTCGGCCTTGCCGCGCTCATAGCACCACTCGCAAATCAGCTTGCGGTTGCGCATGTGCGCCTCCTCGACGTTCTTGCCCGGCTCGATGCGCGCCAGCTGGGTCATCATGCCGTTCATGATATACTTGGCATAGCCTGCCCACGCCACGTCGAGCGAGGGAATCAGTCCGAGTTCCACCATCTTGGGGTCGCCTAAGTAGTAGAGCCCGAACAGGTCGGCGCGGGTCTCTTCGAGGGTCGAACCGTAGCTTTTGAGCTCGCCGCCCGAAACGCCCGGCGCCAGCTGACCCGAACCGTGGCCCAGACACTCGTGGAGGTCGGTGTGGAGGTCGTCGGCCAGCTTGCCGTAGCGCTCCATGCGGTCGCGGTCGTCGGCACGCAGCACGAACTCTTCGTTGAAGCCGTTGCCGTGGGCCGCCATGTCGTAGGCATAGGTGATGTTGTCGATGGTCACCGACTTCGAGCCGTACTCCTTGCGTATCCAGTCGGCGTTGGGCAGGTTGATGCCGATGGGGGTGGCCGGGTAGCAGTCGCCGCCGAGCATGGCCACGGTGATGACCTTGGCCGAAACGCCGCGGACCTCCTTCTTCTTATACTCGGGTGCGGCGGGCGAATGGTCCTCGAACCACTGGGCGTTCTCCGAGATGATTTCGGTGCGGCGGCACGCCTCGGTGTCCATGAAGTTCACATTGGCCTCCCACGAAGCCTTGCGGCCCAGCGGATCGCCGTAGTCCTCGATGAAGCCGTTGACGAAATCGACGTGCGAAAGCGTGTCGCGGACCCAGCGGATGTTGTACTCGTCGAACTTCTTCAGGTCGCCCGTGCGGTAATACTCCACCAGCGCCGCGATAGTCGATTTCTGCGGTTCGGCAGCCACGGCCTGCGCCTTCTCGAGCCAGCCGACAATGCGTTCGATGGCGGGCGAATACATGCCGCCGACTCTCCACACCCGTTCGTAAAGACGTCCGGACGCGTCCTTGGCCAACTGCGAATTGAGCCCGTAGGAAACCGGCTCCGGATTGCCCGCGTCGGCGGCCGCCATCGCAGCGTAGAACTTCTCGGCCTCGACCTGCGAAACCCCGCAGTAATAGTTGCTCGACGAAGTGAGCAGCAGGTCGTCGCCCGCCCGCTGGTTGAGCCGCGTCGGGTAGGCCGCAGGGTCGAAAATGGCCGTGCAGACCTCGCCGCGCAGGGCGTTCAGTTCGTCGCCGAACCGCTCCTCGGGGATGGTCTCGATGACCGACAGCAGATACTCCTCGGTGAACTCCGGGGTGAACTTGTCGTTGGAATAGTGGTGGTGGATGCCGTTGGCGAACCACACCTTTTTGAGGTATTTTTCGAGCGCCTGCCACTCGGCCGTCGAACGGTCGCCCTCGAAATGCTCATAGACGGTCTCCAAGGTCCGGCGCACGGGCAGGTTGGCCGGGCAGTTCTGGTCGAAAAGGATGTCGCGGCCGCACTTGGCAGCTTCGGCAAGATAGAAGACCAGCTCCTTCTGTTCGAGCGGAAGTTCCTCGAAACCGGGGACCTTGTAGCGGATCACCTTCACGTCGTCGAAACGGTCGACGATCCACGGCTTGTCGCCCTGCTGTGTGCCGCACGAAGCGAACATAATGGCGGAAAATGACATAAGTGCGATTTTTTTCATGTCGGTTCGGGTTTGTTAACGTGCGAAGATAGCAAAAATCCGGCAAAAGCAGCCCCGACCCGCCGCACAAAAACACCCGCCCGGCGACGGCGAAGCACGGATTTTTAATTCTTAATTTTTCATTTTTAATTATCTTTCCTACCTTTGCCCCGCAACCCGCTTCAAAAGCAGAAAAATGAAGATCCATACGAGCGTCGAAGCATTCCGCGCAGAGCTGGACAAGGCCGGAGCCGCAGGCATCGGATTCGTTCCGACGATGGGTGCCCTGCATGCCGGGCACCGTTCGCTGGTGGAACGTGCGCGCCGCGAAAACGACACGGTGGCGGTGAGCGTATTCGTCAACCCCACGCAGTTCAACGACAAGAACGACCTGCGGCGCTACCCCCGCACTCCCGAAGCCGATGCGCGGCTCCTGGAAGAAGCGGGCGCCGACCTGGTGCTGATGCCGTCGGTCGAGGAGATATACCCCGAACCCGACACGCGGCAGTTCGACTTCGGACAAATCGACAAGGTCATGGAGGGCGCCACGCGTCCGGGCCATTTCAACGGCGTGGCGCAGGTGGTCAGCCGCCTGTTCGACATCGTGCGGCCCGCCCGCGCCTACTTCGGCGAGAAGGATTTCCAGCAGATAGCCGTCATCCGGGCCATGGTCGCGCAGCTGAAACTCCCGGTCGAGATCGTCGAATGCCCCATTGTCCGGGACGCCGACGGACTGGCCCTCTCCTCGCGCAACCAACTGCTCGACCCTGCGCACCGCGCCGCAGCGCCGCATATCTACGCCACGCTCCGGGCCGCCGCCGAGCAATCGCACTCGCTGCCGCCCGCCGAGCTGAAAGCGTGGGTCACGGCCGAAATCGAGCGCAATCCGCTGCTCGAAGTCATCTACTACCAGTCGGTCGACGCCCTGACGATGCAGGAAGTCGCCGCATGGGACGACGCGCCCCGCATCCAGGGCTGCATAGCCGTGCAGGCCGGCCCGATCCGTCTGATAGACAACATCCGAATCCGATAATGAAATTCCAGATCGAAGTCATCAAATCGAAAATCCACCGGGTGCGGGTCACGCAGGCCGACCTCAACTACGTGGGAAGCATCACCATCGACGAGGCGCTCCTCGAAGCGGCCAACATCATCGAGGGCGAAAAGGTCCAGATCATGGACATCGACAACGGCGAACGCTTCGAGACCTACGTCATCAAGGGCGAACGCGACAGCGGCTGTATCTGTCTGAACGGCGCCGCGGCCCGCAAGGTGCAGGTGGGCGACGTGGTCATCATCGCTTCCTATGCGCAGATGGATTTCGAGGACGCCAAGCAGTTCCGGCCGTGGATCGTCTTCCCCGACACGGCGACCAACAGGCTGATAGGTTAGGGGCATGGACATCTTCCTCTCCTTTCTGGCCCTCCTGCTCTCGGTCGTGGGCATCGTCGGGTGCATCGTCCCGGCCATCCCGGGCGTCATCGTCAGCTACGTCGGTCTGCTCTGCGCCTGGGGCGCCTCCTACTCGCAGTTCTCGGGCTCGGCCATGCTTATCTGGCTGGCCGTCACGCTGGCCGTCACCCTCTCCGACTATTTTCTGCCCGGCTGGATGACCCGCCGCTTCGGCGGTTCGCGCGCGGGCTCCATCGGCGCCACGGTGGGCGTCTTTGCAGGGCTTTTCTTCGGGCCCGTGGGCATCATCGCCGGACCGTTCGTCGGTGCCGTGGCGGGCGAACTGCTCAACGACCGCAGCGATTCGGCCAAGGCGTTCCGCGTGGGCATCGGTTCGTTCCTGGCGTTCATCGTCGGGACGGGGCTCAAGCTCGTCGCCTGCATCGCCATGCTGGCCCTTGTCGTCGCCGACATCTGGGCGCCGTTCAAGGCGTGGATCGTCGGTTAACTTCAGACCTCAATACAATCCGGGGCGCTCTTGCTATAAGAGCGCCCCGGATTTTCAATATCTATAGTGGTCGGCCTTGAAAGGTCCCTCCTCGGGGACCCCGATGTAGTCGGCCTGCTTCTTGGTCAGGTGCGTGAGCTCGACCCCGAGGTTGTCCAGGTGGAGCCGCGCCACCTCCTCGTCGAGGTGCTTGGGCAGCCGGTAGACGCCCACCTCCAGCTTCTTCTGCCACAGCTCCATCTGTGCCAAGCACTGGTTCGTGAAGGAGTTCGACATGACGAACGACGGGTGGCCCGTAGCGCATCCGAGGTTGACCAAACGGCCCTCCGCAAGGATGAAAATCGAATGGCCGTCGGCAAAGGTGTATTTGTCGACCTGCGGCTTGATATTGGTCTTGCGGGCGCCCGACTTTTCGAGCCGCGCCATCTGTATCTCGTTGTCGAAGTGGCCGATGTTGCAGACAATGGCCTGGTCGCGCATCCGCTCCATATGCTCCAGCGTGATGATGTCGCAGTTGCCCGTGCAGGTGACGAAGATGTTGCCCTCGGCCAGCGCGCTCTCGACGGTCTTGACCTCGAAACCCTCCATGGCCGCCTGCAAGGCGCAGATGGGGTCGATTTCCGTGACGATGACCCGCGCGCCGTACGAACGCATCGACCGCGCGCAGCCCTTGCCGACGTCGCCGTAGCCGCACACCACAACCACCTTGCCCGCTATCATGACGTCCGTAGCGCGCTTGATGCCGTCGGCCAACGATTCGCGGCAGCCGTAGAGGTTGTCGAACTTCGACTTCGTGCACGAATCGTTGACGTTGATGGCCGGAACGAGCAGTTCGCCCGCTTCCTGCATCTGATAGAGCCGATGCACGCCCGTGGTGGTCTCCTCACTCACGCCGCGCCACTCGGCCACGGTGCGGTGCCATTTCCGGGAGTCCTCGGCCAGCAGCTGCCGGAGCGTGTCGAGGATGACCTCCTCCTCGTAGGACGAGGGAGCGTAATCGAGCGTCGAAGCGTCCTTTTCGGCCTTGTAACCCTTGTGAATCAGCAAGGTAGCATCCCCGCCGTCATCGACGATCAGCTGCGGCCCCTTACCGTCCGGGAACGACAGCGCCATGGCGGTACACCACCAATATTCGGGCAGCGTCTCCCCTTTCCACGCGAAGACCGGAACCCCCGCAGCGGCGATGGCGGCGGCGGCATGGTCCTGGGTCGAGAAGATGTTGCACGAACACCAGCGCACCTCGGCGCCCAGCTCGACGAGCGTCTCGATCAGCACGGCGGTCTGGATGGTCATGTGGAGCGAACCCATGATGCGCACCCCCTTGAGCGGTTTCTGCGGGCCGTACTTGCGGCGCACGGCCATCAGACCGGGCATCTCGTATTCGGAAATCGCGATCTCCTTGCGTCCCCATTCGGCCAGCGACATGTCGGCGACCTTGTAGGGCAATGTAGTATCCAAAAACATGGTTTATCGTAGTTTTAATATGTATTCCTTGTCCTTTGCGATTTGCGCGCGCAGTTCTTCGACCGAGGCGAAACGCCGCTCGTCGCGGATTTTCCGCCACAGCACCACGGTCATCCGCCTGCCGTAGAGCGAGCCCCCGAAGCCGAACAGATGGGTTTCGAGCCGCCGTTCGCATCCGCCGACCGAGGGGTTGCACCCCAAATTCGACATGGCGAGGTAACGCACCCCGTCGACCTCGGCCCACGAAGCATAGACCCCGTCTTCGGCCGCCACCTCCCCTTGGGCGGAGAGGTTGGCCGTGGGAAAACCCAGCTCGCGGCCGAGCCTGCGTCCGGGCACGACAATTCCCTCGATCCGCACCGGCTCCATGTCAGATATTCTCGGTGAGTTTGCGCACCAGCGCGAACTGCGAAAAGAACTCCTTGGCGAAGACGCGCAGCACGGTATAGGAGGGGATGGCCAACAGCATGCCCAAAATCCCGGCCAGCGACCCGGCGACGAGGATGACCAGAAAGACCTCCAGCGGATGGGCCTTGACGCGCTCCGAATAGAGCGTCGGCTGAAGCACGAAATCGTCCATACCCTTGATCACCAGCAGCGTGGCGGCGATGACGAACGCCGTATGGCCCACGCTCGTCCCGGCAATGGGAGTGACGATGCCGACGAAGACCGAAATCACGCCGCCGATGAGCGGCCCGGCATAGGGCACGACGTTCATGACCCCCATGACCAGCCCGATGAAAAAGGCGTCGGCGGCGGCCATTCCGAAGGCCATCATCGCCAGCGACACGGCGAACATCAGGAGCAGGCTTTCGGCCAGAATCCCGGTGAAGTAGCGCCCCAGCAAGAGGGTGACGGAATCGAGCGCGCGGGTGATGTTCAGGCGGTAACGCTCGGGAAAAATGGCGGTGACCATCCTGTAAAACAAGTCGTCTTCCTTGAGAAAGAAGAACGTGATGAACGAAATCGAGAAGACGGCGATGACCGACGAGAAGACCATGCCGAGCACCGACGAAAAGAAATCGTTGAGCGAATCGAGGTCGACCAGCCTGCGCAGCATGGCGGTAAGCTCCTCGGAGAGCGAAAACGAACTTTCGGGCAGGGCGAACAGCTCCTGCAAGTTGTGCTGTGCCCGGGCTACAGGCTCGCCGATGCTGTTGATGACCATACCGAAATCGACGTCGGCCAACTGATTTATCTTATTGAAAACCAGCGGCACGAAGAGCGAACACAGCACGGCGGCCACCGTCCAGATGACCAGGAGCGTCACCAGCGCCGCCAACGCACGCGGCACTTTCCACTGCCGCACGTGCAACGCCGCCAACCGCTTGACCAACGGGCGCCCCATGACCGCCAGCACCGCCGACACGAGGATATAAACCACTATCGACGAGAAGTACCACACCAGAAAGAGCACCGCCGCCGCAATGGCCGCCCCGGCCAGGAACTTCAGAAAGGTCTGCGGAGTAGCCGTCATGCCTCGGACTTTTTGGGCAGCCGCGCGATGGGGGTCTGCGAACCGACGGTCGGGTCGCCTATCCCGACGAGCAGCTCGCTGTTCTTGGGAACCAGCACGTCGACCCGCGAACCGAATTTGATGAAGCCGCAGACGCTGTTCTGCTCGACCTTGTGGCCCACCTCCATGTAGGAGACGATGCGCCGCGCGATAAGCCCCGCAATCTGCCGGAACAGCACCCGCTGGCCCGAAGCCATGCGCACCACGGTGGTGGTCCGCTCGTTCTCGGTCGACGACTTGGGATGCCACGCCACGAGGAAACGGCCGGGATGGTACTTGTAGTACTCCACCTCGCCGCCCACGGGCACCCAGTTCATGTGGACGTTGGTAATCGACATGAAGATCGAAATCTGCAGCATCTCCTCGCGGAGGTATTCATTTTCGCGGACCACCTCGGTCACCACCACGCGGCCGTCGCAGGGAGCGAACACCAGGTCGGCATCGTGGATGCGCACGCGCCGCGGTTCGCGGAAGAACGCCACGATGAAAAACCAGAACAACAGCAGGAATATCGTGCTGCACCACAGAAGCGTAGTTGCTGCGTCGCTGACCAGCAGCCGGTAGAACAGCCACCAAATCAAGAGGCAGACCAGCCCCGAGACGAAGATGATTTTGTAACCTTCCTTATTGATTTTCATGGGATACGAGAGGGTTTAGCAGACAAGTAACTCGATGCCGAGCGCCCAGCGGCAGAACAGCAGGTATATCAGTGCGAAAGGAGCCGACAGCAGCACCGCGTCGAAGCGGTCGAGCACCCCGCCGTGGCCGGGAATCGAACGGCCGGAATCCTTGACCCCGGCGGCGCGCTTGAACATCGACTCGGTCAGGTCGCCCAACACACCCGTCGCGGCGACGACCAGCGCCAGACCGCCCCAGGCCCACAGGTTGCCGCCGAACAGCCAACCCGCCGCAATGCCCACGGCGACCGCTCCGGCCAGCCCGCCGAAGAATCCTTCCCACGACTTTTTGGGCGACAGCCGCTCGAAAAGCCGGTGACGGCCCAGCGCCATCCCCACCAGATAGGCGAATACGTCGTTGGCCCAAATGATGCACAGGTAGGCCACCGCAATCCACGGGCTCCATCCGGCGGCCGCGGAGACCGCCAGCGACGAAACCAGCCAGCCGAAGCAGACCAGCGGCACGGCCACGTAGCAGATGCCCAGCAAGGTCGTTCCCACCGAAGCCACCGGGTCGGCGTTCTTGCGGTAGAGTTCGCAAATCAGCATGGCAGGCACCGACAGCAGGAGCGGCGCTCCGACAGCGGCGAGCCACCAGTCGCCGAACGCTTTCGGAGCGTCGGGGATGACAGGCAGATAAAACAGGCAGAAAAGGAGCAGACCCAGTACGGTACCCAAAGCACGCTGCGGCCGGGCCCCCTTGGCCGCGGCCAGCGCATAGAATTCGAGCATTCCGCCCACAAGCAGCACCGCCAGCAGGAGGCCGAAACTGATCGGCGACCAAACGACGGCACCCAGCATCACAGCGACCAGCACAAGGCCGCTGAGCGTTCGCACCGCAAGGTTTTTCATTTTATCGTTCATAGGTTCGGTCGGGTTGAAAGGCTGTTGCGACTATTCGGAATCGGAAGTCCCGGCACTCTTGGTGTTCGTGGCGCTCTTGGTGCTCTTGGGACGCCGCCCCCGCTTGGGCTTGCCGTCCGTTGTTGGGGCAGAGGTCCGGGCCGTTCCGGACGCTTGGAGCGCCTTGGGAGCTTCGGACGCCTGGGAGACTTTGGGGGCACGCCGCCTGCGGGCAGGCTTCGGCGCTTCGGCCGTCGGTTTCCCCGCTGTTTCTCCGGTCGATTTCGCAAACGCCGGAGCCGCCGAGACCTTGGATTCGGCTCTCTTGGCGGCGGCTTCCGCTTCGCGGCGCTCGCGCTCGATGTCCTTCTTGCGTTTGCCGAAAATCCGCTCGACGTCCTCGGTGAAGACCACTTCGCGGTCCAGCAGCAGTTCGGCCAGCTGTTTCAGCCCGTCGGCGTGTTCGCGCAGCACCTTTTCGGCCATCTTGTAGGCGCGGTCGATGAGCAGCCGCGCTTCGGCGTCTATCTGCTGGGCGGTCAGGTCGGAATAGGGCTTGGTCAGCGCCAAGTCGCTCTGGCCCGTCGAATCGTAGAACGACAGGTTGCCGACCGCCTCGCTCATGCCGTAATAGGCCACCATCGCATAGGCCTGCTTGGTCACCCGCTCCAGGTCGTTGAGCGCCCCGGTCGACACATGGCCGAACGTCAGCTGCTCGGAGACGCGTCCGCCCAGCGTGGCGGCCAGCTCGTCCATCAGTTGCTCGCGCGTGGTAATCTGCCGCTCCTCGGGCAGGTACCAGGCGGCGCCCAGCGCCTTGCCGCGCGGGATGATCGTCACCTTGATAAGGGGGCTGGCATTTTCCAGAATCCAGCTCACCGTGGCGTGGCCGGCTTCGTGGTAGGCGATGGTCCGCTTCTCCTCGTCGGTGATTATCTTGTTCTTGCGCTCCAGCCCGCCGATGATGCGGTCGATGGCGGCCAGGAAATCCTCCTTGGCGATGAATTTCTTGTTGTGCCGCGCGGCTATCAGCGCCGCTTCATTGCAGACGTTGGCGATGTCGGCGCCCGAGAATCCGGGGGTCTGCCGCGCCAGGAAACCGCGGTCGAGTGCCGGGTCGAGCTTGAGCGGCCGCAGATGGACCTCGAAAATCTCCTCGCGCTCGCGCACGTCGGGCAGCCCGACCTCTATCTGACGGTCGAAACGCCCGGCACGCATCAGCGCCTTGTCCAGGATGTCGGCACGGTTCGTCGCCGCGAGGACGATCACCCCGGTGTTGGTCTGGAAGCCGTCCATCTCGGTGAGCAACTGGTTGAGCGTGTTCTCGCGCTCGTCGTTGCCCGAGAACCCGGCGTTCTTGCCGCGGGCCCGGCCGATGGCGTCGATTTCGTCGATGAAGACGATGCAGGGGGCTTTCTGCTTGGCCTGCTCGAAAAGGTCGCGGACTCGCGACGCCCCCACCCCGACGAACATTTCGACGAAGTCGGAGCCCGAAATCGAGAGGAACGGCACATTGGCCTCCCCGGCCACGGCTTTGGCCAGCAGGGTCTTACCCGTTCCCGGAGGGCCCACAAGCAACGCCCCTTTGGGTATCTTGGCACCCAGCTCCTTGTATTTGTCGGCTTTCTTGAGGAAGTCGACGATTTCCATGATTTCGACCTTGGCTTCCTCCAGCCCGGCCACGTCCTTGAAAGTAATGGGCCGCGCATTGTTCTTGTCGAAAACCTGCGCCCGGGCCTTGCCCACATTCATGATGCCGCCGCCCGCACCGCCTCCGGCACCGCGCGACATGGAACGCATCAGGAAGAACCACACGGCGATAATGAGCACCCACGGCAGCAGGTTGACCAGAATGCCGGTCCACTCGCCCGAACGGGTTTCGTAGACCACCGGAACGGAGTGTCCCGACGTCTGTTCGACGGCGCGCAGGTCCTCGCGGAACGAATCGACCGACGGAATGGTGAAGGTCAGATGCGGCCCCTCCACGGGCAGCCGACGGTACAACTTGGCCGAATCGGTCCGGTAACGGTCGGCGGCTGTTTCCGCCAGGAAGACCTCGGCCTTGTCGCGGTTGATGACCCGGATTTTCTCGACCTCGCCCTGGCCGACCATCCGTTCGACGGCCGTCCACTCCGACGGCAGCGGCGTGTCGCTGCTCTCGCCGAAAAGGTACCACCCGAAGATGGCCGCCCCGATCACTCCGTAGACCCACCAGATCGTCGGACGCGGCAGCCCCGCAGGTCTCTTTTTATGCTGATTGTTCTTCTGTGCCATAACCTATTCTTCGTACTCGTGACGGGTCAGCGGAGCGTCGGCCCACAGCTCTTCCAACCGATAGAATTCGCGCAGCTCGGTCTGGAAAATGTGCACCACCACGTCCACGTAGTCCATGGCAATCCACACGGCCGACTGCTGCCCCTCGACGCGCCAGACCTTTTCGCCCAGCTCCTGCTGCACCTTCTCCTCGATGCCGTCGGCGATGGCCGCGACCTGCGTCGTAGAATCGGCGTTGCAGACCACGAACGCCGAACAGATGGCCCCGTCGAAACCCGAGAGGTCCAACGATACAATATTCTTACCCTTTTTATCTTCAATCGCGCTGACGATCGTCCCGATGAGTTTCTCCATAAAATTATGCGGAATATCTATAACCTTGCAAAGATACGAATAAGTGAGAGCAAAAGCAAGTTTACTTGCATTTTGCCGAGACAGAGTATCTTCGGCGAAGCCAAAGACAGGAAGAAGAATCCCCGATCCAGCATCTAAGGCGGTTCGCAGCGGCATAAGGCGCCGCACTTCGCTTTTCGCCTTTCACCTCTCGCTTTTTAATTTTCACTTTTCACCTCTCACCTTTCACTCTGATAAAGGGGCAGCCGCAGATGCTGGACGCAGCGCACGGAAAGGCCGTTCGCACGGTTGGTGTTGTTCAGCGGGTTCACGAGGTCCGATTTGAAGATCAGACGACCCGCGTTGAGACTGCCCGCGCAGTAGGACGACGAAGACCAGGAACTGCCCTCGACGCCGATGCCGCCCAAGGCTCCCGTCTCACGGGCGCGGTAGCCCGAAGCAGGCGGTCGAAGCAGTCGCTGGAATGAATGACAGAAAAATGAATAATGAATAGTTAATAAGGAATAATTGGGAAAGACAGGCGAAAATTATTCACTATTCATTGTTAATTATTCATTAACCCAAGTTTTCCGCCAGACTGGAATGAATAACTGGCAGCGTATCCGGAACGTTTTCGATAAGCCGAATGCAAAGGCCAAGTTTACTTGAGCTATGCCGAGGCGAGAAAACCTGCCTGAAAAGGAACGTTTTAGCACTCCTGCTAAAACGTTTTAACATCCGGCATTCGCTGCCAGCGGACTGCTGAATCTACGGGCCGCGCTGACGAAAACCGTGGCCTTCGTCATTCCGGGCCGAAGCTGCCCCCTTTATTGAGGTGAAAGTCCGGTTTATTCAAGAAACGCCCTATTCGGTTTTGGGCGTTTCGTCGCCTTTCTTGCGGTTGTAGAGGAAGCGGCGGATTTTCTGCGTGGGGGTCTTGACGAACTCTTCTTTCTCCTCGACGACCTCGGAAATGCGCGAAAAACGGCTGACCTTGGCGTTCACGAAGTCCATGATTTCCTTCTTGAGCTGTTCGGTCTTGGCTTCCCAGGCTTCTTTCTTGGTGTTCCATTCCTCGCGCCAGTCGTCGATCATCGCTTCGATTTCGTCGCGGTTGAAGTGGACGAGGGCCACCAAGCGCCCTTCCTGTTCGGTGACAATCGAATCGGCGATGCAGACGTGCGAATTCAGCACGCTTTCGATGTCCTCGGGATAGATGTTTTCGCCGCCCGGGCCGACAATCATGTTCTTCAGACGGCCTTTGATATAGAGCCAGCCGTCCTTGTCGAATTCGCCCAGGTCGCCCGTGCGGAACCAGCCGTCGGGGGTGAACACCTCGGCCGTGGCTTCGGGATTCTTGTAGTAACCCAACATGATGCTCGGAGTCTTGGCCACGATTTCGCCCTGCCGGGTTTCGGGGTTGACGTTTTCCAGCCGCAGTGTCACGCCCGGCGCCTGCGGACCCGTCGAACCGAGCCGCACCTGCGAAGGGGCGGCACCCGCCAACAGCGGCGCCGTCTCGGTCAGCCCGTAGCCGATGGCGTAGGGCACGCCCGATTCGAGCAGGAACTTCTCGGCCTCGCCGTCCAGTTTCGAGCCGCCGATGCCCAGGAACCGAAGCCGCCGCCCGAAGAGCTTCATCAGCTTCTTGCCGGCGACCCGATGCAGGTAGCGGCGCGTGAAACCGATGCGGTAGAGCATCCGCCAGAAGCGCGTGGAGTTGAATTTGGCCAGCACCTGGTGGCGGTAGATTTTCTCGATGATAAGCGGCACTATCAACATGACGGTCGGCCGCACCGCGCGCAGGGCGGGCATCAGGGCCGAAGCCGTGGGCGGACGGTCCATGTAGACGACCCGCGCCCCCATCGAAAAGGGATAAATCAGGCCGATGGAACATTCGTAGGTATGCGACAGCGGCAGCACCGAGAGGAAGACATCGTCGGCCTGCACCGGGAAAATCGACGAAGACAAGGTAACCTGCGCGCAGAGCGCCGCGTGGGTGAGCATGACCCCCTTGGGCTTCGAGGTGGTGCCCGAAGTGTAGATGATGGCGGCCAGGTCGTCGGGCTTGGGCTCGCCGACCGACCCGGCGCCGCAGACGCGCTGGGCGATGATGCCCAGATTCTTCGTGCGCACGACGACGTTGAGCCGCCCGATGGTCTCCTTGGAGAGCTTGGTGAAAAGTTTGTCCGACACGAGCAGCGCCTTGGCTTCGGAGTGCTCGATAATCATGTCGAGCTCCTCGCCCGAGAAGTCGGGCAGGATGGGCACGACGACCATGCCGGCGGCCGTGACGGCAAAATAACAGACGCCCCAGTTGGGCATGCTGCTGCTCAGCAGCGCCACCTTGTCGCCGGCCGAAAGGCCCGCCTCGGTGAGTATCCGCTGGACTTTTTCGATGCGGCGGCCCGCCTCGGCGTAGGTCACGTCGTCGCCCTCGAACATCGAAAAGGCCACGCGCGAAGCGAAACGGTCGACGCTGTGGCGCACCAGCTCGCAAAGTGTATTGAATGCCATATAAAATTCGGTTTAACAGCCTTTCGGTCAGGCAGAATTCGGTACAAACTTACGAATTTCCGGCCGAAAATCCCTATTTTTGGGGCAAAATATCGCCATGCTCGACCGTTCGACCATCAAAAAACTTGCCGCCGAAGCGGGGTTCGACCTCTGCGGAGTGGCCCCGTGCCGCCATCTGGACGACGGCGAACGGCGTTTCCGCGAGTGGCTGGCCCAAGGCCGGCAGGCTTCGCTGAGCTACCTGGAACGCAACGCCGAGAAGCGGTTCGACCCGCGGCTGCTGGTCGAGGGAGCCCGCACAGCGGTGGTCTGCGCCGTGAGCTACAAGAACCTCACGAGCGAGGGCTACCCCGCCGACCACCGCGCCAAAATTGCGTCGTACGCCTGCACCCGCGACTACCACGCCACCATCAAGGAGATGCTGGCCCGGCTGTTCGGGGCACTGAAAGCCGACCGCCCCACCCTCGGCGGACGCATCTTCGTCGACACGGCGCCGCTGGCCGAAAAACAGCTGGCCGTCGATGCGGGGCTCGGCTGGCTCGGGCGGCAGTCGCTGCTGGTCACGCCCCGGCACGGCACCTATATATTATTGGGCGAACTGATTCTGTGCGACGAGACGGAGAGCTACGACACGCCGTTCGGCGGCCCGCGCTGCGGCGAATGCCGCAACTGCATCGACGCCTGCCCCACGGGAGCTGTGGCGGAGAACCGCACCATCGACGCCCGCCGCTGCATCTCGTGCCGCACCATCGAACGCGAAACGTCCGGAACCCTGGACCTCGACGGCTGGATTTTCGGCTGCGACAGCTGCCAGAGCTGCTGCCCCTACAACCGCCGGGCACCCCTGCACGCCAATCCGGCTTTCGGACCGCTGTTCGACCCGGCCGCCATGACGCCCGCCGACTGGCTCGCGATGACCGAAGAACAATTCACCGCCCGGTTCGGCCATACGCCCCTCACCCGAAGCGGGCTACAGCGCATACAGCGGAACATCGGGCAAAACGGACGACTAAAATAAAAAGCAGCTTCGGCTGCTTTTTATTTCAACGACGGCACGAAAAAAGCCGTTCCGGGTTTGTCCGGAACGGCAAGGAACAGCGAACGGAACCGCCCCTACTTGGAGAGTTCGGCCAATGCGGCGGCGGCGTTCTGAGCGGCGGGACCTGCGGTCACCTGCTTGAACGCCTCGATAGCCTGGGGCTTCATGTCGCGGGCATTGTAAGCAGCACCCAACAGGTAGTACATCAGCGACTTGTCGGCTTCGTCGGTCTGAGCGGCCGCAGCGGCTTCGCCCAGCTCGATAACCTTGGCGTAGTCCTTCTTGTTGGCGTAAGCCTGCAAACGCACGTTCTGGAACAACGCGCTTTCGGGATTCTTCTCCAACTGCGCGTCGGCCATGGCGATGATACCGTCGAAATCACCGGCCTGCTGCATCGCGGCCACCTTGTTGTTGGTATAGAGGGCCATCATTTCCTTGGCCTTGGCGACGTCCTCGGCATACTTGGGATGGGTCTTGGCGGCGATAGCCTCGTAAATCTCCATGCCCTCGGCGTAGTTGCCCATCTCGCAGTAGCTCATGGCAAGGTTGAGCGCCATGCCCGTGTTGTCGGGGTCGGCCTTGTAGCCCTTGGCGAAGATCTCGGCCGCCGTAGCGTAGTCCTTGTTGTTGAAGGCTTCGCCGCCCTGGATATGGTACATCTTGGCCACCCAGCCGTTGGCCCTGGCCAAATACTGCATGTCACCGTAGAGCTCGGCCAACTCGGCCGCCTTGATGAAATGGGTCAGCGCCGTAGCGTAGTCCTTGTTGCGCATGGCAGCGGCACCGCCCAGCTGGAAGTAGCACTTGGGAAGCGCCGACTTGGCCGTGGCGACCATCGAAGCGGCTTCGTCGAGGTCCATGCCCTGGTCGATGACCTGCTCGAACTTGGCGGCGGCCGTGGCGAAATCCTTGGCCGAATAGGCCGCAGCGGCCTCGTTGTAGATGGGGGTTACGTCCTGCGCCCACAGCGACCCGGCCGCCAGCAGCGCGATTGCCGAAACAAACAACTTTTTCATCTTATACGTAATTTTTTAGAATTGCGGTTTTTCGTGCCTTTCGCAGCAACGATGGAGACAAAAGTATAAAATAATTTCCTTTTTTTCAAAACGCGGCGCCCGCTTATTGGCGCAGCGACGCAAAAAACGCGCCCATCAACTCCTCGCACTCCTCGCGCAGGACACCCCGGGCGACGGTGGTCTTGGGGTGGAAGACCTGGTCGGAATAACACCGATACCCCTTTTTGGGGTCGTCGGCGCCCCACACCACGCGCCCGACCTGCGCCCAACCGATGGCCCCGGCGCACATGATGCACGGCTCGACCGTCACGTACAACGTACACTGCTGCAAGTATTTGCCGCCCAGGGTCGAAGCCGCGGCCGTGAGGGCCTGCATCTCGGCATGGGCCGTCGGGTCGGCCAGCGTCTCGACGAGGTTGTGGCCCCGCCCGATGACACGCCCCTCGCCGACGACCACCGCCCCGACAGGCACTTCCTGCTGGTCGAACGCTTTGCGGGCCTCGCTTAGTGCCTGCCGCATGAATTTTTCGTCGGTCTGCTGCTGGTTCTCCATCGTCAATGAATCGTAATGTGCGCCCAAAATTAACGAAAATCGCCCGACCGGCCTATGCCTGCGCGAAAAAATTGCGAATTGTGAATTATGAATTATGAATTTTATCTACCTTTGTAAATTGCAAGAAGCAAACAAAAACACCTTTTATATATGTACAGAACCCATACGTGCGGCGCCCTCAGGGCCGACAACGTCAACCAGACCGTCACCCTGGCGGGATGGGTGCAGAAAGTAAGAAACCTCGGAGCCATGACCTTCATCGACCTGCGCGACCGCTACGGTCTGACGCAGATCGTCGTCGAAGAACACAGCCCCGCCGAGGCGCGCGAAACGGCGGCCCGCGTGGGCCGCGAATGGGTGCTGCAAGTCACGGGCCGTGTCATCGAACGCGAATCGAAGAACCCCAAGATGCCGACGGGCGACATCGAAGTGACGGCCGAACGCATCGAAGTGCTCAACGAAGCGCAGACCCCGCCCTTCACCATCGAGGAGAATTCCGACGGCGGCGACGACCTGCGCATGAAATACCGCTACCTCGACCTGCGGCGCGCGCCGCTTCAGCGCAACATGATTCTGCGGCACAAGATGGCGCAGGAAATCCGCCGTTTTCTGGACAGCGAGGGATTCCTCGAAATCGAAACGCCCTACCTGGTAGGTTCCACGCCCGAGGGGGCGCGCGACTTCGTGGTGCCCAGCCGCATGAACCCCAACCAGTTCTACGCCCTGCCCCAGTCGCCGCAGACGCTCAAACAGCTCCTGATGGTGGCCGGCTACGACCGCTATTTCCAAATCGTGCGCTGCTTCCGCGACGAGGACCTGCGCGCCGACCGCCAGCCCGAGTTCACGCAGATCGACTGCGAAATGGCGTTCGTCGAACAGGAAGACATCCTCGAAGTATTCGAGCGCTGGGCCAAGCACATGTTCCGCACGGTCATGGACGTCGAATTCACAGAACCGCTGCGCCGCATGCCGTGGATCGAGGCGATGGAGAAATACGGTTCGGACAAGCCCGACCTGCGCTTCGGCATGGAATTCGCCGATCTGACCGACCTGGCCCAAGGCCACGGTTTCAGCGTCTTCGACGATGCGGAGTACGTCACGGGATTCGCCGCCCCGGGCTGCGCGGCCTACACCCGCAAACAAATCGACGCCCTCACCGAATTCGTCAAGCGCCCGCAGGTGGGTGCCAAGGGCCTTGTCTGGATCCGCATGGAGGAGGGCGGAGTGAAGTCCTCCGTCGACAAATTCTACACCCCCGAGGAAGTGCGCGCGATGGCCGAACGCTGCGGTGCCAAGGCCGGTGACATGGTATTCATCCTCTGCGGCAAGAAGTTCAAGGCGCTGACGCAGCTGTGCGCCCTGCGTCTGGAGGTGGCCCAGCAGCTGGGCTTGCGCGACCCCAAGAAATTCGCGCCGCTGTGGGTGGTGGACTTCCCGATGTTCGAGTGGGACGACGAGACGCAGCGCTTCTACGCCATGCACCACCCGTTCACCTCGCCCAAACCCGAAGACATCCAGTATCTTGAGAGCGACCCCGGCCGCGTGCGCGCCAACGCCTACGACTTCGTGTGCAACGGCACCGAAATCGGCGGCGGCTCCATCCGAATCCACGACGCCAAGCTCCAGGCCACGATTTTCAAATGCCTGGGCTTCACGCCAGAGAAAGCGCAGGAACAGTTCGGCTTCCTGATGAACGCCTTCAAATTCGGCGCCCCGCCCCACGGCGGACTGGCGTTCGGCTTCGACCGCCTGTGCTCGCTCTTCGGCGGCAGCGAGTCGATCCGCGACTACATCGCTTTCCCGAAGAACAACGCGGGCCGCGACGTCATGCTCGACGCTCCGTCGCAGATAGACCCGGCGCAGCTGGACGAACTTTTCCTGGAACTGCGCCCCGTCAAGGAGAATGAATAGGGCGAACGAAAAGCACCTTTGACCTTTCACTTTTCAAATTTCACCTTATTTTCCGTATCTTTGCCTCCGCAAACGAATAAAAACCGCAAACTTATGAAACACGCATACGTATTTCCGGGTCAGGGCGCCCAGGCCGTCGGCATGGGCAAGGACCTCTACGACAACGTACCCGCAGCCAAGGAGCTGTTCGAGAAAGCCAACGAAATCCTCGGCTTCCGCATCACCGACATCATGTTCGCCGGGACGGACGAGGAACTGAAACAGACCAAGGTCACGCAGCCTGCCGTCTTCCTCCACTCGGTCATCATGGCCAAGGCGCTGGGCGTGAAACCCGACGCCGTAGCCGGACACTCGCTGGGCGAATTCTCGGCCCTGGTAGTCAGCGGCGCCCTCTCGTTCGAGGACGGTCTGCGGCTCGTGTCGAAGCGTGCGCAGGCCATGCAAGCCGCATGCGAAGCACAACCCGGCACGATGGCCGCCGTACTGGGTCTGGACGACAAGACGGTCGAGGAAATCTGCGCGTCGGTCGACGGCGTCGTAGTAGCGGCCAACTACAACTGCCCGGGCCAGCTCGTCATCTCGGGTGCCGTGGAAGCTGTGGACGCCGCCTGCGAGAAAGCCAAAGCCGCCGGAGCACGCCGCGCCCTGCGTCTGCCTGTGGGCGGAGCGTTCCACTCGCCGCTCATGGAACCCGCCAAGCAGGAACTCGAAAAGGCCATTGCCGAAGCACCGTTCCAGACCCCGACGTGCCCCATCTACCAGAACGTGGACGCCAAACCCTATACCGACCCTGCACAAATCAAGGCCAATCTGATTGCGCAGCTGACGGCTCCGGTCCGCTGGACCTACATCGTCAAGGAGATGCTTTCCGACGGAGTGACCGAATTCACCGAACTGGGCCCCGGCACCGTACTGCAAGGACTCATCCGCAAAGTCGACGCCGAAGCGGCCGTCGAATCGAAATCGACGCTGTAGGCAACTGCCTCACACACACCGAAAGGAAGACTTCGCAACCGAAGTCTTCCTTTTTATATGCGGTCGGGTCGGGCGAAGATTATTAAAATTGATTAAAAACAATCGCCGTTTCTAAAATAATTCGTTATATTTGCACCGTTCGCAACAAAACATACAGAGAATGACATCGCTGACCGAATTTTTCAACAAGCACGAAGACGAAACCCTCAAAGGCATCTCCCACAAGAACAGCCTTATCAAGCGCAACATCATCGCGCACATGGCCATCAACGGCGAGTGCACGCTCTCGGAGTTGACCAAGGAACTGCACATCAGCGTCCCGACCATCACCAAACTGGTGCAGGAACTGGTCGACGAAAACATCGTTTCCGACCTGGGCAAGGTCGAAACCCCGGGCGGACGCCGCCCCAACGTCTTCGGACTGGCCAATTCGGCCATCTACTTCGCAGGCGTCAACGTGGGCCGCGACAACATGCGGTTTCTGATTACCGACCTGCAGAACAACATCATCAAAGAAGAAAACGACTTCACGTTCGAGCTGCAGGACCGCCCGCAGTGCATGGAACGCATCTGCACCAGCATCGAAGAATTCATAGCCAACTGCGGCATCGACCGCGGCAAGATTCTGGGCCTGGGCGTCTGCATGACGGGCCGCGTCAACCCCGAAACGGGCCGCAGCTACAAATACTTCACCTCGTCGGAACAGTCGCTGCGCGACCTGCTCGAAGAACGCGTCGGCATCCGGGTGCTGCTTGAAAACGACACCCGCGCGCGCTGCTATGCGGAATACACCTGCGGCAAATCCAAGGACGACCGCAACGTACTCTACCTCCACATGGGCCGCGGCGTAGCCATCGGCATCGTGGTCGACGGCCAACTCTACCGCGGCAAGAGCGGCTTTGCGGGCGAATTCGGCCATATCCCGTTCTTCGACAACGAAATCATCTGCTCGTGCGGCAAGAAAGGCTGCCTGGAAACCGAAGTGTCGGGCATAGCCATCGAAGACAAGATGTGCCGGATGATCGAAAAAGGGGTCAACACCATCCTGCGGGAACAATACGACCAACAGAAAACCATCCACATCGACGACATCATCGCCGCGGCGAAGAACGACGACAATCTCTCCATCGAACTTATCGAGGAAGCGGGCGAAAAAGTGGGCAAGGCCGTGGCGTTCCTGATCAACACGTTCAACCCCGAGACGGTCATCGTGGGCGGCAACCTGGCGGCCGCGGGCGACTACATCATGCTGCCGCTCAAGTCGGCGACCAACAAATATTCGCTCAACCTTGTATATAAGGACACCAAGTTCCGCGTCTCGAAGATGAGCGAAAACGCCAACGCCTGGGGCGTGGCGATGCTTATCCGCAACAAGGTAATCGGCCTGGTGTAACCCTCCGGAACGGAAAATCGCTGAACGGATGGCTCGGACGGCATTGCAGGGCCCCACGGTGCGGCTGCGGGCCGTGGAACCGGACGACGTGGAAATCATGTACCTTTGGGAAAACGACCCGGAGGTATGGCGCGTGAGCGGGACTTTGGCACCATTTTCGCGGCATGCGCTCATGAAATTCGTCGAGGAGCAGCACTCCGACGTCTATCTGACGCGGCAGCTGCGACTGATTATCGAGAACCCCGAGGGAAAGGCCGCGGGCACGCTCGACCTCTTCGAGCTCGACCCCCTCAACCGCCGGGCGGGCGTGGGCATACTGGTCTACGACAAGTCCGAACGGTGCCGGGGCTACGCTTCCGAAGCGCTCGGCCTGCTCGAAGGCTATGCCCGCCGCACGCTGGGGCTTCATCAGCTCTGGTGCGAGGTGGACGCCGCCAACGCAGCGAGCCTGCGCCTGTTCGGCCGGGCCGGATACGTCCGCACCGGCTGCAAACGCGACTGGACCCTCACCCCGGAAGGCTTCCGCGACCTGCTGACCCTGCAACTGATAATGGATTGAGAAACCTCGCAAGGAGTATTTCACCAATTTATTATCTTTTTCGCTATGAAAAAAACATTCGCCACACTGGCAGTCGCTCTGTTCGCTACGGCAGGCGTCTTCGCAGGCAACATCAAGGAATCGTCGGTTCCGGCCGTCGTGAAAAGCTACGTGTTGAAGAGCTACCCGCGCGTTTCGCCCGTGGAGTGGAACTACGAGGAGAAAGGCAACTACTACAACGCCGAGTTCAAGATCGACGGCGCCAACTACAGCCTTGACATCTCGCCCGAAGGCACGCTCATCAACTCGACCAACGAAATCGCCGCCGTGCAGTTGCCCGCAGCCGCCAACGCCTACATCGCCAAGCAGTTCCCCGGTTTCCAGGTCAAGGAAGCCCGCAAGCTCGTGCGCCGCGGTTCGACCTACTACGAAGCCGACATCCACGGACAGAACAGCAACCAGATGCTGACTTTCTCCGAGAGCGGCAAACTGCTCGACAAGAAGTTGTAATCGCTTTTCAGCGAATCGAAAAAGCCCTCAGCTCACGCGAGAGGGCTTTTTCGTGCCCGCCCGTGAGTCGATCGACCAGCGCGTGGAACCGCGGTGAATGGTCGTGGTGAACGGTGTGGCAGAGCTCGTGGATGATGACGAAATCGCGCAGGTGCTCGGGCAGGGTCATCAGAAAGAGGCTCAGCGAGATGCTGCCCTTTGCCGAGCAACTCCCCCACTTGGTGCGGGCCGTACGGACGGTGAGCTTTTCGTACCTCAGTCCCGTCTGCCGCGAGAGCCGGGCCGCGCGTTCCGGCAGGTCGGCCTTGGCCGCCCGGCGCAGCTCCTCGATGCGGGCCTTTTCTTCCTCGGGCGGAAGCGCAGGAGCCAGCGCTGCCCGGCGGGCCGCAAGGCGCTGACGGGCCGTTTCGACCCAACCGGCCTTTTCGTCCAGGAAAGCCAGGGCCCGGCGCTGCGACACCCCGCGCGGATACGAGACCCGCACGGCGCCCGACGGCCGCACCCGAATCGAGACGCGCCGGGCCCGCGGCGACTGCGACAGCACGACCTCGCCCAGCCGCGGATGGTCGAAGACGGAAATCATCGGGTCAGCACGACGTCGACCGACACCTTATCGACCCGCAGCGCCGAATCGCTCCGCTCGAACCACACTTCGGAAAAGACGACGGCCAGTTCCTTGCTTCTGTAAACCAGCAGCTCGTCGTTTTTCTCCCGAATCGCCGCTTCGTCCGGCACGCTCCCCGGAGCGATGCCCGCCTGCCGCAGCAGATTGCCGAGAAGCTCCTCCGCCGGAACGGCGACATCGGGATGCAGCCCGGCAAAATGGAGGTACAACGTGCTGTCGGTCAATTCATAATAAGGATATTGCCCCGAATTCCAACTCCGCCACTCCGTATAAAGCGCCGAATAGCCGCCGATTCCGTCCACACGGAATCCCCGTTGCGTCTCCGCACTCCAGAACGTCTCGACCACCTCCACTGTGTCGGCCGCCGAATTCCAGCCGTAGAGCACATAATTGGAATATTCTGCCGGAACCGCGTTCCGGATTTCGCGCATCGGCACGCCGAAGCGACGGAAAGCCACCGTATCGCGGTCAGCCACGTAGTCCGCCGCTTCGTAAAAATTGCGGAACCGGGGTTTGCTCGCGCTGTCGATCTGCCGGAAAGCATCCAGCAGCAAAGCACCCTCCCCGTCGAGCAGCTCCAGCTCCCCGGCAATCCTCACGGCACGATGCAACTGCGAACGCACGGCCACGCGCTCGGGTTCGAGCGCAGGCACATAGGCCAGCGCCGCAAAGAGCACGAAACCAGCGGCGCAGACCCAGCGGTAACGAGCCGTCCGCCGCATAAGGAACAACAGCACGCAAAGGGTCATCAACCCTCCGCAGGCCACCAACCACACGCGCGGCTCGGTCAGTCCGTATTCGCCCACGCGGCGCCCCACGCCGACCCAGAAAAGCACCAGCAGCGGCAGCGACACCAGGCTGAAACGGTCGAAAAACCAGTCGTAGCGGCGCTCAGTCAGCACTAACTGCAACGCCTTGACGACCAGCGCCGTGATGGTGAATCCGAAAACCAGGTAGGCCACGCCGCCCGCGGGCAGCGACCACGCGACCACGATTTTGACCGCATAGAGGTAGAGGATGGCCGTATAGACCAGCAGCGCCGGGGTCACGATGTAGTCGAGCAGAACCGCCAGAATCCGGTTGGCCTTGACCTGAGCGTCGCGCCACCGCTCGGCCATCATCAGAAACAGGCACGGCGCAGCCAACGATTCGGAGAGAATCGCCGCATAGGTCCAAACGTGGTCGATCCACCTGCCTTGCAGGCCGAAGATGTAGGTCGTCGAAAAGAGAATAGCGGCGAAAAGCCCCAGCGCCACATTGGCGAACAATTCAGCCAGCAGCAGCGACCGCAACCACACGATGGCGTCGCTCACGAAACATTCGTTGCGGGCTTCGCGGCGGCACATCAGCAGGGCCAGCGGCGAGAGAATCAGCAGGCTGACAAGATACTGCGTCTCGCCGACCCAGTCGTTCAGCCCGCTCCACAGCGACAGCGGAACCAAGGGCATCCACACCACCCAATAGACCTTGCGCCACGGCCCGCGGCCCGCTAACCGGCTGACGGCCAACGCCAACACGAAGAAGAGCGGCACGACCGCCGCCCGACAGAAGCCCTGCGACCAATCGGTCTCGTAGGCCACCAGCCACACCACGCACGCATACACGGCCAACAGCAACTCGACCGGATAATTCCGCGCCACCTGCACCATCCCCTCGCGGAAGATGCGCCAATAATGTTTCGGATTGAATTTCATAGGATTTTATCGAATAGAGGCGAGCACCCGGCCAAAACTATTCATTATTAATTATTCACTATTCATTGATTCGTTGCCGCACGACCTCGAACAGCATCACCGCAGCCGCGGCCGAGACGTTCAGCGATTCGATATGGCCGATGAGCGGAATGGCCAGCTGCTCGTCGCACATCTTCAGCACTTCTTTCGAGATGCCCGTATCCTCGGCCCCCATGACAAGGACCGTCGGTTTGCGGAAATCGGCGTCGTAGAGCAGCTTGCGGCTCTTTTCGGTCGCGGCGACCACTTGGAATCCCTCGGCTTGCAGCGCCTTGAGCGTGTTGCGCACCGAACCCACGCGGCACACCGGAATCGTCGTCAGCGCCCCGGCCGACGAGCGGATCGCTTCGGCGTTGACCGGAGCGGAGTTCTTGAGCGGCGCAATCAAACCGTGGGCCCCGGCGCATTCGGCCGAACGGGCGATGGCGCCGAAGTTACGGACGTCGGTCACCCCGTCGAAAAGCACCACGAGGGGCGTTTCGTCTTCGGGCACCCGTTCCAGAATGTCGGCCAGCTCCACATACTCGATAGCGGCAATCTGCGCCACAGCACCCTGGTGGTTGCCGCGCGTCAGGCGGTTCAGCTTCTCGACAGGCACCTCCTGATAACGCAGACGGTGCCGCGCGCAGAGGTCCTTCAACTCCTGCATCAATTGCCCCTCGGCCCCCTTGCGCAGGTAGAGACGTTCGATTTGCTTGCCCGCCTCGATGGCTTCGGCCACGGGGCGGATACCGAAAATAAGATTATTGTTCATATATCGTTTAGTATCATCATTTGCATTGCATCAGATTCTTCATTTCGTTCAGCGCTGCACATTCCTGTCATTCTAAGGAGGGTTTTCCCGACGAAGAATCTACACTCAAACAGATTCTTCGCTTCGCTCAGAATGACAAAACAATAATACTCCCGCCCCTTGTCATTCTGAGGAGCTGCGCGACGAAGAATCTATTCAAACCAGTCTGCCGCCAAATCCGATCTTCGGGGATTCATCGAAGCGATTAGCCGCTCTTTCTTCTCCCGCAGCCAACCTTTTATCTCCTTTTCCCGGGCGATGGCATCCCGCACATCCGTATATTCCTCGTAATAAAGCAGTTCATGGCAACGATAGTGCTTCGTAAAACCGGGAATTTCCCCGCCTTTATGTTCCCGAACTCTCCTCGCCAAATCATTCGTCATTCCGGCATACAGCGCCCGCCCGTTCGCACTGCCCATCAAATATACGAAATAGCGGTTCATCATAAAAGATTCTTCGCTTCGCTCAGAATGACAAAACAAGTCTTCTTATTGTTCTTCCGTTATTTCCAATTCGTAGGAAGCCTTCTCCCACTCGTGCATCTGGTGGTCGTAACGGGCCTTGAGCTCGTTGTAGGCCTTGTAGTCGGCTTCGTTATACTCGGTCGCCGCGGCGAATTTCGTGTCGTAATCGGCAATCTGCCGCTCAATGTCGGCCAACCCGGCTTCGATGGTCTCGACCGCCTTGCGGAGCTTGCGCACCAACTTCTCCTGCTCCTTTTTCTGCTCGTAGGAGAGTTTGCCGGAAGCGGCGCCGGATTTCTCGGGGACGCCTTTGGACCTCTCGGGAGCGTCGTGCCGCTCAATTTCCTGCAACGATTCGAGTTTGCGCTTTTCCAGGAAATAGTAGATGCCGCCCAAATACTCCTTGACCGCGCCGTCGCGGAACTCGTAGACCTTGTCGACCATGCCGTCGAGGAATTCGCGGTCGTGCGACACGACCACCACCGTGCCGTCGTACTTCATGATGGCGCTCTTGAGAATGTCTTTCGAGCGCATGTCCATGTGGTTGGTGGGCTCGTCGAGCACCAGCAGGTTGCGCGGTTCGAGCATCATGCGGGCCATCGCCAGCCGGGCCCGTTCACCGCCCGAGAGCACCTTCACCTTCTTGTCGATGTCCTCGCCGCGGAACAGGAACGCCCCCAGGATGTCGCGCAGGCGCGTGCGGATGTCGCCCACGGCCACCCGGTCGAGGGTGTCATAGACCGTGAATTCGCCGTCCATCAGGTCGTCCTGGTTCTGCGCATAGTAACCTATGTTGACGTTGGCCCCCAGCCGGACCGACCCCTCGGTGGGGGTCAGCTGGCCGATGAGCATCCGCGCAAGGGTCGTCTTGCCCTCGCCGTTGCGGCCCACCAGCGCGATGCGGTCGCCCTTGCCGATGGTGAAGTTCGCGCCGCCGAACACGCGTTTCGCGCCGAACGACATCCCGGCATCCTTGATTTCGGCCACCACCTGCCCCGAACGCGGCGCGGGCGGGAACTTGATGTTGAGCGTCGCCAGGTCTTCCTCCTCGACCTCCAGCCGGTCGAGGCGTTCGAGCTGCTTGATGCGCGACTGCACCTGGTTGGACTTCGTAGGCTTGTAGCGGAACTTCTCGATGAACTCCTCGGTCTTCTCGATCATGCGCTGCTGGTTCTCGTAGGCGGCCAGCTGCTGCGCCCGCCGTTCGGCCCGCAGGACCACATATTTGGAGTAGGAAACCTTGTAGTCGGTCACCTTGCCCAACGACAGCTCGACGGTGCGGTTGGTCACGTTGTCCAGAAAAGCCCGGTCGTGCGAAATCAGCAGCACGGCGCCGCTGTAATTGCGCAGGGACTCCTCCAGCCACTGGATGGATTCAATGTCGAGGTGGTTGGTCGGCTCGTCGAGCAGAAAAATCGAGGGACGGCGCAACAGCAGCTTGGCCAACTCGATGCGCATGCGCCAGCCGCCCGAAAACTCGCTCGTCGCACGGCCGAAGTCCTCGCGCTTGAAACCCAGCCCCAAGAGCGTCTTCTCGATGTCGGCGTCGCGCGTCTCGCCGCCAAGAATATGGTAGTGGTCCTGCGCGTCGTTGAGCCGATGGAGCAACTGCTCGTAGTCGGCACTCTCGTAGTCGGTCCGTTCGGCGATTTCGCGCGTCAGCCGCTCGATTTCGGCCTCTATGCGCAGCACCTCCTCGAACGCCTTGGCCGTCTCGTCGGCCAGGGTCGTGGTATCGGCCACGCGCATGGTCTGCGGCAGGTAACCGATGGTACACTCGCCGTTGACCGTCACGGCGCCCGACGTGGGCTGCTGCTCGCCCGTGATGATGCGCAGCAGCGTAGTCTTGCCCGCGCCGTTCTTGCCCACGAGCCCGATGCGGTCCTTGGGGTTTATCAGAAACGAGATATTGTCGAAAAGGGTCCAGCCGCCGTAGCTGACCGTCAGGTTGTCCAATGAAATCATAGCGACAAAGGTAGCGATTTATCGCGACAATCGCCCCATTGCCGGCGGGGAATTCAAGCTCCGAGCATCCGGACGATTTCGGCTTCGGGGTCGGCGGCGCCGAACACGCTGCTGCCCGCCACCAAGATGTCGGCCCCGGCGGCGTAGATTTCGCCTGCATTGCGGGCCGAAATACCGCCGTCGACCTCGATAAGGGTGTCGAGCCCCTGCTGGCGGGCCATTGCCCGCAAGTCGGCGATTTTCTGCAACGCTTCGGGGATGAACGCCTGCCCGCCGAAACCGGGCTCGACGCTCATTATCAGCACCATGTCGACCAACGGCAGGATGTCGCGCAGCACCCCGACCGGAGTGGCGGGCTTGACGGAAATACCCACCCGCGCCCCGGCCTTGCGAATCAAACCGATGCACGCCCTCACGTCGGCCGTGGCTTCGTAGTGGAACGTAAGGATGTCGGCCCCGGCTTCGGCGAAACGCCCGACGTAACGTTCCGGCCCGACAATCATCAGATGGACGTCCAGGCATTTGTCCGACGCCTTGCGGATGGCTTTCAGCACCGGGAATCCGAACGAGATGTTGGGCACGAACACGCCGTCCATCACGTCGATATGAATCCATTCGGCGGCACTGCGGTGGACCATGCGGGTGTCGCGGTCGAGGTGGCCGAAGTCGGCCGAAAGCATCGAGGGGGCTACTATACGGGGCATAGGCGGGGATTTTTTACAAAAATACAAAACAAATCGCAGGCCGCAACGCCCCCGCCCCATAAATTCGGTGCGCAGACCTGCACAGCTCGAAATTATTTACTACCTTCGTGCGTATGAATACGACCCTTATCATCGCCCTGGTCCTCCTCGGGGCGCTTGCCGCAGCCCTTGCAGCCGTCTGCATCCTGCAACGGCGCGAAGCCCGGCGGCTTGCGGCAGAGAAAACCGCCGCT
The DNA here is from genome assembly GCF_943193205.1 of Alistipes muris. GTDB lineage: Bacteria > Bacteroidota > Bacteroidia > Bacteroidales > Rikenellaceae > Alistipes > Alistipes muris. Next base: position 28,158 of record NZ_CALPDD010000004.1, read on the forward strand.
CAGGAAGATTTGCGCATCCTCGCGGCGTCCCGCGCCGAGAGCGACGCCCTGCGCACACGCGCCGAAGCCGAACTTGCGGCCCTGCAACGCCGCACGGCCGAAGAACGCGAAGCGGAGAAACAGCGCCGCGAAAAGGAGGAGGAGACCCTGCGGCTCCAATTCCGCAACTTAGCGACCGAAATCCTCGGCGAGCAGTCGCAGCGCTTCCGGCAGACGAGCCAGGAATCCATCGACCTGCTGCTCAAGCCTTTCAAGGACAACATCGCCGACTTCCGCAAACGCGTCGAAGAAATCTACACCACGCAGACTTCGCAGCGCGGTGAACTGAAAAACGAGCTGCAACGGCTCATGGAGCTCAACCGTTCGATTTCGGCCGAGGCGCAGAACCTCACCAACGCCCTCAAGGGCAACTCCAAGGTGCAGGGCGACTGGGGCGAAATGCTCCTGGAAACCATCCTCGACAACTCATCGCTCCTCAAAGGCATCCATTACGAAACGCAGTACAACATCAAAGATGCCGAGGGACGCAACCTGCGGCCCGACGTGGTGCTGCACCTGCCGGAGAAGAAGCACATCGTCATCGACTCGAAAGTTTCGCTGACGGCCTTTCTGGGCTACACGGCGGCCGAAGACGAGGAGGAACGCCGCCGCCAGCTGGCCGCCCACGTGGCGTCGGTGCGCCAGCACGTCAGCGAACTGGGACGCAAGGAGTACCAGCGGCTTTTGGATTCGCCCGACTTCGTCATCATGTTCGTCCCCAACGAACCGGCCTTTCTCGCGGCCTTGCAGAACGACCCGGCCATCTGGGCCGACGCCTACGAAAAGAAAGTCATCGTCTCGTCGCCGACCAACCTGTTCGCGCTGCTGAAGCTGGTGGCCGACCTCTGGAAATACAACGACCAGGACAAGAACACCAAGGAAATAGCCGCCTGCGGACTGAAACTCTACGAACAGCTGGTGGCGTTCACAGCCTCGCTCGAAAGCGTCGGCACGGCGCTGGGCAAGGCCCGCGACGCCTACGACGACGCCCACAAACGTCTCTGCACCGGCAACGACAACATCATCCGCGTGGGCGAACGCCTGCGCAAAACCGCCCGGCTCCAAGCCAGGCGGCAGCACGATCCCCGCACGCTCGAACTCGCCGGCAGCGAGGAGGAGAACGATTAGAAGAGTTTTTTCTTCGCCGTCGTGACGACGAAATCCTTGAGATAGAACGGCTCGAAGTACGCGACGTCTTCCGTGCGGCCCTCGCCGAACGCCTGCTGGGCCAGGCGCGCCAGCCCGCGGGCCGACGGCGCCACCTCGACCAACTGCGCGTCGGGCAGCACCTCGGCGCACTTGCGGGCACCGTTGCCGAAGATGACGAACGGACGGCCCTCCGCCCGGAACGCCGCGAAACTCTCCGCGCCGACCACCTCGGCCACCACCTCCGACTGCGCCGCGCCTGCGCTGTCGAACACCTGCGCATAGACTTCCATACGCCGGGCATCGACCATCGGGCACAGCAGCGCCCGATCCCAGTCGCCGACCGCGAGAATCCCGGCCTCGTGGTCCTCGCGCGCCACTTCGGCCAGCGCGTCGAGCGACCCGACCGCCAACAGCGGTTTGCCCAAGCCGTAGCAGAGCCCTTTGGCGAACGACACGCCGATGCGCAGCCCCGTGTAGGAACCGGGCCCCTTGCCCACGGCCACCGCGTCGAGCTCGTCGGGCGCAATGCCCGTTTCGCGCAGCAGCTCGTCGACGAAAAGCCCCACCTTGCGGGCGTGGTCGCGGCCCTCGTCGCTTTCGCGCAGAGAGACCAGCTCGCCGTCGCGGGCAATCCCCACCGAACAGATGTCGGTGCCGGTTTCGATACAAAGAATCAGAGACATGTTTTTCAGAGGTGAAAAGTGAATTTTGCGAATAAGCGAAGGCAGAGAGTGCTTGCAGGCTATGCCGAGCGCAAGCAAAATCAAACATTTTGCGAATAAGCGAGGGCTGAGATTGCATTTTGTCATTCGGCCGCTCGCGGGCCCGGCTGGGGCGGTCGCGCTGTAAGCGCGAGCCGGGCCCCGCGCAAAGTCATTGCCCCGTAAGCATAAACAGAGACCGTCCGATCAATTTTTAATTCTTAATTTTTCATTTTTAATTTTCGCTACCGATTACGCCGAAACGAATCAGCGCCTTGCGGATTCCGTCGTCGTCGACCGAATCCGTGACATAATCCGCCGCGGCCTGCACCTCGGGGCCCGCCTCGCCCATCGCCACGCCGACGCCTGCGGCCCGCAGCATGGGTATGTCGTTGCCGCCGTCGCCGAACGCCATGATTTCGTCGGCCGCCAATCCGAACCGGGCCGCCATTGCCGCCACGCCTTTGGCCTTGTCGGTCCCGCAGGCGTTGATGTCGGTGAAAATCGGGCACCAACGGTTGGCCGCCAGCCCGGGCAGCTGCGGCATGATGCGCCGCTGGGTTTCCTCGTTGCAGAAAAAGCACATCTGGCAACAGGTGCGTCGGGCGAACAGCGCCCGCAGGTCCACGGCTTCCGGCACGGGGTGGGCTATGGAATGCGCCATTCGCACCACTTCGGGGGTCACACGGTCCACGAAAATCCCGTCGTCGAACTCCAGCGCCACGGCGAATCCCAGCTCCTCGGCCAACTCCATGCTGCGCTCGAAATCGGCCTGCGGAATCGGGCGGCAGGCGATGCACTCGCCGTCGGAGAGCCGGCATTCGGCCCCGTTGAGCGCCACCACCCCGTCGCGCGGAATCCCGGCTATGAGCCCCAGGTCTCCCGCGGCCCGGCCCGTGGCGATGAAAATCCGCACGCCGCGCCCGTGGGCCGCCGCCAACGCTTCGCGCGTAGAGTCGGGCACCCGGTGGGTCGCGAAACTCACGAGCGTACCGTCGACGTCGAAAAAGAGCGCCCGAATCATCGCCTGAAGTTTTTCAGCGCCTTGTCCATCTCGCGCTTCGCGTCGTTCTCCTTGAGGTACTCGCGCTTGTCGTAGGACTTGCGGCCGCGGGCCAGCCCGATGACGACCTTGGCCAAACCGCGGTCGTTGAGAAAGAGCCGCAGCCCCACGACGGTCAGCCCCTTATCCTGCGCAAGGCGCTGGAGCTTGGCGATTTCGCGGGCCGTCAGCAGGAGTTTGCGGTCGCGGCGCGGCGCGTGGTTGTTACAAGTACCCCAATCGTATTCGGCGATGTTGACCCCGCGTATCCACACCTCGCCCTTGTCGAAATAGCAGTAGGAATCGGTCATCGAAGCCTTTCCGGCACGCACCGACTTGATTTCGGTGCCGACCAGCACGATGCCTGCGGTCCACTCTTCGAGAATTTCGTAATCGAAGGTGGCCCGCTTGTTCCGGATATTGATTTTTTTCTGTTCGCTCATTGCCTTGTCCTCGGTTTTCCGGCCGATGTCCCGTCCGTGCCCCCGCATCGGCCAAAACGGCACGCGAATTGCAACGTATGGTCGCAGAGGGCGGGAATCGGTTTAAGGTAACCAATTTCTTTATCTTTTCAGATATGTTTTACACATCTTTCTGTTTATTTTCTGTTTGCACACGGTATGCGCAGCGATGCGTGTACGACCCGAAGCCCGCCCTCTTTTTAATTTCCACCTTATAATATAAGTCTTTGCAGTTTCCGGGCCATGGTCACCTTGGCGCGGTTCAGGGCGGCGAGCCGCTGCATGATTTCGGTCACCTGTTCGTCGGTGAGTTCGTCGCCGAGCTTGGCCTGGCACTCCTTTATCAACCCCTCGATGACCTTGGTCTTGTAGAGCGCCACGGCCTTGGGCACCCCCACGGCCAACATCTCGGCGTCGCTCTCCACATGCACGTCCTTGCGCTTCCAGAGCTCGCTGGGCACATAGTTGTCGTCCGAAAAAAGCAAGTCGACCGACACGTTGCACACCTCGGGGTCGCTGTGGTTGGTGAACAGATGCGCCGGAACCTCGACCCCCACGCCCGACTGCTGCCATTGCTCGCAATAGGCCGCGCGTATCTTGTCATACTGGGGATTGCGGAACGTCAGCCCGCCGTCGGCCAGCTCGTCGAAGATGACCTCGGCCACGTTGCACGCCACCATGGTGCGCCCCTCCTTGAAGTCGAACGAACAATGCCCGTACTTGAGCAGGTATTTGCACAGCTCGCGTTCCAGCGCATCGGTGCTGCTACCGGCCTCGACCTCGCGCACGTACTCCACCTCGGGTTCGCGCGGCGTCTCGCGGCGCAGGGTCGTCTGCCGCCGCACGAATTCGTCGGTCTCGCGGTCGCCCGTGGTCGAAAGCCGCTTGCGCGCCACCTCGGAGATGAGAATCTGTTCGTCGATCTCCATGATGCGGGCGCACTCCTTGATGTAGACGGCCCGCTGGATGGAATCGGGAATCTGCGCGACGGACTGCACCATGTCGCCGATAAGCGACGCCTTCTTGATGGGGTCGCCCTGCGCGTCCTCCAACAGCAGCTTGGCCTTGAACGCCAGGAAATCCTGTTCGTTGGTGCGGATATACTCCTGCAGTTCGGCCGCCGTGTGGCTCCGGGCGAACGAATCGGGGTCCTCGGGCTCAGGCAGCAGCACGACGCGCACGTTCATGCCCTCCTTGAGGATCATGTCGATACCGCGCAGCGACGCATGGATACCCGCCGAATCGCCGTCGTAGATAACGGTGATGTTCTTCGTAAAGCGGTTCAGCAGGCGTATCTGCTCCGTCGTGAGCGACGTACCGGACGACGCGACGACGTTCTCGACCCCGGCCTGGTGCATCGAAATGACGTCGGTGTAGCCCTCCACCATGATGGCGAAGTCCTGCTGCTGGATGGCTTTCTTGGCGAAATAGAGACCGTAGAGTTCGCGCTTCTTGCTGTATATCTCGCTCTCGGGCGAATTCTGGTACTTGGCGACTTTCTTGTCGGTGCGGAGCGTACGGCCGCCGAACGCCACGATACGGCCCGAAATATTGTGGACCGGGAACATCACCCGGTCGTGGAAACGGTCGAAGAGCGAACCGTCGCTCTCGCGCTTGAGCGACAGGCCCGTCGAGAGGAGGAATTCCTCCTTGTACCCGGCGGCCAGCGCGTCCTTGGACATCTTGTCGCCCTTGGCCGGGCAGAAACCGAGGCCGAATTTCTGAATCGTGGCGTCGGTCATGCCGCGCGTCTGGCGGAAATAGGCCATGCCGACGCTCATCCCCTCGCTCTCGTGGTGCAGATAGTCAGCGAAGTAGTCGGCCGCCCAACCATTGAGCGCAAACATGGATTCGCGGTCGTTGTTGCGCCGCTCCTCCTCGGGGGTGAGCTCCTTCTCCTTGACCTCGATGCCGTAGCGCTTGGCCACCATCTTGAGCGCTTCGGGATAGGTGACGTTCTCGTGCTCCATCAGGAACGTCACGGCGTTGCCGCCCTTGCCGCAGCCGAAACACTTGTAGACGCCCTTGGAGGGCGAAACGACGAACGACGGGGTCTTCTCGTTGTGGAACGGACAGCACGCCTGGTAGTTCACGCCTTTGCGCTTGAGCGTGACGAAGTCGCCGACAATATCCACGATATTGGCGGCGGCATAGATGCGGTCTACTGTCTCCCGGTCGATCATACGTGCAAAGATAGGGAAAACCGAATTAAGAATTAAACATTAGGAATTAAAAATGTCATTGCGGTCTGCCGCGGCTCCGGGACCACAGAGCGGAGCGCACAAAAAGCTCCCTGCCGAAACAACTGCGACAGGGAGCGGAAAATGCGGACCGTGAGCGCGCCTACCGGATAAAGAGCAGCTCGCGGTACTTGGGCAGGGGCCATATCTGGTCGTCGACGATCTCTTCGAGCTTGTCGATATGGTGGCGGATTTCGTCGAAGAAGACCGCCACGGTGTCGTGGTAGGCGACGGCCTTTTCGCGCTGGTCCTCGATGCGGTTGGCCTTCTTGCGCGCTTCGGTCATCTCGTCGGTCAGTCTCTGAATCGCCGTCGTGTGGTCCTGTATCTTCTTGATAAGGGCGATGTCGGCCGTCGACTTCAGTTCGGGAATCTGCTGGAGCTTGTAGACCTTGTCCAACAACAGCGCTTCGTACTTCGACGCGATAGGAACGATGTGGTTCATCGCCAGGTCGCCCAGCACACGGCCCTCGATCTGAATCTTCTTGGTGTAGGTCTCCCACTTCACCTCGGTGCGGGCTTCGAGTTCGACCCGGGTGTAAACCCCCATCTCGCCGAACATCCGCAGCGACTCCTTGTCGAGGTAGCGGTCGAAAACCAGCGGCGTGGAAGTCTCGCAGTCGAGCCCGCGCTTCGCGGCTTCGGTCTTCCATTCGTCCGAATAGCCGTTGCCGTCGAAGCGGACGGCGCGGCACTCCTTGATCATCTTCTTCAAGACTTCGTAGATGGCCTTTTCTTTCTTGGCCCCGGCTTCGATTTTGGCGTCGACGGCCTGCTTGAAGTGCGTGAGTTCGTCGGCCACGGCCGTGTTGAGCGTAATCATCGCCTCGGCGCAGTTGTCCGACGAACCCACGGCGCGGAACTCGAAGCGGTTGCCCGTGAAGGCGAACGGCGAGGTGCGGTTGCGGTCGGTGTTGTCCAAGAGCAGCGTCGGGATATGCGAAATGCCGCTCATCTTGAAGACGTTCTTGGCGTCGAAGCGGATGGCGTCGTCGCCCTTGGACGCGGCCAATTTGTCTAAAACGGCCGAGACCTGCGACCCGAGGAACGTCGAAATGATGGCCGGGGGCGCTTCGTTGGCGCCCAGACGGTGGGCGTTCGTCGCACTCATGATGGAGGCTTTCAGCAGGCCGTTATGCTTGTAGACCGCCGAGACGACGTTGACCAGGAACGTAATGAACTGCAGATTCTCCGACGCCGTTTTGCCCGGGCCGAGCAGGTTCACCCCCGTGTCGGTGCCCAGCGACCAGTTGTTGTGCTTGCCCGAACCGTTGATGCCCTTGAACGGCTTTTCGTGCAGCAGCACACGGAACCGATGGCGGCGGGCTATCTTGTCCATGATGGTCATCAGCAGCTGGTTGTGGTCGTTGGCAAGGTTGGCTTCCTCGTAGACGGGGGCCAGCTCGAACTGGTTGGGCGCCACCTCGTTATGACGCGTCTTGACGGGAATGCCCAGCAGCAGACATTCGTATTCCAACTCTTTCATGAACGACATGACGCGCGTGGGGATAGCCCCGAAATAGTGGTCTTCGAGCTGCTGGTTCTTAGCCGATTCGTGGCCCATGAGCGTGCGGCCCGTCAGCACCAGGTCGGGGCGGATGGCCCACAAACTTTCGTCGACCAAAAAATACTCCTGCTCCCAGCCCAAATACGACACGACCTTTTCGACGTTCTTGTCGAAGTAATGGCATACCTCCGTAGCGGCCTTGTCGACGGCGGTCAGCGAACGCAGCAGGGGCACCTTGTAGTCGAGCGCCTCGCCCGTATAGGCGATGAAGACGGTCGGGATGCAGAGCGTCGTGTCGACGATGAAAGCGGGCGACGCAGGGTCCCACGCCGAATAACCGCGCGCCTCGAAAGTGTTGCGGATACCGCCGTTGGGGAACGACGACGCGTCGGGCTCCTGCTGCACGAGCAGCTTGCCCGAAAACGCTTCCAGCACCCCGCCGCAGTTGTCCGGCTCGGCGAACGCGTCGTGCTTCTCGGCCGTACCGCCCGTCAGCGGCTGAAACCAGTGGGTATAGTGGTCGGCGCCGTGCTCCAACGCCCACTGGCGCATGCCGGCAGCCACGCTGTCGGCGATGTCGAAGGGCAGCGGCGTGCCGTTCTCCATGGTGTTGACAAGCGCGTTGAACGTGCTTTTGTCCAAGTACTTGCGCATGGCATCGCGTCCGAAGACCTTGGCGCCGAAATAGTCCGAGGGCCGGCCGGCGGGAATCTTCACCTCGGCGGCCGTGTGGTTGATGGCCGCATCGACCATCTTGAACCTGAGTAACGACATGATTTTCCGATTTTGGGATTTGCAGTTTTCGCCCGGCGTTCGCTCGCCGCCGGATCTGCGGACAAAGGTAAAAACTTTTCGTTTTCGTTGTTTTCAAAAAATCGCACTTTTTAGCAAAAACGCGTAATTTTTCATCGTTTTTCCGGAAAATCGGTGTGATTTTTCGCACATGCACCGATTTTTTGGGTCATTTTTCCGAAAACATAGTGAATTTTCAAGCAATTCTTCCGGAAACTCCGATTTTCGATTTTCCGGAATTTTGAAGTATTATAGGATAATTTTGGAATAAATAACGCATAACACACACGAATAGCGATGCCGAAGATTTTTCGTCGCGCCGCTCCTCAAAATGACAATGAACATCAATTATTAATTATTCCTTATTTATTATTCACCAATTATTTTATACCTTTACGTGCAATTTGAAAGCACATTCAACTAATCTCAAAATAGTTATGGCAAATACCAAACAAGAAAAGCTGTTCGCCGAATTCCCGGCCGTGCCGACCGCACAGTGGGAAGAGGCGATTACGGCCGACCTGAAAGGTGCTGACTACGAACGCAAACTGGTATGGCGCACGGGCGAAGGATTCAACGTGCGGCCCTACTACCGCGCCGAGAACCTCGAAGGTCTGCGCTTCCTGGGCTCGCAGGCGGGCGAGTTCCCCTACGTGCGCGGCACGCACGCCCACAACCGCTGGCGCGTACACCAGACGGTGACCGTCGCCGACGCTTCGACAGCCAACGCTGAAGCGTTGCAGCTCTTGGGTTCGGGCGTCGACTCGCTGGGCTTCCACATCGCCAAGGCCGACTTCTCGGCCGCCGAGCTCGACACGCTCCTGCGCGACATCCACCTGCCTGCCGTCGACCTCGTATTCTGCGGCGAGAAGATGGGGCGCTTCGCCGACCTGGTGCTGGCCAAACTCGAAAAGGAGGGCATAGCCAAGGAAGACGCCCGCATCATGTTCGTCATCGACCCGCTGGTCAAGAACCTTTCGTCCAAGGGCGACTTCTGCTCGCCCGACGGCAAGGAGTGCTTCGACCGTATCGCCGAACTGCTCCGCAAGACCAAGGAATACAAGCACATCCGCGTCATCAACGTTTCGGCGCAGATTTTCGGCAACTCGGGTTCGACCATCGTCGAGGAACTGGCGTTCGCCCTCTCGGCCGGTCATGACTACTTAGTACGGCTGACGGAAGCCGGGCTGACCGTCGACGAAGTAGCGCGCAAGATGCGCTTTTCGTTCAGCGTTTCGTCCAACTATTTCCTCGAAATCGCCAAACTGCGCGCCGCGCGCATGCTGTGGGCCAACATCGTCAAGGGCTACAACCCCGAGAAGAACTGCGCAGGCAAGATGCTGATCCACGCCGAGACCTCGCGCTGGAACCAGACCGTCTACGACCCCTATGTCAACATGCTGCGCGGCACGACGGAAGCCATGTCGGCCGCCATCGGCGGGGTGCACTCGCTGGAGGTGACGCCGTTCGACCGAGCGTTCGAGGCGCCGACCGAATTCGCCAAGCGCATTGCCCGCAACGTGGAACTGCTGCTCAAGCACGAATCGCACTTCGACCAGGTAGTCGACCCGGCGGGCGGCTCGTACTACATCGAGAACCTCACGCAGTCCATCGCCGACGAAGCGTGGAAGCTCTTCCTTGAAATCGAGGAGAAGGGCGGCTACACAGCGGCCTACAAAGCCGGCGTCATCGTCGAGAAAGTCAAGGCTTCGGCCGCCAACAAGGACAAGAACATCGCTACGCGCCGTCAGATTCTCTTAGGCGCCAACCAATTCCCCAACTTCACGGAAGTGGCGCCCGCCGAAATCACGGCCGACACGGTAACGCGTGCCGCCGCCGAAGGCAACGTACTGACCCCCTACCGAGGTGCGATGGCGTTCGAGGAGATGCGTCTGCATGTGGACCGCTCGGGCAAGCAGCCCAAGGCGTTCATGCTCACGTGCGGCAACCTGGCGATGGCCCGTGCCCGTGCGCAGTTCTCGTGCAACTTCTTCGCATGCGCCGGAATCCGCGTGCAGGACAACACGTTCTTCAAATCGCTCGAAGACGGCGTTGCCGCGGCCCTCGAATCGAAAGCCGAAATCGTGGTAGTCTGCGCCTCGGACGACGACTACGCCGAAGCAGCGCCGAAAATCAAGGAACTGCTTGGCGGCAAGGCCATCCTGGTGGTGGCCGGAGCTCCGGCCTGCGCACCCGAACTGGAAGCGCAGGGCATCACGAACTTCATCAACGTGAAGTCGAACGTGCTCGAAACACTGAAGTTCTACCTTAAAGAAATGGGAATCTGACTATGAGAGCTAAATTTTCGGAACTGAAATACGACGCGGCCGCACAGAAAAGCTGCTGCGCCACGAAGAAATGCGGCCAGACGGAACCGTGGCTGACCTCCGAACGCATCCCGGTCAAAGGCACCTACACGGCCGAGGACCTGGAGGGCATGGAACACCTGAACTACGCGGCGGGCATCGCCCCGTTCCTGCGCGGCCCCTACTCGACGATGTACGTGATGCGCCCGTGGACCATCCGCCAGTACGCCGGATTCTCGACGGCCGAAGAATCGAATGCCTTCTACCGCCGCAACCTGGCGGCCGGACAGAAAGGTCTGTCGGTGGCGTTCGACCTGGCGACGCACCGCGGCTATGATGCCGACCACCCGCGCGTGGTGGGCGACGTAGGCAAAGCGGGCGTGTCGATCTGCTCGGTAGAAGACATGAAGGTGCTGTTCAACGGCATTCCGCTGGACCGCATGTCGGTGTCGATGACGATGAACGGCGCCGTGCTTCCGGTGCTGGCGTTCTACATCGTGACGGGTCTGGAACAGGGCTGCACGCTCGACCAGCTGTCGGGAACGATTCAGAACGACATTCTGAAAGAATTCATGGTGCGCAACACCTATATCTATCCGCCCGAATTCTCGATGCGCATCATTGCCGACATCTTCGAGTACACCTCGAAGCACATGCCCAAGTTCAACTCCATCTCGATTTCGGGCTACCACATGCAGGAAGCCGGAGCGACGGCCGACATCGAACTGGCCTACACGCTGGCCGACGGTCTGGAATACCTGCGCGCGGGCGTCAACGCCGGCATGTCGATCGACGCGTTCGCACCGCGCCTGTCGTTCTTCTGGGCCATCGGCATGAACCACTTCATGGAAATCGCCAAGATGCGCGCGGCCCGCATGCTGTGGGCCAAAATCGTGAAGCAATTCGACCCGAAGAACCCCAAGTCGCTGGCGCTGCGCACCCACTCGCAGACCTCGGGCTGGTCGCTGACGGAACAAGACCCGTTCAACAACGTAGCCCGCACGGCCATCGAAGCGATGGGCGCCGCGCTGGGCCACACCCAGTCGCTGCACACCAACGCACTGGACGAAGCCATCGCCCTGCCGACGGACTTCTCGGCCCGAATCGCGCGCAACACGCAAATCTACATCCAGGAGGAGACCTCGGTATGCCGTGAGGTGGACCCGTGGGCAGGCTCCTACTATGTGGAGACGCTGACCAACGAAATCGCCCGCAAGGCGTGGGAACACATCGAGGAAATCGAGAAACTGGGCGGCATGGCCAAGGCCATCGAGACGGGCATCCCGAAGATGCGCATCGAAGAATCGTCGGCCCGCACCCAGGCCCGCATCGACTCGGGCGAACAGAAGATCATCGGTGTGAACGAATACCGCCTGGCCAAGGAAGCGCCGATAGACATTCTTGCGGTGGACAACACGGCGGTACGCGAAAGCCAGGTGAAACGCCTGCAGGAACTGCGTGCGAACCGCGACGAAGCGGCCGTGAAGAAAGCGCTGGCCGCCATCACGGAATGCGTGAAGACCAAGCAGGGCAACCTGCTGGAACTGGCCGTAGAAGCGGCCAAGGTCCGCGCGACGCTGGGCGAAATATCGGACGCCTGCGAAGAAGTCGTAGGCCGCTACAAAGCAGTAATCCGCTCCATATCGGGAGTTTACAGTTCGGAAGTGAAAAAAGACCAGTCGTTCGAGCGCGCGAAGGAACTGTGCGCCGAATTTGCCAAGAAAGAAGGCCGTCAACCCCGTGTGATGATAGCCAAGTTGGGCCAGGACGGCCATGACCGCGGAGCGAAAGTGGTAGCGACGGGCTATGCCGACATCGGATTCGACGTGGACATGGGCCCGCTGTTCCAGACGCCGGAAGAAGCGGCGCGCCAAGCCGTCGAAAACGACGTCCATGTAGTGGGCGTATCGTCGCTGGCCGCCGGACACCTGACGCTGGTACCGCAAATCATTGCGGAACTGAAGAAACTGGGCCGCGAAGACATCATTGTAATCGTGGGCGGAGTAATCCCGGCGCAAGACTACGATGAACTCTACCGCGACGGAGCGGCGGCCATCTTCGGCCCCGGCACTCCGATTGCGACGGCCGCCATCAAGATACTTGAAATCTTGCTGGAAGAATAAACGCGACCGAATCCAAACGCAGCGAGGGCCTTTCCCGAAAATCGGGAAAGGCCCTTACTGATTGCATACGAACACACCCGCTGCACTCGCTCGCAAGGACGAGAGAAAAGAAGATTCTTCGCTAACGCTCAGAATGACAAAACAATGAATAATGTATAGTTAATCATGAATAATTAACCTATGCTGCAAAATATTGTCGCGAACTGATTATCCACTATTCCTTATTAACTCGGCAAATCGGGGAAGGGAGGAAAGAAAAGAGCCGGGAAGAACCCGGCTCTTTTTTATAACCTATGACGAAAACGCGACTAAAAATACTTGCCGCGCAAATCCTTGATGTCGGCGAGCTGCTGGACGGCGGGGAAGACCAACTGAGCCACCCGGCTCTCGGCCAAAGCCTGAGCGCGGACCTTCTCGCCGTCGGCAGACTGGGCGTCGCCATGCTCGATATTATCGACCTGGAAGACGTAAAGGCCGCTGAAACCCTTGACGGGCTCGGAGATGGCCCCGGTCTCGGTGGCGGAAGCGATGGCCCCGATGAGCCGAGGCTCGGTACCTGCGCCGTCGAAGTAATAAACATTGTAAACGACGTTGCTGAAATCCTGCACCTGCGCACCGAGACTGGCGGCCTGCTCGTCGAGCGAAGCGCCCGAAAGCTCCTTACGGATGGCGTCGAACTTCTTGTCGCGGAGCAACTGCGCGCGAATCTGCGGAGCCACCTCCTTGACGGGCATATACTCGTCGTTGTCGATGTCGGTCAGAAGCGCCACGACATAATCCTTGCCGACCTTGAAAATCTCGGACAAATCGCCCTCGTCAGCGTCGTAAGCCCAACGTGCGACGTCACGCGAATCCTCCAACCCCCGGACGGTACGCTCGCCCTGCGTGAGGGTAGCGACGCGCGGAGTGAGCGCGGCGGCGGAAGCGGCCTCGCTGAAAGCCTCGGCGGAACCTTTGGCGTTGACGGTGAACGAAAGGGCTTGGTTATGGGCATCGCGCACGGTAGCGGCCGAAGCCTCGACGGGATAGACGATGGAAGCGACCTGCACGTGCTTGACGGGACGCCCGGCACGGTAAACCTGCAACAACTGGATGGCGTCGCCGGAAGCGACCTTGACGACGTCGCCCGTCTTGACACCGGAGAGCGCAGAAGCGAACTCACCCGTGAACGACGAGAAAGGCAGAACCCCGACCTCGCCGCCGTTGGCCGCGGTCTGATCGTAAACGGAATAACGGGCCGCGAGCTCGGCGAAGTTACCGCCGCGGCGGATGACGGTCAAAAGGCTGTCGGCCAACTCCTCCTCGGAATACGGAAGGACGATGTGACGGATACCGAGCGAATCGGGCACGACCTTGGAATCGAGCACGCGTGCCATGGTCCACTCGTTGTTCTTGAGGACAGGCCCGTAAGTTTTGCCAGCCAAAAGCGCGGCAGCCTCCTCGTCGGTGAGCTGAGCGGCCGAAACGTAATTCTCGGCGATATGGCCGTTGCGGTTGGCCCGCACGAAAGACTTCAGCTCGGAAGTCCCGGCGAACTGCGCCCCGACCTCCTGCACGGTCTGCTCCAAAGCGAGCAAGTCGTCGTCGGTAGGCTCGACCTCGAAGACGACGTACGAGAACGTACGCGACGGCAACTGCCTGAATGCGTTCTTATGCTTCTTATAATAAGCCTTGATGTCGCTGTTGGAAATATGGATGAGCGAATCGGGGACCGACGCATACTGCTTGCCGAACCACCTGCCGGAGAACTTGTCGTTGGCAGCCTTGACGCCGCTGGCGACCTCGAGCGAATTAGCGAAGGCACCGCCGCGCACCAAAGCGGCGAACTTGCGGGTAGCACGCTCGAGACGTGCCTGCTCGTTGAGCTGCTTCCAAGTAAGCATGGCCTGCGGATTGGCCTCGGCGTCGGCGAGGAAACGGCTGACGACGGCAACGTTATAAACCCCAGTACGAGGGTCGGCGAAAGCCTGGTAGAAGACGGGCGAATACTCCTTGCCGGCGATCATGGCCTGCCGCTCCTGCTCGGAAACCCACAGACCGGCCTTCTCGAAACCGGGCGCGAGGACCCGCCGGGCGACGAGGGTCTGCCAGGCGGTATTGGCGAGCAAAGCGGACTGCTGCTCGTCGCTCTCCTGGGCGCCGGACTGCTCGCGGACCTGCTCGTAGATGTCGTAATACTCGGAATAGGCGACCTTCGAGCCGTCGATTTCACCGACCTTGGGGTCGTTGCCCGAAAAACCCATGTCGTCCCTCAACGAGAGAATGAAAGCCAAGAGGGCGAGGGCGATGATGACCGAAAGCACGACGCCGAACTTGGTGCGTAAAGTATTCAAACTTGCCATATTGGAATGTAAATTATTGTTGTTTGCGGAAATAAACGAACAAATATAGGAAAATTAATCGGAAAAACCGCCGTATCAGGCCAATTTTTTCACCCGGGCCAACTCGATGCGCGAACGGGTGGTACGGAGCATCCGCAGCTGGAGATCGCCGACGAGGAGCGTTTCGCCCGCGGTGGGGATACCCTCGTAATGACAGATGATGAACCCGGCGAGCGTATCGTACTCCTTGCTCTCCTCGATACCGAGACCGTACTTCTCGTTGAGATACTTGACCTCGAGCCTGCAAGAGAAGACGAACTCGTCGGGAGCGACCTGCTTCTCGGTCAGATCGGGCACGTCGTGCTCGTCCTCGATCTCGCCGAAAATCTGCTCCAGCACGTCCTCCAAAGAAATGATACCGGCAGTCCCGCCGAACTCGTCGATGACGACGGCGACGTTGGAGCGGTGCTTGATGAAATTCTGGAGGACGAGCTGCAAAGGCATGGTCTCGGGAACGAAGCTGACCTCCATGATGACCTCGCCGATGGTGGCGGGCCGGGTGAAGAGACTTTTGGAATTGACGTAACCGATGATGTTGTCGATGTTGCCGCGCCAAACGAAAATCCGCGAGTACATGGTATCGGCGAAACGGGCGGTGAGCTGTTCGACAGAGGTGGAATCGGCGTCGACGGCCTCGATGTCGACGCGGGGAACCATGCAGTCGCGCACGCGCAGGTCGGCGAAATCGAGGGCGTTCTGAAAGAGCTTGAGCTCGTTGTCGGGCTCGGGCCCGGGGTCGGAACCGTTGGAATCGAGCAAGGCGGCCAAATCGTCGCGGCTGAAAGTGGGCTGCGCGCTCTGCCGGACGACGGGCCGCCCGAACAGACGGAGAATACCGTGGGAAACGAGCGTAGTGAGCCGTGCGATGGGAAAGAGCAGGAGGTAGAAAAAGAAGATGACGGGAGCGAGGGCCCGGTAATAGAAATTGGGGTTGTTGCGGAAGACGGACTTGGGCAGGAACTCGGCGACGAAGATGATGATGAGCGTGGAAACGCCCGTCTCGATAGCGACCGACCCCTGGCTGGCGATACTCTCCCACCCCAACGCGAAGAACAATGTCCGCAGGAGAACGGACATGTAGAGCGAATAGATGACCAACGCGATGTTGTTGCCGACGAGAATGGTGGTGATGTACTGCCCGGGATGGCGGGCGAAAATCTCGGCGATGCGGTCGAACATGCGGCTCTGCTTGCGGTCGATCTCCAACTTGAGCCGGTTCTTGCTGGTGAAGGCGATCTCCATGCCCGAGAAAAAGGCGGAGAGCAGGAGCATCGAGAGAATCAGAATGACGGAAGTGAGCATAACGGAAAAATTAACGGTCGCGGAACTCGGAACTACGGGTGTCGGGCTCGGCGGCGACGGGCCGTGCATGCCGCCGCAAAGAAACGCTTTCGGAGGGCGCGACCTCGACGGGCTGCCGGAAATCGGACCCTTTCTTGTCTGGGCTGACGGCGGGCGCTTTTTGAACGGATGCTTTTTCGACAGACACTTTTGGGGCGGGCTTTTTCTCGGCGGAAGCAACGGGCTTGGCAGCGGAATCGGCCTGCGAACCGGGCACGACATCGACCTCCATGCGCCCTTTCATACGCCGGAACCGCCAATCCCTGAACTCCTCGTCGGACTCGAAACCCTCGCCGATGAAGACGTCCGTACCGCCGGACTGGACGATTTTGGAATCGACGTTGGAATAAATCCGCTTGGTCCGCTCGTTCCAGAACAACTGCTGGGTGAAGAGCTTCTTGCCGTCGGACTTCTCGACGACGACATCGCCCTTGGCCTCCCACAACCGCCGCTTCTCGTAATAAATGGCGTAATTGGCGGTAAGAACGGCGTCGACCGTCGACAGCGAATCGTCCTTATAAGTAGTGATGCTGACCCCCTTGCGGAACTCGCGGTAAGGCTCGGCGGCCTGCGAATAACCCTCCATGAGGGGCGTGACGAAATGATAGGAACGCCGCCCGTTCTGCGAATTGACGATGGAAAGGTTCTCGCTGTACTCGGTCATGCGGAGCTCCTCGGCCGGAGCGGCGGCGGGAACCCCGCGCTCGCACGAAAACAGCAAGATAGCACTTCCCACGAGGGAAAGTGCTACCGAGAAGTATCGGGTCATGCGCAGGGGCATAGCCGGAATTGCAGGAAACGTTTAACGGAAACGGACCGTAGTGGCCAAGCCTGCCGCCGTACCGCACGAAACGGTGTAACGCGAACCCTCCGTGGCCTCGTTGAAGAAACACTCCTCGGAAGTCGGGAAACGGTTGCGGAACAAAGAGAGCGAAGTACGCGCGTGGTCGAGGTACTCGGAATCGGAAGGCAGCAGCTCGATGGCGCGGGCCATGGTATCGTAAGCAACCCAAAAAGCGGCCTGCCCGGCGAACCCGCCGCACTGCCCGGCCGAAACGCCGTAGCACTGAGCCAGAACGAAGTAAGGCACGCCGTCCTCGGGGTTGAGGTCGCGGGCCGAACGGGCGGCCGCGGCGGCGCCGGGGATGTGGTTGGCGGCGAGCTCGACCAAGGCGATGCGCACGTAGAGCTTCTGCTGCTCGGCGGGGTCGGTCTCGACCTCCAACGCCTCGTTGAGATACTTGGAAGCCTTGGCGTAATCACCCTTGTTCTGGAAAGCCTGCGCGAGGAACATGGCGGTCTCGGACGACGGCTTCACCTCGTAATATTTCTCGGCGATGGCGAAGTAGAACTCGCTGTCGCACTTGGCGCGCGACATGAGCGCGACGGCCTGCGCGAGCACGGCCTCGTCCTCGGGAGCCGTCTCCAACTTAGCACGGAAGAGCTTTTCGAGGTTCTCGCAGCTGGCGGCGTTGCTCATGCCGAACGCCATGTCGAACTGCGACCGGAACTCGGCGGCATCGGCGCCGAAGAAAGGAGTGAGACGCTCGTACTCGGAGATGACCTCGTCGGGCATGATCTCGTCGGTATCCTTGTAATCGGCGCAAAGGTTGCTGAAGTAAGCGACCAACGTAGAAGGATCGGTGGCGGCACCGCCCGCCTCGATGGCATCGCGGAACGCGCGGCGGATACCGGCGCGGTCGTTGGGCCTGTAAGTCAGATACTCGCGGGCCTTGCGGTCGAGGATATAAGCCCTGCCGCGGGTAGGATGCCCGCCGAAGTACTGGACGCGCAGATCGTAGGTCCACAACAAAGAATCGACAAGGGCCTCTTTCTCGGCCAGGCTTTTGGCGCGGTTGATCTTGTTCTTATAGAGCAGGGCACCGCGGACGTAGGTATTCTCCGAAGCGGAGGGAGCGTTCTGGACCAACTCCATAAAATGCTGGGCGGCAGCGTTGTAATCCTTGTTGTCGCAAGCCTCCTTGAGGAAGTTGCTGCTGAGGATGTTCTTCTGACGCTCCTCGACCGTATCGCCCCACTTGGCGTACTGCGGCCCGCTGAAATCCTGCTGGGCCCGGACTGCGCCGCAGAAGAGCAAAGCGGCGGCAATGAACAGAAACTGAACCTTTTTCATGATACCTAATTATTTGATATTTTAAGCTAATCGTACTTGGGCCGGACGAACCAATACTCGCCGTTCTCGCTACCGGCGAAGAGCGAGAAGCCGACGGCGAACTTGAAATAACGCTGCCGGATGAGCCCTGTCTGCCTGGAGACGTTGAACCCGCGGGAACCGTACTCGACGCCGACGTCGATGGCGGAAGTGCCGAAGAACCGCACGGGAATGCCGAACCCGAGGGTGACGGCATACTGGTCGAGCCCGTGGCCGCCGAAAGTCTGGTTGTAATTGCCGTAACGAAGCCCGGCGCGATAGGACCAGCGCTTGAAGAAATTGCGCGCGTCGTACCGGCTGGGAGTGAACTCGACGCCGAACTTGACGGTATGGGTATCGGTGTAGGCGATGTCGAAACTGCCGCTGTTGGCCACGGCCGTGCGGGCGATGCCCTTGTTGCGGCCGCCCCAATTCTGGTAGACGTAATCGAGCCCGACGGCCCACCGGGAAGTCTGGTAATAAGCCCCGACGGCCAACTGCCTTGGCAGGACGAGCTTGAGGTTGGTGGTATCGCCCTTGACGGGAGTGCTGCTGCTGTCGGAAGTATAGATGCGCTCCTCGCTGCGGGGCCGCAAATCACCGCCGAAATCGAACGTAGCACCGAACGTGAGGGCGCGGCGCGGCGAGAAGATGGCGTTCCACTGAAGACCGACCTGCCCCTTGAACTGCGAAATGCTGTAACTGCCCGTACCGACGATGGAATTGAAATTGCCGTCGCCGACTACGGCGGCGGGAACGGCGACGTAGGTACGGTCGATTCTGCCCCAATAATACTGAGCGGCGATGCCGACGGAAAAATTCTTGAACGGCTCCCAGCCGACCCCCAATTTGACCTCGGAGAGGTCGCCCTCGCCCTGGTAAGTATACTGCATGGGCCCGATATTGCCCCACACGGGGTCGTTGGGCCTATACTCGCGGTAATATTGGGTTCTGTAACCGACGGAACTGTAAGGCGCGAGGCTGAAACCCAACCCGACCTTCTTGGCGATGGGAATCTGGAACGCGATGTCGTGGAAATTGAACGTATTGTACGCGGACTTCTTGGAAGTGTTGTCGACGGACTGCGAATTGTAATAATTCTGCCCCTCGATACCGAAACTGAAGAGGAACGTCTTCCGGGGAGCGGCGCTGAAAGCGGCGGGATTGAGCATGTTGGCCACGCCGGGATTGCGCACGGCGACCCCCACGCCGCCCATCGAACGCATCGAAAGCGTCCCGGGCGTCGAGAGCTCGCCGATACCGTACATGGTATAGGGCGAAAAGGCGTTGATACTGCTGGTCTGGGCCGCGGCACCCGCCGCGAGACACGACAGCACCGCCGCGCCGAACAGGCTACGGAAGGTCTTCTTCACTTGCATTGAACTCTAAAATTCGGTCCAGTCCGCAAAAGACCGGATTACGATCTGCAAATATCGCATTTTTAATTCGCTTCGTCAAATATTTTGCGTCGCCGCCGGTAAAAATTACGCACAAACCGTCGATTTGCCGCCGAAGCCGCCCGATGTAACCCTCGATCTCGAAGACGAGCGAATTCAGGACACCGGCGCCGATGGCCCCGGAAGTGGAACGCCCGAACAACCCGTCGGAATCGGGAACGTCGCACAACGGCAACGCAGCGGTGAACTCGTGCAAGGCGCGGAACCGCATACGCAAGCCGGGCGAAATGGACCCGCCGCGGAAAGTACCGTCGGCCGTGACGAGGTCGATGGTGACAGCCGTGCCGCAATCGACGACCAGGACGTCGCGCCCGGGCCAAAGAACCGTGACCCCGACCGCGGCGGCGAGCCTGTCGCGCCCCAACGTATGGGGCGTGAGGTAATCGCTGGCGATGGGAACAAGCGTCTGCGGAGTGAACTCCAAGCAAGGAATCCCCTGAGCCCGAACGGCGGCGGCGACATCGGCGGCATCGCCCCGGGTAGAGGAGACGATGGCCCTGCGAACAGGAAAAGCCGCGGTCAGCTCCCCGAGAACAGCCGCCGAAAACCGTTCGGCGACCCGTTCGGCAACGCACCTGCCACTCTCCATAACGGCCAACTTGACCCGGGAATTACCAATATCGATTACGAGATTCACAATTCACGCAAGGTTTTGTAAGCGGCCTCCACATCCTTGATATTCCTAACGGTCATGGCCAGACGATTATTGTGCTGTTTGAGCACGAAACGCTCGGGATGCTGCGTGACGCGCTTCAAGAGCTCCATGAAAGTATCGCTCTTGTAATAAGGCGAATCCTCCTCGCCGACGAAATGGACGATCATCAAACCGTTCTTGACCTTGACGCGCTCCATACCCAGGCGGATGGCCTCCCACCGCAGACGCACGACGTCGAGCAACTCCTGAGCGGGCCGCGGCAAAGGCCCGAAACGGTCGGCGAGCCGGGCGGCGAAAGCCTGCAAGGCCTCCTCGTCCTTGGCCGAATCGAGCTCGCGGTAGAGCTTGAGCCGCTCGGCCTGCTGCGAGACGTAGGAATCGGGCAAGGCGGCTTCGAGCTCGACGTCGATGTGGGCGTCGTCGATGAACCGCATCCCGTCGACGACCTGCTGCTCGCCCGCCGAGAGCCCGGCGACCTGCAACCCTTCGGCCCGCAGCTCGGCGATGGCCTCGTTCATGATTTTCTGGTAAGTCTCGAACCCGATGTCGGCGATGAACCCGCTCTGCTCGGCCCCCAGGAGGTTGCCGGCGCCGCGGATGTCGAGGTCCTGCATGGCGATGTTGAACCCGGACCCGAGGTCGGAAAACTCCTCGATAGCCCTCAGACGCCGCCGGGCATCGGACGACAGCAACTCGTCGGGCGGCGAAAGGAGGTAGCAATAAGCCTTGCGGTCGGAACGCCCGACGCGGCCGCGCAACTGGTGCAAATCGCTGAGCCCGAAGCACTCGGCGTGGTCGATGAGGATGGTGTTGGCGTTAGGGATGTCAATGCCGTTCTCGACGATGGTCGTAGAGAGCAGGACGTCGAACTCGCCGTAGATGAAATCCATGATGAGCTTTTCCAACTGCTCGGCGGGCATCTTGCCGTGGCCGACACCGACCCGGGCCTTGGGACAAACCCGGGCTATCATCCCCTGGACGGCGGGCAAATCCTCGACGCGGTTGTGGACGAAATAGACCTGCCCGCCACGCGCGAGCTCGGCCTCGACAGCGTCGCGGACAATCTCCTCGGAGAAAGCGTGCGACTCGGTGACGATGGGCTGGCGGTTGGGCGGGGGCGTGGAGATGACGGAGAGGTCGCGCGACCCCATGAGCGCAAACTGAAGCGTACGCGGGATGGGGGTGGCGGTCAGAGTGAGCGTATCGACAGAAACGCTCAACTGGGTGAGCTTCTCCTTGGCGGCGACGCCGAACTTCTGCTCCTCGTCGATGATGAGCAGCCCGAGGTCGCGGAAGACGATCTGCTTGCCGAGCATCTTATGGGTGCCGATGAGGATGTCGATGCGCCCGGCGGCCAAATCGTCGCGAATCTGTGCGACCTCGCGCGCGGACTTGGTGCGGTTGAGGTACTCGATGCGGACGGGGAACTCGCGCAGACGCTCGGAAAACGACCGGAAATGCTGCAAGGCGAGGATGGTAGTAGGCACGAGGACCGCGACCTGCTTCCCGTCGGTCGCGGCCTTGAACGCGGCGCGGATGGCGACCTCGGTCTTGCCGAACCCGACGTCGCCGCACACGAGCCTGTCCATGGGCTGGTCGGACTCCATATCCTTCTTGACGGCGGCGATGGCGGCCTGCTGGTCGGGCGTATCCTCCCACCGGAACGACGCTTCGAGCTCGTGCTGAAGGTAACTGTCGGCCGAGAAAGCGAAGCCCTTGGAAGCCTTGCGCTTGGCGTAAAGGGCGATGAGCTCGCGCGAAATATCCTTGACGGCCTTTTTAGCAGCGCTCTTGAGCTTCTGCCAAGCCCCGCTGCCGAGCTTGTAGACCTTGGGAGGCTCGCCGTCGCCGGCCTTGTAACGCGAAATACGGTGGAGCGAATGGACGTTGACGAACAACACGTCGCCGTCCTTATAGACGAGCTTGATGGCCTCGTGCTGCTTCCCGTTCTCGTTGATACGGACCAACCCGTCGAACCGCCCGACGCCGTGGTCGATGTGGACGACGTAATCGCCGGGCCGCAACTGGTTGAGCTCGGCGACGGTCATCTGCTCGTCGCGCTTGATTTCGCCGTTGATACGGTAACGCTGGTAACGGTCGAAAATCTGGTGGTCGCTATAAAGGCACAGCCTGAGCTCGCTGTCGACGAACCCTTCGTGGAGCGTGACGCCCAAAGCCCGGACAACGGCCTGCCCGCGCCCGATCTGGTGGAAGATATTGACGAGCCGCTCGACCTGCACCTTGTTCTCGGAGAGGATGTAAGTCTCGAAACCCCGCAAGGCGTTGCGAATCATATCGTCGGCGAGCATCTCGAAATTCTTGTTGAACTTGGGCTGCGGAGCGGTGGCGAAACGCACCTCGACGGAAGCGGGCCGCTCGGGGAGGCTGTTGCGGAGCATGAAGAGCCTGCTCTGGGCGAGGTCGGCGAGCAACCCGCTGCGGCTGGTCATGAGCGTGTCGATACGCTCGGGCTGCTCCAAATCGGCGAGGGTTCGGCGCCGGACGTCGTTGACCTTGCGCAAGACGAAATCGGGGTCGTAGAACCAAAAAGCAGCGTCGCGGCCGACGAAAGCAGCCAACGAAACGCGCGCGGCATCGGCGGCGGCGTTCAAATCGGGGATGACGGCGATTTCGGAGAGCTTCTCGGACGAAAGCTGGCTCGAAATCTCGAAACGCCGGATGGAATCGACCTCGTCGCCGAAGAAATCGACGCGGTAGGGCTTGCTCTCGGAAAAGGAAAAGACGTCGACGATACCGCCGCGAACGGAATACTGCCCGGGCTCGTAGACGAAGTCGACGCGCGAGAAAGCGGCGTCGATGAGCGCCTGCTCGAAACTGCCGATGGACAGCCTGTCGCCGACACGGACCTGGATCAACCCCTGCTGCAACGCCTGTGCGTCGGCGACCCGCTCGGCCAAAGCCTCGGGATAAGTACAGAGGACGCGGTAACCTGAACCGTCGAAATTCCGGAGGGCGTTCAACGCCGCGGTACGCTGGACAACGCCCTGCGCATCCTCGGCGCCATAAGCGGCGGACCGCTTCCAAGCAGAGGGGAAGAAGAAGACGTGCTTCTCGTCGAGCAACGCGTAGAAATCATTGAGGAGGTAAGCAGCGGCATCGCGGTCCTCGGCGACGAAGACATGCACGCCCCCGACCTTGGAGACGGCGGCGGCGGCGTAGAACGACAGAGCCCCGCCGACCAACTCCCCGAGGTGGACCGTGGCGCCGCACTCCCTGTATGCCCGGCACAACTGCCCGAAAGCCTTCGACCCGGCGGCGAACCGCCCCAACTGTTCGCGAGGAGACACTGCTGGAAATTAAAAATTAAGAATTGAGAATTAAAAATCGGCATCTGCTCCCACGAGACCGGCCGGCATGAAATATCGGGCAAGAACGACGGAAAAATCGGGAACCGGGAAAATGCTCCGCGATTTTTAATTTTTCATTTTTAATTATGGATTTATTTCTTAATCAAATCGTTGCCCTGCCTGTCGTGGTAATGGACCTCGACGATGCCGACGGACTGGTCCTCGACGATGTCGATACGGACCTTGTACTTCCACTCCCACTGCCGCCTGAGCGACCAGAAACCCTTCTTGAGGAACAAGGCGACGTAAGGACTGACGACCAAACGGATGAACTTATGCCCGCGGTCCTCGGTGAGGAACGAAATCTGATTCTCGATTTTCTTGTCCAAGATGACCGTAGGCTCGATTTTGCCGGACCCGCTGCAAGTGGGGCAAACGTCGGAGACGCTCTCGACGGCGACGGGCCGCACCCTCTGACGCGTAATCTGCATCAGACCGAACTTGGTGAGGGGCAGGACGGTATGCTTGGCCTTATCATTAGCCATGAACTTGACCATCTCCTCGAAGAGCAACTGCCTGTTCTGCGCCTTATGCAAGTCGATGAAGTCGATGATGACGATACCCCCGAGGTCGCGCAGACGCAACTGCCGTGCGATCTCCTTGGCGGCGGCGAGGTTGACATCCATGGCGGTCTGCTCCTGGTTGTCCTCGGCCTTGGTACGGTTGCCGGAATTGACGTCGATGACGTTCATGGCCTCGGTCCGCTCGATGATGAGGTAAGCCCCGCGCTTGAGCGAAACGTACTTGGCGAAGAGCGACTTGATCTGCTTGGAAATATCGAAATTGTCGAAGATGGGCACGCTGCCGCGGTAGAACTTGACGATCTTCTCCTTCTCGGGCTCGATTTGCCGGATGTAATTGCGAATCTCGTTGAACATGGCCTGGTCGTCGACGGCGATCTGCGAAAACGAACCATTCAACGAATCGCGGATGATGGTATTGGCCCGGTTCATCTCGCTCATGATCTGAGCGGGCGCGGAATGCTTGCGGATGGCCGAAACGGTCTTGCGCCACCGCTCGACCTGGTTGCGGATGTCCTGCTCGATGTCCTCGTCGCGGGCCTCCATGGCGGCGGTGCGGATGATGACGCCGAAATTCTTGGGCAAGACCCCGGCGGCGATGCGCTTCAAACGCTTCTTCGCCTCGGCGGACCGGATCTTCTGCGAAAGGAAGACCTTGGACGAAAACGGCACGAGAACGACGTTGCGCCCGGCGAGCGAAATATCGGCCGTGAGCCGGGGCCCCTTGGTGGAAATGGCCTCCTTGGCAATCTGCACCATGATCTGCTGCCCGACCTGCAAATAATCGCCGATTTTACCGCCCTTCTCGATGGGCTCCTCCAACTTCATGGACTCGATGCGCAAGCCCCGCTTACCGGGAACGTACGACGAAATGAGCTTCTGCAAAGACGAAAAATGGCTCCCGAGGTCGAGGTAATGGATGAAGGCGTCCTTCTCGTGACCTATGTTGACGAATGCCGCGTTGAGCCCCGGCATGATTTTACGGACCTTGCCGAGGTAGATGTCGCCGACGGCGAACCCGGTCTGGCACTGCTCTTTGGAAAGCTCGACCAAGACCTTGTCCTCGCACAAGGCGATGGAAATCTCGGCCGGGCTGACGTTTACGATTAACTCTCTGTTCATTTATCTTATACGCGCCGCGAAGACGCGGAAGGTTGAAATTAGTAAGGGACCGCCTGTTGGAATGGAGGGGCGGCGAACTCCAAAATCTGAACGCGAACGGGCGCGAAACACCCTGCGAAAGGGCTCCGCCGGAGACGGCGGAACGTGAATCAAAAAAACAGGTAAAGCTAAAAGGACCCGGGGCCCCTTTAGCTTTAACCGTTCATAGACGTCGCTACCCTACTTCTTCTTGTGACGATTCTTGCGAAGACGCTTCTTGCGCTTGTGGGTAGCCATCTTGTGACGCTTATGCTTCTTTCCGTTTGGCATAGTTTGAAATATTTAGAGGTTCTTGATTCGACGAAGCTATTTAACCTTGGCAGCGAAACTCTTGGCCGGCTTGAAAGCGGGAATGTTGTGCGCGGGAATGGTGATGGTGGTGTTCTTGGAGATATTACGGGCCACCTTCTTGGCGCGCTTCTTCACGATGAAACTGCCGAAGCCGCGAAGATAGACGTTGTTCTTATGGGTCAACGACGTCTTGATGCTCTCCATGAAAGCCTCGACGATAGCCTGCACCTGCACCTTTTCGGCACCGGTATTCCTGGCGATTTCGCTCACGATGTCTGCTTTTGTCATAATGGTTTATGATGTTAAAAATTAAGTTCTTCAAAGGGAATCCGGACCGCAAATATACGCTTTATTTGCATAACCGCCAACAAACCGCCGAAAAAAAACGGACTTTTTGGAAGCAGCGTCCTACCTGCCACTGACACAAGCCGATAAACAAATATCGGGCAAAACTGCGGAAAACGAAGACAAAAAATGAAAAAAACGAAAAATTCATGGCCGAGGAATAGTGGCCAAGGAATAATCCGGACGGTTTCAGATTCTTAACTGCGCTACGCTTGTTTTCCTCCTCCTTGCATGACATAGCCTGCAAGCAGTCTCTGCGCATGCTGCGAGCGTCGGTTCGCTGACGCTCAGAAAGACATAGAGGAGCTCAGGATGACAGAATGACAAACCGGAGATTAGCGGCAGACATTCTTAATTCTTAATTCTTAATTCTGAATTCTGAATTGCCCAATAATTCCCCGCTTTTTGCGTTTAGGAGTAAAAAACACTAATTTTGCAAAACGAAACGACGCTATGGTAAAGATACTCTGGGTCGACGATGAAGTCGAACTGCTCAAGCCCCATGTGCTGTTCCTGCGAGGGAAAGGCTACGAAGTGGAGACCTGCAACAACGGCTACGACGCCATCGACATGGCGGCGGAAGGCGCCTACGACCTGATCATCCTGGACGAAATGATGCCGGGAATGACGGGGCTGGAGACGCTTCCGAAAATCAAGGAGGTGCGCCCGACGACCCCGGTCATCATGGTGACCAAGAGCGAAGAAGAGAACATCATGGACAAGGCCGTGGGCTCGAAGATAGCCGACTACCTGATAAAACCCGTGAACCCCAACCAGGTACTGCTCTCGATCAAGAAACACGTCCACTCGCAGCAGCTCGTCACCGAACAGACCACGGCCGACTACCGCTCGGAATTCGGCCGCATCACCCAATCGCTTCAGATGGCCGACACCTTTGCGGACTGGTGCTCGCTCTACCGACGGCTCACGTCGTGGGAAA
Organism: Alistipes muris; assembly: GCF_943193205.1. Taxonomy (GTDB): domain Bacteria; phylum Bacteroidota; class Bacteroidia; order Bacteroidales; family Rikenellaceae; genus Alistipes; species Alistipes muris. The sequence goes on from NZ_CALPDD010000004.1 coordinate 55,130, forward strand.
TCGAACTGGAAGATTCGACCGACCGCAGCATCAAAGAAGTGCTGACCTACCAAAAGGGCGAAGCCAACCAGGCGTTCTCGAAATTCGTGCGCCGCAACTACTACGACTGGATCAACAAACGCACGGACGACAGCCCGGTGATGTCGCACACGCTGATGCGCTCGAAGATTTTCCCGGTGGCCGACGAAAACGCGAAGACGACCCTGCTGCTCATCGACAACTTCCGCTACGACCAATGGCGGGCCATCTCGTCGCTGCTGAGGGGCTACTACGACGTGGCGACGGAAGACTTCTACTGCGCGATTCTGCCGACGGCGACGCAATATGCCCGCAACGCCATTTTTGCAGGTCTGATGCCGCTGGCCATCGACCGTCTGATGCCGGACAAATGGCTCAACGACAACGAGGAGGGCGGCAAGAACCAATACGAAGAAGAATTCCTGCGCCGGCTGATGGCCCAGAACGGCAAGCAATGGAAATTCTCGTTCGACAAACTGGTGCGGCCCGAACAAGGACGGCGCCTGGTGGACAACATCCAAAAAGTCTACGACGCCGACTTCTCGGTAATCGTCTACAACTTCCTGGACATCCTTTCGCATGCGCGGACCGAGACGGACATCATCCGCGAACTGACCGAAGACGAAGCGGCGTTCCGCTCGCTGACCCGCTCGTGGTTCGAGCACTCGGACCTCTACACCATCCTGCGGCTGCTCTCGGAGAAAGGCCACACGGTCATCATCACCTCGGACCACGGAACCATCCGTGTGGACAACCCGGTGAAGGTGACGGGCGACCGCGAAACCTCGGCGAACCTGCGCTACAAGACGGGCCGCAACCTTTCGTACAACTCGCGCGAAGTCTACGAAGTACACCGCCCGGAAGACATCCAGCTGCCCTCGGGCAACCTGACGTCGAGCTACATATTCGCCTACAACACCGACTTCCTGATTTACAACAACGACGCCAACCGCCACATCCGCTACTACCGCAACACGTTCCAACACGGCGGAATCTCGATGGAAGAGATGCTGGTACCTTATTTAATACTTAAACCCAAACGATGAAGACCATTCGTATCGCCTCGCAGGAAGAACTGCCCGAAGTGGCCGAAGCGATCGTCGGACTGCTGGGCCCCCGCACGGTGGTGGCGCTGCGCGGCGAAATGGGCGCGGGCAAGACGACCCTCATCCGCGAAATAGCGGCGCAGCTGGGCGCCGCGGACACGGTGACGAGCCCGACGTTCGCCATAGTGAACCAATACGAAGGCCGGGACGGCCGCCGCATCTGCCATTTCGACTTCTACCGCATCGAAGATGTCCGCGAAGCCTACGACTTCGGCTACGAAGAATACTTCTACTCGGGCGACATCTGCTTGGTGGAATGGCCCGAAAAAATCGAACCCCTGCTGCCCGACGACACCGTCGAAGTACGCATAACGGTCGACAGCCCCACGGCCCGGACCTTTGAAATCGAATGACGTTTCAAATTAAAAATCGAGAATGAAAAATTAAAAATCGCCGTTCTGCGACAAACACGGGACTGCGGCTGCGAACTACTCCGAATTATGCAAGAATACATCTCCAAACAACAACAGATTCTGCGCCCTGCGGAACAAATCTATGCGGCCATCAGCCGCTTCGACAACCTGACGCCGGCGCTGGCGGACCGGGTGGAAGAGTGGCAGGCCGACGAGGAACGCTGCTCGTTCAAGGCGAAAGGCTTCACCGTAAAACTCCGGATGGAAGAACGCGTGGAAGCCAAGCACGTGAAAATCGTGGGCGACGAAGGGGGCGTACCGGTCGACTTTGCATTCTGGATTCAGCTGCACGAAGTATCGGCCGCAGACACGCGCCTGCGGATTGTCCTGCACGCCGAACTGAACATGATGATGAAGATGATGATAGGCAGCAAACTCCAAGGAGCCGTCGACCAGATAGCCGAGGGAATCGCCAAGGCGATGAACGGGCAGTTCTAAATTAAAAATGAAAAATTAAGAATTAAAAATCCTGTTCGGCGAAAAGAGGCGACGGGATACCATTCGCCAAACCCCGGCTTCCGGGCGGACCGAAGTTTCGATTTTTAATTTTTCATTCTTAATTCTTCATTGCGGCCAGCGCTTCCGCGACGCGGCGGATAGTAGGGAAGGCATCTTGCAGACGGGCGGCGAACGCGGCGGGCGAACACCAGGCGACCTGCTCGATTCCCTCCTCGGTCTGCGGAACCAAAGATGCGGCGGCGGAAGTGCGGAGCAGAAACCAATGGGTCCGCTTGAGCTCCCACCGCTCCGTCTTAGGGAACCAATAGGCGTGCCACGTTGCGCAGAGCGGCGCCACGACCTCGGCCCGGACGCCCGTCTCCTCCAGAATCTCGCGCGCGGCGCAAACTTCGGCCGATTCGCCCGGCTCGACATGCCCCTTGGGCAAGTCCCAACGGCCGTTGCGACGAATCATCAACCGCTCGCCCTGCGGATTCTCAACGACGCCGCCCGCAGCTTCGACCCCGACGAAATCTTGGGCGAAACGCGCGAAAGCGGCTTCGGGGTCGGGTGTCAGAACCGCCACGGAATTGTGCGTTCGGAGAAAATTCACTATCTTGTCACGGGTAATTTCGCCGCAATCGGCGGGCCGGAAGCAAAACGCCCCCTCGCGGGGAAGCTCCCGGGCGAAAACCACCGACTTGTCGGCGAAGAAAACGGTAAGGTCCATAACGGACGCAAAGATACGCAACGAAACTGTCATCTGCAACCCGGCATCCGGAGATGGCGAAGAATGATGTATAACTACACAATGGGGCAGGGAAGATTCTTCGCTGCGCTCAGAATGACAGAAAAGGGGCTCGTTCGGAATGGCAAGGGAGGGAGCTCGCCAGGAACGGCAAGGGACTTTATACGAAATAACGGGAATCAAAGATGACGGGAACGGCCCGAAACAGATATTGGAAAACCTCAACCGAAATGAAAAAAATCATCCTCCTTATGGCTATGGCAGCTGCGGGACTGAGCGGGTGCGACAGGCGGCCCGCACCGCTGAAAATCGACAACGCCCTGACGGCCGACGAAATCGCCGCCGGACGGCTCACGCCCGAAGTGATGTGGAAGATGCGCCGCGCAGGCTCGTCGTCGCTTTCGCCCGACGGCACGCGGCTGCTCTACACGCTGACGGACTACAACATGGCCGAAAACCGCGGCGTGACGACCGTGTGGACGGAAGAAATCGCCACGGGGAAATGCCGGCAGCTGACCGACGGCACATCGAACAGCGCGGCGCCGCAATGGTCGGCCGACGGGCAGTCGGTATGGTTCCTCTCGGATCGCAGCGGCTCGATGCAGGTATGGCGGATGGCGGCCGACGGGACGCACGCGCGGCAGATTACGGGCGCAGGCGACGGCGAGGGAATCCCCGACGTGGAGGGATTCGGCGTGGCGCCCGACGAAAAACACATCTGGTGGGTGCAGACCGTCCATGTGGCGGCACGCAAATCGTCGGACGTCCACAACGACCTGCCCGAATCGAAAGCCCGCATCTACGACGATCTGATGGTCCGCCACTGGGACTACTGGGATGAGGGCGACTACCGCCACATCTTCGTAGCCGAACTGGGCGACGGCCTGGTGACGGGCGGCAAGGACATCATCGGCGCCGAAGCGGCGTGGGACGCTCCGCTGGCCCCCTATTTCGACATGGCCGAGATAGCGTGGAACCCCCAGGGCACCAAACTGGCCTACACATGCAAACCGCTGACGGGCACCGCATACGCCGTCTCGACGGATTCGGACATATTCGTGTACGACGTGGCGACAGGCGCGACCAAAAACATCTGCAAACCGCGGACGGCCCCCAAAGGCGAATGCGCGGGCGAAGCAGGCGAGGTGCGCGACCTGCCGGACGAAATGCCGGGCTACGACAAATATCCGGTCTGGTCGCCCGACGGAGAGAAGATAGCGTTCCGCTCGATGCGCCGTGCGGGCAACGAATCGGACAAGGAACGCCTGCTGGTCTATGACTGCACGACGGGCGCGACGGAAGACCTGACGGAAGATTTCGACTACAACGCGATGAACGTAGTGTGGGACGGCAACGGCGAACTCTACTTCATAGCTCCCATCGAAGCCACGCACCAACTCTGCCGGACAGCGCTGACCGACGGCGAGGCCGAAGTGCTGACGCGCGGCGACCACGACATCAACGCCTTCACGATGGCAGGCGGCCGCATCGTGGCGGAAGTGTGCACGATTTCGATGGCGACCGAATTCTACGAAATAAACCCGGCCGACGGCGCGATGAAACGCATATCGGAAATCAACCGCCCGGTCTACGACGCGGTGAAGATGGGCGAAGTGCAAAAACGCTGGGTCCGCACCACCGACGGCAAACAAATGCTGACGTGGGTGATTCTGCCGCCCGACTTCGACGCGACGAAGAAATACCCGGTGCTGCTCTACTGCCAGGGCGGCCCGCAGAGCGTGGTGTCGCAGTTCTGGAGCTACCGCTGGAACTTCCAGCTGATGGCGGCCCAAGGCTACGTGGTGGTGGCGCCCAACCGCCGCGGCCTGCCCTCGTTCGGGCAGGAGTGGCTCGACCAGATTTCGGGCGACTACTCGGGCCAAAACATCCGCGACTACCTGTCGGCCATCGACGACGTGGCGCGCGAACCGTGGGCCGATGCGGACCGAATGGGCTGTGTGGGCGCGTCGTACGGCGGCTACTCGGTCTACTACCTGGCGGGCTGCCACGAAAAGAGGTTCAAGGCGTTCATCGCCCACTGCGGCATCTACGACTTCGACTCGATGTACGGCGAGACGGAGGAACTATGGTTCGTGAACAACGACTACGGAGGCCCCTACTGGGACCCGAAAAACGCGACGGCGCAACGCTCCTACGCCAATTCGCCCCACAAATCGGCGGCCAAGTGGGACACGCCGATACTTATCGTCACGGGCGAAAAGGACTACCGCATCCCCTACACCCAATCGCTGGAAGCATTCACGGCGGCGCGCGTACGCGGCATTCCGGCGCGGCTGGTGGAATTCGAGGACGAAGCGCACCAGGTGTTCAAACCGCAGAACTCGCTGGTGTGGAACCGCGAATTCTTCGGCTGGCTGGACAAGTATGTGAAACAAGAATAAGACAGCGGGAAGCGGCGGGGAAACCTGCCGCTTTCTTCTTGGTGTTTGCCCCGAAAACCGGGATTTCATGATGAAAATCACGGATTTCGTTGAAAATATTTCTTTTCGGAGGATTTGTTACGTATTTTTGCCGTGTCTTCAAAGAGGAATATATGAGGATTATCAAACAGTTAGCCATCCTGCCGACGCTCGCGGCCCTCGCGGCGGCGGCCGTTTCGTGCCACGACGGCGCCGACTGGCTGACGCCCGATACCGGACGCCGGATCGAAGTTTCGATCAACGCCCCCTCCACCCGCACGGCGCTGTGCGAAGACGGACTGACGGCCCGCTGGATACGCGGCGACCGGATCGCCCTGTGGGCCTATGCCGGCGGGACGGCCGCGTTCGCCAACGTCCCGTTCACGCTGTGGTACCCGCGCGAAGACCCCGAACAGGGACTTTTCACGGGCGAAATCGACGGCATGAACGCCGGGACCTACGACTACTATGCCTCCTACCCCACACCCGAAGCGGCCGAAGGAACGAAAGTGAGCTACACGATTCCGACCGTGCAGGACGGCACGTGGAACGGCGACTTGGACATCATGCTTGCGGCGACGCAGGGTGCCGAACTCAAAGAGGAGATACTCAACGAAATAACCCTGCGGTTCCACCACAAGGTCCACGCGCTGAAGATAACCATCCCCGAGGGGCGCAACCTGCTGGGACGGCCCATCGAGAAACTCCGCATCGAATTCCCGCAGCCCGTCGCGGGCCGCATGACGTGGGACCTCGCGCACCCCGAAGCGGCCCCCGAGACGGCGGCGACGGCCCGAGCCGTGACGCTCGACTTCGCGACGCCCGTCGACGAGGGCGACACGTTCTGGGTCTTCATCGCCCCGGCCGACCTGACGGGCGGACAAGTGCGCTTCACGGCGACCGACGGCATGGAATACTCTTGGCCGCTGTCGGCGTGGAACTTCCGCGACTGCGCCGCGGGCCGCATGACGCCGGTGAGACTGACCATCGACCAACCGCGGCCGCAACAGGATTTCCGCATCACGGTAGACCCGGCGCATCTGGGCGAACCGGTGACCGAGATCGACTCGCTGACGATGCCCGCGGGCTATGAATTCCCGACCCTCGAACTGAGCGCCACGACCCGGACCATCACGCCGAACGGCGACGGGACCTTCTCAACCCGCATATTCAGCGACCAGGCAAATGCCCTGGGCGCCGGAATGCAGGTGGCCATAGGCGTCGGCTCGGAAAACACCGCAGGCGTCTACGGCCGGAAATGCGAAGTGACGAACGCCACGGCCGAGGGCTGTACGGTCATGGCCCCCTATCTGTTCTTCGAGGATTTCTCGGACGCCACGGGCAACGACGCCCATGCGGACGAAAACGGTGCGAACGCCTACGAAATGGCCGAAGCGGGACTGCCGGGCTGGACCGGCAGCCGCTGGAAAACCGACCAGCAATCACTGGAATTCCGCAGCTATCAGGGCAACAGCAACTTGGTCGGATGGCAGGACAACAAATACGGCCGCGTCGATACGCCGTCGATGCCCCTACGAAGCGGCAAGACCGTAACGCTTTCCGTCTCCTACGACATCGGAGCGACGAGCAATTCGCAATGCACGTTCGGCACGACGACCCAGAGCGGCCCGATAGGGGGCGGATACGGCCATGACAACAGGACGCTGCCGGACAACACCGTCGAAACGTTCAAACCGGACGCTTCGGGCTCGCCGACGAACATGCCTACGCACAAGAACCATACGATTCCGAATTGCCCACCGGAAACCCGTTTGACATGGTGCGGAGAGTACTCTGCATCAGGAATACGGAAAAACGCCTATTTCTACATGGACAACATCCGTGTAACGATCGCCCACTAAGATGAAACGCCTTACAACCATACTGCTTGCGGCCCTGCTGTGGGGGTGCGGGAAAGACGAACCGAACCCGACGGAAGGCTACGGCACGCTGGCCCTGACGGCCGAATGCACGAACGCTGTGGCAGCTGCGACCCGAGCGCAGGCCGAACTGCCTGCGAAACTGATTCCCACGGCGAACGAACTGGGCCTGCTGGTGGAAAGCGCCGACCCGGAATACGAATTCACGCAAGTGTGGCCCTCGCTGGATGACTACGACAGCGAAAACGACTTCCTGTGGGCGACGCACTACAAGATTACGCTTTTCTCCGGAACGGAATACGTAGGAGCCGGGCAGTCGCCCGAGGGAATCGACCAGCCCTACTTCGAGGGCTCGCAGACGACGCTGGTCTCGGTAGGCCGCGGAACGACGAAAATCCGCATAACGGCCCGGCTGGCCAACACGGCTGTGCGCATCCGCTTCACGGAACGCTTCCGGGGCTACTTCGGCAACGGAGCGAAATTCAAGCTGACGACCGAAGCGGGCAACGAATTCGAGGCGGGCTATGCCCCCGGCGCCCCCCCGGCGAAAGCGGAAAAATGGTACTTCGTCCGCCCGGCCGAATTCTCCATAACGGGCGAAGCGACCAAGCAAAAACCCTCGGCGACCCAACCCGCGCAGACTATCCGCTTTGCGGAGACGGTGAACGCCGCGCCGAAAGCCGGCACGCTCTACACCTACACGTTCGACGTGGCGGGAGCGGGCGACACGGGCGACACGGGCGAAGAGACCTTCATACTGAACGACAACCCGATCCGCACCGAAACCGTCGACGAAGAACTCAACGATGACGCCAAACCCGACCCGGCAAACTAAACGACAACGAAGAAACGAAGCCATGAAAAGACGTTTCCCCCAATATCTGACCGTACTGCTCTCCGGACTGCTGCTGGCGGTCTCCTGCATCAAGGAGACCTCGCGCTTCGAGGGCGGCCCGGAGAAACCCGACAACCGCAACGTAGGCTATCTGACGTTCGAGGCGCTGGAAATGAACGTAGTGGACCGCACCGAAGACATCGACCACCACCCCGAATCCTATGCCGCGACCCGGGCGGCGGGCAACACCGACGTTGAAACCTACACGGTCGAAATCCTCGATGCGAACGGCCAGCCGATAACGGTGACCGACAAGAACGGCACGACGGACACGCACTTCCTTTACGGCAACCGCCCGGAACAGATCGAACTGCCCGTGGGTGTCTACACGCTGTCGGTCTACTCGGCCCCGACGCCCGATGCAGGCGAAACCCCGACCTACGGAGCCACGCAGACGGTGACCATCACCAAGGGAGGCACGACCTCGCTGCAAGACATGACCTGCCGCCTGCTGTCGGTCAAGGTGACGGTGGCTTACAAGGATACGCTCATTGCGACGATGAGCACCGACACCCATGCCGAAGTGGTGCTGGGCGAAAAGAACATGCTGCTGTTCGAGGGCAAGGAACCCACGCTGGTGGGCTATCTGAAACCCACGGCCGACCAGAGCAACCCGCTGGTACTCTATCTGACGACGACGTTCAACGAAAAGAAAATCGAACGCCAGCCGCTGATCGTGGCCCGCGACGCCAAGGCCGGACAATACCGCAACATTACGGTAGGACTTCAGAACGCCGAAGACGGCACGATTATCATCAGCGCCGAAATCGAGACGTGGCTGGAGAACGACGAAATCGTGGTCGACTGCGAGAAGATTGCGGTGACGGCCCTCTGCGAAGAACGCATCCCGGACGAAAACAGCCCCGACGCCCCGAAACTCGAATGGCCCGGCCACTCGTTCGACGAGGTCTACACGCTCGACGCGTCGAAATTCGACGAAAACGGCTACTTCAACGAACCGTGCGACTTCACCATCACGACCAAGACGCCGATGGCGTCGCTGCTGGTGGGTGCGACGACCGACAACGCCGCGTTCCAGAACCTGCTCAACGCCGCGGAACTGACCGAAGCGAAAGACATGTTCACCGTGGAGGGCGTGGCCCGCACGGCCCTGCGCTCGTGGGGATTCCCGGCCATCAATCTGAATGTGACGCAACGCACGTTCCCGCTGTCGGATCTGATGAAGGTGCTCTACGACTACGAAGGCAGCCACGTCTTCACGATGACCATTACCGACGAAGCGGGGCTGAAAAGCACGTTCGAGCTGAAAATCGCCGTGAAGCACGGGACGGGCGACCAACCGCGCATCGTATGGCCCGAGCACGACCTCGGAACCCGCTACGAAACGTTCAACGGCATGGAGGTCAACCTGCTTGTAAGCGTTCCCCAGGGTGTGCGCTCGCTGTGGGTGGAAATCCATGGAGCCCTCGAAACCGGGCTCGAAGGCATGATGCCGTCACAGTTCGAGCTGACCGACCCGGGAGAGATCGCCTCGGCGCTCAACGGATTCGGGTTCCCGACGGGCGACGCGGTGAAGAACCAGACCTCTCTGACGTTCTCCATATCGGCCCAGCTTATTGACATGCTGAGCCTGTTCCCGGGCGACACGGATTTCAGACTGGTAGCCACCGACAATGCCGGACAGACGACCGAAGCGACGATCATGCTTCACGTACCGGAGCAAAACTGACGAACGATGGGACGCCAATTCCTACATACGGTCATCCTGCTGGGGGCCCTGCTGCTGGGCGGAGCCTGCACCGAAAACCCGGCGGAACTGCCGGGCAAACCGGGCGAAGGGGCGGTTGCGTTCAGCCTGGCGATGCCCAAAAGCCGTGCGACCACGGCCGACGAAAGCCAATATCCGTGGAACCGCTGTGCCATACGTGTCTATAAATATGTAACCGACGAAACGGGCCAGCGCAGCCGGGAACTGATTCGCCGCTACAACGCGCCGACGGAAATGCCGGCCTCGCTGTGGCTGCTGGCCGGGGAATACGCCATTGCGGTGGAAGCGGGCAGCAAGGCCGAAGCGACGTTCGACGAACCGACCTACCGGGGCGAGCAGGACTTCAAGATAGTCGAGGGGGCGACCACCTCGGTGACGGTCAACTGCCGGCTGGTCAACACCATCGTCAAAGTCATTTATGACCGAACGATTGCGGCGACTTTCAAGGAATCGTTCCGCACGACCGTAGCGGCGGGCGACACCTACGACCAAAAACGCGTGGACAAAGGCGAAGTGCCGCACCTGGTCTACGAAGAGACGAAGAAAGGCTACTTCATCCTGCCGGCAGATGCGCCGGCGTTCTGCTGGCAGTTCGAGGGCAGGGGCGAGAAAAACGGCGAACCGCTGGAACTGACCAAAACGGGCTCGAAAACCGCGACCGCCGAAGAGGGCGTCTGCTACGAACTGCGGCTCAAGTACTCGCCGGACCTCGGCGGCGCACTCGAATTCACGCTGCTGCTGGACGAAACGGTCGACGAAATCTACGACCCGATCATCTTCCGGCCCAATCCGCAGATTGTGGGCGACGGCTTCGACATCGACGAAGTACAACCCTACCTGACGGGGAAAATCGCCTACCGCATCAGCTCCATCGCCGACATGCAAGAAATACAGGTCGGCATCGGCGAAGAGACTTTCGCGATTCCGGCCACGGCCGACTATCCGGAAGACACGAACGGGATAACCCTCGAAGTCGAGAACCCGACCGCCCTGCGACTGCTGCTGGGCGAACGGTTCATGAACCGTCTGAGCGGCGGCGACCACGTTCTGACCCTCACGGCCACCGATAAGGACGGCGGCGGGGGGACGAAAGAAACGACCGTCCGCACGCAGGGCGCCCTGCCGACCTCGGCCAACCCGTGGTTCAACGACCGGATATGGCGCGGCTGTGTCCTGCAGGAAGCATCGGAGGTGAAGATGGAATACCGCCGGCAAGGCGACACCGACTGGCAAAGCATTGCGCTGACGCCGGACGGAAACCAAATCTATGCGGCGGCGAGCCCTGCGGAATTCGGCTCCGCATACGAATACCGGCTCTCGGTCGACGGCACGACAATCGGAGCCGCCCAGACCGCAACCTATCCCCAGGCGCCGCAAGTCTTCAACGCGGGATTCGAGGTGTGGTCGGGCGACACCCCGCTGCTGCCCTACACCTCCGACGCCGACCAATGGTGGGACACGGGCAACCACGGCTCGGCAAACGCCAATATCAACATAACGACCTACGAAAACACGTCGCGGCCGGGCTCCGCAGGCACGACGTCGGCCAAACTCGCATCGCAGAAGGCTTCGGTCATGGGCATCGGCAAATTTGCGGCAGGCAACATCTTCGTCGGCAAATACTTAGGCACCAACATCCCCAACGGCGTAATCGGATTCGGCAAGCCGTTCCCGTTCACCTATCGGCCCAAAGCGCTCCGGTTCTGGTACAAAGGAACCGTAGGCACGGTGGACAACGCGGGCGGAAGCGTAAGCAACGGAGATGCCGACGTGGCGCAGGTCTACATCTGCCTGTGCAAGATGGACGGCCCGCATGTGGTCGACACCCGCTACTCGGACACGTTCCTCAACTTCGCGGCCAACAGCAAGACCATGGCCTACTGCACGGCGCTGAACGGCAAGAACAGCAAGAACGACCGCACCGACGGCCATATCATCGCATGGGGAGAGTGGACCAACCGGGAATCCGTAGCCGAATGGACAGCGATGACGGTCGACCTGCACTACAACGAAGAATACGAAGGCGAAGTGCCGACCTATCTGATGCTGACCGCCTCGGCCAGCAAGTACGGCGACTATTTCGCCGGCTCGACGGGGAGCGTCATGTACCTCGACGACGTAGAACTGCTCTACTAAACCCGGGGACCCGAACGAATGACTTTCCTACGCAAAGTACTGACTGCCGCCGCCGTGCTGGGCGCGGCCCTGCGGACCGAAGCGCGGGCCGAAGCGCCCGCCGGAGCCGACACGACGGCCCGGCCGACCATCAACGAAATACGCGCGAAACGCGGTCTGGTCGACGTGAAACACGTGTTCGTCCCGGCCGGACAATGGATCTTCGGCGGCTCGGCCTCCTACTCGACCCACACGAACAGCAACTACACGTTCCTCATCGTCGAGGGAATCGACAGCGACGGCTACACGTTCAAAATCACGCCGATGATCGGCTATGCCCTGCGCGACAACATGGCTGTGGGCCTGCGGCTGATTTACTCGCGCACGCTGCTGCGCATCGACGGGGGCGAACTGAACTTCGGCGACGAAGAATCGGGCACCCACATCCGGGCCGACTACTACTACTCGCTCAAGCACACCTATTCGGCCGCCGTCTTCTGGCGCCAGTACATCCCGCTGGGACGCAACAAACGCTTCGCGCTGTTCAACGAAATGACGCTGCGATTAGGAGGCCACCAGACCAAATTCGCCGCCGACACCCCCATCCGGGGCACCTACGAGACGGGCACATCCATCGCCTTGGGCGTCTCGCCGGGGCTGATCGCCTTTGCGACCAACACGATGGCCATCGAACTCAACATCGGTGTGATGGGTATCAGCTACACCCACTCCCACCAGGTGCAGAACCAGGTCAGCACGGCCGACATCCGCACGAGCAACATGAACTTCCGCATCAACCCCCTCTCCATCGGACTGGGCGTTTCGTTCCACCTCTGACCCGCGCGCACGATGAAAAACCGAACGCTACATATCCTATGGCTCGCAGGGCTGCTGCTGGCAACTCCGGCTCTCACCGCCGCCGAGAAACCGGCCGTGCAGGAGAAGACCGCTAAGGCCGAGACACCGAAAGCCGGAACCCCTGCGGCCGAAGAAACCGCCGCCGCGGAGAACTCCCGGCCGGGCGGCATGCGGCTGAAACACCGCTTCCTGCCGACGAGCCGCCGCATCGACCGCGAAATCAACAAGAACCGCTTCGTCTTCAAGGGCGAAACACTCTGCGGACTGACCATCTCCTACGGCACGCTCTCGACCGAAGACGCCGACATGTTCCCCATCTTCGAGAACATCGGTCTGCGCGGCAACATCACGACGGTCAACCCCTTTGCGGGCTACTTCTACCGCGACAACAACTGCGTGGGCGTGCGCTTCGGCTACACCCGCATCTCGGGCAAGCTGGATTCGTTCGGCATCAATCTGGGCGAACAGAACGGGCTCTCGTTCGACGTGCCGTGGCTCAATCTGACGAGCAACCGCTACTCGATAGGGCTGTTCCACCGCTCCTACGTACCGCTCGACGAAAAAGGACGCTTCGGAGCCTTCGGCGAATTCGAGCTGGCGTTCACCATGGGCGACAACCTCTTCGCCTACCAATCGGGCGACCACGGCAAACAAACCAAATCGGAAAATGCCACCCTCAAGGTGGGCTTCAGCCCGGGCATAGCGGTCTACGCGTTCCCGAACGTCTGCGCGACCCTCTCGTTCGGACTGGGCGGCTTCAAATACACGCATATCCGCCAACTCGACGAACAAGGCAACGAAGTAGGCACGCGCCGCTACTCGAAGATGGACTTCCGGCTTAACATCGCCGACATCAAAATCGGCATGACGGTCCACCTGTGGAACAAGAAAAAAGGCAACCGGAGGACGTAGACCAACAATTCAAAATTAAGAATCGAAATAAGTTCGCCCGCATTTACGTTAAGACTCCAATAGTCGAACTTGCAAAAAACTATGAAACGACTTGGTTTCTGCATATTGGCGCTGGTGCTGGCAGGGTGTATCGAAAACGACATACCCTATCCGCTGGTAGAGTGCACCATCGAGGAAATCGCGGCCGAAGGGCTGTCGGGCGCCCCGGCCATCGACCTGGCGGCGCGGCGCGTCGTGCTGCCGCTGGAAGAGACGACCGACATCCAGGCTGTGGAAATCACATCGTGCAAAATAACCGAAAACGCCACGGTCACGAAAGAAATCGTCGGAGTGCACGACATGCGGACCCCGATCTATACGACACTTGCGATATATCAGGAATATCCGTGGACCATCGAAGCGCAGCAGACCATCGAGCGCTCGTTCACCGTGGCCGGACAGGTCGGCAGCACGGAATGGGACCCGGCCAACCTGCGGGCCAAAGCCTACGTAGGATTCGAGGACCTGTCGCACGTCGAAGTCACCTCGCTGAAACTGGGGCCGCGCGGCATCACCCACATGTCGTGCGTATTCACGGACGACCTCAACGACACGAACCTCCACCTGCTGACCGATTTCGCCGAAGGCTTCCGCGAAGTCTATGCGACCTGCCACGGCCGTGAGGAACGCTGGATGCTTGTGGTGGAATACACCGAAATCAAGGTATCGTTCACGAAAGCAGCCCCGTGGACCCACTCGGCCTGGCTCTATGCCGACGGTCTGAGCGGCACGAAACTGGGCTTCCGCTATCGGCCCGAGGGGGCGGCAGAGTGGATCGAAGTGCCGCAGGAACAGATCGTCTTCGATGGCGGCTCGTTCTCGACCCAAATCAAGGGACTGCTGCCCGAAACCGCCTACGAAGCGGTGGCATACTCGAACGACGATCTTTCGGAAGTGCAAAAGTTCACCACCGAACCGGCACTGGCGCTGCCCAACGCCGGATTTGAAGAATGGAGCACGCCGAAGAAAGCGCTGTGCCCCTATCTGTCGGAGGACCAGGCATTCTGGGACACCGGAAACCACGGCTCGGCGACCATGGGCGTCAACGTGACGACCAATGCCAACGAACCCCGGCCCGGTTCGGCCGGCACGACCTCGGCCTATCTGCACTCCCAATTCGTGGGCATGGGCACCTTGGGCAAATTTGCGGCCGGCAACATCTTCACGGGCAAATACTTCAAGACCGACGGCACCGACGGCATTCTCAACTTCGGCCGTCCGTTCGCCACCCACCCCATTGCTCTGCGCGGCTGGGTGAAGTACCGGCAAGGCCAAATCGACAAGATAGGCAGCAGCCCTGCGGGCATGACGCTGACCACCGACGACATGGACGAAGGGTCGATCTACATAGCGCTCGGCACATGGACCCCGGCGGAATACGGCGGCACCGCAGAATCGCCCGTACAGATACGCACCAAACCGAGCGACCAGCTGCTTTTCGACAAGAACGCCAAAGCCGTCGTCGGCTACGGCGAACGGATTCTGACCGAGAGCATCGGCGAATGGACGCAGTTCACCATCCCGATAGACTGGCGCGACAAGACGACCCCGCCGACGCATATGATAATCGTGGGCTCGGCCTCGCGCTGGGGCGACTACTTCACGGGGTCGACCCAAAGCGGCATGTGGCTCGACGACCTCGAACTGATCTACGACGAAGCCGACCTCGGCGAAAACCGATAACCCCGAAAGCAGCCGGCCCGGAGTGGCAGAGGTCACGGCTTCTGCCAGCGAGGTCCGCAGATTCAGCAATCCGCTGGCGGCACAACGCGTTTCCGGTCCGGCCGGGAACGAACAACCGCCAGTTATTCAATCCAGTTTGGCGGGAAACTCTTTTTTTCTGTCATCCATTCCAGCGATTGCTACTCAACACCTGCTACGGGCTACCGCCTCTACTCGACGGGAGCCTTGAACGTCGTCGGCACGGAAGGCGGTTCCTGGTGTTCATCGTCCTACGTTGCGGGCAATCACAACGCAGGCGACTTCTGGTTCCACACGGGCAACGTGAATCCGCTCAACAACGGCAACCGGAGCAACGGCCTCCCCGTGCGCTGCGTCCAGCATCTGCGTGCTGCTTTCCCCCTAACGGGCGCAAACCCTCCCCGAACCGCAAAACGAACCCCGCAGGCCGTTCAAGGCCTGCGGGGTTCGCTATGACTTGGGGATGACCGCGGCTAACGCCCGGCCCTCTTGCAATATTCGTGGTAATACTCCAACACGTCGTCGACATAAGCCTGCGTCATACCGCAGCCTGTGAAACGCCCGCAGCGGACGAGCTCGGACTCGTAATATTCGGGCAGGGCCTTCAAACTCAGATAATCGAGGACCGTGTCCCACGAATCGGGGTTGCGGCCGTCGCGGCGGGCCAGACGCCGCGCATCGCGGACATGACCGAGCCCGCTGTTATAACACGCCAACATGATACTCATGCGGTCCCTGGCCGGAGTATTCTCCGCCATCTGGAGCGCGTCGACGATACTCGACAAGAGCTGGTTGGCGAGCCGGACGTTGATTTGAGGGTCGGCGATCAACTCGACGGGCACGCCGAACTGCCGGGCCACGGAAGGCATGACCTGCATGAGCCCGCGCGCGCCGCGCGGCGAGACGAGGTGCGAACGGAAACGCGACTCGTGGTAGGCCATGGCCGAAATGAGCCGCCAGTCGTGGCCCTCCTCCTCGCTGATATGACGAATCAGCTCGTCGTAAGGCGAAATGACGTAATCGCCCTCCATGAGCAGCGAATAATCGGGCCCGATGGTATCGGAAGCCAAAGCCGGAACGGTCCAGCGGGTATGGAACCCGCAGAACGAAGTCAGCACCATCAGACACGAAAAAATCAGAACGCTCTTTCTGAACATACAAAAACGGTTTGCGGGCAGCTTATGCTGTGCAGAACAATACGCTAATCATAGAAACCCCACGAGATGCCTATCTTGAACATGCCGGGATTGAGCGGATAATCGGCGACGGAGAAATACTCGCCGTTGCCGAACAAACCCCTGTTGACATGCTGATACTTCAAGAAAATGCGCATCCTTTTCCACTTGGCCATCGCGAAAGCGTCGATGTAAGGGTAATTTCCCACCTCGACCTCGCGCTGGTTGTAGAAGGCAGACAAGGCCGGATTGTAACTCGGGGCCCGATACCTGGTGTGGTAACGGCCGTCCAGCCCGATCTGCAGCCGCAGCACGTCGCGCACCACCCAGAACTCGTAATAATACGACAGGTAGGCGCCCAACAGCGGCACGGGTACAACTTCCTGATTGGTACTCCACTGCAACAATACCCTGTTGTCTAAGTGAAATCCGCCGAAACGGAAATCCTTGCGGGCGTACACGCTCGTGAGGCTGACGGTACCGTCGTGCTGGGCGATACGGCTGTCGGCGCCGTAGTAGACCTTGCTGCCGACAACGCCCTGCTGCAATCCCGCCTCGAAGGCGAAATCGGGGACGGCGAACCGGACCTCGAAACGAGTTTCATTCTCCTTGTCCAAAGGAGCGGACCACCGGTAGTGGTTCGAGAAGAGATTCTCCTGCCAGTAAGAGGGCGTGCGGCGGTTCATCGAAAACCGCCCTTCGAGAATCAGGGGGTGTCGGCGGATGAATCCCGTGAGCGCCAGGTGAGCGCCTATTTCGAGATCGCCGCCTCTGTATCCCGACGGGTAGAACCTGAGGTTGGCATCCCAGTCGACATACTTCTTTATTTTGCCTCCGACCGACCCGTAGGCGAAGTAGCTGGTCTTCTTCACCCTGCGGTATTTTCCGGTCAGGTAGTCGTCCATCGCGAACTGCGAATAGGCGTGCAGGTCCAGACCCACGCCCGCATCTATCGTGCCGACCACCCCGTTGCGGTCCCACGGCTGGGCCTGCACGAAAACGCGGTTGGAAATGACCCGCTCGTAGAGCGAATCGCGCGACTGCGCCGGGTTGATGAACCAATCGTCGTAGTAACTGCCCGTGGCCGAGACGAAATTACCCTCCTCGTCGCGGTGGTCGCGGTCGTTGACGTAGTCGGCCCGGCGGTCGGTGTAGACCTTGCTCCACGAACTGTACTGGAACGAATGGCCGATGTAGACCGCCGAGAGCCCCGCCATCGAAAAATCGCTTTCGGTCATCCGCTGCAACGGGATGCCGTAAGACTGCGTGAGGAAAAAGGCGTTGTTGCGGTAGATGTTCCTCGCCTCGGCGTCGGCCAACTTCATGGGCACGCCCGAAGGATGCTGGAACGTAGTATCGGCGATGGCCCAGATACCGACCACACCGCCGTTTTCCTGCTGCTCGATGTGGTTGTTGTAGTAGGCCGCGTGGACCGAATAACGCTTGCCCGTGTGGCTGAAAGCGACGGAGAGGTTGTGGTTCTTGGTCCGCGACCAAGCGTACAACCCCCGCGTACCGCGCGCCTTGTAATCGACGTTGAAACCCGTGGACGGCGAAACGTTCTGCGCGAGCATGATGTTGAAATTCTCCTCGCGGTAACGCTTCTGGCCCGACTCGATGTAACCCATGCGGATGAGCGGCCGCTTGGTATTGTAGAACGGCACGCTGCGCATGTCGTAGATATAGGCGTAGTAGGGAGAGGCAAAACTGAAGTCAAAGAACTGCGGCCGCCGGAAGTAGTCGAGCGGCATCGAGGTCTGCCCGAGGGCGCCCTGCGCCATGTCGCCCACCCCCTCGCGGTAGAACGGATAGTCGATCCGGAAATCCATGAGGGTGGTGTCCAGCGGTCCGATTTCCACGCGGTTGTAATCGGGGTCGATGTGCCACTTGAAGTTGTTGAGCGCCCGGACCGAATCGCTGAAAAAATAGGATTCGAGCGGCTTGCGGATACGCTTTTTCTTCTTGGTGGTGTCCTGCGGCTGTTCGGCGCCCTCCTCGTCCTGGGTCTCGTAGGGGTTGTTGCCGTAGAGGTTGGTCTGCTCGCCGCGCTGCTGCGCCCGCAGGATAGCCCGGGCGTCCAGCTGAGCCAGCGCGCTCGCGGGAACCGCCGTCAGCAACCCCGCCAGCAGAGTACGAACCAATTTTCTCGACAACCTCGACATACACCGGAGGCGGAAATCCGCCGCAAAGATAACGATTTAATTTTCAGCCTGCTTTTTCCGTTTCACACCATTCGTGTTCCGCACGGTCCTATTTCGTGGGCCACAAGGGTTCAGCTTTCCGAATGCGTGCGGCAGGCGGCCCACCGGACCAGCGACACGAACACGTAAAGCGCCACGACGACCGGAATGGCCCGCAACTGCAACACGGCGAGCAACACGGCGCTCACCGCCAAAAACGAATAACGTATTTCATTCCCTTTCCACCCGTAATGGGCGAACTTGAGGGCGAACATCCGCACGGGCGAGACCATCAACGCCCCGACGGACCAAGCAGCGAGTACCACCGCCTCGCGCGAAACCGCCAGCCCGTAACGCTCGGCCAACAGCCCCAGCGAAGCGCAGAAAAGCGCCGCGGCAGGCGACGGAAGCCCGCAGAACTCGGTATGCTGCGAATCGTCGATGTTGAACTTGGCGAGCCGCAAAGCCGCGCACGCCGCAAACACGAAGACCAAAAATCCGGCCCACTCGGGCAACAGACCGCCGGCCGACCGCCCGTAAAGCACATAGAGAACCGCCGCGGGCAGGAACCCGAACGAAATGTCGTCGGCCAACGAATCGAGCTCGCCGCCTATCGGCCCCTCCTGCCGCAGAAGACGCGCCGCGAACCCGTCGAAGAAATCGAAGACGGCCGCGGCGGCCATGAACCCGAAAGCCGCCGTCAGATTGCCCCGCGAGAGAGCCGCCACGGCGCCCAACGCCCCGCAGAGGAGGTTGGAGAGGGTCAGCAGATTGGGTATGGTAAAGAGTTTTATCCGCATGGGAAAGGTGAAATTTAATTCCACGTAGGCGGCAAAGTTACGAAAATATTTTTATCTTTGTAGTTACAATCCGACATAACAGCAAGCATTATGGCAAGCAACAGATACTGCGTCATCATGGCGGGCGGCATCGGCTCGCGCTTCTGGCCCAAGAGCCGGCAGTCGATGCCCAAACAGTTCCTCGACATCCTGGGGACCGGGAAGTCGTTCATCCGCCACACCTACGAACGTTTCGAGAAAATCGTCCCGCCGGAAAACTTCCTGGTGGTGACCAACCGCAAATACAAGGACCTGGTGCTGCAACACCTGCCCGAACTCACCGAACGGCAGGTGCTGTGCGAACCCGTAGGCCGCAACACGGCCCCGTGCATCGCCTATGCGGCCTACACGCTGCTGGGGCAGAACCCCGACGCCGAGATGATCGTCACCCCGTCGGACCACCTGATACTCAACGAAGACGACTTCCGGGCCATCATCGGCGAATGTCTCGAATTCGCAGACAGGCACGACGCGCTGATGACCGTGGGCATCAAACCCACGCGACCCGACACGGGCTACGGCTACATCCAGGT
Organism: Alistipes muris; assembly: GCF_943193205.1. Classification (GTDB taxonomy): domain Bacteria; phylum Bacteroidota; class Bacteroidia; order Bacteroidales; family Rikenellaceae; genus Alistipes; species Alistipes muris. The sequence continues at coordinate 75,129 of NZ_CALPDD010000004.1, forward strand.
GTCGGACGCGCAGCCCGTGAGCAAAGTGAAGTGCTTCACCGAGAAACCCGACCTCGAATTGGCGCAGACGTTCCTGCAATGCGGCGAATTCTTCTGGAACTCGGGCATCTTCGTCTGGAAAGTGAAGAACATCGTTGCAGCGTTCGAGAAATACCTGCCCGAACACCACGCGCTGTTCAGCGGACTGATGCGCGCGCTCGGCACCGATGCCGAACGGAACATCGTGGAGATGGTGTTCTCGGAGTGCCGCGCCATCTCGATAGACTACGGCATCATGGAAAAGGCCGACAATGTCTATGTCCGCTGCGGCGAATTCGGCTGGAGCGACGTGGGAACCTGGGGCTCGGTCTACCAACATTCGCGCAAGGACCGCTACGCCAATGCCGCGCCCGACGAAGGCTGCTACCTCTACGACACGCGCTCGTCGATCATCTCGCTGCCCAAGGACAAAATCGCCGTCATCAGCGGACTCAAGGAATACATCGTGGTCGACACCGACGACGTGCTGATGATCTGCCCCCGCGCCGAGGAACAGAACATCAAGAAGTTCATCGACGAAGTGAAGTACAAGAACGGCGAAAAACACATCTGAGCCTTGGCACTCTACGACCTTTTCTGCCGCCACCCCCGGATTGCGACCGACACCCGGCGAATCGAACCCGGCTCGCTCTTCTTCGCCCTGCGGGGCGCCACGTTCGACGGCAACAAATTCGCCGCCGAAGCGCTGGCCAAGGGAGCGGCCTATGCGGTGGTGGACGACCCCGCGGCCGCGGCCGACGAACGCATCGTGCTGGTCGACAACGTACTCGAAGCCTTGCAGGAACTCGCGCGCGAACACCGGCGGGCCCTGGGCATCCCGATTCTTGCCGTGGCGGGCAGCAACGGCAAGACCACGACCAAGGAACTGGTGAGCCGCGTGCTGGCCGAGGGATTCGAGGTCTGCGCCACACAGGGCAATCTGAACAACCACATCGGCGTACCGCTCACGCTGCTCTCCATGACGCGCGAAGTGCAGTTCGGCGTGGTCGAAATGGGTGCCAGCGCCTGCGGCGAAATCGCGCGGCTGGCCGCCATCGCCGAACCCAACTACGGCATACTGACCAACATAGGCCGCTCGCACCTGGAGGGCTTCGGCGGCCCCGAGGGCATCCGGCGCGGCAAAGGCGAACTCTACGACTTTCTGGCGGCTCACGGCGGGCGCGTCTTCGTGCGCGAAGAAGACCCGGTGCTGACGGAGATGGTCGCCGAACGCAGCGGACTGGCCTGCGAACCCTACTCGGAACGGCTGGCCGACGGCATCGAGAGCCGGCTGGCGGGCGACTACAACCGCTACAACATAGCGGCGGCCGTGGCCATAGGCCGCTACTTCGACATCGACGAGGAGCGGATGCGCCACGCCATTGCGAGCTACACCCCCGACAACAACCGCTCGCAGCGGCTCGAAACCGCGCGCAACACACTGGTGGTCGACTGCTACAACGCCAATCCGTCGAGCATGCGGGCTGCCGTCGGCGACTTCCTGGCCGAAGCGCCCGGTCCGCGCACGCGCCGCATCCTGATATTGGGCGACATGCTCGAACTGGGCGAGTGGTCGGCCGAAGAACATGCCGCGGTACTGCGGCAGGCGATGCAGGACCCCGCGGCCGAACTCTATCTGGTCGGCCCCCGCTTTGCCGAAGCCTATGCGGCGTCCGCAATGGCGGAGACCGGACGCGCCACCCTCTATCCCTCGCGGACCGAGCTGGCCGAAGCCCTGCGCTCGCACCCCGTCGCCGACGCGCTGGTGCTGCTGAAAGGCTCGCACGGAATCGGGCTGGAAAAGGTGGTGGAACTGCTCTGACACGGCCGCAGGCCCCGACGAACCCACGACGAACCGCCCTCCGGTCCGTCGTATTTTTTGCAGGAGCGGCGGGCAGTTCCGAAATTATTGCGTATTTTTGTTCCGAGAATCCAAAAAACAACCCTATGACACTCAACGAATACCAACGGCACGCACTCGAAACGGCCATCTATCCGGCCGAAAGCCGCATCGTCTACCCGACGCTCGGACTGACGGGCGAAGCGGGCGAAGTGGCCGACAAGGTCAAGAAAGTCATCCGCGACGGCCACCGCGAATTCACGCCGGAGAAGAAAGCCGAAATCATGAAGGAAATCGGCGACGTGCTGTGGTACTGCGCGACCCTCTCGCACGACCTGGGCTACGAACTGGAAGAAGTGGCGCAGACCAATGTCGACAAACTCCGCTCGCGCATGGAACGCAACCGCATCGCGGGCAGCGGCGACAACCGATAGACGATTTCATAATTAAGAATGAAAAATTAAAATCGGGAGGGGGCATGCAGGTTTTCCCGTCTCGACACAGGCGGCATTCCCACACGGCTCTTTATCGAACATCCGGTTCGCCTAAAATACGATGAACAATTTTTAATTCTTAATTTTTCATTTCTAATTTCGAGAGACAATCATGGAAGAAAACAACCCTACTTCGCTGCCGGAGAACGCCTACCGCGAACTCAAGCCCGGCGAAGAATATACGCCCCTGATGCCGGCGGCCTCGGCCCCGCGCGAAGTGACGCCCTACTCGGTGACGATGGGCGTAATCATGGCCGTGGTCTTCTCGGCCGCGGCGGCATTCCTCGGCCTGAAAGTCGGGCAGGTCTTCGAGGCGGCGATACCCATCGCCATCATTGCCGTAGGCATGGGCAACGTGCTGGGCAAGAAGAACATGCTCGGGCAGAATGTCATCATCCAATCCATCGGCGCGTCGTCGGGCGTCATCGTCGCAGGAGCGATCTTCACCCTTCCGGCGCTCTACATCCTCGGGCTCGACGCCGCATTCTGGCAGGTCTTCCTCTCGTCGCTTTTCGGCGGACTGCTGGGCATCGTGCTGCTGATTCCGTTCCGCAAGTACTTCGTCAAGGAGATGCACGGCAAATACCCCTTCCCCGAAGCGACGGCCACCACCGAAGTGCTCGTCTCGGGCGAAAAGGGCGGCTCGCAGGCCAAACTGCTGGCCGCGGCCGGACTGATCGGCGGTCTTTACGACTTCGTGGTGGGCACGTTCGGGCTTTGGACCGAATCGGTGTCGACGCGCATCTGCTCGTGGGGCGCCATGGCCGCCGAGAAGTTCAAGGTGGTCTTCAGCGTGAACACCTCGGCCGCCGTGCTGGGCTTAGGCTACATCATCGGACTGAAATACGCCCTCATCATCACGGCCGGGTCGGCCCTGGTGTGGTTCATCATCGTTCCGGTGGTGGGCTCGCTGGCCGAAGCGCTCGACCCCGCCGTCATGGCGTCGCTTCTGGGCGTCACGCGCGACGACCTGCTGGCCGACCCGCAGCGCCTGCTCTCGGCCGAAAACCTCTTTCAGTTCATCGGCAAACCGCTGGGCATCGGCGGCATCGCGATGGCGGGCATCATCGGCATCTTCAAGCAGTCGCGCATCATCCGGCAGGCCGTAGGGCTCGCCGTGACGGAACTCAAGGGCAGCAAAATCCAACCCGTAGCCGTGGGCCGCACCGACCGCGACCTGCCGATGAAACGGATTCTGACGATTCTGGTCGCCACGCTGCTGTCGGTCTTCGTCTTCTTCCATGTAGGACTGCTCGACGGCTGGGTGCAGTCGCTGACCGCCATCGCCGTGGTCTTCGTCATCTCGTTCCTCTTTACCACCGTGGCAGCCAACGCAATCGCCATCGTGGGCACCAACCCCGTCTCGGGTATGACGCTGATGACGCTGATTCTCTCGTCGCTGATTCTGGTGAGCGTCGGACTGAGCGGCACCACCGGCATGACCGCGGCCCTTATCATCGGCGGAGTGGTCTGCACGGCCCTTTCGATGGCCGGGGGCTTCATCACCGACCTGAAAATCGGCTACTGGCTCGGCACCACGCCCCGCAAGCAGGAGAGCTGGAAATTTCTCGGCACGCTCGTTGCCGCGGCGACCGTGGCAGGCGTGATGATCGTGCTCAACAAATCCTACGGATTCGTGGGCGAGGGAGCGCTCGTAGCTCCGCAGGCCAACGCCATGGCGGCCGTCATCCAACCGCTGATGACGGGCGGGCAGACTCCGTGGATGCTCTACTTCTGCGGCGCCATGCTGGCGCTGATACTCACGACGATCGGCGTACCGGCGCTGGCCTTCGCGCTGGGCATGTTCATCCCCATGGAACTGAACGCCCCGCTGGTAACGGGCGGTCTGATAGCCTGGTACGTCTCGACGCGCACGCAAGACGAGACGCTCAACAAAGCCCGCTTCGACCGCGGCACGCTCATCGCCTCGGGCTTCATAGCCGGCGGAGCGCTGATGGGTGTGGTGAGCGCCGTGCTGAAGTTCGCAGGCGTCGACTGGTTCCTCGCGGAGTGGGCTTCGTCGAACGCCGCCGAATGGGTCGGGCTGGCCATGTACCTGCTGCTGATAGGCTACTTCGCCTGGCACACGCTGAAATTAAAAATGAAAAATTAAGAATGAAAAATGAACAGCCGCTGACGAAACAAATCCGCAGCCTGCCCACCTTTCGCTTATAACCTTTCACTTTTCACCTTAATAAATGGATCTGAAAGAACGTTTTCTGAAATACGTCTCCTACGACACCCAGTCGTCGGAGGAGAGCACGACCTACCCGTCGACCGACAAGCAGAAAGTGCTGCTCTCGGAACTGCGCGACGAAATGCAGGCGCTCGGCATGACCGAGGTGACGATGGACCGCTACGGCTATGTCATGGGCACGGTTCCGGCGACACCGGGGTGCGAGAACGCCCCTGTCGTCGGCTTCATAGCCCACGTGGACACCTCGCCCGACATGAGCGGCAAGGACGTCAAACCCCGCATCGTCGAAGACTACGACGGCAGCGACATCGTGCTGAACGGCCATCTGACCATGCGTGTGGCCGATTTCCCGGAACTCGCCTTTTTCAAGGGCCACACCCTCATCCACACCGACGGCACGACCCTCTTAGGCGCCGACGACAAAGCGGGTGTCGCCGAAATCATGACCGCGGCCGAATACCTGCTGGCCCACCCGGAAGTGAAGCACGGCAAAATCCGCATCGGCTTCACCCCCGACGAGGAAGTGGGGCGCGGCGTCGACTTCTTCGACGTGGCGGCTTTCGGCGCCGACTTCGCCTACACGGTCGACGGCGGCATGGAGGGCGAACTCGAATACGAGAACTTCAACGCCGCGAGCGCCCGCATCGACATCCAGGGCCGCAACGTCCACCCGGGCTACGCCAAGGGCAAGATGATAAACGCCATCGAAGTGGCCTGCGACCTGCAACGGATGCTGCCCGAAGCCGAAAAACCCGAACACACCGAGGGCTACGAAGGATTCTATCACTGCGTAGGCCTCAACGGCACGGTCGAAAAGGCGACGCTGAGCTACATCATCCGCGACCACGACGCCGACCGCTTCGAGCAGAAGAAGGTCTTTATGTGGGCGGCGGTCGACTTGCTGAAGAAGAAATACGGCGACGAAGTGCTGACCCTCACCCTCAAAGACCAGTATTTCAACATGCGCAAGATGGTCGAACCCCATCCGCAGGTCATCGGCAAGGCGCTCGAAGCCATGCGGATGGCCGACGTGAAACCCTTGGTGCGGCCCATTCGCGGCGGCACGGACGGCGCACGCCTTTCGTTCATGGGACTGCCCTGCCCCAACCTTTTCACGGGCGGCATGAACTTCCACGGCAAATTCGAGTACTGCTCGCTCACCACCATGCGCAAGGCCCAACAGGTAATCCTCAACCTCGCGCAGCTATGGAGCGAATAATTCTTGAATTAAAAATTAAGAATGAAAAATGATTTGCAGAACTTCCGGCCTTGTCCCGAAGCCGGCTCGCATTTCATCAAGGCTCACTCTTGCACCCGACCCGCGCAAACGAACGAGACGTTGATTTTTAATTCTTAATTTTTCATTTTCAATTACGACAGGATGGATAATTTCGGTTTTCTGAAAGTCGCGGCGGCCGTTCCGCAGGTGCGGGTCGCCGACTGCGAATACAACTCGGCGCGCATCGTCGCGCTGGCCGAGGAAGCCGCCCGGCGGGGCGTCGAAATCGTCGCGTTCCCCGAACTCGCCGTAACAGGCTACACCTGCGGCGACCTGCTGCTGCAATCGGTCCTGCTCGATGCGGCCGACGCCGCGCTGGAAGAGATCGTGCGGGCGACGCGCAAACTGCCGCTGACGCTACTTGTCGGCGCGCCCCTGCGCCACGGCTCCACCCTCTACAACTGCGCCGTCGTCTTCACGCAGGGACGCGTGCTCGGTGTCGTGCCCAAGACCCACATCCCCGACTACGCAGAGTTCTACGAAAACCGCTGGTTCGCGTCGGGCGCCGGAATCGCGGAGGAGGAACGCATCGCCGTCGCCGGACAGCAGACCGACTTCGGCCCGGGCCTGACGTTCGAGGTCAACGGCACGGAATTCGGCGTCGAAATCTGCGAAGACCTCTGGACGGCCATTCCCCCCTCGTCGCAGCTGGCGCTCAACGGCGCCAAGGTGCTCTTCAACCTCTCGGCCTCGCCCGAGGGGGTGGGCAAGCACGCCTATCTGCGCCAGTTGGTGGCCCAGCAGTCGGCCCGCACCCTCTCGGCCTACGTCTACTGCTCGGCCGGGCAGGGCGAATCGTCGAGCGACCTGGTTTTCGCCGGCAACGGATTCATCGCCGAAAACGGCGTCGTCCTGCGCGAAGCCGAACGCTTCGCGGCCGAAGAACAGCTCGTCGTGGCCGACGTGGACATCGAACGGCTCGAATTCGAGCGGCGGCGCAACACCTCGTTCCGCAACAACGAAACGACGTCGGAAAACACCGTCATCGAGATGGAAATCCCCGAGGGGCTGCGCGCCGCGGCGCTCGACCGCGACATCGACCCGCTGCCGTTCGTACCCAAGGACGAGGGGCACCGCAGCGAACGCTGCGAAGAAATCTTCCGCATCCAGGCCCACGGCCTGGCCCAGCGGCTCCGCCACACGGGCTGCAAGCGCGCCGTAGTGGGGATTTCGGGCGGGCTCGACTCGACGCTGGCCCTGCTGGTCACCGTCCGCGCGTTCGACCTCCTCAAGCTGGAACGCACAGGCATCGTCGGCATCACGATGCCCGGATTCGGCACCACCGACCGCACCTACCGCAACGCGCTGGAACTGATGGGCCGCTTAGGAATCACCGTCCGCGAAATACCCATCCGCGAAGCCTGCATCCAACACATGAAAGACATCGGGCTCGACCCCGACGACCGTTCGGCGGCCTACGAAAACGCGCAGGCCCGCGAACGGACGCAGATACTGATGGACGTGGCCAACATGGAGGGCGGGCTGGTCGTCGGAACGGGCGACCTGAGCGAACTGGCCTTGGGGTGGGCCACCTACAACGGCGACCAGATGTCGATGTACGGCGTCAACGCCTCGGTGCCCAAGACGCTGGTCCGCCACCTGGTCCGGTGGGCCGCCGAAACCGAGACGGACGAGACGGCGCGCGCGACGCTGCTGGACATTGTGGACACCCCCGTAAGCCCCGAACTGCTGCCCGCCGACAAGGAAGGGCGCATCGCCCAGAAGACCGAAGACCTCGTGGGTCCCTACGAACTGCACGACTTTTTCCTCTACCACTTCCTGCGCTCGGGCTACGGACCCGCCAAAATTCTGTTCCTGGCCGAAACGGCGTTCAGCGGCAGCTACGACCGGACGACGATCCACAAATGGCTCGGCGTCTTCTTCCGCCGCTTCTTCGCCCAGCAGTTCAAGCGCTCGGCCATGCCCGACGGACCCAAGGTCGGGTCGGTGGCCTTGTCGCCGCGCGGCGACTGGCGGATGCCCTCGGACGCTTCGGCGGCCGCATGGCTGAACGAACTGGAAAACCTGTAAAACCCCGCACGAAATGAAGAAACTGCTACTGCTGGCCATACTGTGGCTGTCGGCAGGAACCGCCACGGCGCAAAACTGGTCGGACATACTGACCAAAATCGGCACGGCACTTGCCGACAAGGCCACCGACGGCCAACTGACCCGCTACGCCATTGTCGGCCAATGGTGCTACACCGCGCCGGGCGTCCGCTTCGAGAGCGAAGACCTCGGCGGCGAAATCGGCGGCGCGGCGCTCGAATCGACCGCAGCGGCCAAACTCGAATCGGCCTACAAACTGGTCGGCATCCGGCCCGGAGCGTGCGAATTCACCTTCGAGCGCGAAGGCGAGTTCACGGCGACGCTCGGGACGCACAAACTGAGCGGCACCTACGAATTCGAGCCTGCCACCCACGCCCTGACGCTCCGCTTCGCCAAAGGCAAGTACAACCTCGGGACCCTCCCGGGCCACGCTTTCGTCAGCGGCACGGAGCTGCAAATCGTCTTCCCCGTCAACGGGCTGGTCCGGCTTTTCACGGCGCTCGGCAGCAAGATTTCGTCGCTGGCGACCGTGGCAGAACTGCTGGGCAAATACGAAAACGTCTATGTCGGATTCCGGTTCGCGCGGCAGGCGGGCCAATAAAACGGCAAAAAGTCGATAACTTTTTGATAAATGTCGGATTCTTCAAGAATCCGGCATTTTCTGTTATCATCTCTAACCGGGCGGAACCCGGCACGCAAGAAACGATAAGAAAAACAGCCCCGGAAACGGGACGGCGGGCGGGCGCCGTTATTAAAGAATTTGCAAAACCCGCCCGTTCCTCCTATTTTTGAATCCGGACAAACAAAAAACACCCCTCTATGGAGACCTCCCCCGAACGTTACGTCGAAACATTCATGGCGCAGCTCATCGCCCGCAACCCCAACGAACCCGAATTCCACCAGGCCGTGCGCGAAGTGGCCGAATCGCTGGCACCCCACATCGCCGCCAGCCCCGTCCTGCAGCGGATGAAGATTCTGGAACGCATCGCCGAACCCGAACGCGTGGTGATTTTCCGGGTGCCGTGGCTCAACGACCGCGGCGAAATCGAAGTCAACCGCGGCTACCGCGTCCAGATGAACAGCGCCATCGGTCCCTACAAGGGCGGCATCCGCTTCCATGCCTCGGTCAACCTCTCGATACTGAAGTTCCTGGCTTTCGAGCAGACTTTCAAGAACAGCCTGACGACCCTGCCCATGGGCGGCGGCAAGGGCGGTTCGGACTTCAACCCCAAGGGCAGGTCGGACAACGAAGTGATGAAGTTCTGCCAATCGTTCATGACCGAATTACAGCGCCACATCGGGCAGGACACCGACGTTCCGGCGGGCGACATCGGCGTGGGCGGCCGCGAAATCGGCTACCTGTTCGGTCAGTACAAGCGGCTGCGCAATGAATTCACCGGCACGCTCACGGGCAAGGGCCGCGACTGGGGCGGCAGCCCGCTGCGGCCGGAAGCGACGGGCTACGGCGTCTGCTACTTCGCCGAGGAGATGCTGGCCGCACGCGGAGACAAACTGGCGGGCAAGACCGTCTGCATTTCGGGCTCGGGCAACGTGGCGCAGTATGCCTGCGAAAAGGCCACGCAGCTGGGCGCCAAGGTGGTGACCCTCTCCGATTCGTCGGGATTCGTCCACGACCCCGAGGGAATCGACGCGGCGAAGCTGGAATATGTCATGGAGCTGAAAAACGTATTCCGCGGCCGCATCAAGGAATACGCCGACCGCTACCCGCAGGCGACCTACCATCCCGGCGAACGGCCGTGGAGCGTGGCGTGCGACGTGGCGATGCCCTGCGCAACGCAGAACGAGCTGGACGGCGACAACGCGCAGGCGCTGGTGGGACACGGCTGCATGTGCGTGGTGGAGGGGGCCAACATGCCCTCGACGCCCGAAGCCATCCGCATCTTCCAACAGCACAAACTGCTCTATGCGCCGGGCAAGGCCGCGAACGCGGGCGGCGTAGCCACCTCGGGGCTGGAAATGTGCCAGAACTCGATGCGGCTGACGTGGACGCCCGAGGAAGTGGACACCAAACTCCACGGAATCATGCGCAACATCCATGCGGTATGCGTGCAATACGGCACGCAGCCCGACGGCTATGTGAACTACGTGGTCGGGGCCAACATCGGCGGCTTCATGAAAGTCGCCAACGCCATGCTTGCCCAAGGGTGCGTATAGCGCCCGCAGGCGGATGGCTGCAGAAAATCAAAGGAACAGCAGCGCCAACGCAGCGACGCAGAATCCGCCGCAGAACCCGGCGAAGATCTGCGCAGCGTTGTGGCAACCCAGGTAGAGCCGGGCGGAAGCCAATGCCCCGGCGCAGAAGACGGTGACGGCGAACGGCACGAGCGAACGCCCGGGGTCGGCGACGCTCATGATGACAAGCAAAGCCACGGCGGCCCCCATGGCTGTGAGGTGCAGGCTGATTTTCCAATAGAACGACACCACGAGGCACATCCCCTCGCAACAAGCCGCGGCCAACATGAACTTGCGCAGGAAAACCGCCGACGGAATCCGGGCGAGCGTCACGGCGCAAAGCACATAACAGAGCGTGCCGATGAGCAGGGGCCACCACCGCTCGCGCCGCTCGTCGATGCGCCAGTCCGAAACGCGCCCCAACGCCCGCAACAACCCCAGCGAGAGCACGGGGATGACCATGGCATAGAGGACGATGACCCACGCGAAATAGAACTTCATACCCGTGGGATAATAAACGAACGCGGTGCATGTCAGCAGGTAGACCACCGCGTAGAGCGGCAGCAGAAAGGGATGCAGCGCCCAAGAAAGGGCATGGGAAATTCGGGCAAGAGGTTTCATTCGGGTAAAGGGAAAGTAAATGTTGCGACTGCTTGCGGGTTATGCGGAGCAAGGAGGAGGGGAACAGCGAAACGCAGTTAATTTGCCATAAGATTCTTCGCTGCGCTCAGAATGACAGAGAGGGGAAATTCGCTCAGAATGACAGAGAGGGGAAATTTGCTCAGAATGACAGAAAGCTGCCGATTTGCCCGGCGCGGCAAAAGACGGGGACATTTCACCTTTCACTTTTAACTTTTCACCTAAGTTAAATCTGTTTGCGCAGCCGTGCGACGGGGATGTTGAGCATCTCGCGGTACTTGGCCACCGTGCGGCGGGCGATGCGGTAACCCTTGGAATTGAGGATGTCCATGAGCGTCTCGTCGGTCAGCGGACGGCGCTTGTCCTCGTCGTCGATGCACTGCTGGAGGATGTTCTTGATTTCGTAGCTCGACACCTCCTCGCCGCTCTCGGTCTGCATGGCTTCGGAGAAAAGCGACTTCAGCAGGATGATGCCGAACTGCGTCTGCACATACTTGCTGTTGACCACGCGCGAAATCGTCGAGACGTCGAGCCCCGTGCGGTCGGCGATGTCCTTGAGAATCATGGGCCGCAGTCTGGACTGGTCGCCGTCCTTGAAATACTCCTGCTGGTAGTCGAGAATCGTCTGCATGGTCCGCATCAGCGTGTCGTGCCGCTGCTTGATGGCAGAAATGAACCACTTGGCCGAATCGATCTTGCTCTTGACGAACTGAATCGCCTCCTTGTCCTTCTCCTTGACCGTACCGTCGGACGCGACCATGTCGCGGATCATGTCGACATAACGGCGGTTGACCCGCACCTCGGGCACGTTGTAGGAATTGAGCGAAAGGTGGAACCGCCCGTCCTGGTAATCGAGGATGAAATCGGGGATGATGTAGGGCGTGGTGTCGGTGCCCCCCTCGGCGTAGAGATTGCCGGGCTTGGGCGACAGCCGCTTGATTTCGCCGATGGCCTCGCGGAAATCCTCCTCCGAAATCTGAAGCCGTGCGATGAGCTTCTCGTAATGCTTCTTGACGAACTCCTCGAAATAGGAGGTCAGAATCTTGCGGGCGAGCCGCCGCGGCCGGGAATTGACCGCTTTCTGGTTCATCTGCAGCAACAGACACTCGCGCAGGTTGCGTGCACCGACCCCGGCAGGCTCCAACTCGTGGATAATGCCCAACAGCCGTTCGAGCTCTTCGGCCGTGGTTTCGAGCCCGACCGAAAAGGCGATGTCGTCGGCTATCGAATCGAGGTCGCGGCGCAGATAACCGTCCTCGTCGATGCTGCCTATCAGATAGACCGACAGCCGCATGTCGCGCTCGGTGAGGTTGCGGAAACTGAGCTGCTCGACCAAATACTCCTGCAGCGAACGGCCCCCGGTCAGAAAGACGGGACGCTGCTTGTCGTCCTTGGAGTAATTGTTGATGCGGCTTTTGTAAGCGGGCGTATCGTCCTCGCGCAGGTACTCCTCGACCGAAATCTGCTGCGGCTCGGCATCCTCCTCGGAGGACCGCTCCTCCTCTTCGAGCACGATGTTGTCCTCGATCTCCTGCTTGATGCGCTGCTCGAGCTGTACGGTAGGCAGCTCCAACAGCTTGATCATCTGAATCTGCTGCGGAGAGAGTTTCTGCTGGAGCGAAATGATCTGTCGCTGATTGATGGCCATACTGCTGCCGAAAAAAAATTAAAAATGAAAAATTAAAAATCACCTCGTGCACCCGGTATCGGGGAAGCAGCGCACATCGGCATCCGACCGTCGGCCGGCACTCCGATTTCCGAATTTTTAATTTTCAGTTCCTAATCTTAGAAGTCGGCGTGCTGCGGCGTGCGCGGGAAAGGCTGCACGTCGCGGATGTTGGTCAGGCCCGTCACGAAAATCAACAGCCGGTCGAAGCCCAGACCGAATCCCGAGTGCGGAGCCGAACCCCAACGGCGCGTATCCAGGTACCACCAGAGTTCCCGCTCGCTCATCCCGAGTTCCCGAACCCTTGCACAGAGTTTGCCATAATCGGCCTCGCGCTCCGAACCGCCGATAATCTCGCCTATTCCGGGGAAAAGGACGTCCATACCGCGCACGGTTTTGCCGTCGTCGTTCTGTTTCATGTAGAACGCCTTGATTTCCTTGGGATAGTTGATGAGGATGACCGGACGCTTGAAATGCTCCTCGACCAGGTAGCGTTCGTGCTCCGACTGGAGGTCGCAGCCCCACTCGCACGGGAACTCGAACTTGCGGCCCGAAGCCTTGAGGATTTCGATGCCCTCGGTGTAGTCCAGGCGCTTGAATTCGTTGTCCACCACGAACTTCAACCGCTCGATGAGCCCCGGATCCCACATCTTGTTCATGAATTCGAGGTCCTCGCGGCAGTTGTCGAGCGCGTAGCGAATCAGATACTTCAGAAAGTCCTCGGCCAGCTCCATGTTGTCCTCCAGCTCGAAGAACGCCGCCTCGGGTTCTATCATCCAGAATTCCGAAGCGTGGCGCGGCGTGTTGGAGTTCTCGGCGCGGAACGTGGGGCCGAACGTGTAGATGCGGCCCAGCGCCAGCGCGCCCAGCTCGCCCTCCAGCTGACCCGAGACGGTCAGGTTGCAGGCGCGGCCGAAGAAATCCTGCGAGAAGTCGATCTTGCCCTCCTCGGTCTTGGGCGGATTCTCCATATCGAGCGTCGTGACCTGGAACATGGCACCCGCGCCTTCGCAGTCCGAAGCGGTGATGATGGGGGTATGGAAATAGTAGAAACCCTGCTTGTTGAAATATTCGTGAATGGCATAGGCCATCGCGTGGCGGATGCGCAGCACGGCCCCGAACGTGTTGGTCCGGGGACGCAGATAGGCTATGTCGCGCAGGAATTCGAGCGAATGGCCCTTCTTCTGCAAGGGATAGGTCTCGGGGTCGGCCGTACCGTAGACCTCGATGCGCCGGGCCTGCACCTCGACCCCCTGTCCCGAACCGGGCGAGGCGACCAACCGCCCGTCGACCCGGATGCAGGCGCCGGTCGTCACGGGCTTGAGCGTCTCCTCGGCGATTTCCGCCAGGTCGACCACCACCTGGATATTACCCACGCACGAGCCGTCGTTCAAGGCGATGAACGCCACATTCTTGTTGCCGCGTTTGGTGCGCACCCAGCCTTTCACAACAATGTCGGTGTCCACGACGCCCGACTTCAGAATCTCTGCTATTCTCTGCGTTTTCATGACGATGATGTTATGCTTGTTTCCGAATTCACAAAGATAGTCGTTATTTGCGATTCGGCAAAAAAAACCTACCTTTGTCGTGCTTTATAAAACAAGGTATATGATCAAACGCATCCTATCGCTCTGCATGGCTTTGCTGGCGGCCGCAGGCGCTTCGGCCCAGCAGGACGCACGCATCGGCCGCACCGAAGCCGTGCCCTACGACATGCGCCACGACGCCGAAGCCCGCAACCTCGCCGCTTCGGGCCACACCCTCGCTTTCCGGCCCGAGACGACCATCACCGCCGAGGGACCGCTCTGCGCCGTCATGGAGCAGCAGACCGAAATCCCCTATGTCTGGACCGACGGATGCGTCTACCTCCATATCGAGAACGCCCCCACGGCCTATGCACTGTGGGTCAACGACCGCAGCGTGGCCGAAGTCGACGACCCGCTCACGCCCGCCGAATTCGACCTCTCGCCCTATATCCGGCAGGGCGCCAACGACTTCAAGCTCCTGATGTTCAACGACCGCGGCCGGCTGGACGCTTCCGACCCCGTGCGCCGCAAGGAATTCGAGGGCAGCTACCTCTACTATCAGAACAAGCGCTCCATCCGCGACTTCCGGATTGCGCTGGTGCCCGATTCGCTCGGCCGCAACTTCGCCATGCTCGACCTGCAAATCGTCGCGCAGAACATGTTCAACTACGACGAAAAGGTCGAGGTCGGCTACGACATCTATTCGCCGCAGGGCAAGCTGCTGGAATTCGACATCCGCGAGACGGTCATCCCCGGCCGCTCGGCCGACACGGTGCGGTTCTCGCCCTTCATCTACCACGCCTACGAAAACAAGTGGGAACCCTCGGCCAAGAATCCGCCGCTCTACAAGGTCATGCTTTTCACCCGCCGCGACGGCACCTACAAGGAATACATGCCGCTGAAAATCGGCTTCGGCCCGGCCGAATTCGCCGACGGACGGTTCACCCGCTTCGGCAAGCCGCTGCAACTCAACATCGCCCGCTACAACGCCGCGGCCGACGCCAAGACGACCGCCGCCCAGCTGCAAACGCTCCGCAAGCAAGGCTACAACACCCTCGCGCCGGACTATCCGCAACCGGAATGGTTCTACGGGCTCTGCGACCAGCTGGGGCTGCAAGTCATCGACCGGGCCAACATCCACGCCCCCGAACAGCGCGACAACCGCCGGGTAGGCGGCACGCCCTCCAACGACCCGGCGCTGGCCGACGAATATCTGGAACGCGTGCAGGCCATGTACTACCGCTCGCGCAACCACACCTGCGTCATCGCCTACGCCCTGGGCGGCGAAGCGGGCAACGGCTACTGCATGTACAAGGCCTACCAATGGCTCAAGGAAGCCGAACCTTCACGCCCGGTCATCTGCGCCGATGCCGACGGCGAATGGAATACGGACTTATAAGGGTGAAATGACCTTAGAACTGATCGTCATAGGCAAAACCGACTCGCAGGAGGTGGCCGCGCTGGTGGAACTGTACGCCCGGCGCGTGAACCACTATTGCAAGTTCTCGCTCACGGTCCTGCCCGACGTGCGCGACACCAAGAAACTGACGGCCCGCCAGCAATCCACGGCCGAGGGCGCCGCCATCCTGCGCCAGCTCTCCGAGGGCGATTTCGTGGTTCTGCTGGACGAGCGGGGCGAGGAGATGCGCTCCGTCGAATTCGCCTGCTGGCTCCAGAAACGGATGAACAGCGGCGTCAAGCGGCTGGTCATGGTCATCGGCGGCCCCTACGGCTTTTCCGACGAGGTCTACGCCCGCGCCGACGCCCGGCTCTCGCTCTCACGCATGACTTTTTCGCACCAAATCGTGCGGGCCATCTTCGCCGAGCAGATTTACCGCGCGTTCACTATCCTCAACAACGAACCCTACCACCACGAATAAGATGCGCCTGCTGTCGACCATGCTGCTGCTCTGCACCGCCCTGCCGCCGACTGCCCGTGCGGCGGCCCGGCACACCGATGCCGACACGACCATCCTGGTCGACAGGGTGCAGGTCACGGCCATCAAGCAGGGCACGGTGCTCCGCTCGCAGCCCGTCGCGGCCACCATCCTCGGCAGCCGGGTGCTCGAAGGCAGCCACGTCGGCGCCGTGAAGCACCTTTCGCAGCGGGTGCCCAACCTCCACATCCCCGACTACGGTTCGCGCATGACCTCGTCGGTCTACGTCCGCGGGCTCGGGGCCCGTATCGACCAGCCCGTCATGGGGATGAACGTCGACAACGTGCCCGTGATGAACAAGGACTGCTACGACACCGAGCTCTCCGACGTCGAGCGGATCGAAATCCTGCGCGGCCCCCAGTCGACCCTCTACGGCCGCAATACGATGGGCGGCGTCATCAATATCTACACCCGCTCGCCCCTCGCCTACCAGGGCACCCGCCTGTCGGCCGAATACGGCTCGGGCAACACATGGCGCCTGCGCGCTTCGACCTACCACAAGTTCGGCGACAGCTTCGGCATCGCCCTTGCGGGTTTCTACACCCGTTCCGACGGTTTCTTCCCGAACCTCGCCACGGACCGCAACTGCGACGGTGAGCAGATGGGCGGCGGGCGTTTCAAACTGCAATGGCGCGGCAAAAACGGGCTGCGCATCGACAACACGCTGGCGTTCTCGCTGCTCGACCAGGGCGGCTATCCCTACGCCTACATCGGTCCGGAAATCGTGCGCGACGGGCAGACCGTCATCCGCCCCGGCGAAATCCGCTACAACGACCCCGCAGGCTACCGCCGCACGACCCTCAGTGACGGGCTCACCCTCCGCTTCGAGGCCGGCCGCTGCTCCCTCTCGTCGATTACCGCCTACCACTATTCCGACGACGCCATGACGCTCGACCAGGATTTCCTGCCCCTCTCCTACTTCACGCTCCGGCAGGCCCGCACCGAGCACACGTTTTCGCAAGAGCTCGTCGTCCGCTCGCGCGACGAAGGGCGTTACCGCTGGCTCGCCGGGCTGTTCGGCTTCTACCGCCGTTCGGCGATGGACGCCCCCGTGCTTTTCAAGCGCGACGGCATCGAGGAGCTGATTCTGCGCAACGCCAACTCCGGCCCCGTCTTCCGCTACGACACCGACGCCGAAGAGCTGCTGCTCTCGTCGGATTTCCGCAATCCCGCTTTCGGTGCCGCGCTCTACCACGAATCGAGCTTCCGGCTCGGCCGCTGGACCCTCACCGCCGGCATCCGGGCCGACTTCGAGCACACCCGCCTGCACTACCGCAGCCGCGCGAAGTTCGACTATTCGCTCAGCATCTCGGGCGGTCCTGCGGGACAGCACACGGCCGCCATCGACGACCGCAGCACCCTGAAGCGTTCCTACCTGCAACTTCTGCCCAAAGCCACCGTTCTATACAGCTTCGACGAAGTGCGCAACCTCTACTTCTCCATCGCCAAAGGCTACAAGGCAGGCGGATTCAACACCCAGCTTTTCTCCGACATTCTGCAAGAAAAGCTCAAGGCTCAAATGGCTTCGGGCGTCGACGACACCGACCCCGGGCTCATGTCCTACCGTCCCGAAAAAAGCTGGAATTTCGAGCTGGGCGGCCACTTCTCCTGCGCCCAGGGCATCCTGCGGGGCGATTTCGCCCTTTTCTGGATTCTCTGCCGCGACCAGCAGCTCACCGTCTTTCCCGCGGGCAGCTCCACGGGGCGCATGATGACCAACGCCGGGCGCTCGCGTTCGCTCGGCGGCGAGCTGTCGCTCCAAATCCTGCCCCACCGCAACGTGGTGCTCGACGCCGCCTACGGCTACACCGACGCCCGTTTCGTGCGCTACGACAACGGACACTCCAACTTCAGCGGCAACCGCATCCCCTACGCGCCCGGGCACACGCTCTCTTTGGGCGCCGAATGGAGCATTCCCACGGGCGCCGGCTGGCTCCACGAAGTGGTCCTTCACGCCGGGGTCCGCGGCACGGGACCCATTTGCTGGGACGAAGCCAACACGCTGCGGCAGGATTTCTACCTCCTGCCCGACGCTTCGGTTTCGCTGCGCCACAGCCGCTATGCCCTCGATTTCTGGGGCCGCAACCTCACCGACACGCGCCACGACGTCTTCTGGTTCAAGTCCATGGGCAACGAGTTCGTCCAGCGCGGACGTCCCCGCACCTTAGGCGTCACCCTCTCCATCCGCATCAACTAAAAACAAAACCGATATGCAAAAGTTCCTTCTGTTCGCCTTCGCGCTTCTCACATTGAGCGCCTGCAACGACAGCGATTCGGACGAAATCCGCTTCGCTACTGAAAACACCGCCATCGTCGACGGCAGTCTGACGGGCATCAACCTCCATTTCCTCGGCACCTCGGTCGCCACGGCCCCCGACGGCACAGCCTACACCGACAGCTCCGCCCGCTTCGAGTTCGCAGGCGGCAGCGAAAAACTGACCCTCTACATGCACGGCACCCGTTTTGCAGCCGCCATGCCCGCCTTCAATATGCGTCTTTTCAACGTTCCCTACACCCCGGGCGAGGGGGCCGCGCTTTCGTTCTTGCTTCCGACCGTCGTTCCCGATGTCTACCTATCTAATGCAGTCGGGGGAGGGTTCAGCTACCAACCATTGCCCGCCTACACCCTCACCAACGTCGAGGGTTCCATCAACGGTATCGACTGCCGCGTCGCATTCTCGTGCAACGTTCCCAAACTGGGCGCCTACCGCGTTGAATACCAAGGGAAACTGCTCGCACGATAACCGACCCTGCCCTTTGCGCAGACCGCATCCGCCAACAACCGAACATTCAATTCAAACAACCATGAAACCCGAATACAGACCTTTCGTCGAAGAGTTGATCGAACTCTGCATCAAGGAAGACATCGGCGACGGCGACCACACGTCGCTCTGCTGCATCCCGGCCGACGAACACGGCCGCATGCGCCTGCTGTGCAAGCAGGAGGGAACCATCGCAGGCATCGAAATCGCCGAACTGGTGCTCCGGCGGCTCGACCCCGGCGTGAAGTTCGAGCAGCTGCTCCGCGACGGCGACCGTGTGAAGCCCGGCGACGTGGCGTTCTACGTCTCGGGGCGCCTGCGCTCGCTCTTGCAGGCCGAACGCATCCTGCTGAACATCATGCAGCGCATGAGCGGCGTCGCCACCCAGACCGCCGTCTACGTCGCACGCCTCGAAGGACTGCACACCAAGGTCCTCGACACCCGCAAGACCACGCCCGGCATGCGCGTGCTGGACAAGATGGCTGTCAAAATCGGCGGCGGCGAGAACCACCGCATGGGGCTTTTCGACATGGTGCTGCTCAAGGACAACCACATCGACTTCGCGGGCGGCATCCGCAAGGCCATCCAGGGCGCCCGCGAATACCTCGCCGCCAAGGGCAAGCAGATTCCCATCGAGTGCGAGGTCCGCACCTTAGAGGACATCGACGAGGTCTTCGCCGCAGGGGGCGCCGACCGCATCATGTTCGACAACTTCTCGCCCGAGTTGACGCGCGAAGCCGTGCGCAGGGTGGCCGGACGCTGCGAAACCGAATCGAGCGGCGGCATCACCCTCGACAACCTGCGCCAGTACGCCGAATGCGGCGTCGATTTCATTTCGGTCGGAGCGCTGACCCACCAGATCAAGTCGCTCGACATGTCGCTCAAAGCCTGCGAATAATGCAACGTCTGCTCCACACTCCGCTGGCGCTGCTCCTGCGGCGCATCCTGACGCTCTACGTCGTGCTGTGGCTCTGCCGCCTCCTTTTCTACTCCTACAACCACGTGCAGTTGGGCGCCATCGGCTGGCCGGAGGTCGGGGCGCTGCTGCGCGGGGCGCTGCTTTTCGACACGGCGTCGGTGCTCTATGCCAACGCGCTGTTCGTCGTGCTCTCGCTGCTGCCGTTTGAGTTCTGCTGCGGCCCGCGCTACCAGAAAATGCTGTTCTGGTACTATACCGTCGTCAATTTCGTGCTGATCGTCGCCGCCAACCTGGCCGATGCCGTCTACTTCCACTATACGCAGAAGCGCATCACGGCCGACGAGTTTCTTTTCGCCGACAACGACAACTCGCTCCTGCTGGTTTTCAAGTTCATGGGCGAAAACTGGCCCCTGCTGCTCGCCGCCCTCGCGCTCGGCGTCCTGCTGGTCATCGGCTTCGGCCGCCGCACCCGCTGCGAATCGATCCTCAACCCCGGCTGGAGCTACTACACGCTGAGCACCGTCACCCTCTGCCTGGCCGCGGGGCTCTCGATAGCCGGCATCCGGGGAGGGGTCACGCGCGCCACACGGCCCATCACCCTCTCCAATGCCACCCTCTACACCCCCGACCCGGGCAAGGCCAACCTGATTCTGAGCAACCCGTTCTGCCTCCTGCGGACCATCGGCCACAGCGGCAAGGTCCGCTATCGCAAGGATTTCTCCGAGGAGCGGCTGCAGGAGCTGTTCTCGCCCGAGCACCGGCCTGCCGCCGATTCGGTGCGGAACGTCGCGGCCGACACCCTCCGCGGGGCGCTTCGCGGCCGCAACGTCCTAATTTTCATCCTCGAAAGCATGTCGGCCGAGCACTCGGCCCACCTGCGGCCCGACCTCTACGCCGACCGCCCCGAGCAGGGTTTCACGCCGTTCCTCGATTCGCTCATGCGCTCCGGACTGACGTTCCGCCGCATGTATGCCAACGGCACGCGGTCGATTCAGGCCATGCCCTCCGTCCTGGGCAGCATCCCCTCGTTCAAGACGCCTTTCGTGCTGATGCCGCAGGCGCTCGGCCGGAGCCGCCAGCTACCCGCCATCCTCGCGGAGCAGGGCTATTCCACCCTCTTCTTCTGCGGTTCGGAACGCGGTTCGATGGGCTTCGGGGCCTACGCCCGCTCGGCCGGGGTCGAACGGCTGGTCAGCCGCGAAGACTACGAAAAGGCCCACGGCACGAACGACTTCGACGGCTACTGGGGCATCTGGGACGAAGAATTCCTCCAGTTCGCAGGCGAAGAACTGCGGACGGTCGCACAGCCTTTCTTCGCCACCCTTTTCACCCTCTCGGCCCACCACCCGTTCGTGGTTCCCGAACGCTATGCCACGGCGCTGCCCGAGGGTTACACCCGCATCCACAAGGGAATCGCCTACGACGACATGGCTTTCCGCCGTTTCTTCGCCCGCTTCGGCCACGAGAAGTGGTTCCGCAACACGCTTTTCGTCTTCGTAGCCGACCACGTTTCGTCGGAGAAGTTCGCCCCCGAAAGCCGCGAATACCCGGGCAGCCACCACATCGTCGGCTTCCTCTACACCCCCGACGGTGCCTTGCAGGGCGAAATCGGCGAAGTGACCCAGCAGCTGGACATCATGCCGACGGTCCTGGGGCTTCTCGGCAACGATCAGCCTTATTTCGCTTTCGGGCGCGACCTGCTCGGCGAGCCGGACCGTCCCCGCTGGGCCCTCTCCTACGACGGGCAGTTCCGCGCCTGGACCGACCGCGGTCCGGTGGAGTTCGACGACGCGCTCCCGCCCGCACCCACCGAAAGTGCAATGCAGCAGCGTTACCGCGCACTGGTCCAGCAGTACTACTCCCATATCGAACGCAAAAGCTACGTCGTCGATGATTGAGTTCCGCCCCGTCCGGCTCGAAGACCGCGCGGCCATCGAGCGGTTCACCCTCCCGTCGGACATCCGCAACTGCGACCTCGCTTTCGCCAACATGTTCTGCTGGCAGACGGTCTACCGCAGTTCGTGGGCCGTGGTCGAAGGGTTTCTGGTCGTCCGGTTCCACATCGGCGGCGGCACCCGCATCGGCTACATGCAGCCCGTCGGCGAGGGCGACTTCACCCGCATCGTTCCGGCGCTGAAAGCCGATGCCCGTGCCCTCGGACAGCGGCTGCGGCTCATCGGGCTGACCGACCAGGGGCGCGAACTGCTCCGCCGCAGCTGCCCCGGAGCATTCGCGTTCCACTCCGACCGGGCGTCCGAAGACTACATCTACCGCGCCGACGAACTGCGCGAGCTGCCGGGCCGCCGCTATCAGCCCAAGCGCAACCACATCAACCGCTTCACAGCGACCTGCCCCGACTTCCGCTACGAGGAGCTCACGCCCGACCGTTTCGCCGAGTGCATGACCCTCGAACGCCAGTGGCGCCGGACCCACGAGGGCCACGCCTCCGAGCTGTGCGCCGAACAGCGGGCCATGCAGCTGGCGTTCGACCATTTCAGTGAACTGGGCCTGCGCGGCGGGTGTCTCTACGTCGGCGAGCGGCTGGCGGCGTTCACCTATGGCTCGGCCGTCAACGACCGTACGTTCGTCACCCACGTCGAAAAGGCCGACACGGCGTTCGAGGGGGCTTTCACGGTCATCAACAAACTTTTCGCCGAGCACCTGCCCCCGCAATTCACCCTCGTCAACCGCGAGGAGGACCTCGGCATCGAGGGGCTCCGCCACGCCAAGCTCTCCTACCATCCGGCCGAACTGCTGCACAAGTTCGCGGCCATCCGGCTCGACCCCGACGAAGCGGCATGCAAGACGTTGTGGATGAAAGTTTTCGGCGACGGCGACGAGTTCGTCGACACCTTTCTGATGCGCTATTACGACCGCAGCCGGATGCTCACCGCCCAATGCGAAGGACGCACGGCCGCCATGCTCCATATCCTGCCGTTCGACACCGAGCTGGGCCGCACGAGCTACATCTACGGCGTGGCCACCGACCCCGAATTCCGCAACCGCGGGCTGGCGTCGCAGCTGATGGAGCAGGCCCTGCAACTATGCGACGAGCAGGGCGACGATGCCGTTTTCCTCATCCCAACCCCTGGCAGGGAGTGGCTGCGCGGGTTCTACGGCCGCTTCGGATTCGCAGGCTCCCTGCCCGCAGCGTTCCGCACGCCCGACGGCTTCGACTTCGGCACGGGCAACCCCGCCGCCGACCTCGCCATGCTCCGCCTGCGCAACCCCGCTGCGCCCCTGCCCGAGCAGCTGATTTGCACTTACAAGCAGGAACACGCATAGCGCATTTTCGGCCCGCATGAATTCCCCGGCAATGGCGAGCGAAACGCCGACGCACCCAACGAAAAAGGCCCGGAGTGCTCCGGGCCTTTTCTTTCGACTGATTGCTAAAACGTTTTAGCAGCGGCTATTTCTGCTTGCGCAGGAAACATTCGATGGTATTTTCCATCAAGCAGCAGATGGTCATCGGCCCCACGCCGCCGGGCACGGGTGTGATGACGGAGGCTTTCGGCTCGATGGCGGCGTAGTCGACGTCGCCGCACAGCTTGCCCGTCTCCGGGTCGCGGTTGACCCCCACGTCGATGACCACGGCGCCGTCGGCCACCATGTCGGCCGTGACGAACTTCGGGCGGCCGATAGCCACGACGAGGATTTCGGCGCGGCGGGTCACCTCCGCCAGGTTGCGCGTGCGGCTGTGAGCGATAGTCACCGTCGCGTTTTCGTCCAGCAGCAGCTTGGCCACGGGCAGTCCCACGATGTTGCTGCGGCCGATGACCACCGCCTCGCGGCCCGCGATCTCCACCCCGGCGGCCTTGAGCATCTTGATGATTCCTTTGGGCGTGCAAGGCAGCGTGCAGGGCTGTTTCTGCCACAGCGCCGCCACGTTGAGCGGGTGGAAACCGTCCACGTCCTTGGTCTTGTCGATGGCCGCGATGACCCGCTCCTCGCTGATATGTTTCGGGAGAGGAAGCTGCACCAGAATGCCGTCGACCTCCGCATCGGCGTTGAGCTCGGCGATGATGCCGAGCAGTTCCTCCTCGGCGATGTCCGCAGGCTTGCGGACGGTGGTGTTGCGGATGCCCACCTCGGCCGAAGCCTTGGCCTTGCCTGTCACATAGCTCACGCTGCCGGGGTCCTCGCCCACCAGGATGACCGCCAGATGGGGCACACGCCCGTATCGGGCCGGGAAAGCCGCCACCTCCGCCGCCATGTCGGCCTTGAGCCGGGCCGAAAGTTCTTTTCCGCTGATTGTCATAATCTATTGCATTTTGAAGATTCTTCGTCGCCTACGGCTCCTCAGAATAACGGTTACTTGTTTTCATTCCCCCAACGCCCAATGGCCGATGTCGGTGCGGTGGAACAGGTGCCCGCAGTCGATACGGGCCACGTCGCGCAGGGCGTTCGCACGCGCTTCGGCGAGGTCCTTGCCCCGGCCCACCACGAACAGCACGCGGCCCCCGGCGGTCAGCACGCGGTCGCCGTCGGCCTTGGTCCCCATGTGGTAGACCGTGCCGCCGACAGCGTCCAGCCCCCCGATTTCGTGGCCCTTTTCATAGGCGCCGGGATAACCTTTCGACGCCAGCACGATACCCAGCGTTGCAAAACCGTGCCACTCCAACCGGGCGTCGCGCCCCTCGGCCACGGCACAGAAAATATCGACGATGTCGCTTTTCAGCCGCGGCAGCACCACTTCGGTCTCGGGATCGCCGAACCGGGCGTTGAACTCGATGACCTTGATTCCCTGCGCCGTCTTCATCAGCCCGCCGTAGAGCACCCCCTCGAACGGGCATCCCTCGGCCGCCATCGCGTCGGCCACGGGCTGCATGATACGCTCCAACGCGAATTTTTCGTCTTCGGCCGTGACGAACGGCAGCGGCGAATAAGCCCCCATGCCGCCCGTGTTGGGTCCGCAGTCGCCGTCGTAGGCCCGCTTGTGGTCCTGCGCCAGCACCATGGGCCACACCCGGCGGCCCGAGACGAAACACATGAACGAGAACTCGGGACCCTCCAGATAATCCTCGACGACCACCTTGCCCTCGCCGAACTTGTCGTCGAGCAGCATGTCGCGCAGAGCGGCGTCGGCCTCCTCCATCGTCTGTGCGATGACCACGCCCTTACCGGCAGCCAATCCGTCGTACTTGAGCACGGCTGGAAACGACCGCCCGGCCACGTAGTCGCGGGCCGCGGCATAGTCGGTGAAAGCCCGGAACCCGGCAGTCGGGATGTCGTATTTCGCCATCAGCTCCTTGGCGAACTCCTTGGACGATTCGATGCGCGCGGCCGCTTTCGTCGGACCGAAAATCCGCAGTCCCGCGGCCTTGAACGCATCGACGACGCCCGCCGCCAACGACACCTCGGGCCCCACGACCGTCAGCCCGACGCCCTGCGCCACGGCGAAGTCGCGCAAGGTCTCCACGTCGGTCTCCTTGACAGCCACGCACTCGGCCTGCCGGGCGATACCCGCGTTGCCGGGCGCGCAATAGATTTTTTCGACCTGCGGCGAACGCGTCAGCGCATCGACGATGGCGTGCTCGCGGCCGCCCGAACCGATTACAAGAACTTTCATCTTTTCAATGTTTGAAATGGCGTTCGCCCGCAAAGCACATTGCGATTCCCTTTTCGTCGGCCTTGCGGACGGAATCTTCGTCGCGCACCGAACCGCCCGGCTGGACGATGGCCGCAACGCCGTATTCGGCCGCGAGGGTCACGCAGTCGTCGAACGGGAAGAAACCGTCCGAAGCCAGCACCAGCCCCTCGGTGAAACCGGCGGCCCGGGCCTGCTTCAGGGCGATTTCGGCCGAACCGATGCGGTTCATCTGGCCGGCGCCGACACCCAAGGTGCGGCCCTCCTTCACGACCACGATAGCGTTGGATTTCACATGCTTGACGATGCGCCAGCCGAAATTGAGGTCGTCCAGCTGTGCGGCCGTCGGCTTCCGCTCCGTGACGCACATGTCGGCCGTCACGGCTTTCGTCGCGACGTCGAGCTCCTGCACGAGCAGCCCGCCGTTGACGCTGACATACTGCTTGGGCGCTCCGGCATCGGGCGTCATATCGACCTCCAACAGACGCAGGTTCTTCTTGGCGCAGAGGACTTCGAGCGCCCCCTCGTCGAACTTCGGCGCCATGATGATTTCGAGGAAAACCGGCTTCATCAGCTCGGCCGCCTCGCGCGTCACGGTGCGGTTCGTGGCGACGATGCCGCCGAAAATCGACACCTTGTCGGCCTCGTAAGCCTTGGTCCACGCATCGGCCACGTCTGCGCCGACAGCCGCGCCGCAGGGATTCATGTGCTTGAGACCGACGCAGAACGGTACGTCGAACTCGCGCACGATGCACAGCGCCGCATTGGCGTCCTGTATATTATTGTAAGACAACTCCTTGCCGTTGAGTTGCCGCGCAAAAGCCAGCGAATAAGGCGTCCGCTCGCCCTCGCGGTAGAACTTGGCCGACTGGTGGGGATTCTCGCCGTAGCGCAGCGACTGCACGAGGTCGAATTCGAGGAACAGCTTCTCGTCGAGCCCTGCCTGCGCCCGCATGTAGGCCGCAATCATGGCGTCGTACTGCGCCGTGTGGGTGTAGGCCTTGGCCGAGAGCTTCAGCCGCGTAGCCCTATCGGTATTGCCCGAAACGCGTATTTCGCTCAAAATCTGCGCATAATCGTCGGGGTCGCACACCACCGTCACGTCGGCCCAGTTCTTGGCCGCCGAACGCAGCATCGAGGGGCCCCCGATGTCGATGTTCTCGATGGCGTCCTCCATCTTCACGCCGGGTTTGGCAATCGTTTCGCGGAACGGGTAGAGGTTGACGCAGACCATGTCGATGAACCCGATGCCGTTCTCTTTCAGCGCCCGCAGATGCTCGGGGTCGTCGCGGCGCGCCAGCAGACCGCCGTGCACCTTGGGATGGAGGGTCTTGACCCGTCCGTCGCAGATTTCGGGGAATCCCGTCACCTCGCTGATGTTCAGCACTTCCACACCGCTGTCGCACAGCAGTTTCATTGTTCCGCCCGTGGCGATCACCTCCCAGCCCAACTCGCGCAGGCCCCGGGCGAACTCCACGACGCCCCGCTTGTCGCTAACACTGATTAAAGTACGCATAATTATTTGTTGTTCAATATTTTGTCTATCGTTTCAATATAAAGCGGGTATTCCGTGGCATGGACCAGCCGTTCCAACTCGGCGAGGTCGCCGCCCTCGTAGTCGAACGCCCGCTGGGCGAGGATGGGCCCGCCGTCGAGCGTGGCGTCGACCCGGTGGATCGTCACGCCGAAGACCTTGACGCCGTACTCCAATGCCTGCTCGATGGCATGGGCGCCGCGAAACGCCGGGAGCAGCGACGGGTGAACGTTGATAATCCGTCCGCCGTAAGCCGCCAGCAGCGTGTCGCCCACGATGCGCATGTAACCCGCCAGACAAACCAATTCGACCCCGGCAGCATCGAGCCGCGCCACGATTTCGCGTTCGTAATCCGCTTTCGAAGCATACTCCTTCGGCGAGAAAACGAACGTGTCGACCCCGTGCGCCGCCGCCCGTCCGACCGCCCGGGCTCCGGGCCTGTCGCAGACCAAGAGCGCCACGCACGCGTCCAGCACGCCCCGCTCGCACGCCCCGGCGATGGCCTCGAAATTGGTCCCCTCGCCGCTGGCGAAAACCGCGATCCGGTGCATGGACTACCGGATGACGACACCCTCGGTGCCGGTGACGCGTCCGATGACCGCAGCCCGCTCGCCCTGCCCGGCGAGGATGCCGATGGCCCGCTGCGCCTCGGCGGCGTCGAGCGCGATGACCATGCCGATGCCCATGTTGAAGATGTTGAACATCTCGCGGTGGGGCACCTTGCCGTACTTTTCGAGGAAGCGGAACACGGGCAGAATCTCCCACGAACCCTCCTCGATTTCGATGCCCTGCCCCTCGCGGAGGATGCGCGGGATGTTCTCGTCGAAGCCGCCGCCCGTGATATGGCTGATGCCGTGGACGTCGCAGCTGCGGATGACTTCGAGCACCTGTTTGACGTAGATTTTCGTGGGAGTCAGCAACACCTCGCCCAGCAAACGGTCGGAGAGCTCTGGGTAACTTTCGTGCAGATTCAATGCGTTGTCGGCCACGATTTTACGCACCAAGCTGAAGCCGTTGGAATGAACGCCGCTCGACGCCACGCCCACCAGCACGTCGCCGACCTTGACCTTCGAGCCGTCGATCAACCGCTTCTTCTCGACCACACCGACCGTGAACCCGGCGATGTCGTACTCGCCGTCGGCATACATGCCCGGCATTTCGGCCGTCTCGCCGCCCACCAAGGCGCAACCCGCCTGGCGGCAGCCCTCGGCGACCCCGGCGACGATAGCTTCGATTTTGCGGGGCTCGTTGCACCCCACGGCCACGTAGTCGAGGAACAGCAACGGTTCGGCCCCCTGCGCCAACACGTCGTTGACGCACATGGCCACGGCGTCGATGCCGATGGTATCGTGCTTGTCCATGGCGAACGCCAACTTGAGCTTGGTGCCGACGCCGTCGGTGCCGCTCACCAGCACAGGCTCCTCGACCCGCAGCGCCGAGAGGTCGAACATCCCGCCGAACGCTCCGATATTGCCCATCACGCCCAAACGCGAAGTCGACGCCACGTGCTTCTTGATGCGCCGCACCACTTCGTATCCGGCTTCGAGGTTGACCCCCGCCTTTTCATAACTTTCTGCCATCGTGGAAAGGAATAATTTTTAATTCTTAATTTTTCATTTTTAATTTCAGAACTTGCCGTCCTTGTTGGCCTCCTCGCGCGCGGTGTAAAGCGCTGTCGGATAACGCCCCGTGAAGCAGGCCGTGCAGAGTTCGCAACGCCCGCCCGCCGCATAGAGCGCCTTTTCGGAGAGGAAAGCCAGCGTGTCGCACCCGATTTCGCGGCGCACGCCCTCGACGTCGAGCCGGGCCGAAATCAATTCATCGTAAGTGGAGGTGTCCACCCCGTAGAAACACGGGTCGGTCATCGGGGGCGACGCGATGCGCACATGCACCTCCGCAGCACCCGCCTCGCGCAGCATGCCGACGATGCGCCGCGAAGTCGTACCCCGCACGATGGAATCGTCGATGAGCACCACCCGCTTGCCCCGCACGATGGAACGCACGGCCGAGAGCTTCATCCGCACCCCCTTTTCGCGCATAGCCTGCGAGGGCTGGATGAAGGTGCGGGCGATATACTTGTTCTTTATCAAACCCATTTCGTAGGGCAGGCCGCTCGCTTCGGCGTAGCCCATCGCGGCGCTGAGACTCGAATCGGGCACCCCGACGACGATGTCGGCCGAAACGGGGGCTTCCTCGAAAAGCAGGCGCCCCGACTCCTTGCGGTAGGCGTGGACGTTGCAGCCCTCGATGTCGCTGTCGGGACGCGCAAAATAGATATACTCCATGGCGCACATCTGACGCCGCTTGTACTGCGAATAATCGGCCGAACGCAGGCCGTGCGAATCAATGGTCACGATTTCGCCCGGCTCGACGTCGCGCACGAACTCCGCGCCCAGCACGTCGAACGCGCAGGTCTCGCTCGAAACGACATACCCGTCGCCCAACCGCCCGATGGAGAGCGGCCGCAGGCCGTGCTTGTCGCGGCAGGCGTAGATGCGGTGGGCCGTCATGATGACGAAAGCGAAAGCCCCCTCCAGCATGTTGAGCGCGTCGATGATCGAATAGATGCGCGGCCGGTCGTGGAACTTGGTCTCCTTCTTGATGAGGTGGGCCAGCACCTCGCTGTCGGACGAGGACTGGAAAAGGCTGCCCCGGTTCTCCAGATAATCGCGAACCTGTTTGGAATTGACGATGTTGCCGTTATGGGCCAACGCGAAATCGCCCGTGTTGTGGCGGAACATGAAAGGCTGCACGTTCTCGATTCCGCCGCCGCCCGCCGTCGAATAACGCACGTGGCCGATGGCCATGCTGCCCGTGAGGGTGGCCAAACCGGGCTCCTTGAAGACCTCGGTCACCAACCCCTCGCCCTTGATGCGGCGGAGCTTGCCGTCCTCGTCGACGCTGACGATGCCGCAGCCCTCCTGCCCACGATGCTGCAAGGCGTGCAGCCCGTAGTAAGCGAGCGTCGAAGCCCCGGGCACGCCGTAGACCCCGAAGACGCCGCACTCCTCGTGCAATTCCCTGTCGCTGAAGCGCCGCATCATCCCTAAGCCGTGATTTTACGCAACCGGGCCAGAATCTCCTCGTAAGCCTCGCGCACCTTGCCTAAGTCGCGGCGGAAACGGTCCTTGTCGAGCTTCTCGTTGGTCGTGGCGTCCCACAGACGGCAGGTGTCGGGCGACACTTCGTCGGCCAGCACGATTTCGCCGTCGGAAGTCTTGCCGAACTCGATCTTGAAGTCGATGAGGCGGATGTTCATCTGGGCGAACAAACCCTTGAGCACCTCGTTGATTTTGGCCGTCATCTTATAAATCGTATCGAGCTCCCCGTAGGTCGCGGCACCCAGCGCCACGGCGTGGTGGTCGTTGATGAGCGGGTCGCCCAGCTCGTCCTTCTTGTAGCAGATGTCGAAGATGACGTTCGAGGGCTCGGTCCCCTCCTCGATGCCCAGGCGCTGGGCCATCGACCCGGCGATGACGTTGCGCACGATGACTTCCAACGGGATGATCGTCACCTTGCGGCACACCTGGTCGCGGTCGTTGAGCGTCCCGACGTAGTGGGTCTTGACACCGGCCTTGTGCAGCTCCTTGAAAATCAAGGTCGAAATGGCGTTGTTCAGCACCCCCTTGTTCTCGATGGTCGCTTTCTTGACGTTGTTGAACGCAGTGGCCGCATCCTTGTAGTGGATGATGATTTTGTCCGGGTCGTCGGTCAGAAAAACCTGCTTTGCCTTGCCCTCGTAGAGCATTTCGAGTTGTTTCATGATTATGATGTTTTTGGTCTCTATCGTTTTCGCATGCGGAAAGGCGCTTTTCACCTTTCACTTTTCACTTTTCACTTTTCACTTTTCACTTTTCACTTTTCTGAAATAGCCTACGGCATTGCCGAACAGGTCCTGCCGCTTGTTGCCCTCGATGTTCTTGAAGAGGTGCTCCTCCCAGCGTTCGGTGTGGCCCATCTTGCCCAATATGCGGCCGTCGCGCGAGGTGATGCCCTCGATGGCATAGGACGAACCGTTGGGATTCCACGGCGCCTCGGTCGTGGGCCGTCCGTCCGGCCCGACGTACTGGAACGCCACCTGCCCGGCGTCGAAAAGTTCGCGGGCCAGCTTCTCGCTCACCACGAACTTGCCCTCGCCGTGGCTCACCGCGACGGTGTGCAAATCGCCCGGCTCGAAGCCCGCCAGCCACGGCGAAGCGGCCGAAGCCACCCGCGTGGTGACCATCTGCGAAATATGGCGGTTGATGTCGTTGCGGAACAGGGTCGGCGATTCGCACGTGACCATGCCCAAACGGCCGTAAGGCAGCAGACCCGACTTGACCAGCGCCTGGAAACCGTTGCAGATGCCCAGAATCAGGCCGCCGCGGTCGAGCAGCGCATGGACCGCATCGCGAATATCCTTGTTGTTCAACACGTTGACAATGAACTTGGCACTTCCGTCGGGTTCGTCGCCCGCCGAGAAACCGCCGCTCAGCACCAAAATGTGGCAGCGGTCGATACACTCGCGCAGCCGGGCTATCGAACGCAGGATGTCATCGCCCCCGAGGTTGCACAGCACGCTGGTCTCCACTTCGGCACCCGCCCGGCGGAAGGCCTTGGCCGTGTCGTAGTCGCAGTTCGTACCGGGGAACACGGGCAGGCAAACCCGCGGGTGCTCGACCGCTTCGCCCGGATAGGTGCAAACTCCCGTGCGGGGCGCCGCGTCCATCAGTTCGGCCCGGTTGTCGCCCTTGTCGGGATAAACCGTCGCGAAACGCTCGGTGTTGGCGCGGTAGAGA
Organism: Alistipes muris; assembly: GCF_943193205.1. Classification (GTDB taxonomy): domain Bacteria; phylum Bacteroidota; class Bacteroidia; order Bacteroidales; family Rikenellaceae; genus Alistipes; species Alistipes muris. The sequence continues at coordinate 106,547 of NZ_CALPDD010000004.1, forward strand.
GCGTCGAGCGGCATCCGCACCCCGTTGACCGTCAGCGCCGGGTCGTCCACGGTCTGGCCGAGGAGCTCGGCAGCCGGGAAATCCAGCTCGCCCTCGCATTCTACCAGAATCGAACCGTAGGCATAGCCGAACAACTCCCGCTCGTCCATCGTCGCGCGGGCGCCCACTTCGTTACCGAACGCCATCTTGGCCAATCCCTCGGCCACGCCGCCGAAGCCCACGGCCCACGCCGACACGATTTGCCCGGCCTCGATGCGGTCGGAGACGAACGTGAAGTTACGCCGGAGCTGCGCGGTGTCGGGCATCCGGTTTTCGCGCGGAGTGTGGCGTATCAGATAGAGGTTGTTGCCCGGGCGCTTGAAGTCGGTCGAAACGACCGTCGCGGCGTCGACCGTCGTGATGCCGAACGCCATGAGCATGGGCGGCACGTTGATGTCCTGGAACGTACCCGACATCGAATCCTTGCCGCCGATGGAAGGCAGGCCCAGTTCGACCTGCATCCGCAGGGCGCCGAGCAGCGCCGCGAGCGGCTTACCCCACGAACGGGGGTCGGAGGTCATACGCTCGAAATACTCCTGGTACGAATAACGCATCCGGTCGAACCGCGCGCCCGCGGCCACGACCTTGGCGGCCGCCTCGACCACGGCATAGGCCGCGCCGTGGTAAGGGCTCCACGAAGCCACGCAGGGATTGTAGCCGAAAGCCATGACGCTGGCCGTGCGGGTGAACCCGTCGACCGGGAGCTTCTGGACCGAAACCTGCGTCTCGCTGCGCTGCGTGCGTCCGCCGAAAGGCATCAGCACCGTCGAACGGCCGATGGACGAATCGAACATCTCGATGAGCCCGCGCTGCGAAAGGACATTGTCCTCCCGGAGGTTGTTGGCGAAGCGCTCGGCGAAGTCCGCCCCGGCGATGGGGCGCGCAAAGGGATCGCCGTCGGCCACCGCCCCGATCTGCGCCTCGGCAAAATGGGCCGCACCCGCCGAGTCGATGAACTCGCGGCTCAGGTCGGCCACCATGCGGCCGCCGTTGAACATCCGCATCCGGGCCGTGTCGGTGACGTCGGCCACCTCGACCGCCTCGATGTTCTCCTCGCGGCAGTAATCCATGAACGCGGCGGCGTCCCCGGCTTCGACGACCACCGCCATGCGCTCCTGCGATTCGCTGATGGCCAGCTCGGTGGAATTCAGCCCGCTGTATTTGGTCCTGACGCGGTCGAGGTAGATGTCCAGCCCGTCGGCCAGCTCGCCGATGGCCACGCTCACGCCGCCTGCGCCGAAGTCGTTCGACTTCTTGATAAGGCGCGTCACCTCCGGACGGCGGAACAGCCGCTCCAGCTTGCGCTCCTCGGGGGCATTGCCTTTCTGGACCTCGCTGCCGCACGTTTCGAGCGAATGCGAATCGTGCTCCTTGGAAGAACCCGTCGCACCGCCGATGCCGTCGCGCCCCGTGCGGCCGCCGAGCATGATGATTCTATCGCCCGGCGCAGGCTTTTCGCGGCGCACGTTCCCGGCCTTGACGGCCCCGACCACGGCCCCGACTTCGAGACGCTTGGCCACGTAACCGTCGTGGTAGATTTCGCGGACGTGGGTCGTCGCCAGGCCGATCTGGTTGCCGTAGCTCGAATAGCCCGCGGCGGCCTTGCGCGAAATGACACTCTGCGGCAGCTTGCCCGGAAGCGTGTCGCTCACCTTTCGGTAGATGTTGCCCGCGCCGGTCACCCGCATGGCCTGATAGACGTAGCTGCGGCCCGACAGCGGGTCGCGGATGGCGCCGCCCAGGCAGGTCGAAGCACCGCCGAAAGGCTCGATTTCGGTGGGATGGTTGTGGGTTTCGTTCTTGAACTGCAAGAGCCAGCGCTCGGTCTTCCCGTCGACATCCACGTCGACATAGACCGAGCAGGCGTTGTTCTCGTCGCTCACCTCCATGTCGTCCAGCAACCCCTGCTGGCGCAGATAGCGCGCACCGATGGTCGCCATGTCCATCAGGCAGAGGCTCTTGTGCTCGCGCCCCAACTCGCGGCGGATGCGCAGGTACAGAGCCAGCGAATCCTCGATTTCCTCCTTGAGGAACGATTCTTCGACCGTGATGCCCGTGAGCTCGGTCGTGAAAGTCGTGTGGCGGCAATGGTCGCTCCAGTAAGTATCCAGAATCCGCAGTTCGGTCTCGTAGGGGTCGCGCCCCTCGCCGCGGAAGTAGCGCACCACCTCGCGCAGGTCGTCGGCGTTCATGGCGAGCCCGTGCCGCTTGCAATAAGGCTGCAAGTCGGCGTCCTCCATGGCGCGGAAGCCCTCCAGCACTTCGACCGGCCTGACCTCGGCCTGCTCCATGTCGCTGAGCACGGCGAGGTCCTTTTCGCGCGATTCGACGGCATTGATATAATAACGGCGGACTTTCGCCAACTCGGCGTCGCTCACGTCGGCATCGAACAGCAGCAGCTTCGACGAACGGATGCGCACGTCGGCCGAAGGGTCGATCAGCCGCACGCAGTCGACCGCCGACGCAGCCCGCTGGTCGAACTGCCCGGGCAGGAACTCGACGGCGATATACTTGTGGCCGCTCAGGTCGCACTCCTCGCTCACGGTGTCGGTGACCACCTCGCCGAAGACGGCATAGCGGCTTTTTTCGAGCAGCTCCGCGCTGAAGCCGAACAGGTCGTAGACGTTCAGCAGCCGCAGCGTGCGGAGCGACAGCCCCAGATCGGCATTCAGTTCGCGCCGCAGGCTCTCGGCTTCGACCCGGAAGCGGGGCAGTTTCTCGACGAAAATACGGTAGTTTTTCATTATGGCTGTTTTTCTATTGGACGAATTTTCCGGCCCAGCGGGCTGCGTAGTCCGCCGCATCGGTCCCCACGAACGTCACATGGCCCATCTTGCGTTCGGGGCGGCTCTCGCTCTTGCCGTAGAGGTGGACGAAGACCCCGTCGTGCCGCTCGGCCGCCAGCCGTTCGGCGGCTTCGAGGTCGCGGCCCAAAATGTTCTTCATGACCGTCGGCGCCTGCAGCCGCGGCTCCTCCAACGGAAGACCCGCCAGGTAGCGCACCAACTCGCGGAACTGGTTGGTCGTGCACCCCTCGATGGTCCAATGGCCCGAGTTGTGGGGACGCGGCGCCATCTCGTTGAACCAAAAGCGGTCGCCTTTCACGAAGAGTTCGACGGCCAGAATCCCGGTATAGCCGCACGCCCGCATGAAACTTTCTCCGGTCCGGCGCATGCGCTGCTCCAACTCGGGCGAAAGCTCCTGGGCCGGAACGCAGCAAAGGTCGAGAATGCCGTCGCGGTGGATGTTGCGCCCGACGGGGAAAGTCACCACCTTTTCACCGTCCGCCACCATGACCAAACTGGCCTCGTAGTCGAAATCGACGAACGCTTCCAGGATACACGGCACGGCCAGCAGCGGCAGCGCCTTGGCCAGGTCCTCCTCCGACCGCAGCACGGCCTGTCCGTGGCCGTCGTAGCCCAGCGTCCGGGTTTTCAGCACGCAGGGATAACCCACCTGCGCCACGGCATCGCGCAGCGATTGCTCGTCGTCCACCGCCGCAAAGTCGGGGGTGTCGAATCCGTGGGCGCGGGCGTTCCGCTTCTCGCGCAGGCGGTCCTGCGAATCGTACAAAGGCCTGAATCCCTGCGGGATGTTGTATCGTTCGGCCAGGGGTATCAGCACCTCGCCCGGCACGTTCTCGAATTCGTAGGTCACGGCGTCGCATTGGCGGCACAGCTCCTCCAAGGCCGCCGCGTCGTCGTAGGCCGCCACAATCCGGCCGTCGCACGCCGCAAAGGCGGGCGCATCGGCCGCCGGGTCGAGCGCCACGGTGCGCACCCCGAGCCTGCGCGCCTCCTGCGCAAGCATCAGCCCCAACTGGCCGCCCCCTATGATGCCGATGGTCTTCATCCTACAATTCGGCTTTCAGCACGTCGGCGGTCTGCTTGGCGCGGAACGCGTCGAGCCGCGCGGCAAGCTCCCCGTCCTGCAAGGCCAGTATCGAAACGGCTATCAGAGCGGCGTTCTTCGCCCCGTTGATGGCGGTCGTGGCCACCGGAACCCCGGCAGGCATCTGCACGATGGAAAGCAGCGAATCCAGCCCGCTGAGCGCCCGCGACTTGACGGGAACGCCCACCACCGGAAGCGTCGTCATCGACGCCACCATGCCCGGCAGATGGGCCGCGCCCCCGGCCCCGGCGATGATGACCCGGATACCGCGCCCGCGCGCCGTCTTGGCATACTCGCACAACAAATCGGGCGTACGGTGGGCGCTGACGACCCGCTTTTCGAGCCCGACGCCGAACTCCCCGAGCGTGCGCACGGCCTCGGCCATCACCTCGTAATCGCTCGCCGAACCCATGATCACGCCCACTCTGACCGCTGTTTCCATCTTCTTCATCAATTTTTTTACAGAGCCCAAAAGCGAACCGCCACGGCACTCTATGTCATGGCGGTTCTTATCTATCCTTTTATTATGTATGCGGCCGCATGCCGCTCCCGCGAACGAACGCCGCAAACGCATTGCAGGTGCGGCGACAAAGCCCCGGCGCCCTCGCGGCGTCGTCTGCGGCCCACCGGCCCGTTATGGTCGAAAACAATCATTGCGTATGCGGAATCCGGCGCCGGGCCGGAATACAACGTTACAAAAGTAGCGCTTTCCGGCCGCACCCGCAACCACCCCCCGGCGGATTCTATCGACAAGTTATTCACAATTCACGGCCGCGAATCGGCGGCGCGAAAAAGCGGAGGCCCCGCAACAGACGTGCGGAGCCCCCGGCCCTATTCAGAACCGACTTTCAGCGTCAGTTCTTGCCGTAGATATAGAATTCCGAAATGTCGACACCGTAAGAGTTTTCATCCGCAACTCCGACCCACTTGACATAACGCGCATTGCAGGGAGTGAGCTGAACATAGTTGGTATCGCCATACTCGTGGTTAGGCGCATCCGCTATCATCAGTTCGCCATGCAACTTCCAGTTCTCGCCGTCTTCCGACGTCGAACACTCGAAAGACTTGCCCATAAAGGCAAAGTTCCCCCAGCACGTAACACTGAATCCGACCACCTTCTGCGACACTTTCATGTCGATGATGATTTCCAGCCGCGGATTTCCGGAAATCTCGGAACTGGTCGACCCGTCAAAGAGAAGCGTATTGACGTCGTAGCCGTCATAAGACTTACCATTGGATTCCACCGTCCAACCGTCCGTAGGTAACTTCGTCCACGATGGATCGGCCTTGTCCAGGAACTTCACCAAATCGGACATCTTCACGATTTGAATCGCTACCCCGGCGTCCTCCGGGTCGACGACGGCAGTAGCCGATTCGCCGACCATCTCAATCGAGAGCTGCATCGGGAAAGTACCGAGTACGTCGTCGACTTCGAGAAAATCGTTGGCAAGCGTCCATGTCGTTGCCGAAGACTCTTTCTCCCCGGCCAAAATCGTCACCTCGGCTGCGGGCGAGAAGCTCTCGTCATCGGCGAACCCCTCGGGAATACCCGCCGACTTGACGACGAACTTCGTATCCTCCAACACGGGACGGTCCGTCACGACCTTCACTTCGCAGGTCATCGGGTCTTCGTCCAGAATCTGACCGTCGACATAATTGCGAGTGATGACCAATTCATTGCCAGCGATACCCACCAGCGATGCGGCAGCCATATAAGCCTCCTTTTCGATGACCATCTTGGCCTCGCCGTCAACCACAGGAACCTGCGAACCTCGGGCCTCGACCACGCGCACGCCCAGTTCGTAAGTGACGGACTGAGGTACGTTGTCCATGAAACCGTAATCCTCCTCGGTTATCGTCACCGAGACGGAAGCCGTTCTGCTGCCAGCCGGAATCACCAGCTCGCTGGCGCTGATTTCGACCAACTCGGCAGGCACATTGGCGATGATGGGCTCCACGCGGACGGTGACGTCCTCGGGGCTGGCCTGCGCCAGGGCGATGGTATATTCGCCCGAAAGCGAACCTTCCACATTCAACGCCCCGTCGCCATCGTAGGTAGCCTTGGAAACGGCTACCCGGTCCGAAGTGCCCGAAATCGTCGCACCGACCGGAGTTTGGGGATAACCCGCCAAACCGACCTCCTCGTCGGCACGGCAGCCGGTGAAAAGCGCGGCTCCGCCAGCAAGGGCGAAAAGCAGCGCGTATCTAACTATGTTTTTCATTGTTTACTCTTTTTCGGTTAAAATCGTTCCGCGGGCAGGGTCCGCCCCCGCCTGCGAAACGGAATCGAATCAATAGTTCGGCCACTCGGACTGCGCCGGACGCGAATAGCGAGCCGGCACGTCGTCGGGATAATTGTAACGCGTGGTATCGGCGAACTTGTAGAAATGGGTCGGCGCCTTGAGCGGCGAACCGTAGAGCTTCTCGGGACCCTTGTTCAACCGGCTAACGAAAATATCGCGCCAATGATTCTTGTACACACTACCGTTGTAATTCTTCAGCGGGTCGGGAGCGAAGCCCATGAACCAGCCTTTGCCGATCTTGAGCATGTTCTGCGCGATGGCTGCGGAGAAATTACCGCCCGAACCGTTGTTGAACTCCATCGAGATGCCCGAGCACTGCTTCTCGGTCATATCGCCGCGCGGCGAGGTCGTCATGCCGTAATCGCCCACAGCAATGTCGCACCATTCGGCAATGCTCTGCCCCTCGATCTCGGTCGGCCAAAAATCGATCTTGAACGTCATGTAGGAATAAGAGACAACCAGTTTGTCGGGCATCGCTTTTTTGGATTCGTAGGCCAGGCGGGCGGCACGGCCGGAACCGGGCGCAGCGTAATAAGGATTCGAGAGATCGGGGTCATTCGAGTACTCGTCGTCGAAGCATACGCCGTCGATATTGTAAGTCTCGCAGAACCGGGCGAGCTCCTCGGCGAACATCCGGCAACCGTAGTCGGAAAGCTGGCCCACGCCGGCCTGGTCGTGATTGCCCAGGACGCACATGAGAACCTTGATACCGCGCTTGCGCAGGGGCTGGAGGAAGACCTCGTTGTTGTCCATCCAGTACTGGGTCTGCGGATTGAGCTTCAGGAACGGTGCGTTGCGGTCGGGATGGTGGTTGATGTTGCCCGAGAAAAGGCAGACCACGTCCCACAGCAGACGGCCGTTTTCGAGCTCGAACGTCAGGGCGTTGAGCGGATTGGCGTCGTTCGCCTCGAAGAAGAGGAATCCCTTGGGCAGGTCGTCGCCCTTGTAGCAGGTGGGCATCGAAGTCATGTCCTTGACCACGTAGAAGCAATGGCTCTCCTTGAGGACCACGCCCTCGGCTTCGAGGACCACGGGAATCAGATAACCTTTGCCTGCGACGAGCCCTTCGGCAATCGCGACCGTCATTTCGAGCGTCATTTCGGCACCACGCTCAGCGGCGGCGAAAAGACCGTCGTTGGCGAAAGTCACCTTGTCGGCCGGATAGAGCTCGTAGGCGGTGCCGTTGGCCTTGTTGTACTGCGCGATGTCATATTCGGTGTCGACCTTGGCCCTGGCGGTGAAGCCCTCGGCGGGAGCTTTCGTCAAGACCAGACGCAGGTCGGCCGTATGGGTCGCTGTCCAAAGCTCGACGGAAGCATTCGACTTGCCGGAAGCGGCGTCCTGCAACAGGGCGCCCGTCTGGCTGAGACCCGTTTCGATGGATTCCGCACCGTTCCACTCGCCCACCGTCACATCTTCCGAACAGGAGCTGAACGCAGCGGCGCACAGCCATGCGGCTGCGACAAGAATGCCGGATTTGAAATATTTGGTTTTCATACGTAAATGGCTGTTAGGGATTATTTGATTTCGGGAAGCGTCACGGGAACCCACGTCGGAGTGCCGCCCACGGCCGAAAGATTCGTACCGTTGGCATAGTCGACAATCGACGAACCGACACCCTCGTTGAACTTCCAATAGGCCACCAAGCCCTCGCTTTCGGGGTTGACGCCGTAGATGTTGTTGGCGATCTCGTCGGCCGTGCGGGCAACGCTCCAAACGCGCAACTCGGAGATTTCACCGGGGATATAACGCTCGTCGTTCCACGACTTGCCGACGTAGCAGTCGCCCGTCAGCGTGACCGAGCCGCTCATCGCCTGGTTGGAGTAGGCCACCTGCACACCGTTCTGGTAGTAGATGCGCTCGCCGTTGATGGCATCCCACACCACGGCGATATGGACCCACTCGTTGACCGGAAGACCCGGTGCGGCATTGGCCGCGGGCCAGTTGCCGCCGTTGGCCGAACCCGTAGCCAGCTGGAGCTGGTCGCGCGGACGGTCGGCGTCGCCGATACGCACGAGGAAATTGCCCTCGATGCCGAACACCGAACTCAAGGCATCGCCGCGGCCGTCGACCCAATCGGCGCTGCGCAACAGGGCCTCGACGGTCACCTGCTTCATACCGCTGATAAGGGGGCGCGCCTCGGCCGACCAACTGACCGGGAAATACATGTTCGCGATATTGGCCGTCACATTGATCATCGCACCCTGACGGGCCACGAAATAGACCGTCGTGCGGCTGTCGAGCAGACCGACGCCCTTGCACGAAGTGACCGTCACGGGCAGCACGTAACGCTGGCTGCCGTCGAGCGTGTTGATGTCCTTGAACTCGATTTCGATGGTCTCGCCCGCCACCTGTCCGGCCGCGATGTTGATTTCGTTCGACGAAAGCTCGTAACATTCGGCAGGAAGCACCACGGCGTTGTCGCCGTAGATCATGTTGTAGGCGGCCACCTCGGCGGGCATGGCTTCGATAGTCACCGCAACGGGCTGCTCGGCGGGCATCGACAGACGCGACTCGATGGTCTTGGTGTAACCCGGAGTGTCGCTCTTGATGAGCAGGTCGTCGGACATGAGGGCCGACGAAATGTAGAACTTGTTGTCGAAATGGTGCTTGTCGGGATCGTCGTTCTTGCAGCCCGTGAAAGCGACTGCGGCGAGCGCCGAAAGAACCAAAAGGCATTTGTTGTATTTCATGGCTTTCAGTTTTAGAGGGAGGGATTCATGATGCCGATGGCCTCGCGGGTCTTGGCCCACACCTTGGCGGGGTTGTAGTAGTCGTAGCGGACGTCCTCGATAAGCAGACCCGCACGCGTGTAAGCCGGCGAAGGAAGCGTGGTCCACCCGGCCCAGGCCTCGATGGCCTCGATCGTGTTGCCGAAGCTGTCGGCCATGCCGGTATAACCGAATTCCTTCTTGTCGTCGCCGGGACGGGTGGTCTGGGCGGTCACGATGAGCCGGTCGGCCGGCACGCCTGCCACCCTGACGGCGGTCAGAGCCGAGAACGACATCTCGTCGAGCGTCCTCACGCTACTGGTCGACAGAATCATGTAGGCACACTCTTCGAGCAACGGAATGTTGGCCTCCGTGAGGGCTCCGGTGAAGCCGCGGAAGATAATCAAGCGCGACGGATTGGCTTCATGCCATGCACGGATGGGCGCGAACAACGCGTCCTGACGGGCGGAATAGACTTCCAGTGCCTCGCCCTGCATACTGCCCACGGCCAGACCCGGGTAGGTGAAGATGAAACCGTCGTAACCCCAGCGGTCGGCCAGCGCAATCTGCTCATCGACGCGTCCGTCGAGATAAGCCAAGGCATCCTCCTCGGTGAGCGAAGGGTCCTCCTTGAGCACCTGCGTCCAATCGTTCTCGAACGTCTGCAAGTCGATGTTGAAGAGAACGCGCGTCCCTTTCACCTCGCGGACCTGCCGCATCTCGTCGACCAGCGTCCGGCAAAGCTCCCGGGGCGTATTGACCACGATGAAATCGACGCTGTCGGGAATGGCCATGAAGTGCTGCGTGCGGTGGGTGGTGGCAGCGCCCGCTTCGGGCACGTCCATCGTCACGAACACCGCCTTGTGAGCACCCGCCTTGTACTCCCGAACCGCCTGCATGTACTGCGCGTAGAGCTCGGGGTGCGCCTGCTCGAACGACCCGTAGTTGACCCCGATGGATTCGGGTTCGACCGCCTCGTGGCAGCCCGCCATGAAAAGAACGGCTGCGAGGGGCAGGATATGTTTTCTGATATTGAAATTCATGGTTTGTCGGTTTTATAGGTTAGCGGATCCGGGGATTGCAGTCCCACCACAGCCGGGTCGACATCTTGTCCTGACCGCCCAGCCACTCGTCCACAGCGGCCTGAATCGTTGCGCCGTTGGCCTCGTACTCCTCCAATGGGTAGGTCAGACGGCGGGCGCCCAACTGCACGTTCGTGATGTCGGGGTTGTTGTTGACCACCACGGGGAACAACTGCGGATAACCCGTGCGGCGGTAGTCGGCCCACGCTTCGGAACCCAGCGGGAAATTGGCGATCCATTTCTGGGTGATGATCCGTTCGAGGTTCTCCTCGAAATCGGCTGCATCGTTCCACGGAATCGTCACCGTCGAGAGGTTGGTATAATCGTGACCGAACGCCGGGTCGGCATAGCTGCCCGGAAGCGCCGCCGAAGCCATGTAGGCCGCCAGCTGGTCCGCCACGCCGCAGCGCTCGAACGACAGCCGGATACCCTCCTCGTAGAACGTCTTGGCGTCGCCGCCCATCGCCCAACCGCGCAGAGCGCCCTCGGCGCGCAGGAATGCCACCTCCGAAGCGTTCATCCACATGAGCGACGTCGAAGCCGTGACGTTATAACGCGAATACCTGTTGATACGCTCGTCGTCGGGAATCTGAATGCCGTTGCGCAGACCCACGTAACCGCCGCCGCTGAAAGTCGCCTCGTTGAAATAACTGGCGCGGCGGGGGTCGGCATAACCGTTCATGAACGACGTGATGTCGGCAGCGATGCGGTGGTCGCCCTCACCGGACTTGAAACTGAAGAAGCAGACGTAGAACGGATTGCCGTCCTTACCGAAACCCGAGTACATGGCATTGTCCGCATTGCTGGTCATCACGCCCAGCTCCGAACTGACGGCCTCTTCGGCCAACTGCTGCGGAGTACGGCCGTCCTCGGTGGTGAAATCGGTGTAGACGATACGCATCGCCAGGCGGAGCTTGAGCGAATTGGCCAGACGGCCCCAACGCTCCAGGTTACCGCCGTAGACACGGTCGGCGTCGGTCGAAATCATGCCAGCGCGGTTGCGCGTCAGCACTTCGATGGCAGCGTCGAGGTCGGCGAACATGGCCTTGAAGACCTCCGCTTCCGAATCCAGCGGCACCGGATTGACGCCCGTGCCGACCTGCGTGTAGGGAATCGGACCGTAGGTGTCGGAGACACGGTGCACGCCGGCCACCTTCACCACCTTCGCCACGGCGATGGCGTTCTCGTCCTCGGTCACCTTGCACAGCTCCGAGTAATTCGACATCTCATTGGTATAGACGACGCGGTAGAACACCGGCGACCAGTTCGACTGCGGGTCGTAGGTCGAGAACTTTCCGGTGTTGAAACCGCTGTTGGCGTCGGTAATGTACCCGCCGTAGGGACCGCCCAGCAGCACGTCGGTGAACTGGCACTGGTTGCGGTCGGTCGGAACGACCCAGCTCTGCATGGTGGTCATGAACGACCGCATGGCGTAGCCGTCGCGCTCCATCTCCTCGCCGGTCACCTCGTAGGGGTTCCGGTTGATATCTTCGTAGTTGGCCGTGCAGGAAGCCGCGCCGAGCGCCGCCACCGCAAAGACCGCCTTGATGTTCGATATGTTGAATTTCATGGCGTTTTAGCTTGGTTAGAATTTGACACGCAGGTTGAAGCCGACGCTGCGCAACGAAGGCATCATGAAGTAGTCGATACCCTGGTAGTAGTTGCTCGTCGTAGCCACGGCTTCGGGGTCGAACGGCGCCTTGTTGTAGAGCATCCACAGGTTGCGGCCCACCACCGACACGGTGATGTCGCACACGTTGCCGAGCAGCTTGCGCGGAATCGTATAGCCGATCGAAGCCTCCTGCAACCGCACGTTCGTAGCCGAATAAGTATAGTACTGCGGGGTGGTATCGCCGTTGGCCACGGTCTGGTACCACTTCTGCGCGTCGATGATGTCGCTGCCGTTGAAGACGATGCCGCCGGCGTCGCGCGCTGCGGCCGAAGCCTCCGAGACACCGTAGTAATCCATCACGGCCTGCGTACGCGAGTAGACCACGCCGCCGATGCGGGCCGTCAGCAGGAACCCGAAATTGAGGTTGCGCCAGCGGAAGTCGTTGCGGAACGCCAGGTTGGCATCGGGGAAGACGGAACCCAGCTTGATGAAGTCCTTGGTCTGGGTCTTGTTGTCGACGAAGATATTGCCGTCCATGTCCTGGTAGATGTCGCCGTTGGAATCGCGGCGCAGGTCGGCGCGCGAGTAAATGTCGCCCAACGAACCGCCCTCGCGCAGGATGAAGCGCACGTTACCCATGCCGCCCACGTTGAGGTCGCCGATGGGAATCACCTTGCCCGTGTTGGGATCGACCACCTCCTTGCCCAGCCGCATGATTTTGTTGCTGTTGGCGCTGGCCGTGAAGTTGCTTTCCCACGAGAAACGGTTCCAGGTGTTCCGGTAGCCCAGCGAGAGCTCGAAACCGCGGTTGCGCACGTCGCCGTCCTGCTTGTAGACCTTGCTGTACATCGAGCTCGCGGGGATACCCGTGTTGAAAGTCTGGTTGACGGTGCGGGTGTTGTAGTACGAAACATCCAAATTGAAGTGGCGCAGGAAACGCATCGTCAGACCCACCTCGAACGACTTGGTGCGCTCGGGCTTCAGGTCGTAGAGCGGGCTCTGCGACGAGAGGTTCCAACTATTGGTCGAAGCGTTCCACGAACGGGTCGGGTTGGCATAGAAACGCGAGAAAGCCAGACCCACCGACGCATAGGATGCGCGCAGTTTGACATAGGAGAGGTCCTTGGGCATGTTCGGGATGATTTCCGACAATACGATCGAAGCACCCACCGACGGATAGAAGAACGAAGAATTCACCGAATTGGGACCTGCCAGCTGCGAGGGCCAGTCGTTGCGGCCCGTCACCGTCAGGTAATAAGCCCCCTTGAACCCGGCTTCGGCCGAGAAGAAGATCGACTGCGACTGCTCGCGCCAGCCGATCTGCTCGCGGACGGTCTTCGAGTTGGAAAGGTTGTAGACGTTGAAGACGTTCGGAATGTTGTTGGGCTCGTAGATGGGGTTGCCGTCCTTGTCGTAACCCGTCTGCTCGCCGTAGGCGATGGGACCGCGGACCTTCGATGCGTCGGAATAGAGGTCCGAAATCGAAGCGCCGACATTGGCCTGCAGGCTCCAGTCATCGCCGAAAGTCTTGTTGATGTTGACCATCACGTCGCCGTAGGTCTGGCGGTCGTTGGTCTTGGTGATGCCGTACAGACCGTTGGGCGAACCCTCGGTGCGCAGGTTGTTGGTCGAAGCGTAGAGCTTCTCGGTATAGTCGCTGTTGGAGTTGTCGACCCGGATTCGGCCCGACACCGACAGCCAGTCGAGAATGTCGTAGGTCAGCGACGCGTTGAGCATGTAACGGTCCTTGCGGGTCTCGCGCAGGTTGCGGTAGCTGATCCAGTAGGGGTTCTGCATCTGGTAGGTGTCGGCACCCATCGTCGGCCAATACTGCTCGTAGATGCCGCGCGACGCATTGTAGCGCTCGTACATCTTGATGTCCGCCCAGTCGTCGCCGCGCGGGAAGAGGTAGGCCGACACCAGCGGGTTGGAATAAACACCCTGGTTGACCATGTTGCGGTCGGTCTGGATGATATAGCTGGCACCTGCGTCGAGCTTGAGCTTGTCCTTGAGGAACGACGAGGTGTTGCGGAACGTGAAGTTGTAACGGTCGTAACCGTTGTTGGGGATGATACCGCGCGAATTGACGGCGCTGGCCGAAGCGTAGGTCTGACTGCGCTCGTTGCCCGTCGAGAACGAAACCGTCTCGGTACCCACGACACCCGTCTGGAAATAGTCGGCGGCGGGGTCGTATCCTCGGTAATTGAACGAATTAAGGCGCTCGCCCCACGAATAGATGCCGTTGGTGGCTCCGGCCAGCTTGTCGCCCGTGCCGTAGCGGGTCTGGAACATCGGCGTCACGAAAGGCGTGAGCACCTCTGTGTTGCTGGTCACCGTCACGGAAGTCTGTCCGGCCGTACCGCGCTTGGTCGTAATGAGGATGGCACCGTTGGCGGCGTCCGAACCGTAGAGCGCCGCCGCGGCAGCACCCGACAGCACGGTCATCGACTCGATGTCCTCGGGGTTGAGGTCGGCGATGGCTTCCGAAGCGCCCTGCGAATCGAACTCCTCGCTGCCGTCGCTGCGGAAGTTGCACATCGGGATGCCGTCGATGACATAGAGCGCGTTCGACGACTGCTCGATGGACTTCGAGCCGCGCATCACCACTTTCGACGCACCGCCCACGCCCGACGACGAAGCGTTGATGTTCAGACCGGCGACCTTGCCGCTGAGCGAATTGATGAAGTTGGCGTCCTTGACAGCGACGATGCTTTCAGCGTTGATTTTCTGAGCGTTGTACGACAGCGCCTTTTCCGAACGCTTGATACCGAGGGCGGTCACCACCACCGACTCGATTTCGGAAGCCGATTCCTGGAGCGTGATGTCGAACGAAGTGCGGCTGCCGATGGCGAGCGCCTGGGGCTCGTAGCCCAGATAGCTCACTTCGAGCCAAGCCGTCGAAGGTGCGGGAACCGACATGGCGAAGCGGCCCTCGGCGTCGGTCGTAGCACCGATATAGGTGTCACGGACAATGACCGTCGCACCGATGATCGGCATGCCGCTTGCATCGTGCACATAGCCCGTAATGGAAGCGGGCTGCTCGGCCTTTTTCACCGAAAGGATGATGCTCAGCGAACGGATGTCGTAGCTCAGGTCGGTGCCTGCGACCATCCGGTTCAGCGCCTCGGTGAGGGGAGCCGCCGTCACGTCGAGGCTGGCGATACGGTCGGTCTTGACGTCCGCGCCCGTGACGAACAGATATTTGGTCTGCTGCTCGATTTCGGACATGATTTCGGACATCGGAACACGGTCCATGCGGATCGTCACTTGAGGCAAGCTGCTGTTCTGCGCCACCGCCGGTTGCAGCCGGCAAAGACACAATCCGAACACAAAAAGGAACACGAACGCCCTTTTCGCCTGCCGGAAAATCTTTTTATTCATAAATTTGTTCATTTTAGGTTTAGGTAGAGAATTCGCCCGAACCCCGGCCTGCGGGATACGCTACTATCCGTGCAGGCCATTTTTTTCGGAGTTCCGGCAATGTCATTCGATCTTCAAACAAGGTCGGCTTACATCATAGGCAGTCGGATTTTCGGATTATACTTGGTTTATCGGATGGTTATCGTATTGCTCTGCTCGTCTTTCACGTACTCGAAATCGCCGAAGCGCCGGAGCACCTCCAACGCATTGTCGATGCCGACCGACTGACGGATTTTACCCTGTCCGATGCGGATGGAGGGTTCGCGCTCGATGCGGATCGTCACGCCGAAAGTCTTCTCGAAGCGGTGCATCAGCTCGGCGAACGTCTGGCCCGTGAGCCCGATGATTCCGTTCGTCCACATGTATTCCTCGTCGCTGCCGATCATCGCCCGGCACAGGTGTTCGCCCTCGAGCGTCACCACTTCGTCGGGTTCCAGCATCAGCCGCTCGCCGGGAACGATGCGGTTCGTCACGGCGACACACCCCTCGAACAAGGCCGTGGCAAAAAGGCCGTTCCGCTCCTCGGCCATGACATTGAATTTGGTACCCAGGACCTCCACGTCGCAGGCGTAGGTCTCCACGATGAAAGGATGCCTGGCGTCGTGCGCCACCTCGAACCGCGCTTCGCCGTCGATTTCCACCCGGCGTTCACGCCCCGTGAAAAGCGCCGGATAACGGAACGTCGTTCCGGCGTTGAGCCACACCGAAGTGCCGTCCTGCAAAGTCAGATTGACACGCTGTCCGTAGGGCACCGACACGGTCAGCAGCTGTTCGCCGCGCTGCGAGAAATCCCGCGCGACATGAAAATTATAGCCGCCGAACGCCAGCAGAACGGCTGCGGCCGCAGCGGCGCTCCAACGACGCAGGGCCCGGCCGAGCCGGAAAGTGCGGTCCTTGGCATAGAGCTCGTTGATGACCGGGGCGCTCATGGCCACCAGATCGTGCTGGCGCTGCACCTCGGCAAGCTCGGATTCGTGTGCGGGGTCGGCATCCAGCCAAGTCAGTACGGCCGTCTCCTCTTCGGGCGATGCCTGGCACGCCACATAGCGATACAATGTCTCTTTCTCCATAATCGCTATATTGACGCACAACGAAGCGGGATTTGCGAAAAAAATCGCAAAATCCTGCAAATAAATATTTTTAATAATTCGGGAAGGGAATTTTCCGGCTTCTCAAAGGCCGCTGAGAAGCAATCCGACGAGCGGAAGATAATCCTTGAGCGCGGCTTTCAGCGTCTCTTTCGCCGCACGGAGTTCATAGGTCACCTGACCCTCGGAAAGCTCGTACACGGCGGCGATTTCGCGGTAGGACATCTCTTCGTAACGATGGGCCACGAAAATCCGGCGCCGCTGTTCGGGCATCCGGCGCAGTTCGCGCTCGATGATGGCAAGCGCTTCGGTCATCATGAGGTTCTGGGGGTCGTTGGCTTCGAGCCGTGCGACGCGCTCGCCGACCACCCGCTGCTCGGTCCGGTGGAGGTCCTGATGAATCCGCAGGTGAATGGCCCTATCGCGCAGATGGTCCAGGCATTTGCGCTTGAGCATCGTCAGCAGGTAGGCGGGCAGGTTGCGGGGCGTCGTCTCCGCGCGGTTCTCCCAGGCTTTCAGAAAAGTGTCCGCGACGAGGTCTTCGGCCGCCATTCGGTCACGCACATACGACACGGCGATCCGCACGAAATACGGTTTGTATTTCGCGTAGACCTCCTCCAGCCCGTGGGGGGGGGAATTCTTGGGTGTGCGGTTCATGGCGGTATCGCGTCCGAATGAAAAATAAAGGTAGCGTTTTTTGTTATTCCCGCAAATTTTTTGCTCCGGATTTTTCCCGCTCCGCCCCGCGGAAATATATAATATTTCCGATTCGCACAAAAAAACCGGCCCTCCTGAGGAGGGCCGGGGTCATCGGGTATTGCAAAGATTCGGGGTTATTCGTAAGTTATCTCAAGATTTTCGTTATAAGTTCCAGTAGGTGTCAACTGGCCCGCCACCGATTTAGGCAAAATCACTTTTTCCAGTTTCGAGCAGAGATTCAGCCCCAAATTTTTGATTGCCGCACAATTACGCAGGTCTACCGTACCGGCCAGGCTCGAACAGCCGTTGAGCTTGATTGTGGTAATGTTATAACACTGCGAAAGGTCAATCTCAGTCATGGCTCCATTGATTTCAAGCTCCTTGACGTTGCCCCTTGAAATAACCGTCAACGATGTTGACATCAAATTGCGGGGATCGAACCACGAAAGGTTCATTTCACCCAAATCAGCATACGTCAGATTTTGCACATTATTAACACTCAAATTAGTGATATTCGGATTCTTGGACAAATCCAAACGGGCCAACGGATTGCCGGACACGTTAAGCGTCGTGATATTCGTGAACACCTCTATTCCCGTCAAGTCCGAAATCTGGCAGTTGCTGACATTCATCACAGGAATCGTCGTTCCATCATCAAGCACCTTGCAAACCTCGCTGGCGTCACTCTCGATATAACCCAGCGCCAGCAGTTTCGCGCGGAAGTTGGCATCGGGAATACGCACCGCACCCTCCGGCAGCGGCTCCTCGCCGTCCTGCTTGATGGTAACCTCCAAATTGAGTTCTGCATTCTCCGGATGGGCAATGGTCACCTTACCCTCGCGCGGTTCGCCGTCGTTGGCGGCCACTTCGATGTTGAGCGTATAGGCCGCAACACCCTCCTCGGCCGAAGCGGCCACGGGTTCGCCTACGGTAATCCAATCGGCCGAAGCAGCGACCGCAGGCTTGAAGTTGGCCTCGAACGCGAACGAAACCGTCTCGGCGGGTTTGCCTACTTCATAGCTCAGTTCTGTTCCCTCGGCTACTTTCAGCACGTCGTTCTGCGCCTGCGTCACCACCACGTCGACCGACATTTCGCCCAGCGTGAAAGTAACGGTCGCCCGGCGGGCCTTGCCCGTGTCGTTGGCGGCGGCCACCAACTCCGCACGTTCCGGAGTTGCAGCGGCAGCCGAAGCGGCCGTCGGTTTGGTCAGCCAGTCGGCCCCCTCCTCGACGGTGTATTCAAAGGCACCCGAAGCCTTGACCTCAACATAGATGCTGCCGCCCTTGACGGGTGCCGCATATTCGCGCGTCTCGATAGTGAGCTCGTCTCCGCCCGACTGCGTGAGCGTCAGCTCGGCGATCTCACCGTCGCACAGGAACTGGAAAGTCCCGGTGCGCTCCTCCGATTGGGGGTTCACGCCTACGGTGAAGGTCACCTTGTCGCCGTTTTCGCCCGACTTGGCCGACGGCTCGAATACCTTGTCGTCGCCGATGAGCTCCCATGCGCCGCTCGACGTCACCGTGATTTCGTCCGACGTACCCCCGGCCGCGGCAAAAGCATACTCCGTCGCGCTGAGCGAGATGGCCGCTTCCGTCACGGGCGGTTCGGGTTTCTGCGGTTCGTCCACGTTCTTGTCATCGCCGCACGACCATGCGAGCATTGCCGAAGCAAGCAGAATCAGATACTTTTTCATTTTGATTTAAGTTTTAGGTGTGTAATTTGGTGTTCGTTTTCATACAGCGACCGGGGCTACCAGTCCTTGGCGTAGGTCTTGCCGGACCAGACCAGCTGGTCGCCGAAAAGCCGCGACGCGATGTTCCGCATCGACTCCAGCTGGCAGCCCACCCGGTTGGGATTGGGCTGGGAGAAGTTGGCGCGCGTGGGGTCCATGGCGAAAATCATGTGGACCTGGCACCCGGTGTCGAGCATCTGCTGGTACTCGTCCTGGCCCGCGATAATGAGGTTGAAGACGTCCTTGAAATACTCCTCGGGGTAGATGCCCAGCCGCTGCACCGGATAGCCCGTAACCAAGTCTTCGTGGCGGTAGTCGTTGAGCATGTAGTCGACCCATTCGGCCGAGGGACGGCCGTCCACGTCGGGGAGGTTGTAGAGCCGTCCCGGGCGGTAGGTTCCGGCCATATAATCGCCCATGTAGGCCATATAGACGATATTGAGCTTGTCGGGCATCGCCTGCTTGGTCTCGTAAATCAGTCTCGCCGCCGCAGCGCCCGACGCCGGATAGACGAAGCCCGGACCCTCTGCGTAGTCCGAATACTCGTCGTCCCAGAATATGCCGTCCAGCTCGTAGGCTTCGCACAAGTTTTTCAGTTCGCGGGCGAATGCGCGCGCCGTCTCGTCGGCCAGCCCCGCCACGCCGGCCCGGTCGTGGTTGCCCATCATGCTCAGCACCACCTTGATGCCGCGCTGCTGCAAGGGCTTGATGTATTTCTCGCGGTTGTCCAGCAGGTGACGGATGTTCTCGTTGTTGGAGATGTAGACCCGCCCGGTCTTCGCGTCGTAGTTCATGTTGGACGAGAAGAGCACCACGATGTCGACCAGCATCTTGCCGCTGTTCTTGAGCGTGAATTCCAGGTTGTTGAGCGGATTGGTCTCGTTGACCTCCATGCAGCTCACTATCTTGATGCCCGAAGGTTTCGTGGCATCGGGAATGTCGCCCATGTCCTTCACGAGCAGCATGTAGACGTCTTCGCCCGGCGCCATCCGGATCGAGGCGTCCGTGGGGGTCACGCGCAAGGGCACGGCATAGGTCCGGCCCTCGGCCGCTGCCGGCGCCGCTTCGACGGTCACCGTTATCTCCGACGAGCGCTGCGACTGCGCCGTCACCAGCACACGTCCGCCCGCCTGCAACGACACGGCGTCGGCCGGATAGAGTTCATACGAGGTTGCGTGGGCGAGGTTGTAGGCGGCGAGCGCCGATTCGTCGTAGGCAAAAGTCACCGTCATGGTCTTCGCCGCGGGGCGCGTCATACCGAAGTAGATTTGCGTCGTGCCCGGCTTGCCGTTGCGCAGTTCGAGCGTCGTCGTCGAACGCGGTTCGTCGAGGTTACGGACATAGCCGCAGGTCTGGTCCACCCCCTCGAAGCCCTCGCCCGAGGGTCCGGGGACCTCGATTCCGTCGGTACAGGAAGCCAGCACGGCCGCAGCCGCCCAAAGCAGGTTCTTTATGGTTCGTTTCATGGTTGGGTTATTCATTGGTTGGTGCTTGTTTTTCGGGCAGCCAGACTTTCGTCCAGCCGATGCCCCGGACGACCTCGCCGTCGCGGTTCTGCCCCACGCGGCCGTGGTTGGCCGAGGGCGACGAATCCCGGATGACGGTTCCCGACCCCTCGTCGAATTTCCAATAGGCCACCAGCCCCTCCGACGCCGGGTCCACCTCGTAGGGGTGGGCCGCTATTTCGGCCTGCGTGCGCACCACGTTCCAGATGCGGCACTCGGCGATGCAGCCGGCCAGCCAACGGTTCTTGTCGTACGAAAGGCCGATGTGGAATCCTGTGCCGGGCGATGCGACGTCGGTCTTCACGGCCAGCGTCCGCGTGCCGTAGACCTGCTTGCCCGAGGCCTTTTCCTCGCCGTCGAGATAGATGCGCCAATCGCCCTTGATGAGGTCGTGGGTCACGGCGATGTGGACCCAGCGCCCTACCGGAACCGCCGGGCTCTCGGCCGCCGTCGGGAAGTTTTCGTTCGACGAACGGCCCGCAATCTGAATCTGGTTGTTGGCGTAGCCCGCATCGCCGATGCGCATCAGGTAGAGCCCCTCGATGCCCATCACCGTCGAAATCATCCGGTCGAACTTGTCGACCTTGACGAGCGCTTCCATCGTTATCTGCCGCAGGCCGCTCAGCGGGGCCGGGTTGTCGAACTTCGGGAACTCCACGTAAGTCTCCGTCATGTCGGCCACCACGTTGATGATGGCCCCCTCGCGCAGCAGGTAGTAGTACGTGCGGGCGCTTTCGAGCACCTCCATCCCCGAGCGGACGCTCACCGGAAGCACATAGGAGCGGCTCATGTCGAGCTCGTCCAGCCGGTGGAACCCGACGGTCGCTTCCGACGACTTCACGCCCCCGGCCGGAATCGTCGCCTCGGCCGGCTCGATGGTGTAGAATTCCTCGGGCAGCAGCTCGGCTTCGGTGTAATAGGCTTCACAGAAGCGCTCCACCTTCGAGGCGTCGGCCTCGAAGCGCACCGTCAGCTCCCCGTCCACGGGTTTGGCCGTGGCCACGCTCAGCGCCCGCGTGTAGCTTTGCGTGGTGGGTTTCACGGGCAGGTCGGCCGAAAGTTCCGTGCGGTCGATGAAGACCTTGTTGTCGAAGCGCACTTCGTTGGGGTCGTCGTGCTTGCACCCGGCCAACCCGAGAGCCGCTGCGGCGCAAGCAGCCATTATGATTCGTTCGATTTTCATGGGGTCGTCAGTTTTTGGGCGAGGGGTTGACGGTCGCAATCGCCTCGCGCGCATGTTTGTAAATCAGCCCTGCATTGTAGAAGTCGCGTTCGATGCCCTCCACCAGCAATCCGGCCCGCGTGAAGTCGGCCGAGGGGCGGGTCATCCACGCGGCGGCCAGCGGCAGGGCCATCTCCTTGCCGTAGTAGCCCACAGCGTCGGGGTCGTCGCGCACGACGGTGGGAACCGTCACCACGAACCGCCCTGCGGGAACTTGCGGTCCCATGCAGGAGCGCACGGCGAACGTCAGTTCATCGACGCTCGTGGCGGCCGACGTGTCGACCACGATGTAGTCGGCCTTAAGCAACAATTTCGGGTCGAGCAGGGTCGTGGGGTCGCCGCCGAAAAGGAAGAGTTTCGATTCGCTGCCGTCGACCCATTCGGTCACCGGGCCGATGAAAGCGCGCTGCTCGGCGGTGTAGACGGCCAGCTCTTCCGGTGTCATGTGAAGCGTGCTTTTGCCGTTGTAGCGCACCAGAACGCCGTCGTAGCCGTATTGCTCGCAGGCATCGAAAGCCGTAGCCATCCGCTCCGCAAGGTAGGCGGTCCATTCGGCCGCATCGGCGCCCCCGGCGGCTTCCCAGTCGCTGCGCAGCCCGTCATGGTCGACCGCATAGATGAAGCGGGTGCCCTTGTCGCGGCGGGTCTGCTCCATCTCGGTCTGCTGCCACTCGGGCAGTTGGGGCGCCGTGAGCACCACCACGTCTAAGCTGTCGGGCAGCGAAGCGATATGATGGGCCCGCGAGGAGGGTTCGGCGGTCGAGTTGTCGAAAGTCGCCAGCACGGCCTGGTGCGCTGTGGCTTTCCAGCTCCGCAGGTTCTCCAGGTAGGCGGCATACTGTTCGGGGTACTCCTCCCCTATCTCCGGGGTGTGGAGCCCGAGCGATTCGGGGTCCGTCCAGTCGCTGCACGAAGCCAGCAGGAACGCTGCCGGCACCGCCAGCAACCGGGCTATTTTATGGAATGTCGTTTTCATGTCGGTGTTCATTGTCAGTTGTTTTTGCGGTCCCACCACACGCGCGTGGACATGTCGTCCTTGCCGCCCAGCATTTGCAGCGCCTTGGCGTAGTTCTCCGTGTTCTCGGTGTATTCCGTATCGGGATAAGGCATGCGGCGGGCTCCCCGGGCGTCGTCGACCACGCCGCCGCTCATGTTGTGAGGCACAGCCATGAGCCGCGGATAACCCGTGCGGCGGTACTCGGACCAGCTCTCCACGCCCATCGGGTAGTTGGCGATCCATTTCTGGGTGATGATGCGTTCGAGGTTGCGCTCGAAGCGGTCGGCGCCCGTCTCCCAAGCTATCGTGCAGCCCGAGGGAGTGCCGCTGTAAGAGTAGTTGCCCAGCGGGTCGGCGTAGGTCTCCTGCGTATGTTCGGCGTCGGCCAAGTATTCCGCGGCTCCCGCAGCTCCCCATTGCTCGAACGAGAGGGTCACGCCCTGGCGGTAGAACGATTCGGCGTCGCCGCCCATCGACCAGCCGCGCAGGGCCCCTTCGGCCCGCAGGAACGCCACCTCCGCAGCGTTCATGATGCAAATGGGGTCGCTCGACCGCACCGCCATACGGCTATAGCAGTTCATCGTCTCCTTCGAGTTGAGGTAGCGCTGCTGCTCGATGCCGTTGCGCACGCCGTGATAACCGTTGACGATGCCCGTAGTCTTCTCGTCGAAAGTCGAAAGCGTGAAGTAAAATTCGCGGCGCGGGTCATTGTAGCCGTTCATGTAGCTGACGATGTCGGCCGAAGCGCGCGCATCGCCCCACTGGTTCATGAAGAAATCCCACGGGTTGTTCTTCGATATAAGGCGCCGGGCGTTGTCGCTGTTGTCGGCCATCACCCCGATGGGGTCGGCCACCGCTTCCTCGGCCTTGGTGCGGGCGGTCTCGGGGTCGGCATAGACGATGCGCATGGCCAGCCGCAGCTTGAGCGAATTGGCAAACCTGACCCATTTGGCGATATTGCCGCCGTAGACCGCATCGGCCTTGGCGCTGAAGCTCTCCGCGGCATGGGCCGAAAGGGTCTCCACCGCGGCGTCCAGCTCCCCGAACATCCGCGTGTAGACTTCCTGCTGCGAATCGTAGGGCGAATTGAGGGTGTTGGCCTCGCCCACCTGCGAATAGGGAATCGGGCCGTAGGTGTCGGTCACGCGCTGCATGACGCCCACCCGGCAGACATCGCCCACGGCCAGCAGCACCTCGTTGTCGGTCACCGACCGCAGCTGGAGGTAGAAAGGATAGAACTGCGAAATGGGGTCGTTGAACGGGATGTTGATCCACGCCTGCGAGGGGTTGTAGGTGGCATAGCGCCCGCCCCAGCCCGTTCCGGGGTTGGTGTCGGCGCTGTAACCGCTCCACGAACCGCCCATCAGGCAGTCGACGTACTGGCTGATGCCCTCGGCTTCGGGCATCAGCAGGTTCTGCATCCCCTTGAGCGCCGACGAGGTGATATAGTCGTCGTACTGCATCTGCGAGTTGTCGGGTTGGTAGGGGTTCTTGTTGAACTCCTCGTAGTTGGCCGTGCAGGCGGCCGGAGCCGTCAGCAGCAGCGCCGCCAGGAAGCGCAACGTAGGTTTTATGGTTTTCATCGGTTCGTCGGTTAGGTTAGAATTTGAGACGCAGGTTGAAGCCGACGCTGCGCAGCGACGGCATCATGAAGTAGTCGATGCCCTGGTAGTAGTTGCCCGTCGTGGCGACGGCTTCGGGGTCGAACGGCGCCTTGCAGTAAATCATCCACAGGTTGCGGCCCACCAGCGAGAGGGTGATTTCCACCACGTCGCCCAGTTTCTTCTTCGGTATCGTGTAGCCTATCGAAGCCTCCTGCAGCCGCACGTTCGTAGCCGAATAGGTGTAGTACTGCGGCAGACCGCCGTTACCGCCGATGGTTCCGTACCACTTCTCGGCCGAAATCCGGTCCATGCCGTTGATTCTCACGTCGCCGCGGTCGCGCGCCGCAGCCGAAGCCTCCGACACGCCGAACGCATCGAGGTAGGCCTGTGTCGCCGAGTAGACGATGCCGCCCAGACGGGCCGAAATCATGAAGCCTAAGTTGAAGCCGCCTATCTGGAAGTCGTTGCGCCACGCCAGGTTGGCCTTGGGGAACACCGAACCCAGCTTGATGTCGCTGACCTTGTATTCGACCCCGATGTCGCCCGCTTCGTCCACATAGATATGGCCGTTCGAGTCGCGTTTGAGGTCGGCCGTCGAGTAGAGGTCGCCCAGCGAACCGCCTTTTTTGAGCAGGAAGCGCGCCTGCGAAAGTCCGCCCACGTCGAGCCGCTCCTTGGTGATCAGCTCGCCCGTGATGGGATGCTTGTAGTTGTCGACCAGCTCCAATATTTCGTTGCGGTTCGACGAGAGGGTGAAGTTCGACGCCCAGGTCACTTTCTTCCACGTATTTTTGTAGCCCAGCGCCAGCTCCACACCGCGGTTGCGCACCGAACCCGTCTGCACGTAGAACTTCGAGTAGCCCGACGAGGCCGAAATCTGCGGGTCGAAAGTCTGGTTGAAAGTCTTGGTGTCGTAGTATGAAACGTCGAGACTGAAGTGCTTGAGGAAGCGCATCGTCAGACCCACCTCCCACGAATTCGTCCGCTCGGGCTTGAGCTCGTACATCGGATAGGCGGACTGCGGTTTCCACACGTTCTGCGAAGCGTCCCATTCATAGGTCGGATAGGCCAGGAACCGCGCGAACGGCAGACCCACCGAAGCCCACGAACCGCGGATTTTCACATACGAAAGGTTCTCAGGCATGCGGGGAACGAGCTGCGAGAGCACCACCGAACCGCCCACCGAGGGGTAGAAGAACGATGCGCTCACCGAATGGGGCCCGGCCAGCTGCGAGGGCCAGTCATTGCGCCCCGTCAGGGTCAGATAGTAGGTGCCCTTGTAACCGATTTCGGCCGAAGCGAAGACCGACTGGTACTGCTCGCGCCAACCCTCCTGCTGGCGGTGCGTGGTGGCGTTGTCGAGCTGGAAGACGTTGAAGACATTGGGCAGACCGTCGGCTCGAATCGGGCCGCGCATCTGGCTGGCGCTCTTGCGCGTATCGGAAATCGCGGCTCCGACGTTGGCTTGCAGGCTCCAGTCTTCGCCGAAAGTCTTGTTTATGTTGAGCAGCACGTCGCCATAGAGCTGCTTGTCCTTGATGGTCGAGGTGCCATAGTAGCCGTTTTCCGACCCCTCGGCGATGGTGGGCTCGGTCGACGCGTAGAGTTTCTCGGTGTATTCCGTCTCGGCGTTGTCTATGCGGATGCGGCCGCTCACCGACAGCCAGTCCAAAATGTCGTAGGTAAGTCCCGCGTTGAGCATGTAGCGGTTCTTGTCGTTGGCGCGCAGGTTGCGGTAGTTAATCCAGTAGGGGTTCTGCGAACGCAGCGTGCCCCACCCCTGCGGCCAATACTGGGTGTAAATCTTGCGTGCCGGATCGTAGCGTTCGTACATCTTGATGGCTTCCCAGTCGTTGCCGCGCGGAAACAGATAGGCCGAAACCAGGGGATTGGAGTAGATGCCCTGGTTGGTCATGTTGAGGTCTTTCTGACGGATGTACGAACCGCCGATGTCCAGCTTCATGCGGTCGTGGATGAACGACGTCGTGTTGCGGAACGTGAAGTTGTAGCGGTCGTAACCGTTGTTGGGGATGATGCCGCGCGAATTGACGGCCGACGCCGACACGTAGGTCTGGTTGCGGTCGGTGCCCGTCGAAAAGGCCACGGTCTCGGTGCCGACCACTCCTGCCTGGAAGTAGTCTTTGGCCGGGTCGTAGCCATAGCTGTTCGATGCGTTGAGCCGGGGGCCCCAGCTCGCATCGAGGTTCGACGTGCCGTAGCGGTTCTGGAACTGCGGCATGACGAAAGGCGTCATGAGCTCCGTGTTGCTCGAAACGGTCACGGAGGTGTGTCCGGCTTCGCCGCGTTTGGTCGTGATGACGATGGCGCCGTTCGAGGCCTGGCTGCCGTAGAGGGCCGCGGCCGCAGCGCCCGTGAGCACCGATATGGACTCCACGTCTTCGGGGTTGAGGTCGGCGATGGCTTCGGTCGCGCCAGCCGAACTGAATTCCGTACCGCCCTCGTCGGCAAGGTTATACATCGGGATGCCGTCGATGACATAGAGCGCGTTCGACGACTGGTCGATGCCTTTCGTTCCGCGCATCACTACTTTCGAGGCACCGCCCACGCCCGACGACGAAGCGTTGATGTTCAGACCGGCGACCTTGCCGCTGAGCGAATTGACGAAGTTGGCGTCCTTGACCGCTATGATTGCGTCGCCGTCGACTTTCTGAACGTTGTACGAAAGGGCTTTTTCCGAACGCTTGATGCCGAGGGCCGTGACGACCACCGCATCGACGTCCACCGCCGACTCCTGCAACGTTATCTGAAAGTCGGTGCGGCTGCCGACCGCCAGCTCGACCGGTTCATAGCCCAGGTAGTTGACCGCAAGAACGGCCTGCGACGCAGGGGGCGGGACTTGCAGCGTAAATGTTCCGTCGAGCCCCGTGCTCGCGCCGACGGTCGTGCCCTTGACCACCACGGCCACGCCGACCGCACCCTGGCCCGCAGGGTCGACCACCCGTCCGGTCACGGTCACCGGACCTTCGGGTTTGTCGGCTTCCTTGCGGAACAGCACGATGGAAGTGTTTTCCACCTCATAACCGATATTGGTCGTGCGGAAAAGTTGCTGCAATACGTTTTTCAGCGGCATGTCGGTGGCCTCGACCGAGACCTTGCGCGCCACGTCGACGCTCTGGTCGTAGACGAACAGGTAGGTCGTCTGCCGTTCGATCTGGTCGAGCACCTGCTCCAGCGCCGTATCGGTCGCATGGAGCGTCACCGGGACGGACTGGGCCCGGGCGCGTCCGGCGCAAAGGCAGCCCAGCAGGGTCAGTAAAGGCAACAGCAAGCAGGCTCTTGCCCGGTTTTTCATCTTCATAGGTTCATCTTGGTTTATTAAGTTGGGCGGTTTGTTCGGGGAGAGGTCAGCGTATGTAAATCACATCCCGGGTTTCGTTGCGCACATACTCGAAATCGGCGTTGCGCTGCAAAATCCACAGCGCGTGGTCGATGCCTTCGGCTATTCGGATTTTTCCGGTCAGGGAGCGGGTTCCGGCGGGCTCGCGTTCCACTTCGATGCGCACGCCGTAACACTTCTCGAATTCGCGCAGCAGCCCGCGGAACGAGGCGTCGCGGAACACGATCAGCCCTTCGCGCCAACGGAAACGTTCATGGTCGGGGATGGGTTCCACCACCAGCCGGCCTGCGGTCCGCAGCACCCGGTGGTCGGGCTGCAACTCCACCCGGTTGCGCGAATCGGCCTTGTCGACCACGCGGACGCGGCCTTCGACCAGCGAAGCGGTGAACTCTTCGGCTTCGGCACGGGCTTCGACGTCGAACTTCGTACCGAGCACCTCTACGTTGCAGGCATAGGTCTCGACCACGAACGGACGGTTCTCGTCGTGCGTCACATCGAAAAACGCCTCGCCTTTCAGCTCGACGCGTCGTTCGTCGTTCGTAAAGAATGCGGGATAGCGCAGTTCGGAGAGCGCGTTCATGCAGACCTGGGTGCCGTCGGGCAGCGTCACGTCCACATGCTGTCCCGCCGGCACGGAAATCACGTTGCAAGCCTGCGCAAACTTGTCGTTCGTGCGCGACACCCAGGTCGCACCGATGCTCGCCGCCACGGCTATCGCGGCAGCGTATCGCATCGTTCGGCGCACCCATGGCGGGAGTATAAGCCCCCTGTGCGCGGTCTGCCGCGCCGGGCCGGTGGGCCGGGCGTGCATCAGCAGCGCATCGAACACCCGGCGTTCGGCCAGCAGCTCCTCGCGGTGCGCGGGGTCTTCGCCGAGCCATTCGAGCACCCGGCGTTCATCCTCGGCAGAGGCTTTACCATCGAAGAATCGGTACAACAGTTCTTTCTCCATGACATAGTAATAACCCCTCTACGCAAGACATCCCTGAAAAAAAATCATTTTTTTCAGGGATGTCCTGTGAGGGCGGTACCGTCTGGGAAAGTAATCAGTTGGCTGTGAACCAGAAGAGGAAGAAAGCAAGGTAATCTTTCAGCGCTACCCGCAGCCACTTCATCGCTTTCGAGACCTCGAATTCGACGCTCTTGACCGTGATGCCCATTTCGTCGGCGATTTCCTTGTAGCTTTGGCCGCGAAAACGGCTGCGGACAAAGATTTCGCGCGTACGTTCAGGCATCTGCGCCAGCGTCTCGTCCACGATGCGGCGGGCTTCCTTGCTGAAGAGTTCTTCCGGGTTGCAGGCTTCCAGCGTCGCTATGCGTGTGCGCAAGACCTGCGTATTATGGGAGTGGAGGGTCTCCGCCGCACGGAGCCGCACGGCCTGGCCGCGCAGGCGGTTGAGACACTTGTTTTTGACGATGGTTAGCGTGTAGGGCGGGAAAGTTTCCACGGTGAGGGTTTCGCGGTGTCTCCACGCCGCCACGAAACTCTCCATGACTATGTCTTCGGCCTCGGCAGGGTCGGCCACATAGCCCGCAGCAAAACGGAGGAACCGCGGGCGGTATTCGCCGAAGAGTCGGTCGAATGCCGCCATATCCAGGACCTCGCCGGGTCGGGGCGTTTCGGGGTACATCGTCGTTTCGCTTGCTTATGGTCTACAAAGATAGTGCAAGACACGTGCAAATCCAAATCCGTTTCCGCTGACCGATAACAAAATGCGGGCTGCACCTATGCAGCCCGCGATTCATAAAAACGCCTTGTCCTTACCGCGCTTCGGCTTCGCAGTAGGCACAGCGGCAGGTGCCGTCGGCCGCCCGGCGGAACAGCCGGTCCACATCTTCGGTCGCCGAGATGCAGCGCGGATTCGGGCACATCCGTTCGTTCACGATGTACGATTCCGCGAAAACCGGCGTCCGCCCGTAAGGCTTGTTTTCCCCGGCCTGCTCCAGCAGCGTCAGAATAAGCGCCATGCGCACGAACTTGCCGTTTTCCACCTGCCGGAAATAAGCCGCCCGCGGATCGTTGTCGACCGACCGCGCTATTTCGTTGACCCGCGGCAGCGGATGCAGGACAATCATATCCTCACGGGCCGTCTTCAGCTTCTGAGGGTCGAGCACGAAGCTGTCCTTCACCCGGTCGTACTCCGCTTCGTCGGCAAAACGTTCTTTCTGCACGCGCGTCATGTAGAGGATGTCCAGTTCGGGCATCGCCTCCTCCATCGTGCGCACCTCGCGGAATTCCAACCCTGAATTGGCACTCATTTCGTGCAGCATGTAGTCGGGCAGGCGCAGCTCTTCGGGCGAAATCAAGATGACCTTCACCCCCTCGTAGCGCGACAGCGCCTTGATGAGCGAATGAACCGTGCGGCCGAATTTCAGGTCGCCGCAGAAGCCGACGGTCAGATGGTCGAAGCGGCCTTTCTCGCGCTTGATGGTCAGCAGGTCGGTCAGCGTCTGCGTGGGATGGGCATGGCTGCCGTCGCCCGCATTGATGACCGGAATCCCCGCATATTGCGACGCCGCCAGCGGAGCGCCCTCCTTGAAATGGCGCATCGCTATGATGTCCGCAAAGCAACGGACGACGCGTACCGTGTCGGCCACCGTCTCGCCCTTGGAGACCGACGACGACCGGGCGTCCGAGAATCCGATGACTTCGCCGCCCAGCTCCAGCATCGCCGACGTGAAACTGAGCCGCGTGCGGGTCGAGGGTTCGTAGAACAGCGTCGCCAGCTTCTTGCCCTTGCAGGCCTGGCTGTATCCCGCGCGGTCGGCTATGATTTTCTCCGCCAGCGCTATGACCTGCCCGGTCTCTTCGACCGTCAGGTCCATGGGGTCTATCAGATGACGCATAAATTTGGGGTAATTAAAAATGAAAAATGAAAAATGAAAAATTAAAAATCAGTCTATTATTCGCCAGTCACTACCGATGTTGCATACGACAAGAATAATTTTCAATTCTTAATTTTTCATTTTTAATTCGATTATTTCATCCACCCCTCGTCGGCGGGGTTGTTGCGGAACGTTATCAGACGCTGCTTGTCCTCGGGGCGGATGTATCCCTCGGCCGCGGCCACCTCGACCAGCGCGTCGAGGTTCGACAGGCTGTGGTTCTCCACGCCCGCTTCGCGCAGGCGGTCCAGCCCTTTCTGCATCCCGTAGGTGAAGATCGACGCTACGCCCAGCACCTCGGCACCCGCTTCGCGCAAGGCTTCCACCACTTCGATGCACGAGCCTGCCGTCGAAATCAAGTCTTCGATGACCACCACTTTCTGGCCTTTTTCGAGTTTGCCCTCGATGCGGTTGCCGCGGCCGTGGTCCTTGGCTCCCGAACGGACATAACCCATCGGGAGGTCGAGCAGCGTCGCCGTTATTGCGGCATGGGCGATTCCGGCCGTCGAGGTTCCCATCAGCACCTGCGCTTCGGGGTATTTGGTGCGGACGATTTCCGCCAGTCCGGCTTCCACATGCCTGCGCACCTCCACGGCCGTCAATGTCAGCCGGTTGTCGCAGTAAATCGGGCTCTTGATTCCGCTCGCCCACGTGAACGGTTGTTCGGGTCGCAGGAACACCGCGCCTATCGACAGCAGGTCCTTGGCAATTTTCTTTTCCATATTTTCAGTTCGTTTCGGTTCTTCATTCCAGCGCCTTGCGCAGGATCCGCTCCACTTCGTCGGGGTAGATGCCGCCTTCGTGGACCTTCGTCCCGCCGACATAGAACGTCGGGACATAATAGTAGTCGTAGCGGTCGGCCTCTTCGGGGTTTTCCGATTCCTCGACCATCTCGATTTCCACGGCCGCCAGTTCCGGATGCGCCGCCTTGGCGTCGGCTACGTATTGCAGGGCCCGTTTGCAGAAAGGGCAGTTGCGCAGGTAAAACAGTTTTACGGACTTCATGTTTCAGTGAATAATTAATAGTGAATAGTGCATAATTAAGTTCAGCAAAACCTATTCCTTATTAACTATTCATTATTCATTCGCAAGAAATTCCGCCACGCAGCGTCGGTAGGCCGCCACCGGGTCGGCCGCCGCCGTGATGGGGCGCCCCACCACGATGTAGTCCGAACCGATTTCGCGGGCCCGGGCCGGGGTGGTCACCCGCACCTGGTCGGCTACTTCGCCGTCGGCAAAGCGCACGCCCGGCGTCACGGTCAGAAATTCCGCGCCGCACGCTTCGTGGACCATTCCCGCTTCCAGCGGCGAACAGACCACGCCGTCGAGCCCCGCTTCGCGCGCGTTGCACGCATATTTCACAATCGTTTCGTTGATCGGGGCCCCAATCAGCAGTTCGCGCTGCATACGTTCCTCGCTCGTCGACGTGAGCTGCGTCACCGCTATCAGCAGCGGCCGCGTGCCGTCCTCGCGCGTCAGTCCCTCCACGGCCGCGCGCATCATCTCGATGGTCCCTGCCGCGTGGACGTTGCACATGTCCACGTCCAGCCGCGACAGCACGGCCATCGCCTTGCGTACCGTGTTGGGAATGTCGTGCAGTTTGAGGTCCAGGAATATCCGGTGGCCGCGGCGCTTGATTTCCCGCACCACGGCCGGGCCCTCGGCATAGTAGAGCTCCATGCCGATTTTCAGAAAGGGTTTTCCCGATTCGGTTGTGAAACGGTCGAGGAAACGGAATGTCTCTTCCGCCGACTTGAAGTCGCAGGCAATGATTACGTCCTTGTTCATCATACGATTCCTATTATGTCGCTCAGTTTTTCGATGCCCAGCCGCTGCATTTCGCCGGGCAGGGCTTCAATGATTTTCTTGCAGGCATAGGGGTCTGTCAGGTTCGCCGCCCCCACTTCCACGGCCGTCGCTCCGGCCATCATCATCTCGATGACGTCGCGCGCCGTCTCCACGCCGCCGCAGCCGATGACGGGGACCGCGCATGCCTTGGCCACCTGGTAGACCATCCGCACCGCCACCGGGAAGACCGCCGTCCCCGAGAATCCGCCCATCGTGTTGGCGATGACGGGTTTGCGGCGCGCCACGTCGATACGCATCCCCAGCAGCGTATTTATCAGGCACAGCCCGTCGGCTCCGGCTTCTTCGCAAGCCTTGGCTATCGCCACGATGTCCGTCACGTTGGGGCTCAGCTTGATGTAGACCGGTTTGGTCGTCACGGCCTTCACCGCCCGCGTCACCTCGGCGGCCGCTTCGGGCGAGGTGCCGAACGACATGCCCCCGTGCCGCACGTTGGGGCACGATACGTTCACTTCGATCAGCCCCACCTGCTCCTCCTTGTCGATGCGTTCGCAGCAATAGGCGTATTCTTCCACCGAGAAGCCCGAGATGTTGGCCACGAGCGGCTTATGGAAATATTCGCGCAGGCGCGGCAGTTCGCAGGCTATCACGTGGTCGATACCCGGGTTTTGCAGGCCTACGGCGTTGATCATCCCCGCACGGCATTCGGCTATGCGCGGCGTCGGGTTGCCGAAGCGGGCTTCGCGCGTGGTTCCCTTGAACGCGAACGAACCCAGGATGTTCAGGTCGTAGAATTCGCGGAACTCTTCGCCGTAGCCGAACGTCCCGCTCGCCGGAATCACCGGATTGTCCAGCCTCAACCCGCTCAGTATGACGGATGTATCCCGGTTCGATTGTGAATTGTGAATTATGGATTGTGAATTCACCATAAGATTTCATTTTTCATCAGTACCGGCCCTTCCTTGCAGATGCGCTTGTTGCCCGTCAGCGTCCTGCACGAGCAACCCATGCAGGCGCCGAATCCGCAGCCCATGCGCTCCTCGAACGACAGCTGACCGTCGCACGGGGTCGCCTGGCACAGCGCTCTCAGCATCGGCTGCGGGCCGCAGGCATAGAAATAGTCGAAATCGAGCCCCGCGAGAGCGTCGGTCACGAATCCCCTTACGCCCTCGCTCCCGTCGGCCGTCGCCACCGTCACCGCGCACCCCAGTGCCCGGAATTCTTCGGCATAGAAGACTTCCGCCGCCGTGTTGAAGCCCAGCACGACCTGCACGGGCTTGCCGGCCGCCAGAAGCACTTTGGCCAGGTTGTAGAGCGGCGGCACGCCTACCCCGCCGCCTACCAGCAGAGGCCGCCGGGCTTCGTTGTCGGTCGAGAAACCGTTGCCCAGCCCCGTCAGCAGGTCGAGCCGTTCGCCCGCCCCCATCCGGGCCATCTGGGCCGTCCCCTCGCCCACCACCTTATATATAAGGGTCAGCGTCTGCGCATCGTAGTCGCACACCGAAATCGGCCGGCGCAGGTACCTGCCCGCCAGCGCGATGTTGACGAACTGCCCCGGCCGCACGATCCAGCGCGTGTCGCCCTTGAGCCGCATCCGCCGCACCGTTGCGGTCAGCGGCACGTTCTCTTCGACGGTATAGATTCCTTGCTTGTACATCATTCGGCGTCGATTGTCGATACCCGCAGCGTGATTTCTTCCAGCACGTCCAGCAACACGGCCACCGTCTCCAGCGCCGTGAAGACCGTCACGTTGTTCTCCACGGCCGTGCGGCGGATTTCGTAGCCGTCCAGCCGTGTGTCGTGCTGGTTGATGTCGATCGTGTTGATGACGTAGCTCACATGGCCCTGCCGCAGCGCGTCGATGATTTCCGGGCTTCCCTCGCTCAGCTTGCGGCGCGTGCGGGTGCGGATGCCGTGCTCGCGCAGGTAGGCCGCGGTGCCCGTGGTCGCTTCGACGTTGAAACCGAGTTCGTAGAAACGTCTCACCAGCGGCAGCGCCGCTTCCTTGTCGCGGTCGGCGATGGTCACGAAAATCGTCCCGTAGTTCGACACGTTCATGCCCGTCGCCTGCAATGCCTTGTAGAGGGCTCGCGTCAGCTTGTCGTCGTAGCCTATCGCTTCGCCCGTCGACTTCATCTCGGGCGACAGATAGCTGTCCATCCCCCGGATTTTGGCGAACGAGAAGGCCGGAGCCTTCACATACCAGCGCTTCTTCTCCCGGCCGTAGACCTCCGTGATGCCCTGTTCGCGCAGGCTCTTGCCGAGTATGACCTGCGTGGCGATGTGGGCCATCCCGACACCTGTGGATTTCGAGAGGAACGGCACCGTGCGCGACGAACGCGGGTTCACCTCGATGACATAGACGTCTTCTTCGCCGTCCACGATGAACTGGATGTTGTACAATCCCACGATGCCGATTCGCAGACCCAGCCGCACCGTGTAGTCGATGATTTTCGCGCGCGCCTTTTCCGAGACGCTGAACGTCGGGTAGACGCTGATGGAGTCGCCCGAGTGGATGCCCGTGCGCTCCACGTGTTCCATGATGCCCGGGATGAAGACGTCGCGGCCGTCGCAGATGGCGTCCACTTCCAGCTCCTTGCCCATGATGTAGCGGTCCACCAGCACAGGCTGGTCCGTGTTCACTTCCACGGCCGTTTGCAGATAATGGCGCAGGCGCTCTTCGTTCGACACGATTTGCATCGCACGGCCGCCCAGCACGTAGCTCGGGCGAACGAGCACCGGATAGCCTATCCGCGCCGCCGCGCGCACGCCCGCTTCGATGTCGGTCACCGCTTCGGCTTCGGGCTGGGGGATGCCCAGCTCCTCCATGATTTTCTCGAAGCAGCCGCGGTCCTCGGCATTGCGTATCGCTTCGCAGTCGGTGCCGATGATGGGCACGCCGAGCGCCGCCAGCGGTTCGGCCAGGTTGATGGCCGTCTGTCCGCCCAACGACACCACAATGGCCTTGGGACGTTCCAGCCGGATGACGTTCATCACGTCCTCCACCGTCAGCGGCTCGAAGTAGAGCTTGTCGCTGGTCGTGTAGTCCGTCGACACGGTTTCCGGGTTGTTGTTGACGATGATCGCTTCGTAGCCCGCTTCGCGTATCGACCAGATGGCATGCACCGTCGAATAGTCGAATTCCACGCCCTGCCCGATTCGGATGGGCCCCGAACCCAGCACCACGATTTTCTCCTTGTCGCTGACCACCGATTCGTTTTCCTCCTCGTAGGTCGAGTAGAAATAGGGCACGTACGACGCAAATTCGCTCGCGCAGGTGTCTATCATCTTGTAGACCGGGAAAATGCCGTGCTCCTCGCGCAGGCGGAACATCTCCTGCTCCGAAAGGCCCCACAGCTGCCCGATGTATTTGTCGCTGAAACCCATGCGCTTGGCGTCGCGCAGGGTCTCCGCGTCGCGCGGATTCGCCCGCACAACGTTCTCGAACTCGACGATGTTCTTGAATTTTTCGAGGAAGAACATGTCGATTTTCGTGTTGTTGTATATCAGCACCAGGTCGATGCCGCTGCGGATGAGCTGCGCTATGGCGTACAGACGGTCGTCGGTCCCCGTGCGGATGTATTCCAGCAGGCGGTCGGTCGTCCAGCCGTCGAATTTCCTGTGGTGGATGTGGCAGACGCCCGTTTCCAGCGAGCGCACCGCCTTGAGCAGCGATTCCTCCACCGTGCGGCCCACGGCCATCACTTCGCCCGTGGCTTTCATCTGCGTCCCCAACACGTTCGACGCGTCCGAGAACTTGTCGAACGGGAAGCGGGCTATCTTGGTCACCACGTAGTCGAGCGTGGGCTCGAACGAAGCCGGGGTGTTGGCGATGCGGATTTCGTCCAGCGTCAGCCCCACCGCTATCTTGGCGCTCACCCGCGCAATCGGGTAACCCGAGGCTTTCGACGCCAGGGCCGACGAGCGCGACACGCGCGGGTTCACTTCGATCAGATAATACTCGAACGACAGCGGGTCCAGAGCGAACTGCACGTTGCAGCCCCCCTCGATTTTCAGTTCGCGGATGATTTTCAGCGCCGAATCGCGCAGCATCTGATATTCGCGGTTCGTGAGCGTCTGGCTCGGCGCCACCACAATCGAATCGCCCGTGTGCACGCCCACCGGGTCGATGTTCTCCATGTTGCAGATGGCGATAGCCGTGTCGTTGCTGTCGCGGATGACTTCGTATTCGATTTCCTTGTAGCCCTTGATGCTCTTTTCGATGAGCACCTGATGTACAGGCGAGAGGAACAGCGCGTTGCGCATCATTTCGCGCAGCTGCGCCTCGTCGTCAGCGAAGCCGCCGCCCGTACCGCCCAGCGTGAACGCCGGACGCAGCACCACGGGATAGCCTATCTTGCGCGCTATTTCGGCCGCTTCGTCGGTCGTCGTCGCCACTTCCGACGGCAGCACCGGCTCGCCCAGCGACTGGCACAGCTCCTTGAAGAGCTCGCGGTCCTCGGCCCGCTCTATCGACTCGAACGACGTGCCCAGAATCTCCACCTGGCACTCGGCCAGAATACCCTTCTTGGCCAGCTGCACCGCCAGGTTGAGCCCCGTCTGCCCGCCCAGCCCCGGCACGATGGCGTCCGGGCGCTCGTAGCGGATGATTTTGGCCACATATTCCAGCGTCAGCGGCTCCATATAGACCTTGTCGGCGATGTGGGTGTCGGTCATGATGGTCGCCGGGTTGGAGTTCACCAACACCACTTCGTAGCCCTCCTCGCGCAGCGCCAGGCACGCCTGCGTCCCCGCGTAGTCGAATTCCGCGGCCTGTCCGATGACTATCGGGCCCGAACCGATGACCAGTACCTTGCGTATGTCCTTTCTCTTAGGCATTTTTGTGCTCCTCCATCATTTTAATGAACTTGTCGAACAGATAGCTGCTGTCCTGCGGTCCCGGTGCGCTCTCGGGGTGGTACTGCACCGAGAAGACCTTTTCCTCGGGGCATTCCACCCCCTCGGCCGTGTTGTCCAGCAGATTCACGTGGGTCAGCCGCAGGGGCGTTCCCTCAAGCGATTCGATGTCGACCGCAAAGCTGTGGTTCTGGCTCGTAATTTCTATCTTGCCCGTATCCAGGCATTTCACCGGGTGGTTGCCTCCGCGGTGGCCGAATTTCATCTTGAAAGTCTTCGCGCCGTAGGCCAGCGCCACCATCTGATGGCCCATGCAGATGCCGAATATCGGCAGGCGGCCTTTCAGCGCCCGGACCTTTTCGATGACGGGCTCCACGTCCACCGGGTCGCCCGGGCCGTTCGACAGGAAGATTCCGTCGGGCCGGAACGCCAGTATCTCCTCCACCGTCGCGTCGTAGGGCACCACCGTCACGTTGCAGCCCTTGGCGTTCAGACAGCGGATGATGTTGTATTTGATGCCGCAGTCCACAGCCACCACGTCGTAGCGGTGGTTGGGCGTGCGCGAGAACCAGCGTTTCCTGCAGCTCACCCGCGCCACCATGTCGTGCGGCAGTTCGCACGCGCGCAGGCGTTCCATCGCTTCCTCGTGCGGCGTGGCGGCGTCCGTAATCATCACTTTCTGGCTCCCCTCGTCGCGGATTATCCGCGTCAGACAGCGGGTGTCGACGCCCGAGATGCCCGGAATGCCCATCTCCTCGAACACCTCGTTCAGCGTGCGCGTATAGCGGAAGTTCGACGGGATGTCGTTGTACTCGCGCACGATCAGTCCGCCGATGGTCGGGAACTTGGTTTCGTAGTCTTCTTCGGCCGTGCCGTAGTTGCCGATCAGCGGATAGGTCATCACCACCGTCTGGCCCGTGTACGAGGGGTCGGAGATGATTTCCTGGTAGCCCACCATCGAGGTGTTGAAGACGATTTCGTGAATCGCCTCCTTGTCGGCTCCGAACCCGTAGCCGTAGAATTCGCGGCCATTTTCGAGTACGATTTTCTTGGTGTAAGGTTTCATATCGTTTTGCTGTCTTTCGTTATCCCTCTCTCCGGGCTCTCCTTCCCGTCGTAAACGACGCGGCCGCCCACTACCGTCAGCACGGCGCGGCCCCGCGCCGGCCAGCCCGCAAAGGGGGTCGAACGTCCCTTGGAGCGGAACGCCGCCGGGTCTATTTCGTAAGGCGTTTCAAGGTCCAGCACCGTGAAGTCCGCCGCTTCGCCCGGCTCCAGTCCGCCCCCGAGGCCGAATATCCGGCGCGGATTCACCGCCATCAGCTCCACGAGCCGCTCCAGCCCTATCTTTCCCGGCACTACCAAATGCTCGTAGAGCACCCCGAACGCGCATTCCAGCCCCACGATGCCCATCGCGCTGCCCGCCAGGCCGCGGCTTTTCTCCTCGGCCGTGTGGGGCGCATGGTCCGTGGCTATCACTTCTATCGTCCCGTCGGCGATTCCGGCCAACAGCGCGTCGCGGTCGGCCCGGCTCCGCAGGGGCGGGTTCATCTTGAAACGGCCGTCTTCCTGCAAATCTTCGTCACACAACAGCAAGTAGTGCGGCGCCGTCTCGCAGCTCACGCGCAGCCCCCGGGCTTTCGCCTGCCGCACCAGCTCCACGCTTTCACGCGTCGATACATGGCAGACATGATACTGACAGCCCGTCTTCTCGGCCAGCATGATGTCCCGCTCCACCTGACGCCATTCGCTTTCGGAGCAGATGCCCTTGTGGCCGTGCTCGCGGCAGTAGCCGCCGTCGTGTATATAGCCCCCGTGCAGCAGGTCGTCGACCTCGCAATGGGCCACTATCGGCCGGCCCGCCGCTGCGGCCCGCCGCATCGCTTCCTCCATCAGCCCGGCCGACTGTACGCCGCGGCCGTCGTCCGAAAATCCGGCAACATGCGGTGCCAATGCCGCGAAGTCCACCAGCTCGCCGCAGCCCCGCTGTCCCATCGTAATCGACGCATAGGGCACCACCCGCACCACGGCGTCGCGCCCGATGAGGTCGGTCTGCACCCGCAGGTGTTCCGGCGTATCGGGCGCCGGGTTCAGGTTCGGCATCGCGCAGACGGTCGTGTAGCCGCCGCGCGCCGCTGCCGCCGTGCCCGTCGCGATGGTCTCCTTGTGCGGGAATCCCGGTTCGCGCAGGTGTACATGGACGTCGACCAGCCCCGGCACCACATGCCGTCCTCCGAGGTCCACCGTCCGGTCCGCCGTGGTCCCCGGCGTATCGGCCGCCATACGGCCGTCTTCCACCAGCAGCGACCCCGCCGCGAATCTTCCGCCGCGGTAGACTTGTGCGTTCACGTACCTTGTCTTCATTCCGGTCCGAGCATAAAAAAATAGGGCAACCGTGCCGGTTACCCTAATAAAACAACAATGCCGCATTCGTCGACAGACCCGAAACCCGACCGATGGTCCTGCTGCCAGAACGTGCCGATCCGAGTTATGTTGGGTTCGCGTCTCATCATGCGGTTGCATTCGGGGACAAAGGTACGACTTTAAGGACGAAACCGCAATCTTTCCGGACGAAAAATTTTCAACAATCCGTCCACATCCCCGCCTTTCTCCGGTGTCCCGGCGCCGCCCTCATAAAACCCGGCTTTTACTCGGACCGAACAGGTCCGTCCGGTCTTCCATCGTTCCGTCCGCCGCCACGCGGTAGAATCGTTGGTTGGTCGTCGGCGAGCCCAGCGGCCCCAGCGCCTCCACCCACGGACCCAGTTTGATGTAGTCGTAGGTCTCGGGCGCCACGCCTGCCGGGAGTTCCGGGCAGCCCGAGTACCACCCCACCCGCAGCTTCGGTTTCAGCCGCCGCACCGTCGCCGCCAGCCGCGCAATTTCGTGGGGCGCCCCGTCGCCGCCCATGAAACACACGCACGTCACCGCCGGCCCGTAGCGGCCGAGCAGCACCCCCAGCGCTTCGTCGTCCAGCACTTCGCCCGCATCGGCTTGCAGGTGGGGGCTGTGGCAGCCCGGACAACGGTTGGGGCACCCCGCAATATTTATCGCCAGCGTCGTTTCGCCGGGTATCTCGGCGAAAACCACATCGTAGTTACAGAACCGTACCACCCCGCTACTCCGCTTTGGCATAGAACCTCCGGGCCGCTTCCTGCTGACGCGCCACCGAGAAATTCGACACCCGCTTCATGTAGCCGATTACCCGCGTCAGGTAATCCACCCGGTCGCTGTGGCACTCGGGGCATTCCTTCAGATAGCGTTTGTCGATATGGCCGCACACGTTGCATACCGTGTTGGGGATGTTGAACGTGAAGTAATTGCACCCCTCAGCCGCCGCCACCCGCAGCAGGTGGCGGTATTGTTCCTGCGTGAGGTGTTCCTCCAGGTTCATGTGGAGCGCAGAACCGCCCGTCAGATGTTCGATGTACTTGCGGCCGTGCAGACGGAACTTGTCGATGACGTTCAGCGACGGGTCTTCCACCGCATAGAAATAGGAGTTGTAGCAGTCGCGCGGCACCGCATAGCCGTCTTCGCGGTCCCACTTGGCGTGCTTCACCCCCACGTTTTCGGCCGGAATCATTTCGCAGTTGAACATCAGCTCCTTCGAGCGGTATTTCTTGTTGTAGCGCTCCACCAGCCCCAGCACTTCCTGCACGAACGCCGCATAGCCGTCGTTGTCGTCGATGCGCAGCCCCAGGAATTCGGCCGCCTCGACCAGCCCGTTCACCCCCACGGTCAGATACTGCCGCGCAAGGTTTATGTAACCCGCATCGAAGAGCGGGAGCATCCCTTTCGATTGCAGCGCCTTGAGATTTTCGTTGTAGGCCGTCTGGACCTTGTGCACCAGGTCGACCACTTCTTCCAGGAACGTCAGGTAGTGCATCCCGTTCTTCACCGCATACTGGATGCAGCGGTTCAGGTTGATTGTCAGCACGCTTTTCGAGCCTGTCGACACACCGCCCGCACCCAGCGTGTAGCTGAATCCGTTGTCCTGTATCTCGTTTCTGAGACGGCAGCACGACGAAAGCGAATCGGCATTGTCGCTGATGTAGGTAAAGAACGAATGGCCCTCGGCATACATCTTCGCCGTGAAGTCGCCCCATTCTGCGTCCATCGCGTCGCCGTCCTTGGTCAGCAGCGCCATCGTCTCGACCGGGAACGTCAGCACGGTTTTGGTGCGTTCGCGGTTGAACCATGTCATGAATCGTTTTTGGAGCCACGAGAGCGATTCCCAATGGGGTTTCGACCCGTCCGGGAATACGAATTCGCCGAAAAGCGACTCAAAATAGTAGCGGTCGTAGTAGGCCACGTTCCAGAACACGGCCTGGAAGTTCCGCGCACCCGTGGGCTGGTTGATGGAATAAACGATTTGCTCGAAGCTGTCCGTGATGATTTTGTCGATCGTGCGCCGTTTGCGCGAGAGGTCCACCACTTCGTCGGCACGCAGATAGTAGTCTTCGCCGTATTCCTGTTCGATGAAGTAGTTCATGTACATCAGAAATTCCGGCGTTGCGCAGGCCCCCGACAGCATCGACGAGACGATGAACACCATGTTCACGAAGCCGCCGCAGAACGATTTGAGGTTCGTCGGCCGCGTCGAGTTGCCGCCCACCGTAAGCGTGCCGTTGAGCAGCCACGGGTACATCGTCACCGAAGCGCAGTAGTTGGCCATCGAGGTTTCGTCGTTCTTGTAGATGAAGTGGCTGTTCAGCAGGTGCAGATACCTGTCCGCCAGCTCCTTGCCGTACATCTCCTTGATGCGGTCGGTCAGCAGGCGGCGGTTCAGACGGATGAAGTTCTGCTTCGGCAGTTCGCCGATGAGGGTGGCGATGTTCTTGTTCTCCACATTGGCGTTGGCGTCGTATTTCGAGCCCGTCGCCGGGTTCGAGGCGTCGCAGTAGGAGGTCAGAAAATCCAGCTTCTCGCGCGTCTCGCGGTCTTCGGTGTGTTTCTGGCGATAGAGTATGTAGCTTTTCGCCACCGCAAAGTAGCGTTCGGCCATCAGCGCCGTCTCCACCTGGTTCTGTATCTCCTCCACCGACATCCCGTCCGACACCCTCACCCGGCTCAGCACCGACGTCAGGTCGTCGTCCGTGGCGTAGCCTCCCGCCGCCAGAAAGGCCTTGCTCACCGCACGTTTGATTTTCTCCACCGAAAACACTTCGCGCTTGCCGT
This sequence comes from Alistipes muris, assembly GCF_943193205.1. GTDB lineage: Bacteria > Bacteroidota > Bacteroidia > Bacteroidales > Rikenellaceae > Alistipes > Alistipes muris. The sequence goes on from NZ_CALPDD010000004.1 coordinate 148,538, forward strand.
CGCGTTTGACAATGTTGAGTTCCGAAATTCCCATATCCGTATATTTTTATTATAGTGTCATTCCAAGCCCCAGCCCCGGCCTCGCCCCGCGTCTCTGCCGAATCATCTGCAGCAAGCACCTCGCGGGCCCGGCTGGGGCGGTCGTGCCATAGGCGCGAGCCGGGCCCCGCGCAAAGTTGCTATCCCGTCATTACGAGGAGCCGCAGACAAACCGGCACTCGTAGCGCAAGCGTTTCCCGGCAGTCGCCAAGCCATCCCGTTCCACCCCAAGGGGCGAAACAGCCTTTTCAGTTTTCCGATTCTTGTTTTTTCATCGTTGGACCGCACCCTTTTTCCCGAGGGCGTCGGTCCCGTCCGGCAAGGCAGGTCTTCTGACTCGTTCCTTCTGCACGCCTTCCCGCCCGCAGGGGCAGTGGCTCAAAGATTGTGCAGGTCACGGCGGAACTCACAGCTACGGGAATAGTCCCTGATTCGCACAGGCGTTCCCTTTTGATCCCGTGCCGGCAGCCGCCGGCGGGGAACCTTGCCAGCAGCAAAAGTAGGAATTGTCCGCCGTTCCGCCAGCATCGGCGCCCGGTTTTTAATGAACAAGTTTTGAACAAACGCCCCGAAACGCCGCAGGATGCACCGCTGCAAAATTTTCGTTACCTTTGTACATAATATTTCCGCTCCATGACACACCGTTTGCAGTTTGCCGCGTTCTGTTCCCCCGCCGATTCCGGATGGGCCGAGGCCATGACCATCTACCGCGAAGCCTTCCCCCCGAGGGAGCGGCGCAGCGAGGAGGATACTGTCGCCGCGCTGACCGACCCAGCGTTCCGGGCCGAGAGCATCCGAGTGGACCGGCAGGTCGCCGGCATCCTCTTTTATTGGCTGTTCGGCGCTTCTTATTATGTCGAGTACCTCGCTGTCTCGCCTGCACTCCGGGGTCGGAACATCGGCGCCGAAGCGTTGGCGGAGTTCTGCCGCGGCAGGCGGGTCATCCTCGAAATCGAGCCGCCCGAAGAACCCCTCGCCATCCGGCGCAAGCACTTCTACGAACGCGCGGGGTTCGTCGCCAATCCCCACGCTTACATCCACCCCTCCTACGGCTGCCCCAACGAACCCCACCCGCTGGTGCTGATGAGCTTTCCCGGCCCCCTCACAAACGACGAAGCCCGCGGTTTCGCGGACTTCGTAAGAGAAAAGGTACTTCGGTATTCGCAGCTCGAACACCCCGGCTACAAGTAGCCTTCTTCGGCAAACTCGCGGACCGAACGCACGTAGCGTGCGATGGTCTCCTCCATGGTGTCGTACGATTTGCCGCCCGCCGCGTTCTTGTGGCCGCCGCCGTTGAAGTACTTGCGGGCAAAGAGGTTGACATCCACGTCGCCGCGCGAACGCAGCGACACCCGGATGAACTTGCGATGAGCAAGGAACATCGCCGACATCTTCATCTTCTTGATTGTCAGCGCGTAGTTCACAAACCCCTCGCTGTCGCCCTGCTGGAATCCGAAGCGGCGCATTTCGTGTTCCATCAGCGACATGTAAGCCACCGTCCCGTCCTCGATGAGCTGCATCTTGCGGTTGATGGCATAGCCGAACAGCCGCGCGCGGCCCTCGGTATAGGCGTTGTAGACATTGTTGTAGACCGTCGGGACGTGCACGCCCCGTTCCACCAGCGTCGCCACCGCCCGGAACAGCCCCGGCGTGAGGGACGAAAAGGCGAAGTTGCCCGTGTCGGTCATCATCCCCACATAGAGCGCTTCGGCCATCTGCTGCGTGATGGCCTCAGTCCCGAAGAGCGCTTCGATAAGCCGGTACATGATATAGCACGTGCTCGACGCTCCCGGGTAGGAGAACATCAGGTCGAAACCCTCGTCGGGCGAGAGATGGTGGTCGATCAGTATCCGCCGGGCCGAGGTGTTGGCCGACAGCATGTCGCTGAGTATTTCCAGCCGGGAAACAGCGTTGAAATCCAGGCAGAAAATCAGGTCGGCTTCCGCAAGGGCCCGCGCCGCACGGCCTTCGGTGTCGCTGCGGAACACCACCACTTCCTCGATGCCGGGCATCCAGTCCAGAAAATAGGGATATTTGTTCGGCACGATGCAGGTGGCCTCGTGTCCCAGCGCCCGCAGCGCCCCGGCCCAGGCCAGCGACGAGCCCACGGCGTCGCCGTCGGGATTGGTATGGGAGACGATCGCCGCACGCAGACCCGGCGTGGAGAGCATCTGGCGCAGGCGGTCGACTTGGTCGGTTGATAGTTTCATCGGCTCGGGTTGTTCGTTCGTCGGTGCAAAAATAGTAAAATTCCTTATTCCTCCGCGGCTTCCGCTTCAAAAACCAGGTGTCCGCCTTCGGCGTCCACGGTCAGTTCCGCACGGCGGCCCATGTAGAGCGCTTCGTTGAGGATGTCATGGCCCGCCGGGAATCCGAACAGCAGCGGAATCCCCAGCGGCCGCAGGTGCGCCGCCACCCGCTCGTAGGCGTCGGCTCCGAAGCGTTCGGCGCCCGCTATGTGGCTGAAGTCGCCCACCACCACCGCCTGTACGTTGCTCAGCGCCCCGCTCCGCAGCAGTTGCTGCATCATCCGGTCCACCCGGTAGACGTATTCGTTCACTTCCTCAAGAAACAGAATCGTCGGGCTGTCGGTCTGGAGCGCTTCGGGGGTCCCGCAGGCGGCGCACAGCACCGTCAGGTTGCCTCCCGTCAGACGGCCCCGCGCCTTGCCCGCCACGTCGAGCGGATGCGGCGCCACGTCGATGCGGCGAAGCAGTCCGAACAGGGCCCGCCGCAGCGATTCGGCTGCCAGGTCTTCTTCCTCGAACACGAACGAGCCCGGCATCGTTCCGTGTATGCTCTCCACCCCCACATGCGCCAATGCCGCGTGCAGCGTCGTCAGGTCGCTGAATCCCACCAGCCATTTCGGGTTCCAGCGCAGCTCCTGCAGCCGCAGCATCGGCAACAGCCGCACCGACCCGTAGCCGCCGCGGCACGCTATGACGGCTTTCACCGTCGGGTCCTCGATCATCGCCTGCAAGTCGGCGGCGCGCACGCTGTCGGGGGCCGCAAAGTAGCCGTCGCTCTGATCGCAGCAATGGGGCGCGAACTTCACATGCAGGCCCCACGACGCAAAGCGGCCGCGCAGCAGCGCCGTATCGGTCTTGGCCGCGAGTTTCGCCGCCGGGGTCACCAACCCCACCGTATCGCCGATGCGCAGGTAGGGCGGGCGCACGAATTCCAGCGTGTCGGCCGACGCCGTCGCGCCAAGGAGCAGGCAGATTATCGTAAGCAGTCGTTTCATCGTTCGTTATCGTTTGCGGCGGACCAGGCTTTCGGGCAGCGGCAGCCGCAGTCGCAGAAAGCTCACCGCCGAACCTGCCAGCGCAGCCGCAGCGGCCACGGCCAGCGCCGCACGGGTGCTTCGGTCCGGCACCGCATGGAACAGCAGTGCCATCAGCGCCGCGCCCGTCGTCTGTCCCGTCAGCCGGGCCGTTGCCAGCATCCCGCTCGCCGAACCGCTCCGCTCGGGCGGGGCCGAGGCTATCAGCATACTGTTGTTGGGCGATTGGAAAAGCGCAAAGCCCGCCCCGCCCAAAGCCAGCCGCCATACGATGTCGGCCGCCGAGGGTTCCGCAGGCAGCCACGCCAGCGCTGCCAGTCCCGCGGCCATCGCCGCAAGACCCGTGCCGCCCAGCGCTCCCGGGTGCAGCCGCCCCACCAGCATCCCCGCCGCCGGAGCCACCGCCACAATAACTGCGGGCCACGCCGTCAGCAGCAGTCCTGCCGTCACTTCGTCGTAGCCCAGCGTGTGTTGCAGATAGAACGGCAGCGCCACCATCGAAAGCATCTGGGCCAGATAGGAGCAGACCGACGTAAGCACCGACACCGAGAAGACCGGAATCCGCAGCAGGTCGAGCGGCAGCAGCGGATGCGTCTCGCGCAGCTGGCTCCGCACGAACCACCCGCCCGCCGCCAGGAGGACGACCGCTCCGGCCAGCAATATCCGGCCGTCCCAGCCGTGGGAAAGGCCTTCGACCGAAGCCATCAGCAGTCCGAACGTCAGCGCGTTGAGCGCCACGTCGCGCCACCGGGGTGTGCGGCTGTCGGATTGTACGGGATTGGGCGGCAGAAACCGCGCGCTGAGCCACAGCGCCGCCGCACCCACCGGAATATTGACCGCAAAGAGCCATTGCCACGGCCCCGCCGAAAGGATGGCGGCCGCCACGGCAGGCCCCGCCACCGACGACACGGCTACTACCGTGGCATTGATTCCCATCCCGCGCCCGAGCTGGGCCCGCGGGTAGATGAAGCGTATCAGCGTCGTGTTGACCGACGTCACGGCCGCCGCCCCGAAGCCCTGGAGCACCCGGACCAGCACCAGCGTCGCGAACGACCCGGCCAGCGCACAGCCCGCCGAAGCCAGCGTGAACAGCGCCAGGCCGCCCACATAAATCTTACGGTAACCCAGCGTCTCGCCCAGCGCAGCCAGCGGCAGCACGCTCACCATGATGGCCAGCTGGTAGGCGTTGACAATCCATATCGAATCGGCCGACGACACCGCCAGCTCCGCCCCCAGCGTCGGCAGCGCCACATTGGCTATCGCGCTGTCCAGCACCGAGAGCCCCACGCCGAACGCCACGGCCAGCACGGCACCCAGCCGGCGCGGCATGGGCAGCCCGTCGCCGGGTGCAGTATGTAGGGAAGTCGTGTTCATCAATTCCGTCCGCCGGGGTCAAGCTCTGCGGCGGGTCTGCAAACTTACGCCATAAAATCCGAAGATGAAAGGCCCGGGGCCGGAAATCGCCTGCGCCCCTTGCGCTTTCATCCTCGGCAAACAGCCCCGCAGATGCTGGACGCAGCGCACGGGGAAACCGTTTGCCCGGTTATTGTTGTTCAGCGGGTTCACGTTGCCCGTGTCGAAGTTCAGACTGCCCGCGTTGAGGTTGCCTGCCAGATAGGACGACGATGACCAGCACCAGCCGCCCGCGCCGACACTCGTCAAGGCTCCCGTCGTAACGTGACGGTAGCCCGCAGCAGGCAGTCGAAGCAGTCGCTGGAATGAATGACAGAAAAAATGAATAATGAATAGTTAATAGGGAATAATTATCCGAAATTCGGAAAAACAATTATTCACTATTCATTGTTAATTATTCATTAACCCAAGTTTTCCGCCAGACTGGAATGAATAACTGACGGCGTATTGAAACGTTTTAACAGGCTGTTAAAACGTTTTAGCGTTCAGCGAAACGCCGCCAGCGGACTGCTGAATCTACGGGCCGCGCTGACGAAAACCGTGGCCTTCGTCATTCCGGGCCGGGGGCTGTTATGGCGTCGGAACCTGCGGCGGTGTGCCGCAGGTCCGTCAGAAATTGAAAAAGTAATTCATGAAGAAGTTCCAGAACGTCACCACGCCCGTGGCTAAAAGTTTGGCCGCATAGAAGTTCGCCCGGAACTTGTGGTGCAGCAACCAAATCGTCGCCGTGTTGATGACCAACCCCAGCAACGCGATGCCCAGGAAGCGCAGATACTGCCCCGCGATGTCGGGGTCTTCGTTGTGGAACGTCCACACGCGGTTGAGCAGGTAGTTGGTCGTCGCGGCGCACAGAAAGCCCACCGAATTGGCCGCATACTTGTTCACGCGCAGCCATTCCTTGCACGCGTAGGTCACCCCGAAGTCCACGAAGACCCCCGAGCCGCCTACGACGCAGAATTTGATGAATTGCAGAATCATGGTTTCAAGACCTCCGTCCGGAGCGGTTTTCCGTTGAACCAATGGGTGCGGCCCTCGCGGCGCAGGGCGAATCCGGCGGCATACTCTTTTCCGGCCAGCCGTTCCGGTACCCGCAGCATCGCTTCAGCCTCCGTTTCCGAGCGGGCCGGAATCGTACAGCGCACTCCCGTCGGGATTTCCTCCACCTCGAAACGGCCGTGCTTCCAAACCATGACCAGCTCCGTCTCCCCGCCGATTTCCACCTCGTAGTCATACGGATTCGCCAGCCGCACCCGCATGCGCAGTTCCTGCCCGGGCACCACCTGCTCCGGCAGCCCCGCAAACGCAGCGTCGACCAGCCGCACGGGGCGGAAATCGGGGTCGACCAGCCACGTGAATCCCCGGCCGTTGGCCAGCGCGATGCTCTGCGTCCGGAAAAGCGTGTCGCCCGGTTCGCGACGCGGCGTCTCGACCAGCACTTCACGCCCGGCAAACCGCGAATCGTCGTCCCGGAACTGCCATTGGTGGGTCCTGTAACCGATATTGGGCTGGCAGTAGGCTTCGCCGCCCGTATAGAAGCGGTACTTGGCCGCCATGGCATAGCTCCCTCTGAAAATGACCGGGCGGCCGGCGGCTTCGCGGGCAATGGCTCCGTAGCTCGCCTTGTTGTCGAAGACCTCGAACCGGATGCCCAGCGGGTTGAACATCATTTCGATGCGGACCAGAGCCATCAGCGCCACCACAACCCACCCGGCGCGCATCACGTAGCGCCGCGTGCGGGGATGACGGCGCGCATAGTCGAACAGCACGCAGACCAGCCCGAGCGCCGCGACGATGACCCACTGCGGCTGCACATAGCCGCGGAACGCCGACAGCAGGAAGAACCCGACAAAGGCGGCCGGGAAGCATTTCAGCGCACGCCGCACCGCGTCCTCGGGCCGGGCGGCCCGCCACGCCTTGATGTAAAGCGGCAGATACAGCGGATTGAAAACCACCAGCATGTTGGCCACGAAATCGGTCACGTAGCTCAGCCGGAACTGCGCATTGCGCCCCGAAAGGTGGTAGGCGAACGAAGCCCAGTCGTGGTGATATTGCCACAGGAAATGGGGCACAAGCAGCAACAGCGCCACCGCCCCGCCCGCATAGAGCCCCGGACGGCGCAGCAGCCGCGGATTGGCCGCCAGCGCAAAAAGCACCACCAATGCCCCGTGATACTTGCTGTAAGCCATGGCCGCCATGGCCAGCCCCAGCCAAAGCCAGGCGCCGCGGCGCCGTTCGGCGAACCGTCCGAGCGCCAGCAGAAACAGCGTCGCAGTCATCATCAGCGGACCGTCGGGCACCGCGATGAATCCGTAGAGCTGCAACATCAGCGTCGCGGCCGAAAGCATCGCGAAAAGTTCTCCGTCGCGCCGCACCGCATCGGCAGGCCGTATCAGCCGCCACAATAGGTAGAGGTAGAGGGGCTGCAGCAGTGTGAAGAAGAAGCGCACGCCCAATTCGGTTCCGGGCCAAACGTGCTGCCCCAGCCACACCAGCAGGGCCGTCATCGGCGGATGGTCGAAGTAACCCCAGGCCAGGTGCTCGGCGAACATCCAGTAGTAGGCTTCGTCGTTGGCAAGCTCCGCCGTCGCGGCCAGCACGATGTTGCACACCCACCAGACGCCCAACCACAGCAGCACCGCCCCGTCGGCCCCCAGCGACCGGTAGTTTTTCACAAGCGCGTTCTTCATTCCAGGAATCAAAACTACTCGCCCTGGGCCGAGAGTTTGGCAATCTGTTTTTCCGCTTCGGCGGCAAGGTTCGCGGCCTGCTTCTCGGCCTCGGCAACCAGTTTGTCCCCGGCCTTTTCGGCCGCGAATTTGGCCAAAGTGCCTTTCTTGGCGGCTTCGTCCACAAGTTTGGTCCGCTGAACCTGCGCGGCCGCTACGAGTTTTTCACCCGCCCGCTTGGCTTCGTCGCGCAGTTTGGCCGCCTGCTTCTCGACCTCGGCACGCAGATTCTCTTTCTGCTTCTCCACTTCGGCCGCAAGCGATTCGCTGCCCGTAAGTTTCTGAATCTGTTCGTCGACCACTTTCTTGACGGCCTGTTCGGCAGCTTCGCGGACGCCCAGCGTAATCTTGGGTGCGGTGAACGTTCCGCCGATCTTCACGTTGAGCGTCTCCAGCACGCCGCCTGTCGCCGACGCGGGCATCGAAACCTTAGCCACATAGTCGATGGTCTGGTCCAACCCCGTCGAACCCGACAGATTCACGTTGGTTCCGGCAAGTTTCAAGTCGAAAGGCTGCGTCGTGACACGGCCGTTCTTGATGGCGAAACGAATCGCCACGTCCTTGGCTTCAATCTTGCGCAACTTGTCGTTGTTCAGCGCCTTGGCCAGCGCGTCGAACGCTTCGATGTTCTGAACACGGATATTTTCCGATTTGATTTCGCCCGTTGCGTTGACCGACTGCAAATCGGGCGACATCGTGGAATCGAGCGCCGCGGTCATGTCGAGCGACAGCGAGTAGTCGCCGCCCGTCTTGGCGAACACCGGCACCAGTTTCTGCACCATTTCGAGTTCGTCGAACGTCTGCGAGAACGACGCTCCGGCCAACGACAGCCCCAGCCGCAGCGACGGACGCGACGGGTCGGCCGCGGTCGAATAGCGGCCCGACGCCGAAGCCTTGCCGCCGAAAAGCTGCAGCGCCAGCTTGTCGAGCGACAGCGCACCCCCGGCCACCCGCATTTCGCCCGTGAGGGCCGAAACGGTCATCTTGTTGAAGAGGATTTTCTGCAATTCGGTATTGAGCGAGAGGTCCAGGTTCTTGGGCACCACCAGCACCTGCATCGGTTCGGCGGGCTGCTCCTCAACAGCCGCAGGCTCTTCCGACGCGGGAAGCGCCGCCATGATTTCGTTCAGATCGAGCAACCCGGAACGTACATAGAGCCGCCCGGCCAGCTTGTCGCCCCGGAGCAGATAGCCCAGATAACCCGTAAGCTGGCCCTTGGCCGACAGGTCGCTCCGCCCTACCGTCACCCCGAAGTCGCCGAGGGTCATGGCCTTGGGCGTAATGGTCGCGGCGGCGCGGCGGATATGCACCGCAGGGAGTTTGGGCACCGTCAGCCCCAGCTGTTCGATGACGAACGTTCCCGAAGCGGCCATCTGTTCGTAACGCTTCTTCTCGATGTCGGACATGCGGCCCGACACCTTCAGGTCGGCCGTGATGACGCCCCCGAGGTCGATTTGCTTGTCGAGCGGATAAACCTCGCGAACGGCCCCCAGGTCCACCTTGCCAGCCACCGAAGCCCGGAAAGCGGGGTCGCTGACGAGGTTGGTGGCGTGGAACGTCGCGGCGAGCGAATTGCCCGCCATCTTGAGCGAAAACTTCGAGAGGTCGACGACCGTCTTGTTCATCGTACCGCCGGGATTGGAAATCCCTGCCGCAAGCTGAATGTCGGTGACGGCCTTGGGCAACGACGAATATTGGAAACTGCCGTTGCTGACCGTGGCCTTGGCCGCAAAGGCGGGGAGCACCGAACCGTGTATTTCGCCCTTGGCCCACACGTCGAGCGCCAATTCGCCCGAGGCCGAGAGATTGCGGAAATCCTTGGTATAGAAAGCCGGAATCAGCGACAGCACGTCCTTGAACAGCACCTTGCCGCATCCGGCCGTCAGGTCCATCGCAACGGCGCCGCTCTCCTTGAGGTGCACCCACCCATCGAGCGACAGGGCGATGGCGTTAAGCCGGAACGTATTGTCCGTAAATGTGAAACGGTTGTTCTTGAGGTCGGCGGCAATCGTAGCATCGAGTTCGGCTTCGGCGCCGCTCAGCAGGGGAATCCCGCCCGAGACGAAACGCATCTGCCGGGCATCGAGCCGCAGCGCGAGGTCGGTCCGCTCGGCCGACATGTCGCCCCGCAGCCGCAGCGACAGAGGAGCAGTGGAAAAGGCCATGCGGGTGGAATCGTCCTCGTAACGAACCGACGCATCGGAAATCCGGAAATCGCGCAACTGCAACCGGAACGACGACGATTCGGACTGCTCCTCGGTCTCCTCGTCGGGCTCTTCGTCCGTGGGCTTCATGACGTCCCAGTTCACAGCTCCGTCGGCCAGTTTGTGAGCGTGCAGCGCAGGGGCCGCAAGGATGACTTTGGAGACCTCGAACCCCTCGTCGCCAAAGAACGACAGCAGGTCGACGACCACCGAAATACGCCGTGCGGCAACGATGGTGTCGCCCTCGAAACGCTCCGTACCCACGAGGGTCAGCCCCTTGAGCTCGACCGACGCATGGGGGAAATGGCGCAGCAGACTGATGTTCAGCTTCTCGAAATCGAGTTTTGCCGTCAGCATGGCGTTGGCCTCGCGCTTGACGATTTCGGCCACTTTGCCCCGCAGCGCCATCGGAGCCACAATGATGACCGCCAACAATACGGCCGCGACAATGGCCGCAATCCTGAAAGACTTCTTCATGTTCGGATTATGATTCTGAGGGGCAAAGATAATTAAAATTAAAGATATTGGCGGTCGTTACGCCGTACAATTGTGCGAGGTCGCGGTCGAGCATGACGCACTGGCCGCGGATTTCATAGATTTTGTTTTGGATGGCGGCAAGTTGGGGGTTCATTGTGCTGGGGCGGAACACGGTTGACAACATCAAATAGAATAAAAAAGGCGGAAAGAAATCAGTTTCTTTCCGCCCCGGAAGTTGCGTCTTCTCTTTTATTTATTGTTTATTTTTCGGATAATCCGTTTCTTTGAAAAATTCGTGCAACGAAATATTATAATACTCACAAAACAAAGACAAGGTTTCCAAAGATGGAAACTTCTGCTGGTTCTCGTAATGCGAAATATGCAGGCGTGTATTCTCGATCAGATATTCCTGTGTGTGGTTATGCTGTTCTCGAATCTCTCGCATTCGTCGAGCTATCCAAGCCCTTAATATATTGTCTTTGCGTTGCAGAGATTTTATTTTTTAGACAAAAGAAAGGGCAAAACAGTAAATTTAATCTGCACGATAGTGCTTGTTTGAATAATTTTACATATCTTTGCTCCATGACAAATTCAATAAATGCAGAAATAATGCTAAATTTGCGAGAGAATAGTTCGGCTTAGCCGACGGACATAACGACATAAAGGGTAAACAACTCTTTATACCCTCGTGAACTTGGGACCCTCGAAAGAGGTTGTTAGCGCGGTATAATGGTTGTCAGTCCTTGTTATGTCCCGCTTATTCTATGGCGGGACACGACAGGGGCGCAGGACAGCTTCCGCGCAAAGGTTCCCAAGACCAACGAGGGGTAGCTGACACCGCGCCCTTTTTTGTTTTCGTGGGCGGGTGTTCAACACAAGCTAATTGCGGCTGCAGCATATTGTGGAATAAATTTAAGGGCGGCCGGGACCGTCGCACCCCGCCCTGGTTTTTTTAAGACTGCCTGCCGAATAACTGATAATATATAGTCTGCGCAGAATTCCTGCGTTCCTGCGTAAGACTTGCCCCACGACCGCCGGGTTTCGGGTGCGGAGAAACGGAGCCCCGGAGGTTGAGTTGCGTCACATCCCAGCAAC
>NZ_CALPDD010000005.1 GCF_943193205.1 Alistipes muris
CCTGCCTGAAAAGGAACGTTTCAACTGTTTGCTAAAACGTTTCAACAACAACACTGCCAGCGGATTGCTGAATCTGCCGGACCACGCTGGCGCGCACCTTTTCGGCGAGCCGCCGGCAGACCGAAGCCGTTCGGACCTGCCGGGGCAGGAAAAGGGGCTTGAATGAACCGTAGCCCATGCCATTCCGGGTCGGAGGCTGTTTTTTATCGGATGGAAAGCCGGGACGCCTATTCGTCCTCATCGTCGTCTACGGGGCGGTTGCCGCCGGGAGGGGTCAGCTCGGCCACCAGGCGGTCGGCGTCGCTGCACGACACGTAGAGCTTGTCTTCGTAGATGTCGACGATTTCCACGAAATTGCGCCATTCCGTGGCGTAGACCCGCACCCGCTCGAAGCGCCGCAGGTCGATGAAATGGCCGTAGTAGCCGAAGAAGCCGAAACCGCCGAACACGGGCACTATCCACTTCATGTGAGCTGCGCTGACCTTGCGCACAGCCGCGATTTCGCTGCGGTTTATTTCGGTGATGTCCAGCAGGCAGCGCACCTGGACCGACTGGTCGGTGACGACGATTTTGCGCGGAATCGAAAGGGCCATCAACGCAATCAGCGCCACGATGAACGACGTGAACCACGCCGAGAGGTAACCTCCCTCGTAGAGATAGAACAGACCGCCGCCCAGCAGGGCGAAGACGATCCAGTAGACGAGCGTCCAATAGAGCGTGTTGCGGTCGAAACGGTATTTGTAGGTGCTTTGCATGGTGCTATTTTTCGGGCAGTCGTTCGTAGGCGTTCTCTTCGCGGGCCGCCAGCAGGGCTTCGGCCACGGCGAAATCTTCGGGGGTCGTAATCTTGAGGTTCTGCCGCTCCCCGTCGCACAGACAGATGCTGTGCCCCGCCGTTTCGACCACCGACGCGTCGTCGGTGAACTCCGGTCGGTAGTCGGCGCCGTAGGCTTCGCGCAGCAGTCCCGCGCGGAAAATCTGCGGCGTCTGGACGATGCGCAGGCGGCGGCGGTCGACGGCGTGCGAGACGGTGCCGTCCGTCTGGCGGTAAGAATCGGCAGGCTCGACAACCGGAACGGCGGTGCCGTGCTCTGCGGCCGCGGCGGCCGTGCGGCGGATGAGCTTGGACGAAGCGAGGGGCCGCACCCCGTCCTGCACGGCGATCAGCCCGACGTCGTCCGGGAGCGCCGCGAGCCCGTTGCGGACGGAGAAAAACCGCTCCTCTCCGCCCTCGGCGACGGTGTGGGGCGCCACGTCGAAACGCGCGCACAGGTTGTGCCAAAACTCGATATGGGCGGCAGGAAGCACCACGACGATGGGAGCCCCCGGCAACGCCTTGGCGAAGCTGCCTATCGTGCGGGCCAACACGGGCTCACCGCCGAGCAGCGCGAACTGCTTGGGGATGCGGCCGCCGAAACGCGTTCCGGCACCTCCCGCCACGATGATGACCCCGACCCGCTCCATGGCGCTATTTCTTGGGTTCTGCGGCCGCTCCGGCGGGCTGTGCAGGCGGCACGGGAGCCGGGATGACGATAGAATCGAGCTGTGTGATGCGCTCCTCCTCGGGAAGCTCGCCGTTCAACTCGGCGAGAATCCGGTCGCGGACGAACTCGAACGCCGCACGGTTTTTCTTGGCGATGGGCTCGGCGGGCTTCTGGGGAATCTTCAGCGGGTCGATGGGGGTGCCGTTGCGCCAGATGCGGTAGTCGAGGTGGGGCCCGGTCGAGGTGCCTGTGGACCCGACGTAACCGATGAGCTGGCCCTGCGACACGCGCTTGCCCTGCGAAATACCCTTGGCGTAACCGCTCAGGTGGAGATAACCCGTGACGAGGTTGCCTGCATGCTTGATTTTGAGGGTGTTGCCACCGCCGCCGCCCCAGCCTTTGAACGTCACCACGCCGTCGGCCACGGCATGGACGGGCGTACCCTTGGGTGCGGCGTAGTCGACGCCCGTGTGGGGACGGTAGACCTTGTAAACCGGGTGCTTGCGGGCGTAGGAGAACTTGGAACTGATGCGCGTGTATTTGAGCGGCGCCTTGAGCAGCTGCTTGCGCAGGCTGGTGCCGTCCAACTCCCAATACTGGATTTTACCGCCCTGGCGGAACGGAATGGCGTAATACTCCTTGCCGCCCTGCGTGAACTTGGCGCCCCAGATGCGGTCGACGCCAGCCGACACGGTGTCGTCGATGAACCGCTCGTCGTAGATGACTGTGAAGCTGTCGCCCTTCTGGATGCCGAAGAAATCGACGGTCCACTGGTAGATGTTCTCCATCTCGGCGGCGAGCGAATAGGGGAGGTTCTGCTCCATGATGGAACCCCACAGCGACGACGAAATGACGGCCGAACGCTGCGTGCGGCGCAGGGTCGTGGACTTGGTGTCCTTGCGGATCGAAACGGAGTCGCCGTCGTGGAATCCGAAGACCACGTAATTGGTCCGGTCGGTTTCGTAGACGAGGTAATCGAGGTGCGGGGCGTAGAGCGAATCTTCGTGGATGAAGACCGTGTACCTGTGGCCCGCCCGGATGTTGCGCAGCGGGAAAATCTCTTTCGCCGAGCGGTCGAGCCGGTCGATCTGGCGCACCGTGATGCCGTAGTTGTTGAGGATTTTGCTGAGGGTCTCTCCCTTGCCGATTTCGCCCGTTTCGAGGCGGTAGGCGTCGGCGTCGATGCCGTAGACGATGTTGCGTTGGGTCTCCGCATCCGAGGCAGTGCGGCCGCAGGCTCCGGCCGTCAGGGCCAGCAGAGCCGCGAGGTATATTCGGAGTGTTTTCATACTTGCAGGCAAAGGTAGTAATTAAAAACGAAGAATGAAAGTTCGGAGCCGCCTGCGCGTGCTTTTCGTGGCCAACGAAAAAACGCCCCGGACGAATCCGGAGCGCTTTTCACTTGCGAATCAGGCGCGAAACCTATTCAGCGGCCGAAACCGAGAATTTGATGACGGCCTTGACCTCCTTGTGGAGGCGGGCCGAAGCCTCGTACTCGCCGACGGTCTTGATGGTCTCGACGCTGATGACCTTGCGGTCGAGCTCGATGCCTTTGGCGGCGAGCGCCTCGGCCAGGTCGGCGGCCGTGACGGTACCGAAGAGCTTGCCCTCCTCGGCCTTGACGCTCAGCGACAGCGAGAGGTTGCCGATGGTCTGGGCCAAAGCCTGTGCGTCGGCCAGAATCTTGGCGTCCTTGTGAGCGCGCTGGCGCAGGTTCTCGGCGAGCACCTTCTTGGCCGAAGCCGTAGCGGCGGTGGCCAGACCCTGCGGAATGAGGTAATTATTTGCGTAACCGGGCTTGACGTTGACGATGTCGTTGGCGTAGCCCAGATTCTCCATATCCTTCTTCAGAATGACTTCCATGTGCTTGTCCTCCTTAAATTATTTCATGCAATCGGTTACGAAGGGCAGAATGGCGAGGTGACGGGCGCGCTTGACGGCCTGGGCCACCTTCTTCTGGAACTTCTGCGAAGTACCGGTCAGACGGCGGGGCAGAATCTTGCCCTGCTCGTTGAGGAACTTCTTGAGGAACTCGCCGTCCTTGTAATCGACGTACTTGATGCCGAGCTTCTTGAAACGGCAGTATTTCTTCTTCTTGACGTCTACCGAAACGGGGTTCAGGTAGCGGATTTCGGACTGTGCTTTATTCTCCTGTGCCATGGCTTACTCCTGTTTGTTAGTGGTTTTAGCACGACGTTTCTCCGAGTACTCGACGGCGTACTTGTCCTGCTTGAAAGTCAGAAAACGGATCACCCGCTCGTCGCGGCGATACTGCGTTTCGAGGGTGTTGATGAGCGTGCCCTCGCCCGTGAACTCCACGAGGAAGTAGAAACCGGTGGTCTTCTTCTGAATGGGGTAGGCCAGCTTCTTGAGGCCCCACGACTCCTTGTTCACAATCTGACCGCCGTTCTCGGTGATGACACCCTGGAATTTGTCGGCCACCTCCTGCACCTGCTGTTCGGACAGAACCGGCGTGACAATGAAAACGGTTTCGTAATTGTTCATAATACGTTGAATTAAAAAGTTATCCCCTTTTCGGGCTGGCAAAGATAGGAATAAATAAATTAAAAATGAAAAATTAAGAATTAAAAATGTCGGTCGGACAATGCGAAGCGACGGACGGATCATGTGCGGGGACCGGGATTCCCTGCAAGGAGAAAGCAAGCAAGTGCAGGCGCTTTCTGCCTTCGGCAGGTCTCCGGCTTCCCCGGAATCGCATTTTTAATTCCGTTGCTCGGGAAATCCCTGCGCCTTGAGCCGGATGTCCTGCCCGTCGGGCGTGACGAGGAAGCACCCGGTGGATTCGGGTGTGATGTGGCCGATGACGTCGACCAGCCCCAGCCGCATGACCTGCTCCTGCATGGAGAGCGGCACGGTGAAGAGCAGTTCGTAGTCCTCGCCGCCGTGGAGCGCCGCGACGACCGGGTCGGAGTGCATCTCCTCGGCCAGGGCCGTGGTCTGTTTGGCGATGGGAATCCGCTCCAGGTAGATGCGGGCGCCGCATTTCGAGGAGCGGCAGAGCTGTAGCAGATCGCTCGAAAGCCCGTCCGAAA
This sequence comes from Alistipes muris, assembly GCF_943193205.1. GTDB lineage: Bacteria > Bacteroidota > Bacteroidia > Bacteroidales > Rikenellaceae > Alistipes > Alistipes muris. The sequence continues at coordinate 4,538 of NZ_CALPDD010000005.1, forward strand.
GGTCGATCATTGCCGTGGGCACGATTTTCTCCTCGGCCAGGGCGGCCAGGATGTCGGTGCGCGGGCGGGGCTTGAGGTATTTTTCCAACAGATATTCGTAGCCTGCGAATTGGGGCTCGGGGTTGTCCACGCCGGCAAGAACCCGCTTTTCGCGTTCGAGGAGCTGCAACCCCATATAAGCCGCTCCGACGTTGCCCGTCAGACAGATAAGGTCGTTCTGCTGTGCACCGCCGCGCCCGACGATGCGTTCCTCGGGTGCGTGGCCCACGGCTGTGACGCTGATGACCAGCCCCGTCATCGAAGCCCGCGTATCGCCGCCGACCACGTCGACGCCCAACTCCTTGCAGGCGAAACCGATGCCCTCGTAGAGGTCGTCCAGCGCCTCGACGGGCAGCTTGGCCGAAACGCCGAGCGAGACGAGCAGCTGCGACGGGGTGGCGTTCATGGCGAGAATGTCGCTCACGGCGGCCGTCACGACCTTGTAACCCAAGTGCTTGAGCGGGAAATAGGTGAGGTCGAAGTCGACCCCCTCGAAAAACGAATCGGTCGAAAGAACCGTCCGCTCGCCGGACGGCGGAGCGAGCACCGCGCTGTCGTCGCCCGCACCGCGCAGGGTCGAAGCGTTGGAGGGTGCGAAGCGGGCGGTGAGCCGGTCGATCAGTCCGAATTCGCCCAATTCGGCGATTTCGTTGCGTTTTTTCTGCGCTGCCATTCCTTAAAATTTTTACAAAACTAACGAATCTTTCCATTTTCCCAAAAATTTGACGTACTTTTGTCGGGTCAAAAAAGGTATTGGCTATGATAAATATCGTCTTGTTCGGCGCTCCGGGCTGCGGCAAGGGAACGCAGGCCCAACGGCTCAAAGCGCACTACGGCATCGACCATGTTTCGACCGGCGAGGTCATCCGCGAACACATCCGCCGCGGCACGGAGCTGGGCCGCAGCATGGAATCGTGTATCGCCCAGGGCAAGCTGGCACCCGATGAACTGGTGATCGGAATGATCGAGGAATATGTGGCTTCGCACAAGGAGGCGAAAGGCTGCATTTTTGACGGATTCCCGCGCACGACGGTGCAGGCCGAGGCGTTCGACCGGATTCTGGAGAAGCATGGACTGAAGGTCGACATCATGGTGGATATCCATGTGCCGGAGGAGGAGCTGATACGCCGTATCCTGCTGCGCGGCAAGGATTCGGGCCGTGCCGACGACGCGTCGGAAGAAGTGGTCCGGGGACGGCTGGAGGTCTACCACCAGCAGACCGCCGTGGTGTCGGACTACTATGCGGCGCAGGGCAAATATGCGTCGGTCAACGGCACGGGCACGATGGACGAGGTGTTCGCCCGCGTGGCGACCGTCATCGACGGGCTGGAGAAATAGATAGAGTTTATCCGCGAAGATAAAGGTCCCGAAAATTCGGGACCTTTTTTGTCGGCTGGTTTTGTTGGCTGGCGGGGGCGTTGGGTTATTTTCATCTGCGGCGGCTGGGGCCGACGCATCTTCGATGCGGGCCGCCGCAGATGGCAACGCAAGCGGCAGTCTCTGCCCTCGCTGAACCGCAAAGTGTTTGACTTTGCTTGCGCTCGGCATAGCCTGCAAGCAGTCTCTGCCCTTGCTTAACCGCAAAGTTCACCTGTCACTTTCCATCTTTCACTTTGTTAAGTGTCGTTTGATCCACTCCAGCTGGTTGCGGCCGGTGGCTTCCGAAGTCCAGTGCTCGTTGACAGGAGTGAGCAGGGCCTCTTTGGGGCACGACAGCACGTTGTAGACCGCGTAGCTGGTGGTCGGCGGGCAGGTGTCGTCGTTGTAGCCCCAGGTCATGTAGACGGGCACCCGAATCAGCCGGGCGAAATTGACGACGTCGTAATAAGCCATCGTGCGCAGCTTGTCGGGCGTGTCCATCCCCGGGATTTTGGAGAAATGGGGGTAGCCGTCGCCCTCGCCGAGTTTGAAGCGGGCCATGTCGCTCAGGGCCGGATGGTTGGCCACGCAGGCCGTAATGCGCAGGTCGAGCGCGGTGGCGATGAGCGCCAGTGCACCGCCCTGACTGCCGCCCTGGGCAATCATGTTCCGGCCGTCCCATTCGGGCAGCGAAGCGAGCAGGTCGGCCGCACGCACGCAGGCGAGGTAGACGCGCTTCATGTAGTAGTTGTCGCGGTTGTCGAGCCCGTTGGTCAGATAGCCGTTGCTGCGGCCGTTGAAAGCGGCGCTGATTTCGCGGAAACGCTCCTCGGGCAGGTCGGGGTGCAGGCCGTGGATCTCGAACTCGAACCGGATGCAGCCCTGCTCGGCGTAGTACTTATGGCGCAGGGGTTCCTTGATGGTCTTGATGCCAGCGCCCGGCGGCACGAGCACGGCAGGGCAGCTCCCGGGCCGGGCGTCCTTGGGCATGAACAGATAACCGTAGATGCTCTGTCCCTGCTTGTTGAGCTGCAATTTGACGAGGTAGCAGTCGATTTTGTCGGTGCAGTATTTTTCCGCCCGCTCTTTCGTATAGCGCAGGGGGAAAGCGGCGGCTTCCTCCTTGCTGCGCTCCCAGAACTCACGGAAATCGGCGGGCATGGCGGTATAGGGTTCGATTTTCTCGGGCGAGAACCCGACCTTGACATGGTGCCGGGTGGTCTGCCCGCCGACGGTGGCCGAAAGGCGGCAGTCGCGGAACCCGGGGCGCTTCATGGTGCCGACGGGGATGGCCGCCCGGCCGTTTTTGAGCACGACGCTGCCTTTTGTGTCGGCGGGCATCAGGTCGCCGCCCAGTTCGTAATGGACGGTGATGCCGTCCTGCGGAATGCCGTAGCGATAGAGCTGTACCTCGATGACGGCCTTTTCGCCCGTGCGGTAGAGCCAGTCGGCATGGTCGGGTTGTGCGACCCACAGCACGTCGCTGCGGTAGGGATAATTCTCGGCCTGCAATCCGAGCGGCAGGCAGAGGAGCGAAAGAAGCAATAGCAAATGTTGTTTCATAGGGTCGGGTGTTTCGGTTGGGGTTGAGGGACGATACGAAAAGAGCCGCTCTGCGAGAGAACGGCTCCTGTGGAACTGAACGGCTGCTGCTACAAGGCGTTCACATGCAGCTGCAAAGCGCTCTTGAGGTTGGCGGCCTTGTTCTTGTGCATGATGTTGTGCTTGGCGAGCTTGTCGAGCATCGAGGTGACCTTCGGAAGCAGGGCCTCGGCAGCGCTCTTCTCGGACGTCGTGCGCAGGGCCTTCACGGCGTTGCGGGCCGTCTTGTGGAACAGACGGTTGTGGGCCCGCTTGGTTGCGGTCTGACGAATCCGTTTCTTCGATGACTTATGGTTTGCCATAATCCGTATAATTTTATTTTTTTGACTTCTTGAGTAGCCCATAGCAGAATCGAACTGCTCTTTCAAGAATGAAAATCTTGCGTCCTAACCGATAGACGAATGGGCCTTTACCGCTATTTCCCGCCGTGTCGGAAGTACTTTAGCGGTGCAAAGGTAACTAAAAAAGTGAATCGACCAAAGAAAACGACGAAAAATGTTGCGAAAACTATGGTTCGTCGGTGCGAATCCGTCCGCAGAGGGGGTCGAAAGAGAGCCCGGCGCCTGCGAAAAGCCGCTCGATCAACCCGCTGGCGGCCATCTCGGCGGCGGGCAGATGGTGTAGGGCGGGGGTGTCGATGAGCAGCACTGAATCGCACAGCGAAAGGGCGATGTCGAGGTCGTGGGTCGAAAAGAGAATGCACTTGCCCTCGTCGTGGGCGAGCCGCCGGAGCAGCGACGCCAGCGCGTAGCGGTTGGGCAGGTCGAGGAACGCCGTGGGCTCGTCGAGGAGGATGACGGGGGTGTCCTGGGCCAGCGCCCGGGCGATCATGGCCCGCTGGCACTCGCCGTCGGAAAGGGTCTCCATCGGCTTGCGGGCGAGGTCGGCGATGCCGACCGTTTCGAGCGCGTGCCGGACGGCGGCCCGGTCGGTCTCCTGCATGCGGCCGAACCAATTGGTGTAGGGGGCGCGGCCGAGGGCGACCATGTCCTCGCAGGCGAGGTTGGCGATGCGGACCTTGTCGGTGGCGACGAACGAAACGGTGGACGCCAGCTGTCTGGGATTGAGCGCGGAAACCGGCGTGCCGCAGAGCCGGACCTCTCCGCCCTCAGCGGGCCGCAGCCCGGCGATGACCCGCAGCAACGAACTTTTTCCGGTGCCGTTGCGGCCGATGAAAGCGGTGAGCGATGCGCGCGGAATCTCGGCCGAAACCTCTTCGAGCAGCACGCGCGGCCCGTAGGCCAGCCGGATATGATGCAAGGAAATACTCATCCGAAGAAACTGCGGTTGCGAACGACGACGAGGATGACGACCGGAATGCCCATCAGCGCGGTGATGCTGTTGATGGGCAGGGCCAGCGTTTTGGCCAGCAGGTCGCAGCCGAGCAGCAACGATGCGCCTGCGAGCATCGAGGCGGGCATCAGCGTGCGGTGGTCGGCGCGGCGGAACAGCATGCGCGCGATGTGGGGAACGGCCAGCCCGACGAAGCCGACGGGACCGCAGAACGCGGTGACGGTGCCGGCGAGCAGGATGGTGGAGAGGAAAATCAAGGCCCGTGCGCGCGGGATATGGAGCCCCATGGTGCGTGCGTAATTTTCGCCTAAGAGCAGGAGGTCGAGGGGCTTGATGACGAGGACCGCGAGCACGAGCCCGACGCAGACGACGGGTGCGAGCAGGGCGAGCTGCGGCCCCGTGACGTCGCCGAGCGAGCCCATGGTCCAGACGACGAACGACTTGAGCGCGGCCTCGTTGGAGAGGTACTGCATGATTTCGACCACGGCGCCGATGCCCGAACCGAACATGATGCCGAGAATCAGAATCACCATGATGTCGTGGATGCGGCGGCTGACGGCCATGACGACGGCCAGCACGGCCGCCGACCCGAGCCAGGCCGCCCCGGCGACGCCGAGCGAGCGGACGGCCGAATGGCCCGCAATGCCCAGCAAAGGAGCGCCCAGGAGGAACAGCGCGACGCCGAGACTGGCCCCGGCGCTGACCCCGAGGACGTAGGGCCCGGCGAGCGGGTTGCGGAACAGGGTCTGCATCTGGAGCCCGGCCGCGGCGAGGGCGGCCCCGGCCAGCAAGGCGGTGACGGCTTTCAAGAGCCTGATGTTTAGCACGATATTGCGAACGGTAGAGTCGGATTCGGCACCTGTGAGCGCACCCCACACCTCGCCGGGCGACAGAGCGACCGACCCCACGGCGAGGTCGGCGGCGAAGAGTGCCGCGGTGGCGAGGGCGAGCAGGACGAAGACCAAGGCCGAACGGGACATGCTACCGGAGCTGCTTGTAATAGGTGAGTGTATCGCAACCGAGCGCGGGGTGGAAAATGGCGGCGAGGTCGCGGAGAATGAGGTCGGGGTGGGTGGCGCCCGATTCCCAGAAATCGGACCCTCCGGCGAAGGTCTGCCGACGGTTATTGTTGAAAACCTGTCTGTTGCGCACGACGGGCAGGTCGGCGAACTTCGGATTCTGCGCCTGGAGCTCGGCGAGCGAATTGCACCCGCCGACGTTGAGCCATACATCGGCGTCGGCCGCGAACAGATAAGCCTGCTCCATGTCGACGGGCCGCGAGGTGTTGCCGTCGTCGGAGACGGTGAAGGTGTCGCCCCCTGCATCGCGGATGAGCTGCACCATGTAATTGCGGGCGGGCGGCATGAACCACGTGTCGCGGTAGGGGGTATTGAGCAGCACTTTGGGGAGCGTGACGACGTCGGGATGCGCCTCGCCGACATGCGCGCGGACACGCTGTGCGACGGCGTTGTAACGCGCGGCGATGCCGTCGAAAACCTCCTTGCCGCGGTCGTGACAACCGCACAGCTCGGCGGCGACCATCAACCATTCGGCCTTGCCCAAAGGCGAGGGTTCGAGGTAATCACCTATATATATATAGGGAATCTTCAGCTCGCGGAGCTTGCCGGTCAGTACGCTGTTTTCGCCGTAGACGCCGTAGAGCAGAACGACATGGGGACGCATGGCGGCCAGCAACTCGAAATCGAGGTTGGTATCGTAGCCGATGTCGCGGACTTCGCCGCACAGACGATGCTCGCGGATGTAGGGGTTGGCGATGTAGTCGATGCCCGAAACGCCCTTGATGCGCCGGACCTCGCCGAGGGCGTCGAACAACGCCACGTGGCTGGAAGATAAGCAGACGACGCGCTGGACGGGAGCCTTGACTGCCTGCCCGTCGAACCCGGCGGGCACGGGGCTGTCGTCATGCAGAACGAGCAAATGCTGTTCCTCCTGCTCGGCGCCCTGCCACGGATTGCGGACGGTGACCAACGTGGTGCTGTCATGGGCGGTACCGCGGATGTCGAACCCCGTGGCGTAGGCGGGGGTATAGACTTCGCGGCAGAAATCGGCGGCGGAATAGTTTTTGCGGCCGCTGCATGCGGCGGCCGCGAGGGCCGCGAGGACTGCCAGGAATATCTTCTGTGCTTTCATCGACTTCAAAAGTAGAAAAAATTCCGCATAAATTGTTGTTTTCTCAAAAATATGCTATATTTGCAGTCCCAAACCGAAAGGTTTCGGGTAATCGGGGCGTAGCTCAGTCCGGTTAGAGTACACGTCTGGGGGGCGTGTGGTCGCTGGTTCGAATCCAGTCACCCCGACAACAGAAAAAGCACTGATAATCCAACGGTTATCGGTGCTTTTCTTTTTTATCCGCACCTGCCGAAAATGAGCGGTTGACGCCACGGTTGACGCGAAAAAGTCAACCAAGAAGTCAACCGAATCCGATGAAAACATCCGTTTCCGTCGTTTGTTACAGGTACAAGGTACTTGCAAACGGAGAATCTCCGCTGATGCTCCGCATTTCCAAAGAGGGCCGCCGCACGATGAAAAGTCTGGGCGTGTCGGTCGATCCCAAATTCTGGAATTTCGACACCAACCAACCCAAGCCCAATTGTCCGAATCGGGCGTTGATTCGTCAAATCGTACTGAAATACGAAACCGAATACAACGGCAAGATTCTGACGAAAGAGATCAACGAAGAAGAATTTACCCCGCAGACGATTGTAGCCGAACAAAAGGAGCGCATCAAGGTGCAGACCGTCGAGGAAGTCTACAAAACGATTATTGCTGAGTTGAAAGAACGGGGGAGTGTCGGCACTGCCTATGCCTATCTGAACTCCTACAACGTGTTGAAATCCTTTAATCGGGACAAACCGCTCAATTTCACGTTCAGCCGTATCGATGCCGATTATCTGGAACGATTCGAGGAGTGGATGCGGGCACGGGGGAATAAAGATACGTCGATGAGTTTTCAGATGCGCACTCTGCGGGCCGTGTTCAATCGGGCGATTAAGTCGAAAGCCGTTGCCCGCGAGAAGAACCCGTTCGCCGACTATAAGATTAGCCGATTCAACACCCGCACCCCGAAACGGGCTTTGAGCAAGGCGGATGTAATGAAAATCGTCGATGCGGATTGTACGGCGGAAAGCGATTTTTGCCGACTGGCGCAAAACGTCTTTACGTTCTCTTATTTGTGCGGGGGAATTTCATTCGTCGATGTGGCGAATCTGACACCCGATAATATCATAGACGGGCGGCTGTCGTACAAGCGCCAGAAGACACACGGGACGATCGATATTCCGCTGTCGGAAAAGGCGATGCGAATTGTAGACGGCTATGCCGAAGTCTGCGAACGGTCGGGCTATCTGTTTCCGATACTCGATTCGCGCAGGCATACGACGCCGATGCAGAAACGGAATCGGGTGCATAAAGTCTGCCACCAAGTCAATACCGAATTGCGCCGATTAGCCTGCAAGTTGAATATTTCGGGAGAGGTAACGACTTATGTTGCAAGGCATAGCTTTGCTACCGTATTGAAGAAATCGGGTGTAAATATCGGCATCATATCCGAGGCGTTGGGCCACCATAGTCTGAAAACCACACAGATTTATTTAGGGGCATTCGAGAATAGCCAAATCGGCGCGGCAATGGCCAATCTGTTATGACGAAAAATCGGACCGACTTTGTCGCGGGGTCTTAAAATAGCCCCTCTGTCAAAGTTGGTCCTACTCTTTTAAGGGATTATCCGTTTGCATCGGGTAGTCCCTTTTCTTTTTTCTGCGGTCGGTGGTTGCGGCGGAAAGCGGAATTTTGTAAATTCGTTGAAACAATTACCGCTTATGACCGAACTTGCAGGCTCGAAAGGCTGTTTGGCTACCGATACCCGCTCCTTACGGGAAATCGCTCCGTTGCTGGAAAACTATTTCGGCATTACGCTGGGTTACCTTACCAATGAAATCGAATCGAGTACAGGCAAACATGCCGCCAAAGCGATTCAAGAGGATCACAAGATATATTTGCCGACCAACCGTTTCGATTACGATGCTTATATGGAGTTGTTCGGAGAAACGCCCCTTTTGACCGACCGATTGCGGGAAGCCCTTTTATTCGTGGCTTACATCATTACTGACCGCAAATTCAACGAAGAAGATTTATACGAGCGCGGATATTGGGAAGATTGGAACACCTATAAAGGCGAATGGGCGAAACTGATGCTATTTATGGAGCATATGGAACAACGGGCATCCATTCCCGCCAAGAAAGATGAATTATCCCCGACCTCAATCACCCTCCGAGCCGACAATGGAATTGTAGAAAAGAGTACCATCCCGAATACCGATAACTGGTTGTTCCGTCTGATCCGAAAGGAACTCGCCGATTATTTCCCCGACATTCGGACCGCCGAGGAAGCACGGCAGGAATTGGACCGCCGCAAACCGTCGGCAGGAGCTAAGCGAATGAATGCTATCTATACGATTATCGAGTATGGAATCTATCGAATGCTTCATGAAGAAAACGCCATCCCCGAAAAGCCCGATATACCGAACGAACTATGTGCGTTGATTCACGACTTTACGCGACTGACAGGATGCTATCCGACCAATAAAGGATGGGACGGAAATTATAGTCCCGATTTGATTCGAGTAGGTTTGCAATATACGGGAAAAGTCGTGCGGAAGATCGGCGAAAAGCGCATACCGAAATTTCCACCAGTTAGCTTTGGAACAGTACATATTGTAACGGATAATATCGTTCGGAACGAACTTTTCTGACGCTCTTATATATAAGGGTGTAAGGGATGCTTCACGGCGTCCCTTTTTCGTGTTCGGACCGCACCCGTCTGCCATGTCATGACATCGTGACATGACATATCAACTGACAGATTTTCAGTAATTTTATGCGTTTTTGCAAGCCCTTTGACAGCAGACCTAATGAATAGGTCTGTTTTTGGGGGTTATTGTCTATTTTTCAAAGTCTGCCAAAGGTGGGATTTGTGTGAGTTTTCTGTTCGCAACCGAGTTGGAAATAGAATCGACGAGGTTGTGGGAAGAAGCCGATGCCCGTAGTAAAGTAGGCATAAAATTAAAAAAACAATGACTATTAAAAGTCAAATTAAACGGGCGAATCTCGCCTATTTGAAAGAAGCCGTCAAGAACGGCTACCGCATGAGCATTGTGCTTGAATATGACGGTAACTATTATTACCGAGTACGGGTGCACGAAGCGGATGCAACGGTCATGTTCCTGATGTACCTCAATGCCGAGGTTTATGCGACGGTACAGCGAATGCTGGGTTGTCAAACGATTCTATCCGTCGCAACTGGCCGATTCAATCTTTCGCACGCCGATAGTTTAGTTGCTTTTCGCGGAATGTCCGTGTTGAAAATGCGGATGCTCCATGCCTTGAATATCTTTTACAAGAATGTTTCACTTACCTATGCACGATAACAGAATGCTGACAGAAACCTTAAACATCGACAAGGGGCAATGGTCGGCGGGTGTCGGGTCGAAGCCAGTGCGGCTGCGCTGGGCGGCTCGGCGTTTCTCGGCTTGGGCCAGCAATTCCGCTTCGCGCTTCTTGCGCTGCGTCTCCTCCGTCTGCCGGTGACGGGTGTAGTCGGCGATTTCGGTAACGGTAGACCGGACTTCGGTAATACGGGTCAGCAGCTCGTCCGCAGGGGTGTCTGCCGGATAACGGGCGAAAAGATACTCGAACGTCTTGTCGATGCGGCGCTGCTCCTTGGCCGAGATGGAACCGTAGGCGAGCCGACGGTCGTACTCCTGCTTTTTGCCGGCGATGTATCGCCGCGCTTCGGCGGTGGATAGGTTGCGATGTTCGATTTCGCACTCCATGTAGTGCAGCGAAAAACGGTTGTCCTTGAACATTTCGGCAGCGAATGCCAGCCAGCTTACCACGCTGACCGCTCCGTACAGCACCCATGCGACCGCCTGCCATACATCGCCGAGCCATCGGCTCTTGGCATTTAATCGGGTGCGAATAGCTTGCAACCGCTCGCGGATTTTGCGGTTGGTGCGTCGGTGCGACATGCGTATGTATTCGATGTGGGTCATGGCTGTTTCTTGGCAGCTGCTTGCAGGTCGGCTTCGAGTTCGGCAAGACTTGCGCGGCGCTCCTCTTCACGTAAACGACCCTTGTAGGCATCGAGTTGTTGAGCTGCGATGCTTTCAGCTACCTTGTGGCTGATTTGCCCGGCATGTTCGAGCAGTTCGCGCCCGTTGATGACCAGAATATCGTTCAGCTTCTTGATCCAGTCGGCCATATACATGGGTATCTGCCGCCGCGCCTGACTTTCGGCGAAGGCGAGGTATTGTTCGACCAGCAGTCCGAGGTCTTTCATTTCGTCTTCGGTCAGGTAGTTCTTGGCGGTTGCGGCATCGGCTTTGGTAATGCGCCGCGGGTCGCTTTTGTCGCAGGAGGTCATGCCCATCATCGGCAGGCGGGCATCGGCGCGGCGGGCGACCAGTTCGGCGGCTGTCTGGCTGCTGATGGCCCACAGCAGTTTGTTCTGCACGATTTTGAAAAACTCGACCGTCTTTTCGGCTTTCGGGTCGTAGTCGATGCTCGTCGTGTAGATGTCCTTGACCTTTTGGTAGAACACCCGTTCCGAAAGGCGGATTTCGCGGATGCGCTCCTGCAACTCGTCGAAATAGTTCATCGACTTGCCCGACTTCATCCGTTCGTCGTTCAGCGCGAAGCCCTTGATGAGGTACTCGCGCAGCACCTGCGTCGCCCAGATGCGGAACTGCGTGCCTTGATGCGATTTCACGCGGTAGCCGACCGAAATAATCACGTCGAGGTTGTAGTAGTTCGTGTCGTAGCTTTTGCCGTCGGCGGCAGTTGTTGCAAAATTTGCAACAACTGAATTCTCGCTCAACTCGTGCTCCTCGAAAATGTTCTTCAAGTGGCGCGAAATCACGGATTTGTCTCTGTCGAACAGCGTTGCCATCTGGCCTTGGGTCAGCCAGACGGTCTCCTCGCCCATGCGGACGTCGATTTTGATGCTCCCGTCGGCCGAGCGGTATATCAGCATTTCGTTCTCCATAGCATAAAGATAGTTATAATTCCGGAATCCGGTTTACTGCTTCACGCTTCTTCGCATCCATAATCTGCGCATAGACCTGCGTCGTTTTCAGTTCGCGGTGGCCGAGGAGCTTCGACACGGTGTAGATTTCCGTGCCGAGCGAGAGTTGCAGCACGGCGAACGTGTGCCGTCCGCAGTGGAACGTAATGTGTTTCGTAATGCCCGCTTTCAGACACCACTCGCGCAGAGCGAGGTTGTGCCATGCGGAGTATTTCAGTCCGGCGAAGACCCGCTCGTCGGCCTTGCCGCGCTGGCCCATGTAGCGCACGGCTTGGCCGGTAATGTCGAGGTATTCCAGCCCTTTGGTCTTTTTCTGCCGGAAGACGATGCGAGTACCGCCGTCGAACTCCTGCACCTCGGCCCACGTCAGTTTGTTGATGTCGCTCCAGCGCATGCCGGTCAGGCACGAGAAGAGGAACGCGTCTTTCAGTACGGGATACGGACACGCCGTTTTGGCGAGGCGCTGCAACTCGTCGAAAGTCAGGTATTCGCGATGCACGTCCTCGACATGCGCGGGTTTGACCGACATGGCGGGCGAGTGGGGGATGATGCCGTCCTCGACCGCTTGGTTCAGCGCGGCTTTGAGTTTGAGGAAATAGCTGCTCTGGCTGTTCGTCGAAAGAGCTGTGCCGCTTTTGGTCTTGGCCTGCTTCGCCAGATAGGTCTTGAACCCCTCGACGAACTTTTTATCGACCATCTCGAACGTCGTATTCGTTCCGGCGTAGGCGATGAGGTGTTTCAGTGCGCTGTCCCAGTTGCCCCAGTTCCCCGGCGACTCCTTGCGCTGTTCGATCAGTCCCTTGATGTATTCGACGAGGTTGGTGCGAATTTTATATTTTACGGCGAAGCCATATTGCTCGTTCTGTTCGGCGAGCAGTCGTTTGGCCTTGACCTTCTCGGCCATTTCGAGGTTGACCTTGTTGTGGTCGCGCTCCAATTTGTTTTTCGGGTCGGTGTAGAGGTAGTATTCGAGAGTCTCGAATTTACGGCGATGCTTGATGCGCCCTTCATCGTCGCGGGTGTACCCGTAATAGTATTCCAGCACCAACGAGGTCTTGCCCGTCGAGCGCTGCGGTTTCTGTCGAATCTTAATTTCCATGCGGTCGAGGTTTTAGGTTCAATTTTTTGCAGGTTTTCTCCCTCGGCATAGCACGAACTGCGTTCGGCTCTGCGCTCGGCTTATCGAAAACGTGCCGTGCAAAGATAGAAAAATTTCTTTACACTTTTTTACACCTCGATTACTATGTGTTGTAAATAAGCGGCAAGTTTTACACCTCGAACGATAAAATGAAGTCGAAATAAAAGTCAGTTATTTGTTTATAAATAACTGAATATATGAATTTTATTTCGATATTTATTCGTATTTGTTTTATTGGGTTACTTTCCGATGCAGAACTTAGAGAAGATGTTGGAGAGGATGTTGTCGGGGATGATGGCGCCGATGCCGGTGATGGACGAGAGGGCGCGGATGACGGATCGGATTTCCTCGGCGAGGAGGTCGGAGGGGAGAGCGGATTGGAGCCCGAGGAGGGCGCGGTCGAGAGCGGCTGAAGCCTCGCTGAGAGCTTGGAAATGGCGGCTGTTGGAAACGACGGTATCGCCGTGGAAAAGCCCCTCGGTGTCGACGGCGCTGCGGAGCGCGCGGCATAACATGTCGGCCCCGGAGCCGCTGAGGGCGGAAATGCCGATAACGTTGTCGGGCAGAACGAGCGTCGGAGCGGCGTCGGTTTTGTTGATGACGGTGAGGAGGGTCTGGTCTTCGCGGAGCGGGAAATCGGGGGCGGGAATCGCCCCTTTAATGGTAGTTGCGTCGATCAGATGGATGACGATACGGGCTCGGGCGATGCTTGCGAGAGTGCGTTCGATGCCCATCTGTTCGAGCCGGTCGTCGGTGGTGCGGATGCCTGCCGTGTCGAGGAACCGGAACACCACGCCGTCGATGTTGGCCTGCTCCTCGATGACGTCGCGCGTGGTGCCTGCGATGTCGGAGACCAGCGCCCGGTCGTCGTGCAGCAGTCGGTTCAGCAGGGTGGATTTGCCTGCGTTGGGCGCTCCGGCGATGGCCACGGCGACCCCCTCTTTGAGGGCGTTGCCGAGCGAGAACGAATTGCGCAGCGTGTCGGTTTCGCGGCGGATGCTTTCCATCGTTCGGCGCAGTTCTTCGCGGTCGGCGAATTCGACGTCTTCTTCCGAAAAATCCAGCTCCAGCTCCAACAGCGACGCGAGGTCGAGCAATTTTTGGCGCAGGCCTTCGAGGGCGGCGGAGTAGCCGCCGCGCATCTGTCCGGTGGCGAGTGCATGGGCTGCACGCGACGAGGAGGCGATGAGGTCGGCGACCGCTTCGGCCTGCGACAAATCGAGTTTTCCGGCCAGGTAGGCGCGGATGGTGAACTCGCCGGGCTCGGCCATGCGGGCTCCGGCAGCTTGTGCGAGCCGCAGGATTTCGGAGACGATGTAGGCGGAGCCGTGGCAGGAAATTTCGACCGAATCCTCCCCGGTGTAGGAATGCGGCGCGCGGAAGACGGTAGCGAGCACGTCGTCGATGGTCCGTTCGCCGTCCATGATGCGTCCGTAGTGGACGGTGTAGCCCTGGGCTTGGGAAAGGGGAGCGGTTCCCCGGAACAGCCGGTCGCAGAGCGTCAGTGCATCGGGGCCGCTGAACCGGACGACGGCGATGGCTCCGCCCGCCGCGGTGGCCGGGGCGACGATGGTGGGCTCCCCGCGTGTCATGGTCAGCGCCGCTCGATGATGAGTTTCTGGCCGATGCGCAGCCTATTGGCGTTCTTGAGCTTGTTGGAACGCATGATTTGGGCCGTGGAAATGTGGTATTTGTGGGCGATGCCGCTGAGGGTTTCGCCGCTGCGGACCGTGTGGATGGTGTTGCCCATCTCCGCGCGCTTCTTGTCGATGTTGGCCGGGTTGATGTACTCCTTGAGGTAGGTGGAGTCCTTGGCCATGATTTCCTGCTCGTGGGCGATATACTGGGCCACCTTGCGCTGCGGCAGAACGAGCGTGTAGGTCTTGGTCGTGGCGGGGATGATGTCGAGCTTGTACTGCGGATTGAGCTGGCGCAGGGTTTCCATCGGGATGTCGATTGTCGACGCGATCTGTTCGAGGTGCATCAGGCGGTTGATGCGAATCGTGTCGACCGACAGCGGAATGGGGGCCGCTTCGGGCTCGATGCCGTGGTTGCGGTGGTAGGAATAGGCGTAGGAGGCGCCGATGAACGCCGGAACGTAGCCGCGGGTCTCGCGCGGCAGAAAGTCGTAGATGTCCCAGAACGAACGGCTCTCTCCGCCCGCACGGGCCAGCGCCTTGTTGACGTTGCCGGGACCGCAGTTGTAGGCCGCGATGGCCAGCGACCACTCCTTGTAGATGCGGTAGAGGTCTTTCAGATAGCGGCAGGCGGCCTTGGTCGAAAGGATGGGGTCGCAGCGTTCGTCGACCAGCGAATTGACTTCGAGCCCGTAGCTGCGTCCGGTGGAGGGCATGAACTGCCACAGCCCGGCGGCTCCGGCGTGGGAAATGGCCGTGGACGAAAGTCCCGATTCGATGATGGGCAGGGCGCGCAGTTCGACGGGCAGCCCTTCCTTGATGAGTTCGTCCTCGATGAGCGGGAAATAGTATTGCGACATGCCGAGGATGCGGCCGATGGTCGAACCTCCGGATGCGACGTAGCGGTTGATGTAGCTCCTCACGATGCTGTTGTAGGGGAGCTGGATGGGCGATGCGAGGGCCCGCAGGCGTCCGGTGTAGACCGAATCGGGGACGCTGCTTTCGGCGGGGAGCGAATCGACCAGCACATAGGTGTTGAAGAATTCGCGGAACGCCTCGCTGCGTTGCCGTTCGCGCCATTCGGCCACGAGCGAATCGACCTGCTCGGCGGAGAGCTCCGGAATCACGCAGGCGGGTTCGGGCTCCGGGGTGCTGTCGGCCGCGGTTTCGGCGGCCTGGGGAGTGCTTTGGGGCTGTACGGGTTCTTCGAGCTGCCATTCCTCGGCTCCGGTCTCGGTCTCGGCGGCCTGCGCAGCAGGGCGGAGGTTGCGCGGCTTGCGGTCGAGGGCGGAGGCCTGTGCGGCACACAGGCAGAACAGCAGCAGTACGGTCAGTCTTTTCATGATCAGAATTTAAGGCTCATGTTGAATCCGAAAACGGGTCGGTTGCCTCCGGCCCCGGGCACGTAGGCGTAGTCCACGAGCGGTTCGAGGTTCATGGAGAGGTCGTCCGAAATATCGTAGTCCTTCAGATGGGCGTCGACGTGGGCGTCGATGATCTGAAGCGCATAGAGCGCCCCCGTGATGATGATGCAGAGGTCGCGGTTGCGCCGGTAGTTGTTGCGCAGGTTGAGGATGAACGACGCCGAATAGCGGCCGTGGAACTCGTCGGTCGGGCCGTCGGGGTAGTTCTCGGGGTGGGCGTCGTAGTCGCTGATGAGGTTGTAGGCCTTCTTGAAACGCTGGTAGCCGCGGTTGTTCCAGTCGATGCAGTAAATCAGCGAGGCGAAGCCGCCCACGACGAAAGGCACCTTCCAGTAGCTTTTGTTGTAGATTTGTCCGGCGCCGGGGAAGATGCAGGCCAGCGTCGTGGCTTTCTTGACGTGCGAAACGTCGTTGGTGGAGTAGTTGACCGCCGCGTCGCCGATGAAATAGACGTAGGAGGCGATGGTAAGACCCAGGTACACCTGCCGCCGGGTGTTGCTGCGAATCATCTTCGATTGCAGGGCGTTGAGCTCGGGCGTGCGGCTCAGGCCCCGGTCGGTCAGCGCGTCGTACTGGCGTTTGAGCGGCCGGTAGGTGCTGTTTTCGTGGAAGAAAAGGGCCAGCCCCGTGCCGACGGTGCCGTAGAGGATGGGCAGTTTCCAATATTGTTTGTTGTAGACCTGGCCGTAGCCCGGCAGGACGGTCGAGAGCCAGCATACCTTGGAGAGCGACATGGAATCGCTCATGAACCACCCCTTGCGATAGGGACGGGCCGGGAGCCCGGCGGTATCGGTCTTTTCGGCGCCGGCTTCCGCGAACGCACCGCCCGATGCGATCCGTGCGGCGGCGATGGAATCGAGCGTGAACAGGTCGTCGGTGCGCAGTTCGGTCAGCCGGATCGAATCGGCCCGGAACTCGGCGTCGAACAGCGAATCGAGTTCGGCGGCAAAGGCCGCGTCGGCGAGCGAATCGGCCCTGAGCTTCAGCGAATCGGTCCGTGGCATCGTTCCTCCGCGCACGACGGTGCGGGCACCGCGGCGCAGCTGGGCGTCGGCGGGCGTCCACAGGGCCAGTGCGGCCAGCAGGAGGAGCAGTCGGAACCGGATTCGGGCCATGGGCTCAGGAGCGGGCGGAAAAACGTTCGATGAAACGCTCGATGTCCTTGTCGTCGGCGAATCCGATGGTAATCTTGCCGCCGCCGTTCTTCGAGCGCTTGATGGAAATCTCCTGCGAGAAGAATTTTTCGAGTTGCTCGACGAGCCGCGAATAGGTTTCGGGGTACTCCTCGTCGTCGGCATTGGCCGCGGCCGTGGCGGGCTGCTCGGTGAGCGCGCGGACGAGTTCTTCGGCCTGCCGTACCGAAAGGGCTTTCTTGACGCACTTTTTCAGCATGCGCACCTGCTCCTCGGCGGGGGCTCCGGCGATGGCCTTGGCGTGGCCCATGGAAATCAGCCCCTCCTTGAGTGCCAGCTGCACTTCGTCGGGGAGCTTCAGCAGCCGCAGGTAGTTGGAGACCGACGAACGCTTCTTGCCGACCTTTTCCGAAAGGGCGTCCTGCGTGAGGTGGCATTCGTCGATGAGCCGCTGCATGCCGAGGGCGATTTCGATGGCGTTGAGGTCCTGCCGCTGGATGTTCTCGACGAGGGCCATGGCGTGGAGATTTTCGTCGTCGACCTCGCGGATGTAGGCGGGCAGGGTCCGGAGGTCGGCACGCTGGGCCGCGCGCCAGCGGCGTTCGCCGCTGATGATGATATATTTGCCGTTGTCGGACTTCTTGACCGTGACGGGCTGGATGACGCCCAACTGGCGGATCGAATCGGCCAGTTCGTCGAGCGCCTCCTCGTCGAACTGCGTGCGCGGCTGCGTGGGGTTGGGGATGATGTCGGCAATGTCGATTTCGGCCATCCGGCTCATGGGCTTGACGCGGGCGTCGAGGGCGTCGGCGCCGAAGATGGCGTCCAGGCCGCGGCCCAATCCTTTTTGCTGTTTCATGGGGTTGCTATAACGTTTTAGCCGTTGTTCTTGTTGCGTTTGAGGAACTCGCGGGCCAGGCTGAGGTAGTTTTCCGAGCCGATGGCCGTGGCGTCGTACAGCATGACGGGCTTGCCGTGCGAGGGCGCCTCGCCCAACCGGATGTTGCGCTGGATGATGGTGTCGTAGGCCAGTTCGCCGAAGTGCTCGCGGACCTCGGTGACGACCTGGTTGTTGAGCCGGTTGCGCATGTACATGGTCAGCAGGAAGCCCTCGATGCGGAGCGCGGGGTTGAGCGAACCCTGCACCTTGCGGATGGTGGCCAGCAGCTTGGAGAGCCCTTCGAGCGCCAGGTACTCGCACTGCACGGGGATGAGCACCGTGTCGGCCGCGGTGAGGATGTTGACCGTCGTGTAGCCCAGCGAGGGCGAGCAGTCGATGAAGATGTAGTCGAAGCGGTCGCGGACCGAATCGACGATGCGCCTGAGCACGTGGTGGGCATCCTCCATCTTGGGCAGTTCGGCGTCGGCGGCCACCAGGTCGATGGACGAGGGCAGCAGCCAGAGGTTCTTCACGTCGGGGCTTTCGAGCAGCAGCTCGGAAGCCTGCCGGGCCCCCGAAATGCACTCGTAGATGCCTTCGAGGTTGATGTCGAAGCCCAGGCCCGAAGTGGCGTTGGCCTGCGGATCGGCGTCGAGCAGCAATACTTTCTGCCCCAGGAGGGCCAGCGAAGCCGCCAGATTGATGGCCGTGGTGGTCTTGCCCACACCGCCTTTCTGGTTGGCCAGTGCGATAACTTTTGCCATGTTGCAATGGGTTTATAAGCGGACAAATTTAATGAAATTAAATCGAAATCCGCAACCGTTGCCGAAAATTGATTACCTTTGTAGAAGATAAACTGCGCCGCGGCAAAAACCGAACAGGTTCGGAACTGCCCCCGGCCCGACTATCTTTGCAGGAAATCAAGGAAGTCGCAAAATTTCGTAACGCATTGCTTATGACTGACCAAAACCGACAGCCGGAGGCCGGAGGAGCCTTTCCGGTACTCGCTCCCAAGAAACGGTTTCCCGGTGTGGGCGATTTGTTCGCCATGCTGGGCATCGTGCTGGGCATGCAGGTCGTTGCCGGGGTCGTGCTGACCGTCGGATTTACCTTGGCGGGCTGGGTTCCCGGCCGGCTGAATCCTGCACAGCAGGGTATTTTCACCGCACTCGCCTATGTGCTGTCGATGCTCCCGGCCTATCTGGCCGTAATCTGGTATCGGCGTATGCGCGGGGGCGGCGGGCTGCTCGGGCGTTTTGCGGTCCGGGGGCTGAATCCCGTGTTGCTGCTGTGGGCGTTCGTCTTCATGATGGCGGCAGGCGTGGTCTGCGAACCGTTGCTTTCGTGGCTGCCGGCTCCGGGCGACCTCGATTACGGTACGGGTCTTTGGGCCGTGCTGACGCTGGTCGTGGCGGCTCCGGTGCTCGAAGAGCTGCTGTGCCGCGGGCTGGTGCTGGAGTCGCTGCGTACGCGTTTCGGCGTCGTGGCGGCGTGGTTGCTGTCGTCGCTCTTTTTCGGGGTGCTGCACCTCCAGCCCATGCTGGTGGTCAACGCCTTCATCATCGGACTGATTCTCGGCTATATTTATATGGTCACCGATTCGCTGTGGGCCTCGATGATTCTCCATGCGCTCAACAACGGCATCGCCTATCTGATGATGACGAGCGGGCGCGGCGACCTGCTGCTGACCGACATGATCGGCAACCGGACCCTCTACTGGAGTATCTATATAGGTGCGGCGGCCGTCACCCTCGTTTCGGGCTGGATGGTGTGGCGGACGCTGCGGCGGCTCAAGGACCGGGCGGAAAATCCGGTGTTGGAGTAATAAACGGGGCTTTCCGGCGTTAATGTTTGGGAAAAAGCCTATTTTTGCAACTTGAAACTATGATGAATTGGCGTAAGAAGATAGGGATTGCCGCCGGGCTGCTGGCGCTGGCGGCGTGTCAGGAACTGCCTGCCTACCTGAACAAGGACACCTTGCTCGCGCGTGCCGGGGGCAAGGAACTGCGGCAGAGCAACGTGCAGTCGGTGGTTCCCGCGGGGGTCACGGGCGACGACAGCGTGGCGTTTCTGGAGGTCTATGTGGATCGGTGGGTGCGCAAGCAGCTCAAAATCAAGGAGGCCGAAGTGCTCTTTTCCTCCTCGGTCGAGGACATCGACCGGATGGTCGAGGAATACCGGCAGGCACTGCTGATCCGCAAGCTGGAACAGCACTACGTCGACAACGGGGTCGATACGACTTTCACCGACGACGAAATCGCGGCCTATTACAATTCGCACAAGGGCGATTTCAAGCTGGAACACCCGGTGGTCAAGGGACGCATCGTCCGCTTCCCCGAGAACTTCCGGCAGGCCCGCCGCCTGCGCGAGGCGATGGCTTCGCCGTCCGATGCCGACCAGCGCGACTTCACGGCTTTCTGCCGTAAGAACGGGCTTATGGTCAACGACTTCCGCGACCGCTGGACCGACTTTTCGGAGTTTCTGAGCTACCTGCCCACGCTCAAGTCGCAGAACTACAATTCGATGCTCTCCTCGTCGTCGGTGCAGGAGATGCGCGACAACAATTCGCACTATTATTTCCGCATCGTCGACGTCCGGCGCCCGGGCGACCCCATTCCGCTGGAGCGGCTGCGGCCCACGATTCGCCGCATTCTGTTCAACCAGCGGCAGGGCGAGACCATCCGCCGCCAGGAGGAGGACCTCTACAACCGTTCGCTCGAAAGCGGCGAGGTGGAGATTTACGGGCGTCAGAAACCCGAGGACGAAGCGGCGGAGAACGAATAGAGAATATGGCCTTTTCGATAAGCCGGGTGCGGAGCCGAGTTTGCTTGGGTTTTGCCGAGGCGGGAAAAGCTGCATGAATTAGGAACGGAAAAATATGTTGAGAAAAGGTATCTTGGTTGCGGCGCTGGCATTGCTCGTCGCAGGGAGCGTCGCGGCGCAGAAACGGCAGGTGATGCTCGACAAGGTGGTGGCCGTGGTGGGCGGTTCGTCGGTGCTGGCTTCGGAGGTCGACGATTATGCCGCGCAGCTGGTCCGCCAGCGGCGGCAGGAGGGCTACACCTCCGACCGCGACCCGCGCAGCGAGGCGCTCGAAGCGCTCATGACCCGCAAGCTGCTCTACAACCAGGCGCTGATCGACTCGGTCAAAATCAACGACGCCGCCATCGTGTCGGCCGTCGAGGAGCAGGTGCAGCGCATGGTCGACGAGGAAGGGTCGATTGCACAGCTCGAAGCCAAGCACCACATGCCCGTCTTCACCATCCGCGAGATCATGCGGCAGCGCTACGAGGAGCAGGAGTACGCCAATGAAATGCAGCGCACCGTCGTGAGCAAGGTGACCATCGTGCCGGGCGAGGTGGAGCGCTACTACAAGTCGCTGTCGCGCGACAGCCTGCCGACCATCGCCGAGCAGTACGTCTACGCACAGATAACCAAGTTTCCCAAGTCGATGACCGAGGCCAAGCAGCGCACGCGCGAGCGGCTTCTGGACATGCGCGGCCGCGTCATCACGGGCAACGCCAAGTTCGAGAACCTGGCCCGCATGTACTCGGTCGACCCCGGCACCATGATGCGGGGCGGCGAGATGCCCCCCTCGCGGCTGGCCGAGCTGGATTCGTCGTTCGCCGCCGCGCTGGAGAAGATGCGCCCCGGGCAGATTTCCGAGGTGGTCGAATCGCAGTTCGGGTTCCATATCATCCAAATGATCGATAAGCAGGGCGACTACTACCATTTCCGCCATATCCTGCTCAAACCCATCTACACGGTCGAGGAGCAGGCCGCGTCGCTCGATCAGCTCGACAGCCTGGCCCGGCAGATACGTTCGGATTCGGTTACCTTCGAGCGGGCCGCGCTGCTCCACTCCGACGACAAGGGCTCGAAGATGAACGGCGGCGTGGTGTCGAACAGCGACATCATGAGCTATTACAACGCGTCGAATCCCA
Organism: Alistipes muris; assembly: GCF_943193205.1. Classification (GTDB taxonomy): domain Bacteria; phylum Bacteroidota; class Bacteroidia; order Bacteroidales; family Rikenellaceae; genus Alistipes; species Alistipes muris. Next base: position 26,089 of record NZ_CALPDD010000005.1, read on the forward strand.
AGCTCACGGTCACGAAGTTCCTGCGCGAGGATTTCGGCCATTTCCGAAGCCTGGACGACTACAACGCTCTGATGAAGCTCGAACCCGGCGGCGTCTCGCCCGCGTTCCTCACCGAGGACATGCTCGGCAACAAGATGGCCAAAATCGTCAAGCTGGTCGAAATCATCCCCACGCACCAGGCGTCGCTCGAGGAGGATTACCTGCGGCTCGAAGAGATGGCTATCGCGGCCAAGCAGGACCGGGTGTTCCGCGAGTGGCTCACCAAGAAGATCGATGCCATGTATGTCTTCATAGCTCCCGAATTCCGCGACGGCGAGTTCGAGAACAAACACTGGGTCAAGTAGGTGCGCCGCTGGTTTGCCATACTTGGGGGGGCGGCGTTCTGCGGGGCCGTTTTCGCCGGTGGCGGGATGCAGACTGCGCCGCAGCCGCAGGGGCCGGCCGCGGGGTCGGCTCCGAAAATTATCGACCTCAAGTCCGACCTTTCGGGTCCGGTGGCTCCGGGCGATTCGGTCATCTTCCTGGTCGGCAACTTCGCCGCGCAGCATAACGGGGCGGTCATTACGTGCGACAGCGCCGTGCGCTATTCGGACAAGCGCATCGAGTTCTTCGGCAACGTCCTAATCAACAAGAACACCACCTACATCTACGGCGACCGGGCCGACTACAACGGCGAGGTCAACGAGGCCCGTGTCTATTCGCCCATCATCAAGGTGGTCGACGGCGACGCCACGCTCTATACCTACGAGTTCCGGTTCAATACCAAGGACAATGTCGGGTTTTTCGCAGGCGGCGGAGTGCTGACCAACCGCGAGAACATCCTCGAATCGGTGCGCGGCTATTACTATGCCGACACCAAGGAGCTGGTGGCGGTCGACGAGGTCGAAATGCGCAGCGACGAGTACGAGCTCACGGGCGATTCGGTGGTTTACAACATGGCCACCGACAACGCCTATTTCTTCGACCGGACCCACATCTGGAGCAGCGGGGGCGACTACCTCTATGCCGACCGCGGCGAATACCGCAAGGCCGACACCCTCTACCTCGTGACGCGCAACGGTTATCTGCTCACCGCCGAGCAGGAGCTGTGGAGCGACAGCATCGACTTCTACCGGGCGCAGAACCACGCGATTCTGCGCCGCGACATCCAAATCGACGACACCACGCACAAGGTGCTGGCGTTCGGCGATTACGGCGAATATTGGAAGCAGCCCGGCAACGCCCTGCTGACCCGGCGTCCGGCGGTCGTCAGCTACGACCTTTCGCAGGGCGATTCGCTCTTCATGCGGGCCGATTCGATTTGCCTGTATACGTTGCCTTGGGTGGACGACACGCCCAAGGAGGAAGCCGGCACGAAAGCCGAAGTGCGCGATTCGCTGCCCGCCCGTCCGGGTGCGGACGAAAGGAACGGCCGCCCGAGCGTGGAGCCGGCGCAGCCGGTTCCGACGACCGATTCCCTGCGGCAGGAGGTTCCGGCCGATTCGCTGGCGGCGGCCCCTGCGGTCGATTCGTTGGTGGCCGACAGCGTGGTGCTGACGCCTGCCGAGCGGAAAGCCCGGCTCAAGGAGGAAGCCCGCAAGGCCAAGGAGATGCGTAAGAAAGAGGCCGCGGCCCGCAAGAAAAAGTTGTTGCAGGAAATCGCGGCCAAACGGCAGGCCAAGGCTACGGCCAAACTGCTGGCGCAGAAAGAGCGCGAGGAGGCGCGGCTGGCGGCCCGCAGGCTCAAGGCCGAATCCAAGCTGCGCGCCCGGCAGGCCCGGGCCGCCCGCAGGGGAAAGCCCATTCCGGTGGATTCGGCGGCCCTGCGCGAACTCGAACGGCAGCTGGCCCGCAGCCAGGCCGAGCGCGATTCGCTTTTCAGACTGCTCTACGACGAATGGGTGATCGACAGCGCGGCCATGTTTGCCCCGGCCGACACGCTCGATTCGCTGCCCCCGGCGCACGACAGCATCTACCGCCTGCTCAAGGGCTACCGCAACGTCCGCATCTACCGTTCCGATTTCCAGAGCGTCTGCGATTCGATGACCGCCGTCAGCACCGATTCGACGCTGCATTTCTACATCGACCCCGTGCTGTGGAACGAGACCAATCAGATTACCTCCGAGGTGATGGATGTGTTCACCCGCAATCAGCAGCTCGAACGGGCCGAGTTCGTCGGCAGTCCGATGATGGTCAGCCGGCTCGACAGCGTCTATTACAACCAGATCGCCGGCAAGGAGATGACGGCCTATTTCCGCGACAACGCCATCTGGCTCAACAGCGTCAACGGCAATGCCCGGACCCTCTATTTCAACCAGGACGGCCAGCCGCCGCAGGTGACCGAGCTCTTTTTCGTCGAGAGCGGCAGCATCAATTTCTATATCGACCGGAATCAGGTGGTCCGCATGGCCTGGTACACCGAGCCCCATTATTCCATCACGCCCATCGGCAAGCTGCCGCCCGGGCAGGAGCTCTATCTGAAAGGTTTCAGGTGGGAGGGGGCGCGGCGTCCGTCGCAGACCGACGTCTTCGACCGCCGCATCCGTCCTTCCGAGCGGCAGGCGCGGCAGGCGCTGCGGCATCCGCAGTTCCCGTTGCAGCGGCGCATCGAGGAGCACCGCAGGGTGCTCGTCGCACAGCGGCGTTGGGCCGACCGCGTGGACCAGGTCGATCCGGCTACGGTCGAATGGATGCACGAGCTGGGCTTCGAGGTGGGACAGCCCCGCTCGGGCGGCCCGAAATTCTGAGACGGATTCCCGAACGGCCGGAATTCCGCCCGGCCGAACTCCCGGCGCCGCTGAGCCCTGCCGGGGGCTGAGCGCTTCTCCCGAAACACAGGCTTTTCCGGCTCTTTTCGTGCGGCCTTTGCGGCGCGGAAATTGCTCGACGGCGCTTTATGCGCCATCTTCTGAAAAAATGGACCGACGCCCTGCTCGACGGGCTGGGGGTCGAATCGGCGGCCCATGACAGCTGGGATGTCTGGGTGGCCTGCGGGCTGGTCCTTCTCATCGTCACGCTCGTCGATTACCTGTTGCAGTGGACCGTCGTGCCGGGTGTGCGCAAGGTGGTGGAGCGTACGCGGACCAAGTGGGACGATACGCTTTTCAGCACGCGGGTGCTCAAATGCGGCTGCCATGTCGTCAGCGCCGTGCTGCTGGACGTGGTGCTGCCGGTGGTCTTCGACGAGAAATCCCACGCGCAGACGGTCATGATGCGCCTGCTCAACGTCTATCTCCTCGTTTCGGTCTTCCGGTTTGCCAGTGCGCTGATCTATGCTTCGTTCCATATCGTCGCGACGCGTCCGGCGTGGCAGAACAAGCCCATCAAGGGGCTGCGGCAGACGGCGCAGGGCATCGCGCTGCTTATCTGCGCCATCCTGGTCATTTCGATTCTGATGGACAAGTCGCCGACGCTGCTGCTGACCAGCCTGGGCGCCTCGGCGGCGGTGCTGATGCTGATATTCCGCGACAGTATCCTGGGCTTCGTGTCGGGCATCCAGCTCTCGGCCAACGACATGCTCAAGGTCGGCGACTGGATTTCGGTGCCCAAGTTCGGCGCCGACGGCACGGTGGAGGAGGTGTCGCTCACGACGGTCAAAATCCGTAACTGGGACAACACGATAGTGACCCTGCCGCCTTACCAGCTGGTGAGCGATTCGTTCGTCAACTGGCATGCGATGCAGCTTTCGGGCGGGCGGCGCATCGAGCTGTCGCTGCTCGTCGACATGACTACCATCCGGTTCTGCACACCCGAAATGCTCGACCGTTTCCGCCGGATCCGGCTGCTCGGCGACTACATCGACCGGACCGAAAAGGAGTATGCCAAGGCCAACGAATCGGAGGGTGTCGGGGCCGGGGAACCTTCCGTCAACGGACTGCGGCAGACCAATCTGGCGGTTTTCCGCGCCTACATGATGCGTTATCTGGAAGAGAAGACTTCGGCGCGCCGCGACATGAAACTGACCGTGCGGATGCTTCCGCCGACCGATACGGGCGTGCCGCTCGAACTTTATTTCTATACCACGTCGATTTATTTCGCCGATTACGTGCAGGTGGAGCTGGCCGTTTTCGAGCACATGCTGTGCGCTTTGCCCGAGTTCGGGCTGCGGGCGTTCCAGTCGCCCTCGGGCGACGACCTCCGCGCATGGACCCGGGCGGCGGAAGCCCTTAGAGCGTCAGCATCAGCACAATCTGAATGATGATTACGCGCAGGAACATGCAGACGGGGTAGACCGTGGCGTAGGAGACCGACGGGTTGTCGCCCTCGATGGTGTCGTTGGCGTAGTCCAGGGCCATCGGGTTGGCCATACTGCCGCAGAGCAGTCCGGCCACCGAACCGTAGTCGAGCCGGAACAGCCGCAGGGCGAGGGGCGCCACCAGCACTACGGGTACGAAGGTGAGCAGTACGCCCGTGCCGAGCCACAGCATCCCTTCGGGCCGCATGACCGTCTCGAAGAAGTGCGCCCCGGCATCCAGCCCCAGGCAGGCCAAATACATCGAAAGTCCCAGCGCCCGCAGCATCAGGTTGGCGCTCTGCGTGGTGTAGGTTATCATGTGGAGCCGGGGGCCGAACGTGCCGACCAGAATGCCGACGATGATCGGACCGCCCGCGAGCCCCAGCTTGACGGGTACCGAAATGCCCGGTATCGCCACGGGGATGCTCCCGAGCGCAAGGCCGAGAAACAGCCCGATGAAAACCGCCGCGAGGTTGGGTTCGTTGAGGCTTTTCACCGCGTTGCCCAGTATCTTTTCGACGCTGCGGATGGCTTCGGCTTCGCCCACGACCGTCAGCCGGTCGCCCAGCTGAAGCCGCAGGTCGGGGGTGGCGAGCAGCTGCACGCCCGAGCGGTAGACACGGCTGATGTTGATGCCGTAGTTGTTGCGCAGGCGCAGCGACGCCAGCCGTTTGCCGTTGATTTCGGGCCGCGTCACGAGGATGCGCTGCGAGATGAGCTGGTTGTCGACCGAGTTCCAGTCGATGTTTTCGCTGTTCCAGTCCTTGTGTTCCTGCTCGCCGAACAGGAGCCGCAGGGCGTCGGCTTCGTCGGGCCGGGTGATGGCCAGCACGATGTCGTCCTTTTCGAGGGTCTTGTCGGAGGTGGGAATCGAAACGCGCCCGTCGCGCCACAGCCGCGAGACGACGAAATGGCGCTGGCTCTCGGTCGCCACGTCGTGCAGGCTCTTGCCGAAAAGGGCCGGATTGGTCAGCCGGTAGCTGGCGATGAAGACGCTGCGGCGGTGTTCGGCGTCGGGGCCCGTCAGGTCGGAGGGGCGGACGAATGTCCTGCGGACGAAAAGCAGGGCCAGGATTACCCCCACCACACCCATCGGGTAGGTGAGGGCGCAGCCCAAGGCGGCGCCGTTGGTCTCCTCTCCGAGCAGTTGGAGCGTCTGCTGGGCGGCACCCAAGGCCGGGGTGTTGGTCGTGGCGCCGCACAGAATGCCCGACATGCTGGGCATGGGGATTCCGAAAGCGTAGCTCAGCCCTACGGCGGCTCCGGTGCCGAGCGCGATGACCGCGATGGAGGGGAGTAGCAGGCGCACGCCGTCGGCGCGCATCGAGCTGAAGAAACCGGGTCCCACCTGCAACCCGAGGGCATAGACGAACAGCACGAGACCGAAACTCTCGACGTAGGCCAGCATTGCCGGGTCGATCGTCAGTCCGCAGTGTCCGGCCAGAATCCCCACGAAGAAGATGAACGCCGCTCCGAGCGAAATGCCGAAAAAGCGGATTTTGCCCAGCCCGATGCCGACGAGCGAGATGAGCGAGATGACCATCACGGCCTGCAGGGCCGAGTGTTCGACGAGTATGGTTCGGAGCCAGTCCATCGCGGGTGCGTTTTATGGCTGCAAAAGTAACCCAATTTTTTTATTTTCCCAGCGTCAGGGGTTCGCCGCGGTAGTAGTCGAGGATTTTCTGACGGAACACGAATTCGTAGCGGGCCTGCGCCAGTTCGGCTTCGGCTTTCTGCATCCGGGTCTTGGCGTCGTTGAAGTCGAAGAGGGTCGAGCGGCCCGCTTCGGCCTTGCGCTCTTCGTAGGCGAAAGCCACGCGCGCCGCTGCCAGGGCTTTCTCGGCCGCACCGTATTTGGCGTAGGCCGCATCGGCGTTGACCCACGCCTGTTCGATTTCCTTGCGCAGGGCCTGTTCGGCATTCAGCAGCGCAAGTTGCTGGCTGCGCACCGAAATCTTGGCCGTGCGGACGTTGTTGCGCGTGGCGCGGCGGTTGAAAATCGGTATGCCTAAGGAGAGCCCCACGAATTCGTTGCGGTTCTTGGCGAACTGGGGCCAGAAATCCATGTCCATGGTGCTGTATATGCCCGTGCCGAAGCCGCCGCGCAGCGAAAGCGTGGGGTAGAGGGCCGAGCGGGCGATGCGGACGGCGTTTTCGGTGCTTTCGAGCCGCAGCCTTTCGGAGCGGATGTGGGGGCGGTTCTGCGCCGCGTAGTCGTAGACCGCATCGGCCGAGCCCAAGCGGCGCAGCGACGCAAGCGCGATGCTGTCGAGCCGGGGCACCGCGATGTCGAAGCCTGCGGCGCTCTCGCGGTTGAGCGTCTGGCTCAGGTCGAGCAGGGCAAGACTGAGGTTGTTGCGGGCCTGCGTGAGCGCAAGGAAGTCGTTGGCTTCGAGCGCCTGGCTTTCGTAGAGGGCCGATTCGGGCTGCCTGCCTGCGTCCACCAGTTCGCGGCTGCGGGCCGCCTGCCGGCTGCTCAGCGCCAGCTGCCGTTCGGCCACGCCGACAAGTTCCTTGTTGTAGAGCACTTCCAGATAACGGGTCATGACCCGCACCGCCACGTCTTCGCGGATGCGTTCGAGGTCTTCGGTGGCGGCGGCCAGGTCGAGTTTGCCGCCCTTGATCCGGCGGTTGATGCGCAGCCCCTCGAACAGCGGCATCGAAGCCGAGAGGTCGAACGAACCGGTTTGCAGCGTCTCGTTCCGGCGGACGTTGTCGGCCGAGGTGCCGCGTCCGAACGACGCATTGTAGCCGACGGCGGCGTTCAGATCGGGCAGCCGGCTGAAGCGCGCCGTGGAGAGTTCCACGCTGCGCCGTTCGACGGTCAGAGCCTGCTGCTGCACTTCGATGTTGTTCTGCTGGGCGTGGCGGATGCACTCTTCGAGCGTCCACGGGGCGCCGGGCCCGGGCTGCTGGGCTTGTGCGGCGGCGGCCCACAGCGCGACGGTCAGAATGAACTTTTTCATGGCCTACTTCTCTTTGACTGCCTGTTTGGCGCCGCGGACCCGGTCGTTCTCGCCGACACCCTCCGTAATCTCCATGTCGATGCCGTCGGAGAGACCGACGCCCACTTCGCGGCGCTCGAAAGTCTGCTCCTCGCTCCCCTCGGGGCTGGTGAGGACCTGCACGTAGGATTTGCCGCCGTCGAATTCGACGGTGCTTTCGGGCAGGGTGAGTACCCCTTCGCGGTTCTCGATCATCACGCTGGCGTTGGCGCTGTATCCGGCCCGCACGAAAATCCCCTCGGGGATGCTCACGGCAGCTTTGACCTCGAACATGATGACGCCGTTGTCCTCGGTCGCCTTGGGGGCCACGTACTCCAGTTCGGCATCGAGTTCGACGTCCTGCAAGGCGCCGATGGTCAGCCGCACGGGCATGCCGCTGCGGAGTTTGCCCACGTCGGTCTCGTCGACCTTGCCCTGGAACTGCATGTTGGTCATGTCGGCCACAGTGGCGATGGTGGTGCCGTCGTTGAAGGTGTTGGCCTGGATGACCGAGTTGCCGACCTTGATGGGCACGTCGAGGATCATGCCGTCGATGGTGGAACGTATTTGCGTGTTGCTCAAATCCTTATAGCGCTGGGTGATGCCGTTCTTGACGATTTCCATGTTTTCGCGGGCATTGCGCAGTTCCTCCTCGGCCTTGGCCAGCGTGGCGCGGCTCTGCTCGTACTCCTCGTCGGAGACGACCCCTCTTTCGTGGAGCACCTCCGTGCGGTTGTGCTCGCGGCGGGTCTGGGCAAGGGCGATTTCGGCCACCGAGACGCGCGATTCGGCACTCGACAGCTGTCCCATTTCGGGCACAACCTTGACCGTGGCGATGATGTCTCCCTTGCGCACGCTCTGTCCCGCTTCCTTGCAGACGGCGGAGACGATGCCCGAAATCTGGGGCTTGATAAGCACTTCGTCGCGGGGCTGTACCTTGCCCGTGGCGATGACGTACTGCCGGAGGGTGTCGAGCTTGGGCTGCACGATGGCGTAGACCGTCTTCTCGGGGCGGGTCTTCTGCCACAGAAACCAGAACGTGCCGAGCAGCAGCGCCGCGAAAAGCACGCCCGAAAGGATTTTGAGGAATTTTTTCATAGCCGTATCCGTTTTGTTGTTGTCTCTATTCTTCGCGTATGGCGTCCACCGCCTTGATTTTCAGTGCCCGAAAGGCCGGAATGACGCCGGCCAGCAGACTGCCGGCGCCGATGATGGCCAACGCCAGCAGGGCGGTGCCGAACGACACCTGCCACGAGACGTCGGCCCCCTCCTGCGCCACGACCACCGCCTGGTGGTAGGCCGAATCGGCCACCGAGAGCAGTCCGACGGCGGCGGTCAGCCCCAGCACGCCCGCAATGAACGTCAGCACGAAACTTTCGCTCAGTATCTGCGAGAGGATGGCGCCCGGAGGGGCTCCGATGGCGCGGCGGATGCCGATTTCCTGCGTCCGCTCCTTGATGGTCACCAGCATGATGTTGCTCACCCCGACGATGCCCGCCAGCAGGGTTCCCAGTCCGACGATCCAGGTCAGCAGCCTGATGCCGCGCGTGACGCCGCGGAACTTCTCGATGAACTCGGCCACGGCCATTATCCAAGCCGCTTTTTCGTCGTCGGGCGCGATGATGTGCCGGGCGAAGACCGTCTTTTTGCAGACTTCCTGCAAGGTCCGGCTGTCCACGTCGTCGCGTCCGGCGACGGCAAGCATGTGGACCGTGTTGCCGAAGCCGAAAAGCTGCTGCACGAGGGTGGCGGGCAGTACAACCGTGCGTTCGACGTTGCTGAACGAAACCATCGAGCTCTGCCGCTGCTGGACCCCGACGACCGTGAAATAGGCGCCGCCCATGCGGATCATCTGGCCCGTGGGGTCCTCGCCGCCCGGGAAGAGGTCTTTCCACACCTGCGTGCCGATGACGCAGACTTTGCGCTTGCGCTGGATGTCGATTTCGTTGATGTAGCGGCCGTAGATGATTTTTTCGGGGTTGATGAGCTGGTAGTCGGGGGTGTGGCCCATGACGCCGTAGTCGCCCTTGCGCCCCTGGCGGCTGCACGGGTGCGACCCGCCCCAGTTGAGCCCCGTGGCATAAAGCACTTCGGGAAGCTGCTTGACGGCGGCGACGTCTTCGGTTTCGAGGTTCCATTGCCGGTCCGAGGGCATCCCCTTGTAGGGGAGCGACGTGCGGTTGCCTTGCATCAGCACCAGGTTGGTGCTCATCTCTCCGATTTGGCGGGCGAACGTGCGTTCGAGTCCGGCGCTGGCGCCCAGCAGCACGGTCAGCATGAAGATGCCCCAAAAGACGCTCAGCGCCGTCATGACGCTGCGCCTGCGGTTGCGGCTGATGGTTTGCCAGATTTCGTTCCAGCGGTCGGGGTCGAAGAATTGCATGGCTGTCCTATTTGTTGTATCTGAGTGCGTCGATGGTTTTGAGCCGGGCGGCGCGGCGGGCCGGGATGTAGCCGGCGATCAGTCCGGAGAGCACCAGCACCAGCGTGGCGCTGGCGGCTACCCCGATGTCGAGCGTCGGGTTTAGAAAGACCGTGGGACCGTCCGACACCTGCTGCGAGGCGACCAGATAGTGATTCACCGCTTCCATGACGGCGACGCCCAGTACCATGCCCATGTAGCCGAACGCGGCGGTGAGCATGACCGATTCGGTCAGAATCAGCCGCACGATCGACGACGGCCGGGCTCCCAGCGCCTTGCGGATGCCGAATTCGGCGGTCCGCTCCGAGATGGTCACCAGCATGATGTTGCTCACCCCGACGATGCCCGTCAGCAGGGTTCCCATGCCGATAATCCACACGAACAGGTTGATGCCGCCGAAGACGACCATCATGCTTTTGTAGCGTTCCAGGGTATTGTCGATCCAGACGGCGCTTTCGTCGTCCGGGGCGAAGTTGTGTCCGGCGGCCAAACGCCGGAGCAGGCGCTGCTCGAAGTCTTTCATCTGCGCGGTGGTCGTTATGCCGCGCAGTGTGAAAACGATGTTGCTTACTTCGGGATCGTTGGCGCTGTAAAGCAGCTGGGCCGTGGTCAGCGGGATGCTGCACGAGGAGTTGCCGCGCTGCGCGTCCCCTTTCTCCACGCCGACGACCGTGAAAACCGAGCTGCCGACCTTGATTTGCTTGCCGATGGGGTCTTCGTCCTTGAAGAGCAGGCGTTGCAGGGGTTCGTCGATGACAATGGAGCGGCGGTAGAAGCGGAGGTCTTCTTCATTGATATAGCGGCCCGCCGAGAGTTCGATGCCCTCCATCCGCTGTGTTTTGGGATGGGTTCCTTTCAGCCATGTCTGCGCGTAGAGCCTGCCGTAGGAGGCTGTGCAGCCCGAGAGCCATTTGGCGGCCGCGACTTCTTCGATTTCGGGGAATTCGCGCCGCAGGATAGCTATGTCGTTGTTGTTGAGCCGTATGTGGCGTCCTTTCTCGTAGCCTTTCCAGGGTTTCGAGGTCCGCCCGCCGTAGAGGTCGATGGAGTTGACGGCGTAGCTGCCGAAGTTGGAGAGCACGCCGTTCTTCAGTCCGTTGCCCGAGCCCAGCAGGATGACCAGCATGAAGATGCCCCACGCCACGGAAAATCCCGTCAGGAACGTGCGCAGTTTGTTGCGGCGGACCGAGGTCCAGATTTCGAGCAGCAGTTCGTTCATCGTCCCGGGTCCGTTGTGGTGATGGTGTCTATCACGCCGTCGCGCAGGCGGATGATGCGGTCGGTCTGGTCGGCGATGGACTGTTCGTGGGTCACGCAGATGATCGTCATGCCCAGGTCGGTGTTGACGCGCCGCAGCAGGTTCATCACCTCCTGCGACGTAGCGCTGTCGAGGGCGCCCGTCGGTTCGTCGGCCAGGATGATTTGCGGTTCGTTTATCAGGGCCCGCGCGATGGCTACGCGCTGTTTCTGCCCGCCCGACATTTCGTTGGGCAGGTGGGCCGCCCAGTCGCGGAGCCCCAGCATGTCGAGGTATTCGAGCGCCAGGGCGTTGCGTCTGCGGCGCGGCACGCCTTGGTAATAGAGCGGCAGGGCGACATTCTCCATCGCGTTCTTGTAGCCGATGAGGTTGAACGACTGGAAGATGTAGCCGATCATGTTGTTGCGCGCTTCGGCCGCCTGCGTCTCGCTCAGGTGGCGGATCAGCCGCCCGGCCAGGTAGTATTCGCCGCTGTCGTAGTTGTCCAGAATGCCCAGGATGTTCAGCAGCGTCGACTTGCCCGAGCCCGAAGCGCCCATGATCGACACCAGTTCGCCGCGGGCCACTTCGAGGTCGATGCCCTTGAGCACATGCAGGGGCGAACCGTTGTTGTAGGTTTTGTGGATTTGGTGCAGTCTTATCATGTTTTTTCCTGTTTGCGGTCGGGACCGGTGGCCGGTTTCCTCGTATGTCAACGGACAAATGTACGATTTATTGCTCGAAAAACAATTTATTTTTATCGAAAATCAATAAATTTTTACTCTTTTATCGGATTTCGGCCTTCGACAGCGCCATAATCCGTCCGGCAATGCCTTGTTGGCGCATCTTCGCAGGCAGCAAAAAAAGAACGGCTCGGGGCCGTTCTTTTCGGTAAATGATAAGTGAAATGTCATTCTGAGCGCAGCGAAGAATCTGTTTTGCGAGATGGATTCTTCGTCAAGGCTCTGCCTTTCCTCGGAGTGACAGGAATGGAATTCGGCATCCTGGGGGCTTGCGGCCTATCCGCGCAGGTGGACGAACGAATAGCCGAAGCGTTCGCAGGCGGCGCGTTCGAGTTCTTCGCGGACCGAGGGGTGGGCGATTGCAATCAGCGCCCGGGCCCGCTGGGCCAGGTTCTTGCCCCGCAGATGCGCTACGCCGTATTCAGTGACGATGTGCTGTACCATGTGGCGGGTCGTCACGACGCCCGCTCCGGGGCTCAGACGCGCACGGATTTTCGATTCGCCCTTGGGTGTCGCCGAGGGGATGGCGATGAAGGTCTTGCCGCCCTCCGACAGCGCACCGCCGTACATGAAGTCGTGCTGGCCGCCCACGCCCGAGATGATGCGTTCGCCGACCGAATCGGCGCATACCTGCCCCGTCAGGTCGACCTCCACGGCCGAGTTGATGGCCATCACGCGCGGATTTTCGCGGATGCGGAACGGGTCGTTGGTCCACGCCACGTCTTTCATCAGCAGGTCTTTGCGGTAGTCCATGTAGTCGTAGAGCCTGCGCGAGCCCAGCGCCAGCGACGCCACCGTCGTACCGGGCAGCACCTTTTTCTGCGAGTTGTCGATTACGCCGCTTCCCAGCAGCGGAAGCACCCCGTCGGTCATCGCTTCGGTGTGCAGCCCGAGGTGTTTGTGGCCTTTGAGCGCCGCCAGTACGGCGTTGGGTATGCCGCCTACGCCGATTTGGAGCGTCGCACCGTCGGGGATGAGTTCGGCGATGTAGTTGCCGATGCGGGTTTCCGTCTCAGTCGGGGTGGCCGTGGGAACCTCCACCAGCGGTTCGTCGGCTTCGACCGCCGCCGCTATGCGCGATACGTGGATCAGTGCGTCGCCATAGGAGAAAGGCATGTGCGGGTTGACCTGCGCGATGACCGTCTTGGCGCACTCCACGGCCGAGACGGCCAGGTCGGCCGAAACGCCGTAGGAGCAGTAGCCCTCCTCGTTGGGCGGAGATACGTTGAGCAGCGCCACGTCCACAGGCAGCGTGCCGTTGCGGAACAGCCCCGGGATTTCGCCTAAGAAAGCAGGTATCGTCTGCCCGTAGCCCTCGGCCAGCCAGCGGCGGATGTTGTTGGCCACGAACAGGCTGTTGACCAAAAAGGCGTCCTTGTATTCGGGGCGGCAGTAGGGGGCGTCGGCACGGCCTACGGCGAATCCCGAGTAGAGTTTCACTCCGGTGAGTTCGGGGCCCCGGGCGGCCATGGCGGCCACGAGCGTCTCCGGAATCGAGGTGCTGCCCTGGATGTAGACGCTGTCGTGGGAGCGGATGAGCCCTGCGGCTTCGGCGGCGGAAGTGTATTTCATGGGCGGTTATTCAAGCGGGTGGGTTTGTGCGAAGAGTGCAAGACGTTCTTCGAGCATGTCGAATTGTTCGGGGCGGTTCATCTGCGAGACACAGACGCGGATGCCCTCCTGGCGGCTGCCCGTGAGCGAAAGGGCAATGGCGCAGATGCCGTGCAGCAGCAGGTCGCGCAGCAGTTCCGAGCCGCTCAGCCCGGGGTAGCCGACCGTGTAGAAAAATCCGTCGCTGACCTCCTCGTCCCGGTCCTTGTCGTAGACGATGCGGAAGCCGTGGCGCAGGAAGATTTCCTTGGTCCGGCGGGCTCGGCGGGCATATTCGGAAGTGTCTCCCACGAAGTCCAGCCGACCGTCGGCCGCCGCGTCGAACATGGCGGCCAGCGCATACTGCGCCGAGTGGCTCGTGCCCGACGATGCGGCGTAGAGAATCGCCAGCACGTAGGCTTCGCCCAGCCGTCCGATGCCGTAGCGCTGGCGCAGGGCGGGGTATTCGCGGTGGTAGAGGGCGTCGGAGATGGCCGCGATGGCGATGCGCTGCCCGGCATAGCTGAAAATCTTCGAGCCCGAAATCAGCAGGATATAGTTGTCCGTATAGCGTGCCACGGTGGCTTGGTAGGGCGGCTCGAACGGACGCCCCAGCGGCTTGCGGAAGTCCATGCAGAGGTAGGCGAGGTCTTCGATGACCACCGTGTCGTAGCGTGTGGCCAGTTCGCCGAGGGTGCGCAGTTCGCCTTCGGTCAGGCATATCCACGCCGGGTTATTGGGGTTGGAGTAGACGATGGCGGCGATGCGGCCCGTCGAGAGGTAGCTCTCGATTTTGGGGCCCAGTTTTTCGGCCCGGTGTTCGTAGATGTCGAACGATTCGCTGCGGATGTTCAGCAGACTGACCTGACTGCGCTGGACCGGGAACCCCGGGTCGATGAACAGAATGGTGTCTTTCTGCGGGTCGAGCTGCGACGAGAGCAGGAACGCGCAGAAACTGCCCTGCATCGAACCTACCGTCGGGATGCAGCCTTTGGGGGCTATATCGACGTCGAGGAACGCCCGGACGAACCGCGACGCGGCGTTCTTGAGCGCCGGGATGCCGAACATGTTGGGGTAGAGCGACGCGACGCCCTGCCGCAGGGCCGCGCATTCGGCTTCGACCCCGGCTTCGTGGGGCGGCAGTCCCGGAATCCCCATTTCCAGATGGAGGAATTCGGTTCCCGATTCCTGTTCCAGCGTGCGGGCGATGTCGCCCGACTGACGGATGGTCGCCTGCGCGATGTCGGCGATCTCCATCCGCTCCAGCACCTCGCCGAGGGCCGAAGCGGGCAGCGGCAGGGTCTTCGTCATCCTATCTGTTTTTGGGCGTGGGCGTATCCGGCGCGGAACGCCGCGAGGTTCTGTTCGACGACTTGCTCTCCCTTGCGGGCGAAGATGTCGCGGATGCCTTGTTCCAGCTTCTCGACCGGGAGTTCCAGGAAGGGTGCCGCGGCGCCTAAGAGCGCCATGTTGGCCGAGCGGGGCGAGGCGGCTTCCCGGGCGATGGCTTCGGCGTCGATTCGGACGACATGGGGCCGGGCCGCGAGTTCGCGGGCGATGGCGTCGTCCGCCGGGTAGTTGTCGATGTTCTTGAACGGGACGGTGTTGGTCACGATCCATCCGTCGGCCGCGAGCCACTTCAGGTAGCGCAGCGCCTCCATGGGTTCGAGCGAAATAACGATGTCGGCGGCCCCCTGCGGAATCAGGTCCGAGCGCACTTCGTCCGACGAAATGCGCAGGTTCGACTGCACGTCGCCGCCGCGCTGGCTCATGCCGTGCACTTCGGCCTGCTTGATTCGGAGCCCTGCGTCGAGCACGGCGCGGCCGATGACCGTGGCTATCGAGAGGATGCCTTGTCCTCCGACGCCCGAAAGTATGATGTCCTTTTTCATTGTCGCTGGTGGTTGGGTGGGGCTATTTCTTGGCGGCGTGGCGCTTGGCCGTCTGGATGCACTCGCGGCGAGGGACGATGACCGACACGCCGTCGTAGGTGATTTCTTCGCGGATAAGCCGTTTCATCTCTTCGCGGTTCTTGGGCAGCGGCACCGTCACGCGGATGTGGGCCGGGTCGACGCCCAGCCCGGCGCATATCTGTTCCAGGCGTCCGGTGCCCGCCGAATCCTGGCCGCCCGTCATGCCCGTGGTGAGGTTGTCCGAAATGATGACCGTGATGGGGCTCCGTTCGTTCACGGCGTCCAGCAGCCCCGTCATGCCCGAGTGGGTGAAGGTCGAGTCGCCGATGACGGCGATGGCCGGGCGCAGTCCTGCGTCGGCGGCTCCCTTGGCCATGGTGATCGACGCGCCCATGTCCACCACCGTGTCGATGGCATGGAACGGCGCCAGCCACCCGAGCGTGTAGCAGCCGATGTCGCTGAAGACCTTGGCGGTGGGATATTCTTCGCGGACCACTTCGGTCAGCGCCGTGTACATGTCACGGTGGCCGCAGCCCTGGCACAGGGCGGGCGGACGCGGTACGACGATTTCGCTCGGGGCGTGGGCTTCCAGCGGTGCCAGTCCCAAGGCGGCGCGCACGCTGTCGGGCGTCAGTTCGCCCGTGCGGGGAAGTTCGCCCGTGAGCCGCCCGCGGATTGCTATGGGGGTCGGCAGAATGCCCCGCAGGGCTTCTTCGACCACGGGCTGCCCCTCTTCGGCGACGAGCAGCGCCCGGCACTCGGCGGCCATGCGGCGAATCAGCGCCGCGGGCAGGGGATATTGCGAAATCTTCAGCACGGGATACGGCGCCCCCTGCGCGAAGTTCTCCATGACATAGTTGTGGGCGATGCCGCAGGCAATGATGCCCAGCGACTTGTCGGCCCCGTCGGTATAGGTGTTGAATCGGCTCGTTTCGGCTTCCTGCTCCAGCCGGGCGTTCTCTTCGAGCAGTGCTTTGTAGCGCACGCGCGAATTGGCCGGCATCAGCACCCATTGGCGCTTGTGCTCCGCTTCGGGGCAGTGCAGGGCGTTCTGTTCGCGTACGTCGGCCACTTCGACCACGGCGCGCGAATGGGCCATGCGGGTCGTCAGGCGCATCAGCACCGGGATGCGGTGGCGTTCCGACAGCCCGAACGCCTCCTGTACCATGTCGTAGGCTTCCTGCTGGGTCGAGGGCTCGAAGACCGGCACTCCGGCGAATTTGCCGTAGAAGCGCGAATCCTGCTCGTTCTGCGACGAGTGCATCGAGGGATCGTCGGCCGCCACGACGACCAGACCGCCGTTGGCTCCCGTCATGGCCGCGTTGACGAACGCGTCGGCCGCGACGTTCATCCCTACGTGCTTCATGCAGACCAGCGCCCGCTTTCCGGCGAACGACATCCCCAGGGCTTCCTCCATGGCGGTTTTTTCGTTGGCCGACCATGCGCAGTGGATGCCGCGCTGTGCGGTGAGCGGATGGAGCTGGATGTATTCGGTGATTTCGGTCGAGGGGGTGCCAGGGTAGGCGTACACCCCCGACAGACCTGCGTGGAGGGCTCCCAGCGCGAGAGCTTCGTCTCCGAGTAAAAGTTCCCGTTTTGCCATGTTTGCGGTCGGTTAGCTGTTTTGTACAAAGTTAAAAACTTTTAGCAGAAAAACCGCTTTCGGCAACAAAAAGTTAGCGATTGCGCTGATTTTCGGCAGAATCGTAGTTTCGGCGCGGGGCGCACAATCCCGTCATCGTGTCGTTGCTGTTGGTTATTACGCCCGACGTTCTGCGCTATTATCAGCGTTATCGGGTTTGTTCCGTGCTGTTGGACGAGGTTTGTTTCGAGCATCGCGAGTTGCTGCGGTGCGTCCGCGAGCACGACGAGCAAGGGTGCGTCGCCATGTTGCAGCGCCACCTTAAGTCCATCCGCGAGTTCTCCCGCACCAACAACCAGGAGAATCATTTCCTCGAATGAGAAAGTCCCGGAAACATTCGTTTTCCGGGACTTGTGCTATTTCGCCGCTTGAAAGACGAACGGCTCGGCCGGGCTGAACTCTGCGCTCGTGTTCCCGGCATACCGTTTGCCCGAGGCCGGGTCGATCATCCCGACGGGAGCGCCTGCCGTGAAATCCAGTTCGTCGAAATCCACCCAGATAAGGAACGGATAGAGCACCGATTCGTAGTAGTAGACGCGGTTTTTCTGGTCGGCGACCGTGCGCCAGCGCGTCGACGAGATGTTCGGTTCGTCGGGCGTGCTGATGCCCAGCGGCACCGAGACGTTGCGGATGACGCTGAAGACCGATGCCACGGCCAGCCGCTGCTCGGCGGTTTTGGGAACCGCATCTATGTAGAACGAAGCCCGTACGAAACGGTCGGCCGCCCGGTTGGTGCCCGGCAGGAAAACGAGCCCTCCGATGCTGTTCCAATAGTCGTCGAGCGCCAGCTGTTTCTCGAATGCGGGCGAGTTGGTCATGACTTTGTAGGCGCAGTCGTGGTGGATGGCAAGTTTGCCGTCGATGTATTCAAATATGGCGCTGTCGCCCGTGGCGTCCGACACCGACAGATGGAGCGCCGCCATCCTCGTGCCGTCGGGCATCATGTCCGAAACCACGTCGAATTCGCCGCCCGAAAAGGCGGCCACGGCTTCGTCCACCGTCGCGAAGTTGTCCAGTACGTATTGCGTCCATGCCGAGACCGAGAGGGCCGGTTTGCGGCCGTCGTTCGCGGGGTATTCCGATTCCGCCAGCCACAGCAGATTCGCGGCCAGTCCTTTTTCGTTCATCCCGTCCGTCGTGCAGATGTCGTAGGCCGAGGTCACCACACTGCCGTATTTCGACGTCCATTCCAGCGAGTTCGCGCCCGCCGCTCCGTCGCGGCGCATGCCCCGCGGGAATACCCAGAGTTTGCTCTGCGGGTCTTCTTTCCAGTCCATCGTCCGGCCCGTCAGCGTTGTTTCTTCCGGGCCCGTGTATACTACTCTCGTGCACATTTCCGCTCTCGGTTCACTCCATGCCGCCGTCGCCAGCAGCAGTATCAGAATTGTTTTCTTGTTCATGTTCGCCCCTTTCGCAAATTGCGTGCTACACCTCTTCTTAGGGCCGGAGTTTTCGGATACGACACGAAAAACCTCTTACATTGCTGTAAGAGGTTGATTTTGAGTGTGACACCGACAGGACTCAAACCTGTAACCTTCTGATCCGTAGGCATAATTCGGCTGTTTTTACGAATTTCGACCGATTTCTACATCTGTTCGTAATTGTTTGTTTTTCAGATGTAAATATAACTATTTTCTTTCATTCTGTTTTTGTCTATTTCTATTTATTTTGTAGTTTTGTGTATAAATTGTGTGCCCGATTCCGAAATTTATACACAAAATGAATTACGCAAAAGACGGTATCACGGTCGCGGCAATGCTCGATACGAGCCACCCGAAGAAAAGCGGACTTTATCCGGTTCGTATTCGGGTAACCTATGCCCGGGATCGTCGATACTACCCGACCGGAAAAGATATGACCCCGGAGGAATGGGATGTATTGCCGGCCTCGAAAGCCCGGCAGGCTGTCGCAGTCCGCAAGGACATCGAAAACAGCTATCAGATTGTACGATCTGCCGTCGAAGAGCTGGCTTCGGCGGGCAGCTTCTCTCTCGATGCTCTCAACGGTCGGTTGAAAGGTGCAGCGTCGGATACGGTAAATACGATGTTCCGGGCGAAGATAGAGCATTTGCGAAAGGCTGAGCGTATCGGCAGTATGCTTGTCTACGATAACGTGTTGAAAGGGTTGGAGCGTTTCTCTGGTGAGCATATCCGGTTCGAGGTAATCACGGTCGCGTGGTTGGACAAGTATGCTGCATTTCTGCACAAGGAGGGAAAAACACAGACGACTGTTTCGATACACTTGCGTCATCTGCGAGCCATCCTCAATGAAGCTCGACGTCTTGGCGTAGTCAAGGAGGCGCAATATCCGTTCGGCCGCGGTCGCTATGAAATACAAGCTGGTGAAGGACGCAAGCTGGCGCTTACATTAGAGCAGATCGGACAAATCGCCCGTTACGACGACGGAACCGACACTTCGGCCAAATACCGCGATTATTGGCTGTTCCTCTACTTGTGCAATGGCATCAACGTCGCCGATTTCGTGAAGTTGAGGTATCGGGACATCGTGAACGGCGAAATTTGTTTTGTCCGGCAAAAAACGGAACACACCACCAAAACTCGCAAAGAGATTCGAGTTATTGTCACCGAACAGATGCGGGCCATTATCGACCGACGAGGCAATGCGCCAGCGCCGGAGCGATTCATTTTCCCGATTCTCGACGGGTCGGAAGATGCGATGAAACAAAAGATGAAAACGATGTATCTGACCAAAGCCATCAACAAACGGATGGCGGAAATCGGCCGTGTCCTCGGAATAGGCAATATCTCGACCTACACCGCCCGGCATTCGTTTGCTACGGTCTTGAAGCGCGCAGGGGCCAACATCGCCTATATCTCCGAATCGCTCGGGCACAGCGACCTCAAAACGACGGAAAACTACCTCGCCAGCTTCGAGCGCGAGGAGCGGCAGAAGAATGCGGAATTACTCACGCAATTTTAGCATTATGGGACGGTATAAATACGATAAATTTTTAATGCAATTCTCATTAGAAACTCGTGAGGCAATTGCAAAAGAGTTGGTTGAATGTCATGGAGTCAATAGAGACGATTATGATTGGTGCAATATTGATATTCGAGTAAAAAAGGCTGATCATGCACAACGGCATAGATTCAAGGAGACTCTCGAAAAACTTCAAAATTATATGACTTCGGATGTTCTATTGTGCGATATGAATGGTAATGAGAGAGCTTTTCCTTTGTCGTCTTTTCCGGATGAAGAACGTGCTGTAACCGTTGGGCAGTTTTCAAAGATTACAGGACGTAATCGGAAAACGGTCGAAGATTGGATGCGCAAAGGATTAATCGTGCGGTTTGATTCGGGTATCGGGCCCAGAAAAATCGATATAGAAGCAACCATTGAAGAAATTTGTAAAAAATTATGATTTTTTTGACCGGTAAAAATAGGTTTTTACTGGTCAGCCCATTTACATTAGGTTACATTTAACTATTGTGTTGCCCAGTATTTATCTTGCTTTGCTGGGCATGCCGTTTACATTTATTGGCATTTATTACTTGGTTATCCGCTATTTACGTTTTGGATTCGTATTCCTCACCTTTGCACTATCAACGTTGAGCAACCCGCTCGGCCGGCGGGAAATGTCAAATCGTTAAATAGTGTAAAGTTATGGATCATTCCGTAATTGTAACTACTCCAGCGCAGCTGAAAACCATCATCGACGAAGCGGTCTGCGCCATCATTCCGAAACTCGCTGACTTCCGGCGCAAGAACGAAGCCGTCGAAACGGACGGCATGACCGTTGAGAATGCAGCCCGGTTTCTGACTGAACAGGGCATCCCCACTACACGGTCTTCGCTCTACAATCTTATCTACAAAAATTCGATTCCCTATCGCAAGTTCGGACGACGTACGGTCTTCTCGAAAAAGGAGTTGCTTGTGTGGATTGACGAGCGTCTGACGCGTCCTGTGTCGAAACGTTCGGAGGCCGCATTGCGGATTGCTCGAAGTGTTGAAAACAAAGGCTGTTCCGTGCATTCGTGCGGCACTTTTAAAATCGGGTAGCCTTATGGAAACTCTCGAAACCATCAAGCTCGATAAGATGCGGGAGTTGGCTCGTTACCGCCAGCGTCCCGATGCAAAGCCTTACATCATCAATAAGTTGGAAGAGCAAATCAAGGTATTGGAGCATTGCGTAGACCTCAACGACAGCGGAGTGGATAATCGGTTGTTGATTTTGTTGAGGGACACTCTCTACAAAGCTTTGTACGTCGAGAACCGGGACGACGCATTGATTGTGGGCATGAGACTAACATCCAATCCCGAAATCAAGCGTATCGGATTGGCTGATTTAATCTATACTGCAAAGTTCGACGACCCGCAAAAAGGATTGTACGAATTGTTGGAAATCGAGGCGTGCGACCGCCGGGCCATCATTACACACAATCCGGCCGATTCTCCGAGTGCTCGGTATGCGTTCGACTTGATTCTCGAAGGTCTCGATCACTTCAAAATGTAGGCGGTAATGGGATTCGTAGATGATTGTATCATGAGCAAGCCGGAGCAAAGCGCTAAAATTGACATTTCGGCACTTATTATCGACTTGTCCGAACGAGTGCCCGATCCGCAGCCGATCGTGCGAATTCGGGGTAATTTAATCGCTTCTCGGGGTAATGTCTCCGCTGTGGTAGGATTGGCCAAGTCAAGAAAGACTTTTTTGACGTGTGCCGTGGCTTCGGGCTTCCTTTCCGATTCGGAGTTCATGGGGTTCGATACGCCCGCTACGGGTAAGGTGGTCTATATCGACACGGAGCAGTCGAAAGCCCACGTCCATAAGATCGCCCGGCGGATTCTTCGGAGCATCGGACTACCCACTGACCGCAACCACGATAAACTGATCGTTGCGGCGTTGCGGGAGTTGACACCCGATCAGCGCAAGGAGGTTACTTCCGAAATTCTGCGACGGTATAAGCCCGACCTGCTGATTCTCGACGGTGTGGCCGACCTCTGCAACGATCCCAATGACTTGCACGAGTCCGAGGCCCTGACGTGCGAGCTGATGCGGTGGAGCAGCGAGTACGACAACCATATCCTTTGTGTGTTGCATTCCAATCCCGGCGGCGAAAAAGCTCGTGGACACCTCGGTTCGGCATTGCTCCGTAAGGCTGAAACGGTCATGCTCGTCAAGGCCGATAGTGCTACTTCCGTCGTTTCGCCGCAGTATTGCCGGAACGAGCCGTTTTCGGAGTTCGCATTCCAGATCAATGCGGCCGGCCTACCAGAGCCGTGCGGTCTGCCGGCTCCTCAACCAAAAGAGGATGTATTCGCCGAGGTCATGGAGAGCGGTAAAGTCTATTCGCATTCGGAGTTGGCAGAATTGATTCGTGAACGGTTGAATGTAAAAGAGAGCGGGGCCAAGATGAAAATCTCCCGTGCTGTCAAGGCCGGTAACATCGTGAAGAACCAAGCAGGCGGTTATTACCTCCCGGGGTCGCAAGTCGAGGTTTCACAACCCGAGTTGCACGATGAACCTTTCTGAATATCTATGTCTTGTTACAGGCTTGTGGGAGGCGGGTCACAGTCACAACCCCTTATATAGGGGTGTGACTTTGTGACCCCACCCGCCCCAAACGGCTGGGAATTTTTCTTGTCCGATGTGTGCGACCGCTCCGAAATCATCTGATTTTGGGGCGGTTTTCTTATGCTCACTCTGTTTGGATTCTCATCATATATCTGAGAAAAGAAATCAAGTAAAACTTAATTCTTTTCTTATGAAAAATGATTTAATTACGGACGACACTCCGATTGCTATGCTGATTGTAGGACCACAAAAAGAACTTTGGACTCTTTTTGGGTGCATCATGGAAAATCCGACCTCGGTTCAACCCTCGGATAAAGAGGTTATGAATCTCGAAGAGCTTGTTCGGTTAATGGGTTGCAGCAAGTCCACTATTTATAAATTGGTCCATCAGGGTAAAATTCCGTTTTGCAAACTTGATCACGGCGGGCGCAAACTTTATTTCCTGCGGAAAGATATTCTCGACTGGTTCCAAAGTCAACGCATACCTGCCATCGAACAAGAGGATAAAAAGTGCGCCCGCAAATTATGCCGGAGATAGCGGCATTTTCCGGTCTTGTCGGCTTAAACGTCGTGTGAGAGCGCTCACATGATGCGAACCGGCTTGGAATGCAATATTTCCTACGGCGTTTTCTACGAGATTTGCGCAACAATACCCCGATGAGTGTTGTCCGAAGCAAAAACATTTTCTATCTTTGTCATGTCGCGTAAGCGGCGGACATATTGATGAAAGTGTTTCGCTTTTATCCTTGACAAGAAATCTGGAAAATTTCGCAACCGAAGGATAACGACAACACTCATCATCTGTTTCGGTATGCGTACATTCCGCGGCCTTTCTCGGCCGTATCTTTATTACCCCATACTGAACAGGTGTGGGGTATTGTGTTATGTTTATTTCGGTTGGGCATTCCAGAGCCTCTTGTTAGATAAACGAACGACTCCACACTTTCTGTTTCTATACTAACCCGCCATATCAGGAGTCGGATGGCAACAAAAAATTTGTTGCTATGATCTATTATCAAGAGACCTTGCAGGTTTTTAGTTAGACTATTATGCGGCAAGATTCATGGGAAATTTGGCCGGGATTTGTCTCACTGATTTTATCATCATATTTAAGGCATTTTCTTTTGTGAGGATGTACCTGCATTACGCAGTGGTGCCCTATAAATTATTGATGGTACTTAACGAAGATGTCTTGATTTGTTTTGGGAAATGGATGCCTGCTAAGAAATAACATCAAGATCACACAAAATCAAACACCAATTAATCTACTTTATGAAACGTTTTTTACTGCTTTTATTCGCGACTTATCTGTGTTCAACCTCCTATGCAGAAGAGCAAACGAAAACCTACACCATTAAAGGTAAGGGAGGGTATCATTTTATAATATGTCGTGGAAATTTCCAAAATGGAATGTTATCCGATGGGCCTATTTATTTATCGTTGCATCCGGAAAAAGGCAGAGATTGGAACATTGTTTTAGAGGGGACTTATTGCTCCGACTCAACATGCACATTCTTGGGAACTTACAAAGAATACCGTGGCCCTGTTTTAGGTTGTTATGGCACCGTATATAACAACAAAGAAAACCGCACCATTTCAAAAAAGTCATCAGCAAAAGAGTGGGAGATTGATCTGCGGTTTTACTTGTTTATTGACAACGATCCCCAAATTAAAGCGATACCCGAATTTCGATTCCAGTTTTCTACCGAAAAAGAATCAATTGACTGGAGCTTCTGGGGCCATACTATTAATAACTGTATTGCTGCAACTGTTTATTTTCCGAATGGATGCAAATATATCGGACCAATTATCCTTATAAATGGATGGTATATAGGTAAAGATTATGGTAACTTTAAGTATCAATATGTATGGCCCAACGGAGATTATTTCATAGGAGAATTGAAGAGTTCTAACTCGCACAAAGATGCGAATCCGCTAATAACTTCCGTTGTGAGCGGATGCTTCCATCTTGTTGATGGCAGCACATTGGGTTATGAAGATTACAAGATAAATTACAAAAAATTCCTTACCGAGCAAGACGAGTATCTTAATCCTTCTCAATTATTGCCAATTCTGAAAGAACGCAAGCAAAAAGAAGAAGCTAAGAAAAAGCAACAAGAACTTGAAAAGCAACAAGAAAAAGCCCGGGAGGAAGCCTTGCAACGAGAAGAACAACTGAAAAAAGAACGGGAGCAGCGAATTAAAGCAGAACAACGAAAAGCCCAACTTATTCGGAAATATGGATCAAAATGGGGTGTATTGCTTGCAATGGGCAAACTTGAGCTTGGCATGACAAAGCAGATGTGTCAAGAGGTTGTAGATATCGGCTCATACGACATTAGCAAACATGTATCTTGGGGACGCAATATTGAAACATGGAGTTTCAATTATGAGCGGGATTTGATGGAGCTGGAATTGACTTCTGGAATCTACCAAGCGTTTGGAATTACACCAAGAATTCGCAAACGCCGATATTCCCAGCTTGAATTTACGGATGGAGTATTGACGGCCATAAATTAAAGATATATTTTCCTTGGTATACTGTAGCGGGAATACCACAAGTCCTTTTTGATAAATTTATTACAATGCAACGATGCTTCTATATTTTGGTTTTCACTCTTTGGTGGCTTATTATTAGGAACCACAGTACAAGCTCAATCCATTTTGTACATTTAATGGCGTGACGGTACCCATGCCTCTTATGCCATGTTACGTGGATAGTCCGGATTCCGAAATTGCTTTTTCGACACAGCAGATAGATAATCAGGTTGTTGGAGTGTTTTTTGTTAAACCGTTAAATGCTATTCTTTGGATGCCTGCCAGTACAACTTATCTGTCGGATGAGAAGTTACTCGCCATGTAGAATCGGGCTGCGAAATTATTGTATTGACCTATGGAGGCTATAATAGTTTTTGGGGTACAGTCAGTAAGATTCGTTCTTATACCTTCGTAAACAATAGATTGGTCGAATATTCAGAATAATAGCTCTATGACATCACAACAACAGAATGTAATTTGGTTGTTGGCCATATGTATTTTGGCAATAATCATATACGCTTCTCATGACCTTCCCGAAAAGATTCGAGAAGCAGTGGATAGGCAAGAACAGCTTGATGTATATAAGAATGCAAAGGCTGAATGGGATGAATATATGGCGACAATTCGGGCTTGCGAACAAGAAATACCCAACACGTTCTCAACGGAAGTTGCAAAAACAGATGCGCAAGCGAATATTGACGAATGGAACAAACGGGCTGATATAGAAACCGAGAATGCGGAGCGCATTTTCTCGGTGGATATGAAGTATGTGGCTTATATTTCGACTCATCCCAATCCGGTTTTTCGAGATGAAGTGATCGCCGGAGAAACCGAAGGATGCTCCATCTACCGAAATGGCATTCGTCTGATCGACCGCCAGTCCGGGGCCTCTCGTCAAATTGTAGCTCCGGGACAAGACCCAATAAAGGAAAATATCGTCAATCTTATTTGGAATCTTGAGTCGGATGTCATCTATTTCACGAGCTATGGCGATACTGCCGGTTCCTCCGAAATTTTTAGTTACAGCCTTGCAACCCGAAGAGTCGCCTGCCTGTCCAGCGGAAATCTGGTCGGTCTTATTTTGGATGAACCGTATATCGGATATCTCAAAATCTTGAATTCTTGCTTTATCGAGGGACAGGGCGGCCGTTATTGGTACTATGCAGCCTTATCGCCGGACGGTAAAACAGAAATTCGTCTGACCGAACCCTCTATGGACATACATGAAGATTAACTCCTAAAAAAATGATATTATGACAGCTTTAGTTATTATCGTACTTATTCTTTTATTCCTGCTTTGCTGGTATATAGAAAGCTCCTTTTGGTACATTTACAAGAGTGACATGCGAAAAATAGGAGATACACCGGTACCCTTGCGATATAAAATCGGAGATATCGCCATGGGATTTTTATTCACAGCAGGTAGGTGGCTAGGTGTATTATTCATGCTCATAATCCCTCTTGGCTCAATAGGTTTAGCGCAAGACAATGCCTTATTTCAACATAAGGCTTTATGGTGGACGCTTGCTGCAATTCTTGAGATAAGTATATTATGGTTCTTATATTTGCGTGGATTGATCGAACGCTGGAAACAGATCGAATCGACTCCACACGACAAACAGCTGTTCCCTAAGATCAGAATTCAGTTTAATAATGTTACTTGGTTGATATTATTAATAATAGTACCTCTTACTTCAATGCTTCTAAGTCAAGGCAAATCATTAGATTTTTATTTCAACCTTCCTGCTTCTCAATATGAAACAAACAATACAGTCTTTTCCCAGATTTTACAGGAAGTCGCAAATACAGACGCTCACATACGTTCCACCCGAATGAGTGTCGAATATGGCTTTAGGGAATTATCAAACAGGTTATATAAGACAATTATAACCGGAATAATTTCGGCAACGGCCATGTTGGGTCTTTTAATCATCTATCGTACCCGTAAACCTGACGAGAACAAATAATTCTCCGCTTCAACCGGATGTAGCGGATTTTTTTCATACTTTTATAGCAAATATTGTATTCGCACACATGTGACGGGTGAAATAAATAATTGAATAAAAGGTATTTAATCATAGCAAAGCAATATGGCAGTCAAAAAATCGGAATTATATAGTACTCTTTGGAAATGTTGCGATGAACTTCGCGGAGGCATGGATGCAAGCCAATACAAGGATTACGTATTGGTGATTCTGTTCGTGAAATACATCAGCGATAAAAGTCGCAACGACTCCAATTTCGTGATAGACATTCCTGCAGGTTGCCACTTCGAGGATTTCGTCGCCCTGAAAGGACATGCCAACATCGGCGAGGAGATGAACAAGAAAATGGCGGCTTTGTCCGAAGCCAATCAACTGGACGGGGTGTTTATCGCGGATTTCGATGATGAAACCAAGCTCGGCAAGGGTAAGGATAAAGTCGAAACATTGAGCGGGCTTATCGGCATATTCCAGACTTCAGACCTCGATTTCAGCAAAAACCGCGCGGCTGATGACGACCTTATAGGCGATGCCTATGAATATCTGATGAAAAATTTCGCCACAGAAAGCGGCAAAAGCAAAGGGCAATTCTATACTCCGGCCGAGGTCAGCCGTGTCATGGCAAAAGTTTTGGGCCTTGATAAAGTTCACACTACAGCTCAGACGACCATCTATGACCCGACATGCGGGTCTGGTTCATTGCTTTTACGCGCAAAGGCAGAAATACAGAATAACATAACTTTATATGGGCAGGAGAAAGACAATGCTACAGTCGGATTGGCTAAGATGAATATGATTCTGCATGGCGAGCAGTTGACCGAAATTAAACAAGGCGATACACTCAATGACCCTCAATATAAGGAGGATTCTGGCTGTCTTAAAACGTTCGATTTCGTGGTGGCCAATCCTCCGTTCTCGACCAAATCGTGGCTGAAAGGCGCGAAAGAAGAAGACCAATATTATCGTTGGGGATCGTCAATCGGTATTCCGCCGGAGAAAAACGGCGATTACGCCTTTCTGCTCCATATCGTGCGGTCGATTAAACAGACGGGGTGTGGGGCCTGCATCCTTCCGCATGGCGTGTTGTTCCGAGGCAATGCCGAAGCGCAAATTCGGAAGTATCTGGTGGCGGAGAAGCGATATATCAAAGGCATTATCGGATTGCCGGCCAATCTTTTCTTCGGCACAGGCATTCCGGCATGTATTATCATCCTCGAAAAGTCCGAGGCTTCCAATCGTAAGGGCGTTTTCATGATCGACGCGAAATCGGGGTTCATGAAAGACGGTGCGAAAAATCGGTTGCGCGAGCAGGATATCCGCCGTATTGTCGATATTTGGCAGCAACAGCGCGATGTCCCGCACTTTGCCCGATTCGTTCCGCTGGAGGAAATCGAACGCAACGATTACAACTTAAACATTCCGCGTTATATCTCGGCTCCCGACACTGAAATTTTACAGGATATAGATGCTCATCTGCATGGAGGTTTACCAGCTCACGACATCGAGCAACTTGCCGCATATTGGCAGGTGTGCCCCTCGTTGCGCAATGATCTGTTCCGGCCGCACGACACTCGCACGGGATATTTCGCATTGAATTGCGACGCGGAAGCGGTTCGCGATACGATTATGGACAATGTCGATTTCCGCCGCCAGACCGAAATTTTTTATCGGAGTTATGCCGAGTGGTGCGACCGGCATCGCGCGACGCTCTATGATCTTACCGCAGGATTTGCGCCGAAACGTTTGATCGAAGCGTTGAGCGATTCGCTGCTCGCAACGTTCAAACACGATGAATCGCTGGTCGATGCTTATGATGTATACGATTGCCTGATGAACTATTGGAGCGAAACGATGCAGGACGACTGCTATCTGATTGCCGCGAACGGGTGGAAAGCGGAACTGTATACGCCGCAGCCGACGGTAAAAAAGAAAGATGCGAAACCGAAGGAGAAGAAGGCCTCGACGCCGGAAGATGTCGCATGCGATTTATTGCCTGTTTCGATTGTCGTCGACGAGTATTTCGCGAAAGAAAAGCGGTTGATCTCGGCTTCTGAGGAGCTGTTGAGCGATAAGGAAAACCAACTGAACGAACTGCTCGAAGAGCATGCGGACGAAGCATTCGACGAAGATAACTTCGCGGACAACAAACTCACCGACAGCAACATCAAAAAGCGAATCAAAACCCTCGACAAGAAATCGGATGCCGATGAAATCGCTGTTCTGATGCAATATCTTAAGTTGAAAGAGGATATTTCGCTGACGAAGAAAACCTTGAAGACCTTGAAATATAATCTGCTGACGGCACTGATGGTCACATACGCCGATCTGGCAGAAGACGATATCAAACGGTTGGTTATCGAAAAGAAATGGTTCGCGGCCCTTTCGGCCCGGCTCGACAGCGAAATGCAACGCATTGGCCAGCAACTGACCTCGAAAGTCTCGGCACTCGCCGAACGCTATGCACAGACACTTCCGGAAATCGACGCCGCAATCGCCGACCTCGAAGCCAAAGTTGCCGCACATTTGAAACAGATGGGATTCTAATAACCAAAATAAAATATGTGTAACGATATTATTATAGAAGTATTTAGCGAATATTCATGGTGGATTGCGACAATCCATTTTGCATTAGCCGTTCTGTTATTTTTTATAATCAATTGGATAGGTGCGCATTCTATTTCCGTAGGATATATGCAAATGGACATCGTTATAAAAGAAGAATCCGCACCTGCTTTTAATTTTCTTTTCAAAGTTATTGCTCCTATTGTTTTTCTCGTATTAAGTGCGGTTTTATTTCAAAGCCTCAATATCCCTCAATTAAATAAAAATTGTTATTTTATAGTAATATTTTACTGGTGTTTTCGATTGTTGTGGGTTCTATGTACAAATAGAGGGAGTTTGACCAACTGGTGCGAGCAAATCTTGTATTGGATAAGTTCAATCGGGCTTTCTCTATGGGTGTATTCTCTACTTGAAAGTGTTGAACAAATATTACCCACACCGCGTTCTTTGCTTGACCAATTATGGATTCTCATTATAATATTTGTTTATTCTACTTTGAATAAAATTCAGATATCGAGGGAGGGAACTATTAAGCGAAAAAATAAATATATAACATCCCGATACAAAAAATTCAGAGCAGAATACAATGATATAATAGCTGGATGTTATAACAATAGCACTTATGAAGCGATTACATACTCGATAATGATATACGAAGATTTCAATCGCCCGAAACTTATTAGATTGATTGAATATCTGCGCTTTTTCATTACTCGCAAACCTCACACATTAGGCATCATGCAAGTAACCACAGACAAATGGATTAATAATAAAAAATCCATTTATTTGGCAATGGAAAGAATCAAGCATAGCGGGGAAGAATATATTGAAAAATATAAGGACTATGAATACAGAAATTATTATGAATCACCGGGCAATATGGCAGAATACATTGCCAATAATTACAATTCCGGGGATTATACCTATGCATCTCAAATAAGAGAAGTTTTAGATTATATAAATAGCACCTTTTACGAAGGCAAGTTGCCTTCTTTATTCCCGCCAACTAAAGATACTCATGCAAATGAATAATATACCGCAAGGATATAAACAGACCGAACTGGGAGTTATTCCGAAGGATTGGGAGGTTGTGGAATTGGAACAAGGCTTAAGTTTTCAAGTCGGGTTCCCGTTTGTTTCTGAACATTTCAATGGAGATGCTATTGGGTTGCGCCTCGTTCGGAATAGAGATTTGAAATCGGATGACCAAATCATTTATTATTCAGGAAAATATCAAATAGAATATGTTGTTCATAATGGCAATGTATTAGTTAGCATGGATGGTGATTTTTTGCCGTGTATTTGGCAAAAAGGAGTTGCATTGCTAAATCAACGGGTTGGTCGAATTATTACAAGAACGAACTGGAACGAAATATTCTTATTTTACTTATTATTTGAACCGTTATCGCAAAAACAAGAAAAAACAGGAGCAACGACCGTCAAGCATCTTTCTCACAAGGATATAGAACAGATGCGTTGCCCTATCCCTCCGCCAATGGAACAAAAGGCTATTGCTGAAGCATTGAGCGATGTGGATGCGTTGATTGCGGCACTCAACAAGAAAATCGCAAAAAAACGCCTTATCAAACAAGGTGCAATGCAGCAACTGTTGACCGGCAAAAAACGACTACCTGGTTTCTCGGAGAAATGGGTTTTTAAGAAATTGGGAGAAATAGCGCGCATAAAAACAGGTAAACGGAATGGTGAAGAACAAGTCAAAAATGGTAAATATCCATTTTTCGTCAGGTCAAATGTTGTTGCTCGTATTGATTCTTATTCGTTTGACGGAGAAGCTATTTTAGTCCCCGGCGAAGGTGGAATCGGAGCTATATTCCACTATGTAAATGGGAAGTTTGACTATCATCAACGAGTCTATAAAATTAGCGACTTTGCCGATGCAATATACGGGAAATATGTCTATTACTATATGCAAAGATATTTTGGCGAGTATGCACTATCTTTGTCTGTAAAGGCTACCGTTGATTCCTTGCGACTTCCAACTTTTGAAGAATTTAGTATAGTTTTACCAAATAACATAGAGGAACAACAAGCAATAGCAACCATCCTTTCCGATATGGACAAGGAGATTGCGAATTTGGAAGCGCGCCGTGATAAGTACAAATTGATCAAAAGCGGCATGATGCAAAAATTATTAACCGGACAAATAAGATTACCTTTTTAATTATGAAACCGATTTTATTAGAAGATGTATATTGCGATTCGGGAGTTCCTCAATATACATTTGTAGAGCCATCAGAGTACACAAAAACAAAAGTTGCCTTGCGTACAAAAGGGCGAGGTGTTGTTGTTGAAGGGCCGTCAGGTATTGGTAAAACAACATGCATAAAGAAAATACTTGAGGATACTGGAATCTCAGCTACGTGTTTATCTGCGCGTATTATTGAAGATCTTGAATACATGAATCTTTTATTGCAAGATCCTCGTGATGTGGGTGTAGTTATTATAGACGATTTTCACTTGTTAAAGGAGGAAGCTAAACGGGCTTTTTCTGATCTTTTAAAAGTGTTGGCAGATGAAATGCGTGAGGATATAAAGTTAATTCTAATTGGTATTAATAGGGCAGGAGAGTGTTTAATACAGTTAGCTCCGGATCTTAATAACAGAATAGACACTATTAAATTCGAAAAAAATCCAGAATACAAAATTGCGGAACTGATTTGCAAAGGGGAGGATGTTCTGAATGTATCCATAGATTGTAAGGATGAGATTATAAAAAAATCATATGGAAGCTTTCATATTGCGCAAATGCTATGTAAAACTATTTGTATAGCTCAAGATGTGATTGAGCAGCAGTCTCAAAAAATTACTATAACTGTTCCTATAGAACAAGTGATAGACATAAAAATGCAAGAACTTGCTCGTGTTTTTGCTCCAACGACAAAAACTTTTGCGGCAGGGAACAGAAATCGTCGAGATGGTCGAGCGCCCTATTTGAAACTATTAACATGGTTAGCAGAATGTGATACTGGCGCATTGCAAATGCATGAAATCTATATGAAATATCCCCATTATAAGGTTAGTATCAGTCAGATTGCGGATAAAGGATACATTTCGCAATTAATAAGTAAAAATGAGATTGTTGCTAAAGTTTTATATTATGAACCTACATCTAAAATTTTAGCGATAGAAGATCCTAAATTTGTATTTTATCTAAAAAATATTGATTGGAGAGTATTTGCACAAGATATGGGATTTAAGCAGGAGGAGTGTACGACAAAATATGATTTCGCATTATCTTTTGCTGGAGAAAAAAGGAAATATGCAGAAATGCTATATCAGCGACTTGTGGAAAATGAATATAGCGTTTTTTATGATAAAAATATGACTGCCGATATTTTAGGGAAAGATCTGGATAAATATTTTGCTCCGATTTATGAAGCAGAGGCAACATATGTAATAGCGATGATTGATTCTTATTACCCTAAAAAAGTATGGACTGTTTTTGAATCTGATAAATATAAAGAAAGGTTTGGTCAAGATTCAGTTATCCCAATTTTATTTGATGATTTCACACCGTCACCAATGGATACTCTTTATAACAAAGGATATGAAACCATTGATATAACTAAAGATAACGTGGAAGAACAAATTAACCAAATAGTTAATCATCTGATTCAAAAAATGAATATATAGATTATGGACTCAAACATCGGGGCGAAGGAACGGGTGACGCAGAAGCGGCTTGTCGGGCTGTTTCAAAACGTATTGGAATACGACTATCTCGGAAACTGGGAGTATCGCGAAGGCAACGATAATGTCGAAGAGGCGTTGTTGCGCCGTTATCTGAAACGGCGGAAATATGCCGACAAGGAGATCGACAAAGCCGTAGCGAAATTCAAGCAAGCGGCAACGAATATCGGTGCGGGTCTATATAATGCAAACCGGGAGGTTTATACGTTGCTGCGTTACGGCGTAAATGTTCAGTCGGACGTATCGGAATACAAAAAGACGGTGCACCTTATCGACTGGACGAACCCGTTGGAGAATGACTTCCAGATTGCCGAGGAGGTAACCGTACAGGGCAAAAGCGACCGCCGCCCCGATCTGGTCGTTTATGTCAACGGTATCGCCGTGGCCGTCATCGAGCTGAAACGCAGCACAGTGTCCGTTCATGAAGGCATTCGTCAGAATATCCGCAATCAGCAGGACGAATACATCCCTCGATTTTTCACGACCGTGCAGCTGTTGTGCGCAGGCAACGATACCGAAGGCCTGCATTACGGAGTAATCAAAACGCCCGAAAAGTTTTGGCTTCGTTGGAAAGAGCCGTGTGGCGAACCGTGCGAACCCTCGCAGTTCACTCCGGAGCGCTACCCGAATGAATTGGGTCGCAGTGTCCTGCAATTCTTCGAACAGCACCGGCTGCTGGAGTTTATTCACGACTTCATCATCTTTGACGGCGGTATCAAAAAGGCGGCGCGTCCGAACCAATATTTTGCTATCAAAGCGGCCCAGCCGCGTGTGCGCAGCAAAGAGAACGGTATCATCTGGCATTCGCAGGGTTCGGGCAAGAGCCTCACGATGGTGTGGCTGGCGCAATGGATTCGCGAGAATGTCACCGATGCCCGTGTGGTCGTCATCACCGACCGCGACGAGCTGGACAAACAAATCGAAAGCGGATTCAAGGATGTTGGCGAGAAAATCCGCCGAGCCCGAAGCGGGGCGCAATTGGTCTCGATGCTCAACAAGGCCGAACCGTGGCTGATCTGCACGCTTATCCATAAATTCGGTAACCGAAATGACAACGACAGCGTATCGGTAGGAGGGAAAAAAGCGGTAAAGTCACTCGATTTCTATTTGGAGGAGGTCGCAAAGCACCTTCCGCAAGGATTCCGGGCCAAGGGCGATATCTACGTCTTCATCGACGAATGTCATCGCTCGCAGGGCGGCATGCTGCACGAAGCGATGAAGCGCATCATGGGCGAGCAGGTCATGCTGATCGGTTTTACCGGGACGCCGCTGCTGCATACGGACAAAAAGAAATCCATCGAAACGTTCGGTTCATATATTCACAGCTACAAATTCCATGAGGCCGTTCGGGACAAAGTGATTCTCGACCTGCGTTATGAAGCCCGGAATGTAGAGCAGTTCCTCGGCAAGCGCGAAAAGATCGACGAGTGGTTCGATGCCAAAACGGCCGGATTGAGCAAAGCCGCCCGGTCGCTTCTGAAAGCGCGCTGGGCGAAGATGGAAAAACTATTCAGCAGCAAGGAGCGCATTCATCGCATTGTGGCGGATATATGTCAGGATATGGGCATCAAACGGGCCCTTTCGGGCGGATACGGGAATGCGATGCTTGTAGCCGACTCTATTTATCAGGCCTGCCGCTACTGGGAGGTGTTCCAATCCACGGAATTGAAAGGACATTGCGTCGTGGTGACGAGTTACGAGGCGAACAGTTCGTCGGTAAGAGACGAATACGTCGGCGATGGCGAAACGGAAGATTTCACCAAATATGAAATCTACAAAAGGATGATTGGCGACCGCACGCCCGAACAGTTCGAAGCGTGGGCGAAAAAAGAATTCGTGAAGCATCCGGCAGATATGAAACTGCTGATTGTCGTGGAAAAACTGCTCACCGGATTCGATGCGCCGTCGGCGACCTATCTGTATATCGACAAACCGATGCGCGACCACAATCTGTTTCAGGCAATTTGCCGCGTAAATCGGGTAGACAGCGACGAAAAGGATTTCGGTTATATCGTCGATTATCAGGATTTGTTCGGAGCTATCAAAAACGCTATCGAGGATTATACGAGCGGCGCGTTCGACCAATACGATGCTAAGGATATTCAGGGCTTGTTGACGAACCGGCTGACCGAAGGCCGAAAGGGGCTGGATGAAGCGCTGCAGGCGGTCTATACCCTATGCGAAGCGGTAAATCCGCAAACCCAGGCAGGATATTTCACCTATTTCGTCTATTCGGAAACGACGCCGGTCGAAGCACAACAAGCCGAATGCGAGGACAAGGCCGCGAAGCGTGAAACATTCTATAAACTGGTGTCGACCCTCGTCCGTCGATATATCGATATTGCCAACGAAATGACGGCGGCGGGATACACGAAAGAGGAGGCCGAGCATATCAAACAGCAGGTCGATTATTTCAACGACCTGAAAGACGAAATAAAGCTCAAAAGCGGCGACGCGCTCGATTTGAAATTGTATGATCCGGCCATGCGCCAGTTAATCGATAACTACGTGCGGGCCGACGACAGCGAGAAACTGGTCGATTTGGCCGATGTCTCCTTTCTCGATTTGCTCGATATGGAGGGCGCGCAAGCCATCGAAGCGCTTCCCAAGAATATTCGGCAGAACGAACGTTCTGTTGCCGAAGTGCTGGCTGCCAACATGCGCAAGATGATTATCAGCGAGCGGCCGAACAACCCGGCCTATTTCGACAGGATGTCCGATCTGTTGAACCAACTGTTGCAGGAGCAGCACGATGGAAAGCTGCAATACAAAGAGTTGATAGAAAAACTGATTGAAAAGCTCAAAGAGGCCCGTTCTGAAAGACGGGCGAAATACCCAGCATCGCTCGATACGAAAGGGAAACAGGCGCTGTATGAAAATCTGGATTGCAATGAAGAACTCGCCCTGCGCGTACACGAAACAGTCAAGGCGAATGCCCGGGACGGATTCCGGGATGTAAGCAGCGGCGGATTGAAAATGAAAGCACTGCGCAAAGCCATCTACAATGTCTTGCCCGACGCTACGGAAAACAAGATTGACGATATCATGCGGATCGTCATTTCGCAAAAAGAGTATTGATGACTGTTATTACTCTGTTCGGTCTGTCTGCCGAAGTCGAGAGGAAAGAGATTAAAAACGTGCATCTGACTATCTATCCGCCCGATGCGCGGATACACGTTTCTGCCCCGCTTGCTATGACGGAGGATGCTGTCAGGTTATTTCTGATAACCAAACTTCCGTGGATTCGCCAGCGTGTGTCGCAAATTCTTGATCAGAACCGTCAGACGTCTCGCGAATATGTTTCGGGCGAAAATCACTATTACAAAGGACAACGTTATCGGTTGAAGGTCGTTTATGACCACCTCCCTGCAAAAGTCGAAGTGCAAGGGAATGAGTATCTTGTTCTGCATGTTCGCGAAAACAGTTCATTGGAGCGCAGAGCCGAGATACTCAAAGAGTGGTATCGAATGGAACTGAAAACCTTGCTGTCGGATTTAATCGCCAAATGGGAAAACGCACTGGGAGTTCAGGTAAACAGATGGGAGGTAAAACAGATGAAAACCTTGTGGGGGAGTTGCAATCACCGAACACGAAATATCATCTTCAATTTGGAACTTATCAAAAAGCCTTTGCATTGTATCGAGTATATCGTTGTCCATGAGTTGCTGCATATCAGGGTGCGGTTGCACAATGAAGAATTTACAACTTTACTGAATCGTTATTTTCCCAATTGGAAGCAGCTGAAAGAAGAGTTGAATGAATTTATCGTGTAATCTATAATTGAAAATGTGGGGATTTTAGTTTGATCTCTAACTTTAAACGAAATGAATACAACTGCGATTTGGCAGAAAATCGAAAAGCTGCTGGAAAAGACCGAGCATAGCAATCTCGTTGCAATTAGCCGGGCCGATTTTGAAGAAGCAATGAAGGACGCTTCGGATTTCGCATATGTCGAAATCGAAAACATCGCATTTCCCGATTTGCTCGAAAAATTGCGCAAAGAGTTGGCGGCATTGCCCATGCACTCGGTACGAAATGGTGTGTTGAGAATAGGCACTGCTTCTGACAGCGCAGATGGCGAATTATCGGCCGACAATATGTGCGGCTTGTTGAAAACAGTTCAGGAGTTTACTTCCGGTGCCAAACTTATTTGGGGGTTGGATGTAGATCCTGCTATCTCTTCGGGGTGTTACTCCGTTGCGGTGGTGTTTGCCATGTCGGGCAGGTAGCTTTACTTACGTATTCATAATAAAACTCCCCGATACTTGATACCGGGGAGTTTTATTATCTTACATGGGCAGCTTTGTGCCGTTTGTATTATTTCAGATCGCGGGCTTTGATACGTACAACTTTGCCGTCGCGCATGACGACCAGTTCGCCGTCTTCTTTCCGGGTTTTCTCTACAAGGCGTTTGCGGGCCAACAGAATGCCCGCATTGATTTTCTCCTACATCTGTTTGATTTCGATCTCATTCATAGCCCGCAATCTCTTTGTAGGATAACGTATCTTCTATATGGATTGTTGCCTCTTTTTCGCCTGATGCAATGATTTTGATTTCCACGTCTGCCGAACTGTTGTCGTAGATTGTCCAAAAGTCGCATATCGGCGTGTAGAGCGTTGTAAGGTTCCGGATGCCGTTTGTATATCGTCGTCGAATTCCTTGTATCCCTGCATTTTGGGGAGCACCGTGTAGGGTGCAGCCGTTTTCCCTGTACCGTTGTTGCTTTGCTATAAAGTTTCGACAAGGATAGCGTTTTCGTGCTATCTCCTGCTCGAATGATGAAAATACGCTCGTTCATGGAAAAATCGCAACCTCGGTTTGCTGGGTATCCCCGGTGTTGATAGATACCTTTGGGGGTTGCCTGCAAGTGAGGTAGGGTACTTATCTACTTGTATTCCAGTACCCATGTACCCCAATGTTAAAAATGATGAGGTACCCTGACAACGGATAGGGGTAGGTGCCCACCTACCCACCCCAAAGGGTAGCGAGGGTGCGGATTTCTACCCTCGACAAGGTGCAGGTACCGTTTTGAGTTTGAGTATTAAGAGGACTCTTCGCTGTTATCCTCGTCGATGTGCTTGATAGCTTGGGTGGATAGCAGATGCAACCCGACAATCGGCTGAATAGTATCTCGTACACTCCTAATAGTCGAGTTACGCTTCATACCCTTCGTAGTAGTAGGATTGTTCGATGCCT
This sequence comes from Alistipes muris, assembly GCF_943193205.1. Classification (GTDB taxonomy): domain Bacteria; phylum Bacteroidota; class Bacteroidia; order Bacteroidales; family Rikenellaceae; genus Alistipes; species Alistipes muris. Next base: position 64,359 of record NZ_CALPDD010000005.1, read on the forward strand.
TTGAAGATTACTTCCCGGTCGGTTACGCGGTCGGTCAAGGCTGACGAGAGCAGGGTTCGCAGTTCGAGGTCGTTGATCGGGCTGCGTTCCATCGCCGAGAGGTAGGAATCCTTGTCGATCTGTTGCCAGTCCACAACCTTGCCGAGCCGGTTTTTCAGCATCATGTCGAGCCAGATACGTGTCGCCCGGCCGTTGCCTTCCATAAAGGGGTGGGCGATGTTCATCTCCACGTACTTGGCAACGATCTCTTCGTAGGTGGTTTCCGGCATCCGTTCGATGACCGGCAGGATTTCATTCAGATAAAGGCTGTTCGCAAAGCGAAACCCTCCTTTGGCTATGTTGAGCGTGCGGATTTTGCCCGCAAAGTCGTAGAGCCCGCCGAAAAGTGCCGCGTGAATGTCGCATAATCCCCGCACCGTGCCGATTTCGATACGGTCTATCGCTCCGCTCTCGAACAGAGCGCGGGCTTTTTCAAGGCTGGCAGCGTCGATTTCTTGCGTTTTCATCTTTTGTCGGTCGGGGTTTTCTATTCCAATGTTATGCCGCACTGGAAAGATGCCTGTGAGACAAAGGTAGTAAAAATTATGATTTTCTTGTTCGGAGAGGGATTCGCCGCGATGCAAAATCTCCGGAGTTGTGTCTAAATTGTGTACCCGGCCTGAAACTAATCAACCACCTGCATCGCTGCAAGTGGTTGACTGAGAGTGTGACACCGACAGGACTCAAACCTGTAACCTTCTGATCCGTAGTCAGATGCTCTATTCAATTAAGCTACGGTGCCGAATTGCGAATGCAAATGTAGGGCAAAAATCCGACATGCGCAAATAAATTGCGGAAAATTTTACGAAGATTTGCCTGCCGGGCTGCGGAATCCGCAAATAACCGTCGTTAAAACGTTTTAGCAGGCGCCGGGGCAATCCGAATGAAAGGCGGTGTTAAAACGTTTTAATGCAAGGTGCAATTATTTTATTTCGCGGTCGGGGTTCTCGCGCAGGAATTTCTCCCAGCTTTGCGAGCCCCCTTTCGAGGCCGCTTTCTTGCCGCCCCCGAGCCCTTTCACCCGGGCGTCGCCCAAGGCGGCGTTGAGCGGCGAAGCGGTCGTGTAGTAGTGGCACAGCGCCACAGCCATTCCGTCGGTGGCGTCCAGCCGTTTGGGCGGCTGGTCGATGGTCAGCGTCCGGCAGACGATGGCCGCCACCTGTTCCTTGGCCGAGGAGCCGCGCCCCGTAATCGCCTGCTTGATGCGCATCGGCGCGTATTCCGAAACGCTCAGCCCGCGGCTCAGCGCGGCGGCCATGGCGACCCCCTGCGCCCGTCCCAGCTTGAGCATGGATTGCACGTTCTCGCCGAAAAACGGAGCTTCGAGCGCCACCTCGCGCGGTTCGTACTGGTCGATAAGGGCTCCCACCCGCTCGAAAATATGGCGCAGCTTTTCGTAGGGGTCGGTCAGTTTGTGGAGGTCGATGTCGCCCAGCACCACGGCGCGGACCGTGCGGCCCTCGACCTCCAGCACACCGTAGCCCATGTAGTTGGTACCAGGGTCGATGCCCATGATGCGGTATGACGGTCGGGACGCCAACGAACGTTCGCTATTTCTTCAGTTCTTCGATCGCTTTTTCGAGGTCGCGCACGCGCTTGTCCAGTTCCGGCAGGCGCTTGAACACGGCCGACGAACGGTGGTACTGCATGCCCGGGAGCGCCGGATAGCCGAAGCGGATTTCGCCGTCGGGCACGCTCTTGTCGATGCCGCTCTTGGAGCCCACCTGCACGCGGTTGCCTATCGTCACATGGTCCGCCACACCCACCTGGCCTGCCAGGAAGCAGTTGCTGCCCACCTTCGAGGTGCCCGCAATGCCCGTCTGGGCCGACGAGACGGTGTTGGCGCCGATTTCCACGTTGTGGCCTATCTGAATCAGATTGTCGAGCTTCACGCCGTGGCGGATGACGGTCGAATCGGTCTTGGCCCGGTCGATGCAGGTGTTGGCGCCGATTTCCACGTCGTCTTCGATGACGACGTTGCCCAGTTGGGGTATCTTGTCGAAACCGCCCTCCGCATTGGGCATGAAGCCGAATCCGTCAGCTCCGATGACCGCTCCTGCGTGGAGGATGCAGCGGGCGCCCACCTTGCAGCCCTCGTAAATCTTCACGCCCGGATAGAGGGTCGTCCCCTCGCCGATTTCCACGCCGGCGCCGACATAGACCTGCGGATAAATCTGGCAGCCGGGGCCGATTTTCGCGCCGTCTTCCACTACCGCGAAATCGCCGACGTAGCAGTTTTCGCCCACCGTCGCTTTCTCCGAGACTGCGGCGCGGCTGCTGATGCCCGTGCGGCGGGGTTTGGCCGCGTTGTACATTTCGAGCAGTTTCACGACGCAGGCGCCTGCGTTGTCGACCTTGATGAGGGTGGCGCTTACAGGCTGCGACGGCGTGAACGTGCGGTCTACCAGCACGATGCTGGCCTGGGTGGTATACAGAAAAGGTTCGTATTTCAGATTGGTCAGGTAGGCCAGCGAACCGGCCTTGCCTTGTTCGATGGACGACACGGTGTGGACGGCCGCCGCTTTGTCGCCGACGATTTCGCCGCCCAAGAACCCGGCGATCATCTCGGCTGTGAATTCCATTGCCATAGTATTATAAGTAGTTTGTAATGTCGATTCCGTCCGGCAGAAACTCCTCCACCGAGCGGCCGAACGCCAGCACTTCGCGCACGGTCGACGATGAGATGTCGGCCACGGCCGAGGGGGTGAACAGCATCACGGTCGTCAGCGTCGGGTAGATGCGGTGGTTCGTGGCTTCCATCGTGCGTTCGTACTCGAAGTCGGTGGTGTTGCGTACGCCGCGGATGATGGCGCAGGCGCCGACCGCTTCGGCGAATTCGCCCGTCAGCCCCGTGTATACCCGTGCTTCGACACGCGGGTCGGCGGCATAGATGTCGTCGATGAGCCGTTTGCGGTTTTCGACCGTCAGCAGCCCTTGCTTGGCCGTGTTGTTGCCTATGCCGATTACGATGCGGTCGAACAGTTTCAGCGCATCGTCCACCAGCGCCGCATGGCCGCGTGTGAACGGGTCGAACGAGCCCGGGAAGATTGCGATTCTCTCCATGAAAACAAAGGTAGCGAAAAAATTAAAAATGAAAAATTAAGAATTGAAAATCGTTCCGTGCAGGCAAATCTGTTTTTGCGAATGCAAGCTGCACCCTCCGAACAGAAGTCGCTGAAAATTGTTGCGGAATATTCCGAACCCGGCTTTTTGAACGTGACGGGCAATGTCCCGGAATGATTTTCAATTCTTAATTTTTCATTTTTAATTACCCGAACAGCTTCTCCATCGCTTTGGCGACGCGTTCGGCGATAAGGGCCATGTAGGGCATTCCCTCGAAGTGGGCCAGCGCCGTGACGCCGCGGTGGTCGGCGTAGAAAAGTTCGTCCATCCGGGGCAGCATTTCCCGCGCAAGGGGTTCTTCGCGCAGTTCCAGCCCTGCCGCTTCGATAGCCCGGAGGGCCAGGGTGCGTTCGACGCTCGGGGGGGCTGGCGTGGTGCAGACCGTCGTGCCGCGGACTGCAAAGAGCGGTGCGTCGTCGGCCGTGTGGCAGATGCCGTCGTGGTCGCAGCGGATTGCCGTTTCGGCGCCCGCGAGTTCGGCCTGACGGCGGGCCAGCAGCGCCGCGGTTTCGCGGGCCGAGGTCGGCAGTTCGGCCATCGGCAGGTCGTAGCAGAGTGCGCAGGCGTCGGGCCGCAGGCTGCGCAGGGCATAGCCGTCGTAGTACGATACGCCGCCCCCGCACAGCCGTTCCGCTCCGTCGGCCGTGAGTTCGATGCGGACGAATCCCGAGACCGATTGTGGGTAGCGTTCGGCCTTGGCCGCGGCGGCGATGCGTGCTTCCAGCTGCCGGACGTCCGGCGCGTAGCGGCAGCCGAAAAGCGTCCGGGCCGCTTCCGTCAGCCGGGCCGCATGGGCTTCGACCAGCCGGGGCTGTCCGCCGCAGACGTGGACCGTCTGATAGAGAAAGAGTTCTGTCACAGCAGGAAGATTTTCAGCAGCAGTTCGCGCAGCAGTTCGCCCTCGGGTGCGCCGCCCGTGTTCAGCCCCTTGCTCTTGGCGTCGTATTCGCGCAGCAGCCCCAATATCTGGAATACCTTGCGGTTGTCCCACAGCGCGGCGTGCTGCTTGATTTCGTTGATTACGAAAGTGTTGTTCTTGCGCAGGGTGCGCATCAGTTCCGTGTCCTGCGGGAACGGCTGTCCTTTGTGGCGGGAGAGCCAGCGCAGGTAGTTGACCACGAACAGGTCGCGGAACTGGCCGAACAGCGCCATGATGGTCAGCAGCAGCGGATTGTCCTTGGGATTGCGGGCGAAGTGGTCGGCAATCATCAGCGCACGGGCCATGTCGCGGGTCATCACCGCCTTGCAGAGCTCGAAGTTGTTGAAGTCTTTCGAGATGCCGATGTTGGCTTCGATGTCGGCGTCGGTTATCTTCGTCGTGCCGGCCGGCAGCGAGACCATGAGCTTTTGCAGTTCGTTGGCTATCTTCGAGATGTTCGTCCCGAGGTGGTCGCTCAGCATCGAGAGCGCCTTGGGGTCGATGCTCAGCCCTTTCTGCTTGGTGAACTGCTGGAGCCACGCCACGATTTCGTAGTCGCGCGGCTGGATGGATTCGAGCACCGCGCCGTTGGCCGTGCAGCCTTTGTAGAACGCCGAACGCTTGTCGACGCTCTTTTCCTTGTGGCAGATTATCAGTATCGTCGTCGGCGAGGGTTTCTGCGTGTAGAGCGAGAGTTTCTCGATGCCCCGCAGCTGCTGCGCTTCCTTGACGATGACCACCTGGTAGGAGCCCATCATGGGCATCTGGCGGCAGAGGTTGATGATCTGGCCCGTTTCCGAATCCTTGCCGTAGACGGTTATCTGGTTGAACGCGCGTTCCGCTTCGCCCAGCACGCCCGTCGCCAGCTGGTCGCACAGGGCGTCGATGAAGTAGCTTTCGTCGCCCATGAGCAGGTAGACGGGGGCATAGCGGCGGGCCGCCACGTCGGCGGTCAGACGTTCGTATTGGGCGACCGTGTCGCGGAAGCGGAGTGCGCTTTTGGCCATGTCAGACGATTTCTTTGGTGATTCGCAGCACGTTTTCGGTCCCGTCGGTCAGCCGGTAGCGGTCGTCGATGCGGCGGCCTACCAGCCAGACGATTTCGTCGCCCGAGACGAGGACGAACTGGCGCTGTTTCGCCGCCGCCGAGACCTTGGCGTCGGTCAGGAAGTCGCTCACTTTCTTGCGGCCCGTCATGCCGAAGGGCACGAACCAGTCGCCCTCCTGCCAGCGGCGCAGCGTGAGCGGGTATTGCAGTTTGTCGGCGTCGAGCTGGGCTATGTGTTCCGGTACGCCGAAATCCTTCACGGCGTCGATGTCGGTCCATTCGTAGTAGAGGACTGCATTGCCGCAGTAGCTGCGCGCCGCGCCGTGCGTCACCTGGCATGTGCAGGGGTCGTCGTCGGCAATGGGCGCCACGGCGATGGCGCCCCGGTCGATGCAGGCCATCTTCGTGCGCGAGTAGAAGCGGCGGCCTGTCGCCTGTTGGTCGAGGGCCCGGCACAGTGCGTCGATGACGTCGCTCTTGAAGCCGTAGGCCGCCAGCAGTTCGTAGATGACGAATCCGCGCGGGAACGCCGGGTCGATGCGGTCCGGGCGGATGATGTCGATGCCGTTTTCCGAGGTCACCGCTTCGCCGCGGATGCGTTCGATGCCGTGGTCGATGAAGCGCTGGGCGTCGGTCAGACGGCCGATGTTGCGGCGCATCAGGGAGGTGAACGCCGGGTTGATTTCGCGGATGCGGGGCACGAGGCCCAGCCGGATTTTGTTGCGCAGGTACTTGGTCGAGCGGTTCGACGAATCTTCGCGGTAGGGTATCTTGTTGGCTACGGCATATTCGAGGATTTCCTTGCGCGAGGCGAACATCAGCGGGCGGACGATGCGTCCTGCCTGCTGCGAAATGCCCGTCAGCCCGCGCAGTCCCGTGCCGCGCAGCAGGTTGATGAAGAACGTTTCGATGGAGTCGTCGGCGTGGTGGGCCACCGCAACGGCCGTGTAGCCGTGTTCGAGCCGCAGCTCCTCGAACCATGCGTAGCGCAGGCGCCGCGCCGCCATTTCCATGGATTCGCCCGTGCGTTCCATCTCGGAGAGCGTGTCGAAGCGGCGGTTGTAGCACTCCACGCCCAGCCGGGCCGCTTCTTCGGCCACCAGCGTTTCGTCTTCGTCGCTTTCGGTGCCCCGCAGCTGGAAGTTGCAGTGCGCCACGCCCACCCGGTAGCCGCACCCGGTGAAAAGCCGCAGCATGACCATCGAATCCACACCGCCCGATACGGTCAGCAGCACCCGGTCGTCGGGCGCCAGCAGTCCGTTCTCCTTTATATAATGTTCAAACGCTTCGGGAAGAGCCATGAATCGGTCAATTAAAAATTAAGAATGAAAAATTAAAAATTCCGCATTTCTGCTGTCGGGAGCCTCTGCAAGGAATCTGCGACGGCTGCGTTGCCCATAGCCGACAGGCGGGGCTTTCCATAGATTTTTAATTCTTAATTTTTCATTTTTAATTATAGAATGTTTACTTCCGTGTCGATTTCCACGCCGAATCTGTCGCGGACGGCGGTCTGTACCTTGCGGGCCAGCGCGATGACTTCGCCGCCCGTGGCGCCGCCCAGGTTCACCAGCACCAGCGCCTGCCGTTCGTGTACGCCTACGCGACTTTCGCGGTAGCCTTTCATCCCCGCCTTGTCGATCAGCCACCCGGCTGCCAACTTCGCCTTGCCGGGCTCTTGCGCCGGGTAGAGCGGCATGTCGGGCCACTCCGTTTTCAGCCGTTCGGCTACGGGTTGGTCTACTACCGGGTTCTTGAAAAAGCTGCCCGCGTTGCCCAGTTCGGCCGTGTCGGGGAGTTTCGTGCGGCGGATGGCGATGATCGCTTCGCGGATGTTGCGCAGGGTCGCTCCGCCGCGGGCCTCGACTTCGCGTTCCACGTCGCCATAGCCTAAATGGGGCTGCGGCGTGCGCGTGAGGGCGATTTCGACGGCCGTAATGACAACGCGCCCTTTCAGCGCGTGCTTGAAGACGCTTTCGCGGTAGCCGAATTCGCAGTGCGCCGCATCGAGGGTCAGCATCGAGCCGCTCTCCACGCAGTACATTTCCACCCGTTCGATGACGTCCTTGGCTTCGCGGCCGTAGGCCCCGATGTTCTGCACCGGCGCCGCGCCCGCCTTGCCCGGTATGAGCGAGAGGTTTTCGATGCCCCACAGGCCGCGTCGGACGGCCCATTCCACCAGGTCGTCCCATTCGACGCCCGCGTCCACGCGTACGCGCACCCGCTCGCCGTCGTCTTCCGTCACTTCGATTTTCTGCGACACGGGGGTCAGCAGCAGTCCGTCGTAGTCGCACGTGAACAGCACGTTGTTGCCTCCCGCCAGCACCATCCAGCGGTCGGGTATTCCCGCCGCAAAAAGGGCCCGCAGGTCGTCGGCCGTCTCGAATTCGACCAGCCGCGCCGCCCGTTGCTTCACATGGAAGCTGTTGCGGCCGCTCAGGTCGGCCTGTTGAAATTCTTTGGTCATGATGCGCAAAGTTAGAAATAAATTTCGTATCTTCGACAGAAGATGTCGCCGATAAAGCCACCGATTGAAACCTAAATACCTTACAACCATGTTTTCACAAGAAGACCTCCAGCAGATCGCCGGGCATGGGCTGACGCCCGGGGCGGTCGAGCGGCAAATCGCCGATTTCCGGCGCGGTTTTCCCTTTCTCAGGGTCGTGCGGGCCGCTTCGCCCGGCGACGGCATCGCGGTGCTCGACACCGCGGCGGCCGATGCGGCCGTAGCCCGTTACGACGCGGCCGCCGCGTCGTGTTCCGTCGTGAAGTTTGTACCCGCTTCGGGCGCCGCTACGCGCATGTTCAAGGAGTTGTTCGAGTTCGTCAACGACGATAAGCGCGGCAAGGGAATCGACACTTTGCTGCAAAATATCGAGCGTTTTGCGTTCTGGCCCGAACTCAAGGCCGTGTTGCCCGAGGGGGCCGACGACAAGGCTGTTGTCGGCGCTATCGTGGGGCAGGGACTCGGCTACGGGTCCAAGCCCAAGGGGCTGGTGACGTTCCATGCCTATCCCGACGGGGCGCGCAAGGCCGTCGAGGAACATTTGGTCGAGGCGGCCGCCTATGCCGCTGCCGACGGCGTGGCCCGTATCCATTTCACCGTTTCGCCCGAGCACCGGGCGGGTTTCGAGGCGCTGTTGGCCGAGAAGGTCCCGGCCTATGCAAAACGTTTTGGCATCCGCTACGACATTTCGTTTTCGGTGCAGAAGCCCTCGACCGACACCATCGCCGTCAACCCCGACAACACGCCGTTCCGGCAGGACGACGGGCGACTGTTGTTCCGTCCTGCGGGTCACGGTGCGTTGATTGAGAATCTGAACGAAATCGACGCCGACTTGATTTTCATCAAGAACATCGACAACGTCACGACCGACGCCCTGCGCGCCGATACGGTCCGTTTCAAAAAGGTGCTGGCGGGCGTGCTGCTCGGGTTGCAGGAGCGGGCGTTCGCTTATCTCGAAGCGCTCGACGCCGGTACGGCCGATTCGGAGGAGGTCGCCGCATTCGTCCGCGAGGAGTTGTGCGTGAAGCTGCCCGAGCGTTACGATGCGGCTTTGCTGCGCAGCATCCTCGACCGTCCCATTCGTGTCTGCGGCATGGTCCGCAACGAGGGCGAGCCGGGCGGCGGTCCGTTCTGGGTGGCCAATCCCGACGGCACCGAATCGCTCCAGATTGCCGAATCGAGCCAGATTGGGCCCGACGACATGCCGCTGATGAAGTCGGCGACCCACTTCAACCCGGTCGACCTGGTGTGCGGCGTGCGCAAGGCCGACGGCGGCAAATACGACCTGCGCAACTACACCGACCCCTCCACAGGCTTCATTTCGTCGAAGTCGTCGGGCGGCCGCGAGCTGCGCGCGCAGGAGTTGCCGGGGCTGTGGAACGGTGCGATGGCCCGCTGGAACACCGTCTTCGTCGACGTGCCCGTGTCGACCTTCTCGCCCGTCAAGGTGGTGCAGGACCTGCTGCGTCCTCAGCATCAGTAAGTTGCATGCGCTGTTAAGTCCGTGTCCCCGCGAAGCCGAAACCTCGCGGGGGCTTTTTTGTCGTTTTCGGGCGATTTGTTGGCGAAATGGGGATAAATTGTTCGCGGGGCGGCTTGTTGTTCTGAGAATCTTTATTAAATTTGTTGCGCGAATCGGAAAACGAAAATCAAAACAGATAATCGCTATGGAAAACAAACTTCAACAGTTGACCCGGACGCTCTACGACGAGGGTTTGGAGAAGGGCCGCGCCGAAGCCGAGCGGCTGGTGGCCGAGGCCCGTGCCAAGGCCGACAAGATTGTGGCCGACGCCGATGCGCAGGCTGCGGAGATTCTCCGCAGGGCGCAGGCCAAGGCCGAGGACGTGGAGAAGAACACGCTGACCGAAATCGCGCTGGCCGGCAAGCAGGCCGTGGCCCGCATCAAGTCCGAAATCGCTTCGCTGATCGTCGCCGAGGCTGCCGGGGCGGGTGTCAAGGAAGCTGCCGTCGACCCTGCGTTCATCAAGGAGATGCTGCTCGCCGTGGCCAAGAACTGGAACGGTGCCGATGCCGGTAAGGTCGAACTGCAAGCCTTGTTGCCCGAGGGCGAGCGCGAGAAGCTCGACGCCGCTTTCGAGCAGAGCGCCAAGGAGCTGCTCGCCGCAGGCATCGAAGTGGGTTATTCCAAGGAGGTCCGCACCGGGTTCAAGGTCGGCGCCAAGGAGGGCGGTTACTACATTTCGTTCTCCGACGCCGACATGGAGGCCCTGCTGGGCGAGTACCTGCGCGAGAAAGTTTCCCGGATGCTGTTCAAGGCGTAGGCAAGATGTTCGCGACCAATTACTATACGCTCGTCGCCGGACTTCGCGAGTATGCGCTCGACGCCGATACCAAGGGGTTCGACGCGGCGGCCATCGTCGCCGAGATATTCGAGGCCCTCACGGAGCGCGATGCCCGGCAGGTGCGGCTGCTCGACGCCTACTACGACTGCGAGAACCTGGCCGCGCTGCGTGCCGGGCGTTCGGCGTTCAGTCCGCTGGGCAACCTTTCGCGCGAGGAGCTGGCCGAAGAGCTGAAGCGTCCCTCCCGGCTGCCCGAGGAGCTGGCCCGCGTGGTGCGTGCGTACAACGACCCCGAGGGCGAGGATGCCGAGACGGTCGATACCGCCCGGCGGTTCGAGAAGTCGCTCTTCGCGGCCTATTACGACCTTTGCGAACGCAAGGGCTGCCGCTTCCTGCGCGCATGGGCCGTGTTCGACCGCAACCTGCGCAACCTGACCGCCGCCGTGACGGCCCGGGCCGCCGGACGTCCCGTCGAGGATGTCACCGTCGGCGGGGGCGACGTCGTCGAGCAATTGCAGCGCAGTTCGGCCGCCGACTTCGGTCTGCGGGGCGAGCTGGGCTATATCGACGCCGTGATCGCGGCCGTGGGCGACGAAGCCAACCTTGTGGAGAAGGAGCGCAAGATAGACCTTATCCGCTGGAACGAGGCGCTCGAACTCGCCACGTTCGATTATTTCGACATCAACGCCGTTCTTTCCTACCTGGTGCGGGTCAACATCGTGGCCCGCTGGACGCTGCTCGACCCTGCGCGCGGACGCGAAATGTTCGCCCGGCTGCTGGCCGAGCTGGACGGCAAGGAACTGATAGAAAAACAATAAAGCATACAAATGAAAACTACTGGACGTGTAAACGGCATCATCTCGAACATCGTCATCGTCAAGGCCGACGGACCCGTGGGCCAGAACGAGATATGTTACGTATATGCCGGCGATACGAAGATGATGGCCGAGGTCATCAAGGTCATGGGCGATGCGGCCTATGTGCAGGTGTTCGACAGCACGCGCGGTCTGAAAATCGGCGACCGCGTCGAATTCGAGGGTCACATGCTCGAAGCGACGCTGGCTCCGGGTCTGCTGTCGCGCAACTACGACGGTCTGCAGAACGACCTCGAAAAGATGGACGGTCTGTTCATCGCCCGCGGTTCGATGACCGAGCCCGTCGATTTCGGGGCTGAGTGGGAGTTCGCGCCGCTGGCCAAGGAGGGCGACAAGGTGTCGGCCGCTTCGTGGCTCGGCGAGGTCAAGGAGCAGTGGCTCACCCATAAAATCATGGTGCCGTTCACGATGACCGACACCTATACGGTCAAGAGCGTCGCCGCCGCGGGCAGGTACAAGATTACCGACACGATGGCCGTGGTCGTCGACGCCGAGGGCCGCGAGCACAACATCTCCATGGTGCAGAAATGGCCCGTCAAGCAGGCGGTCCGCTGTTATACCGAGAAGCCCCGCCCCTCCCGCGTCATGGAGACCGGCGTGCGCGCCATCGACACGTTCAATCCCATGGCCGAGGGCGGTACGGGCTTCATCCCCGGGCCGTTCGGCGCAGGCAAGACGGTGCTTCAGCACGCCATCTCGAAGCAGGCCGACGCCGACGTCATCATCATGGTGGCCTGCGGCGAGCGTGCCAACGAGGTGGTCGAAATCTTCAAGGAGTTTCCCGAGTTGGTCGACCCCCGCACGGGCCACAAGCTCATGGAGCGTACGATTATCATCTGCAACACCTCCAACATGCCCGTCGCCGCGCGCGAGGCGTCGGTCTACACGGGTATGACCATCGGCGAGTATTACCGCGCCATGGGGCTCAAGGTGCTTGTCATGGCCGACTCCACGTCGCGCTGGGCCCAGGCGCTGCGCGAAATGTCCAACCGTCTGGAGGAGCTGCCCGGTCAGGACGCTTTCCCGATGGACCTTTCGGCCATCATCTCCAACTTCTATTCGCGTGCAGGCTTGGTGAAGCTCAGCAACGGCGCCACAGGTTCCGTGACGTTCCTCGGAACGGTATCGCCCGCGGGCGGTAACCTCAAGGAGCCTGTCACCGAATCGACCAAGAAAGCGGCCCGCTGTTTCTACGCCCTTTCGCAGGGCCGCGCCGACTCGAAGCGCTACCCGGCCATCGACCCGCTGGAATCCTATTCCAAATATCTGGAGTATCCCGAAATCAGCCAGTACCTCGACGAGCACATCGGCAAGGGGTGGGTCGACATGGTCTATGCCGGCAAGACGATCGTGCAGCGAGGCAAGGAGGCCAACGACCAGATCAACATCCTCGGCGACGACGGCGTGCCCATCGAGTACCACGAGCGTTTCTGGAAATCGGAGCTCATCGACTTCGTCATCCTCCAGCAGGACGCTTTCGACGACATCGACGCCAACTGCCCCGTCGAGCGTCAGAAGATGATGTACGAGATGGTGCTCGGCATCTGCCGCAGGGATTTCCGCTTCACCGACTTCGAGGAGTGCTCGCAGTTCTTCAAGGGGCTCATCAACCTTTTCCGCCAGATGAACTACTCCGAGTGGCAGTCGGAGAAGTTCCACGGCTACAAGCAGCAGATCGAGCAGTATGTACTTGCCAAAACCGAATAAAGCCATGACAACACGCGCATTTCAGAAGATATATACCCGAATCGACAACATCACCAAAGCTACCGTCACACTCCGCGCTTCGGGCGTCGGCAACGACGAGTTGGCCACCGTCGGCGGCAAGCTCGCGCAGGTCGTCAAAATCATGGGCGAGAACGTCACCTTGCAGGTCTTCGCCGGTACGGAGGGCATCGCCACCGATTCGGAGGTGATGTTCCACGGCGAGCCGCCCAAGCTCAAGGTCTCGGACAACCTCGCCGGGCGTTTCTTCAACGCCTACGGCGAGCCTTTGGAGGGCGGCGAGGCCGTCGAGGGCGAGGCCCGCGAAATCGGCGGTCCGACGGTCAATCCGTTCAAGCGTATCCAGCCCTCGGAGCTCATCGCTACGGGTATCGCCGGCATCGACTTGAACAATACCATCGTTTCGGGTCAGAAGATTCCGTTCTTCGCCGACCCCGACCAGCCTTATAACGCCGTCATGGCCAATGTGGCCCTGCGCGCCAAGGCCGACAAAATCATCCTGGGCGGTATGGGTCTCACGAACGACGACTTTCTCTACTTCAAGTCGGTCTTCGAGAACGCCGGAGCCTTGGACCGCATCGTCTCGTTCGTCAACACCACCGAGAATCCGCCCGTCGAGCGTCTGCTCGTGCCCGATATGGCTTTGACCGCCGCCGAGTACTTCGCCGTCGACAAGGGCGAAAAGGTGTTGGTGCTGCTCACCGACATGACCCTCTACGCCGATGCGCTGGCCATCGTCTCGAACCGTATGGACCAGATTCCGTCGAAGGATTCGATGCCCGGTTCGCTCTATTCCGACCTGGCCAAGATTTACGAGAAGGCCGTGCAGCTGCCCAACGGCGGTTCGATCACCATCATCGCCGTGACGACCCTTTCGGGCGGCGACATCACCCACGCCATTCCCGACAATACGGGTTACATTACGGAGGGCCAGTTGTTCCTGCGCAACGATTCCGACACGGGCAAGGTCATCGTCGACCCGTTCCGTTCGCTGTCGCGTCTGAAGCAGCTCGTCATCGGCAAGAAGACCCGCGAGGACCATCCGCAGGTGATGAACGCCTGCGTGCGTCTCTATGCCGACGCCGCCAATGCCAAGACCAAGCTCGAAAACGGTTTCGACCTTTCGGACTACGACGAGCGTACGCTGAAGTTCGCCCACGATTATTCCGAGAAGTTGCTGGCCATCGACGTCAACATCGACATCACCGCGATGCTCGACACGGCGTGGGCCCTTTTCGCCGAGTACTTCTCGCCCGAGGAGGTCGCCATCAAGGAGGAGCTCATCAAGAAATACTGGAAAGCATAGCTTGCCATGGCCATCAAATTCCAATATAACAAAACTTCGCTCGGCGAACTCGGCAAGCAGCTCAAGATGCGGCAGAAGGCCCTTCCGACCATCAAAAGCAAGGAGTCGGCCCTGCGTTCCGAGGTCAAGAAGGCGAAGGATTCCGCGGGCGACTACCGCCGTCGGCTCGACGCCCTGAAAGCCGAGTACGACTACATGGCGGCGCTGTGGGGCGAGTTCGACGACGGGCTGGTGCGCATCGCCGACGTGGAGCTCTCGACGCAGAAAATCGCCGGCGTGCGGACACCCGTGCTGACCGACGTGAAGTTCGAGGAGAAGCCCTACGACCTCTTCTCCGCTCCCGTGTGGTTCGCCGACGGCGTGGAGATTCTCAAGCGGCTGGCCCGCCTGGCCCTGGAGTTCGAGGTCTACGAGCGCAAGATGGAGCTTCTGGACTTCGCGCGGCGCAAGACCACGCAGAAGGTGAACCTCTACGAAAAGGTGCAGATTCCCGGTTACGAGGACGCCATCCGCAAGATCAAGCGCTTCATGGAGGACGAGGAGAACCTCTCCAAGTCGGCTCAGAAAATCGTCAAAACCAAACAGCAGCAGGCCGGGGAGGGCGCCACGTTATGATAGCAAGAATGTCGAAATACGACTTTGTGCTCTTTGCGGCACAGAGCGCCGATTTTGTCGATAGACTGCGCGACCTCGGGTTGGTCGACATCACCACCGCAGGGTGGGAGCCTTCCGAGGAGGACCGCCAGCTGCTTCTGGACATCGAAGCGGGTACCAAGGCGCTCGATTTCCTCAAGGCGTGGGCCGGAGAATCCGAGCACAAGCAGACCGGGGCGCAGCCCTATGCTTCGGGCGAGGAGACGTTCCGGCAGTATGCGGCCGCCCAGCGGGCCCTTGCCGCTTCGCGGACCGAAATCGCGCGGCTCGAAAAGAGCGCCGAGGAGCTCCGGCCGTGGGGCGAGTTCGACGTGGCCCGCGTGCAGAAGCTCGCCGGGCAAGGAATCGTTCTGCGTTACTTCTCCGCTCAGCGCAACACCTACGACAAGATGTCGGCCGAGTGGTCGGAGCAGTACGCCGTTTCCGAAATCAACCGGACCGATTCGACCGTGTGGTTCATCGTGGTGGCTGCTCCCGGGCAGGAAATCAACCTCGATGCGCAGGAGATGAAGACGCCGCAGATGGACGTCCGGCAGGCCGGGGAGGCCATCGCCGCCGAGCAGGCCAAGGTCGCGGCGCTCGATGCGGAATTCGCCCGGGCTGCGGCTTCCCGCGAGTTGCTGGCGGCCTACGTCGCGTCGCTCAAGGAGCGGTTGCAGGGCGTCAAGGTCGAGGCTACGGCCCGGCAGGCGGCCGACGGCACGCTGGTCGTTATGGAGGGTTGGGCCGAGACGGAGACTTCCGCCAAGGTCGACGCCTTGTTGGAGGAGTATCCCAACGTGGTCTATATCAAGAGCGACCCCACACCCGAGGACAACACCCCGGTGAAGCTGAAAAACGGTTGGTTCGCGCGGATTTTCGAGCTCGTGGGCGACATGTACGCCCGGCCCAAGTACGGCACGCTCGACCTTACGCCGTTCTTCGCACCGTTCTACATGCTTTTCTTCGGCATCTGCCTGAACGATGCGGGTTACGGGTTGATTCTGCTCGGCATGGGGCTGTGGCTCCTCCGCAAGAATCCCAAGCCCGGCATGATGCGGCAGGCCGCGTGGTTCGCTACGATGTGCGCCGCGGCGACGATTCTGTTCGGATTGTTCTGCGGGTCGTTCTTCGGCATGAACCTCAAGGATTACTTCCCCTCGATTCCGTTCTTCGACTTCCAGGGGCAGTTCTTCTCCATCGCGCTGGCCATCGGCATGGTGCAGATTCTGTTCGGCATGCTGATAAGCGTGGTCGTGACGGCACGGACGTTCGGCGTGCGCTATTCGTTGGGCACGATGGGGTGGTTCATCATCCTGCTGGCTGCTTCCGTCGCCGGAGGGCTTCCGATGCTCAACGAAAAGTGGGTCATTCCCGGTTTCACCACCTCGTCGGTGGCGTTCTATGTCGTGTTGGGAATCGGCGCCGTGCTGATGTTGTTCTTCAACACGCCCGGGCGCAATCCGCTGCTCAACCTCGGGTCGGGCGTGTGGAATTTCTACAACAATCTGACGGGGCTGCTCAGCGACGTGCTGTCGTACATCCGGCTTTTCGCCATCGGCTTGTCGGGCGGCGTGCTGGCGTTGGTGTTCAATTCGCTGGCCGAAGGATTCGTGCCCGACGGCGCCAATATCGTCGTGCGGATTCTTATCATGCTGCCGATTCTGCTGATCGGCCACGGCATCAACCTCTTCATGTCGACTATTTCATCGTTCGTACACCCGATGCGTCTGACGTTCGTCGAATTCTACAAGAACGCCGGCTTCGAGATGGCTACGCGCAACTTCGAGCCGCTTCAGAAAGTGAAAGGTGAAAGGTGAAAAGCCGGCTTCCGCAGAAGGAGCGGGCGGCGCTTTCCGGAGCTTGTTTCCGAGCGTATCGTTCCGACCGGGTGCGGCATCCGAAACAAAAAGACTGAAAATTCTATAACAAACAAAAAAATCATTCGATTATGGAAACAACAGCTTTGGTAATGGCCTACGTGGGCGTGGCTCTGATGGTAGGTCTGGCAGGTATCGCGTCGGCCGTGGGTACTTCGATCTGCGGTCAGGCGGCCGTCGGCGCCATGAAGAAGAACAACGGCGCGTTCGGTAGCTACATGATTCTCTCGGCGCTGCCCGGTTCGCAGGGTCTCTACGGTTTCGTCTGCTTCTTCATGGTGCAGGGTTTCTTGCAGAACCCCACGATGGTGCAGGCCGCAGCCGTGCTGGGTGCCGGTATCTTGGTAGGTATCGTCAACCTCGCCGCCGCGATTTTCCAGGGCAAGGTCTGCGCCAACGGTATCGCCGCCATCGGCAACGGCCACGACGTGATGGGTAAGACGCTGATTCTCGCCGCGTTCCCCGAGCTTTACGCCATTCTCACCGTCGCTGCTACGTTCCTCATCGCCAACATCGTGCGATAGGTCCGCTGTGCTACAATGAAATCCCGCAAGGCGTCGCCTTGCGGGATTTTTGTTGCCCGGGCCTGGTGTGGGTTAAAAGCAGCCGTGCAGATGCTGGACGCAGCGCACGGAGAGGGCCGCGGCCCGATTGGCGTTGTTCAGCGGGTTCACGTTGCCCGAGTTGAAGTTCAAGTAGCCCGCGTTGCGGTCGCCTGCGGCATAGGACGACGAGGAGTAGACGTAGCCGTTCGTGCCGACATTCGTCAAGGCTCCCGTTGAATTGTTGCGGTAGCCCGCAGCAGGCGGTCGGAGCAATCGCTGGAATGAATGGCAAAAAAATGAATAATGAATAGTTAATAGGGAATAATCAGCCAAGACATAAAAGCAGTTCAATTATTCACTGTTCATTGTTAATTATTCATTAGCCCAAGTTTTCTGCCAGACTGGGATGTATAGCTGGCGGCGTGCCGTGACGTTTCAGCGGTTTGCTAAAACGTTTTAACGGCCCGGAAATCCCTGCCGCCAGCGGATTGCTGAATCTGCGAACCGCACTGGCACGACCCGTAGCCCGTGCCATTCCGGGTTCTCGGCTGCTTTTGGCGGATTGTGTAGCTGTTTATCTATCGTTAGAATATTTGTTTGAAGTCTATCGTTTTGGCGTAATATTTCGCCCCGCCCAAGGTCAGATGCTTGGTATCCTGACTGATGAGCTTATGATCCGGCGAGAAAGCGGCCACCGAGTTCTTGCCGACTGCCGATATGCTGAGCAAATCAATGTACTTGTCTTGCCACTCCGCTTTCAGAAGATCGTTTATGACGAAGAAGTTGGGATTGATCTTGATGGTCTGCTGGAAGTAGTCGGACCGGTGCCTGTTCTTGTAGATGGTGCCGGTGCTGTTGCCGTAATTCTTGGTTCCGATACCCCAGACTTCCGCTTCGGGCCGCAGATTTTCCCAAACATAGTAGGGAACGTCGTGTTTCCAGCCGAAGATGAAGATGCGGTCGCTCCGGCGGATTCTGCCGATATGTTTTTTGTCGATCTGATAGGCATATGACAGGTTTGCCTTGCCGGCCATTTCGGATTCGAGCAGAATGTTTACCCAATCTCTCGCGAAGCTGTTGCCGACGACGAGAACATTGATTTTTCCGTTGTCCTGGGGGAAATCGACGTCGTACGCATATACTCTGTCATTGTATTCGGCAAACATGCTTCTGGACACGTTGTCTTTCTGAACATATAGTTCCGGAATGTCGCGTACTACCCCGGCATGCAGATAGAGAGCCAAGGCAGCTCCGCTGGTCAGGACAAAGGCCAGCAGAAGTACGATTCTCGTTTGCAGGCATAATTTGACTTTCTGTTCTATCCAGCGATAGGTAATGTATGACAGTGTGGGTACTGCGATGACATAGACGAGAACGAAACGCAGCGAAAGGTCGGTCGAAATGTAATAACGATAGAATGCAAGTATCGGCTGATGCCAGATGAAGATGCTGTAGCTGATGATCCCGAGGGTGCAAAATATCCCCCCCCCGGCTTTTTGGAGCCAAGATACCAAGCAGCTTTGCGTATTTTCGGAAACAAGGAAGAAGAGGGTCAGTACTACGGTTGTCAGCAATAAGATATTTTGAGGAATAAAGTAATCGCCTGTGTAGGCAGCGCCGCTGTCAAGATTGTATCCAACCGGCTGTTCGCCGATCTGAAACGCTCCGACAAATAGGATGAGCGATAAAATTGCGAAGCAAGCACCGCTAAGCGCTCCGTGCCGGTAGAGCCGCCCTTGCCGATGATCTGCGATCCACATGCCTGCAAGTCCTCCGAATGAGAGCTCGAAGAATCTGTAAGGCAGTAGGTAGAACCGGTCGCCCGTGCTTACTGAAGGATTAAGGTAAAGCAGCACCGAGAGGGTCGAAAGAGCCAGAAGCGTGATGACCGCATATTTGTCGAATCCGAACCCCATTTTTTTCGAGAGCCGTTTCACGGCCATTACGACCAGAGGGAAGAACAGATAGAACTCGAACAGAATGCCGAGGTACCAGGTGTGCATCAGTGGTTTGAATTCATTGACGGTCTCCCAATAGTTTCTTGTTGTAATGGATGCTAAAATGTTGTTCGAGAAAATATTGGTGGCCACTACCGATTGCGCCAGATTTTCGTAGTCGTCGGGCACCATGCCATAGTAGCCGGCCAAAAGCGAAAGGGCCGCTGCAAGGACTGCCAGCGGAAACAGACGGACCGTTCGTTTTTCCAAAAATGCAAAATAGCGAAATTGTCCGTTCGCTATATCACGAACGACTTTGGGTACGATCAGGAAGCCATTGATGACGAAGAACGCATCCACTCCGAGATAGCCGCTCGCAGAAATTCCCATGTGGTAGAGAACGACGGCCATGATTGCGAACCCTTTCAATAAGTCGAGGTCGCTTCTGTATGTTTTGTTAGGTCGGGTCATTATGGATTTTTGTTCCGCATCTGTCGGCTGTCCGGCGTGTCAATATCGAACAAGTGCCCGAACGAATGCTAAATTATAGACAAAGGTAGCTAAAATTTAGGATAGTCTTCATAAAAGAACTATCGTTTGTGCGGCTGTTCTCGGATAAGTGGCGAAACGGTTATTTTGTTTTTCTTCGTTGCACCATAGTGTGGAACCGGGGCATTTTTGAGCGATGTTTTTTTTGTTGCGGGCAGCAGCAGGTCGAAATCGAGCTGCCGTTTCTGGAGGTCGGCGCGCTTGATGCGGATGCGCACGGGGTCGCCCAGGGTCATGCGGAGCCCCGTCGAGCGCCCGACTATCTCGTAGCGCTGTTCGTCGAAGTCGAAGAAGTCGCCCTCGACGTCGCGCAGGAACGACATGCCCTCGATATGCGTTTCGTCCAGCTCGACGTAGACGCCCCATTCGGTCAGTCCCGAGATATGGCCCTCGAATTCCTCGCCGATACGCTCTTTCATGAATTCGACCATCTTGTATTTGATCGAGGCCCGTTCGGCTTCGGCGGCGATTACTTCGCGTTCCGACGCCCGCACGCAGAGTTCTTCGAGCGTCTGCTTGTCGGCCGACTTGCCGCCGCCGAGGTAGCGCGCCAGCAGGCGGTGGACCATCATGTCGGGGTAGCGGCGGATGGGCGAGGTGAAGTGGGTGTAGCTGGGGAACGCCAGTCCGTAGTGGCCGATGTTGTCGGTGGTGTAGAACGCCTTGGCCATCGAGCGCACGGCCATCGTCGTGACGGCGTTTTCTTCGGTCGAGCCTTTGATTTTTGCGAAGAGCTTGTTCATTTCGCGGGCGACGGCACGGCCTTTCGAGGCTTTGAAAAGGATGCCGAAGCGCAGGATGAACTGGCGGAAGCGGTCGAGCTTCTCCTCGCTCGGGGTGTCGTGGACGCGGTAGACCATCGTCCGGGGCGTCCTGCGGCCGTTGGCGTCGACGCGGTGGCTGCAAAATTCGGCGACACGGCGGTTGGCCAGCAGCATGAATTCCTCGATCATCTGGTTCGATTCCTTCTGTTCCTTGAAGAAGACGCCGATGGGGCGGCCCGTTTCGTCCAGCTGGAATTTCATTTCTTCGCGCTCGAAGCTGATGGCGCCGTTCCTGAAGCGCTGGCGGCGCAGTTCCTGGGCCAGCCGGTTGAGGGTCAGCACCTCCTCGGCGTAGTCGCCGCGCCCCGTTTCGATGATTTCCTGCGCTTCGGCGTAGGTGAAACGGCGGTCGGAGTGGATGACCGTGCGGCCGAACCATTCGTCGAGAATGTCGAGATTCTCATTGAGGGTGAAGACCGCCGAGAAGCAAAGGCTGTCTTCGTCGGGCCGCAGCGAGCAGAGTTCGTTGGAGAGCCGTTCGGGCAGCATCGGCACGGTGCGGTCGACCAGATAGACCGACGTGCCGCGTTCGACGGCTTCGTCGTCGATGACCGAGTGCGGCCGGACGTAGTGGGTCACGTCGGCGATGTGCACGCCGATTTCCCACACCCCGTCGCGGACGCGGCGCACCGACAACGCGTCGTCGAAGTCCTTGGCGTCGGCCGGGTCGACGGTGAAAGTGGTCGTCGCGCGGAAGTCGCGCCGGGCGGCGATTTCCTGCTCGGTGATGCGGCCGTCGATGGTCTCGGCGGCGTGTTCGACCTCCGGCTCGAAGCGGTAGGGGAGTTCGTATTCGGAGAGAATGGCGTGCATCTCGGTGTCGTTCTGCCCGGCCATGCCCAGCACTTCGACCAGCTCGCCCACGGGGCTCTTGCTGCCGGGCTGCCAGTCGACGATGCGCACGACGACTTTTTCGCCCTCGCGCACGCCGGGGTTTTCGCGCTTGGAGAGGTAGATGTCCATCGGCATCTTGCGCGAATCGGCCCGCACGAATATCTGGTGGGCGCCCACCTCGGCCACGCCGACGTAGGGTTTGCGGCTGCGCTCGACGATGCGGGTGACTTCGCCCTCCAGCTTGCCGTTGTGGCCGCGGTGCATGACGACTATTTCGACCCGGTCGCCGTCGAGCGCGTTGGCCGTGTTGCGCTGGTTCACGAAGACGTCGCTTTCCAGCCCCTCGACCCGCACGTAGAGGGAGCCGCTGGCCGTCATGTCGGCGCGCCCCTCGTAGCGGGGCAGGTGGCGGCGCGTGAGGCGGTATTTCTCGCGGGCGCATTCTTCGACGATGCCTTCGTCGTAGAGCCGGTCGAGGACGGCCAGCGTTTCGCGGCGGCCCTCCTTGGTGGCGCCGCCCGAAGCCGACGCGAGGTGTTTGAGCGAAAACTTATTGTTGGGGAATTCGCGCAGCAGGCTCAGAATCATCGAAGCCCGGTCGCTGTTTTTCGTCCGTTTGGCAGGACGCTGTTTTTTTGTCTGTTTCATGGTTCGTTGAGAATTTGCAGGGCCAGGCTTCGCATGAAGTCCGTGCCCGCTTCGAGCGCCCGTTCGTCGGGCGCGAAAGTGCCCGTGTGGGGGCGTCCGGCCGCGGCGCCTACGCCCAGCCGGTAGAAAAGCGCAGGGTAGCGCCGGCAGTAGAATCCGAAATCCTCGGCCGTGGTGCGCAGGGGCAGCATTTCGGTGTGCAGTCCGAGCGCCGCGGCCTGCGCGGCGGCCAGTCCGACCAGCCGGGAATCGTTGACGACCGGAGGGTAGCCGTGGTTGATGCCGACAGCCGTTTTCGTGCCGTGGCGGGCATCGGTGGCGGCGGCGAGTTCGGCGATGCGGCTGTGGGCGGCTGTGCGGTCGGCTTCGTCGAAAGTGCGGAGGGTCCCCTCCATGTATACCTCGTCGGGCACAACGTTGGTGGCGCCCGCCGCTTCGATGCGGCCGAGGGAGAGCACGCGCTCCGGTTCGTTGAGGTCCAGCAGCGCCGTTGCGAGTTCGGCGGCGGCCGCTACGGGGTCTTTCAGCTGGCCGCGCAGAGCTCCGTGGCCGCCCGTCCCCTGCACGCGGAAGCGCAGTTCGTCGCTGGCGGCCATGTATTTCCCGGCGCGGAATCCGAGGGTCCCGACTTCCAGCTGCGGCTCCACATGTTCGCCGACGACGGCCCGGACGTCGCAGCCCTCGAACGGATTTTCGGCCAGCACCAGCGAAGCGCCGCCGGGGTTGCACTCCTCGCCGGGCTGGAACAGCCCGAAGACCGTGCCGCAGAAATCGGGTGCGGCGGCCAGCCGGAGCAGCGTCCCGTAGAGCACGGCGGCGTGCATGTCGTGGCCGCAGGCGTGCATGACCCCGGGATTCCCGGACGCGTAGGGCAGCCCGGTCCGCTCCTCGACGGGCAGGGCGTCGATGTCGGCCCGCAGCACCACGGTCCGGCGGTCGTCGCAGGGGATGCGGCCCTCGATGCGTGCAAGAACCCCCGTGCCGGCTATCGGACGATGTTCGATACCTGCGGCGGCAAGCTGCGCGGAAATGAAAGCCGCGGTCTCCTGCTCCCGGAACGAGAGCTCGGGGTGGGCGTGCAGATGACGGCGGAAAGCGACGGTATCCATTTTTCAAAAGACGGTTTTGGCGATTTCGATGATGTTTTCGGCCTTGCCCATCGGGTAGTAGTGGAGCACGGGTACGCCCGCGGCCTTGAGCTCGCGGCTTTGGGCGATGGCCCATTCGGTGCCGATGCGGCGCACGGCGGCTTTGTCGTCCTGGTGGGCCAGCACCTCGCGCCGGAGTTCCTCGGGGATGCGGCAGCCGAAGGTCTCGGGCAGCAGCGTGAGGTGGCGCACCGTGGAAAGCGGTTTGATGCCCGGGATGACAGGGACCGTAATCCCGGCTTCGCGGCAGCGGCGCACGAAGTCGAAGAAGCAGGCGTTGTCGTAGAACAGCTGGGTCACGATGTAGTCGGCTCCGGCGTCGATTTTGGCTTTGAGGAACTGCATGTCGGCTTCGGGCGACGGGGCTTCGGGATGGGTCTCGGGATAGCCTGCCACACCGACCGAGAACCGGGAGTGGTGGCACACCTCCACCTCGCCGTCGACGAATTCGCCGCGGTTCATGCCCGCAATCTGCCGCACGAGGCCGGCCGCGTGGGCGTGGCCCTGGGGGTGGGGCGCGAACCGCTCCTCGCTCTGCGACTTGTCGCCGCGCAGGGCCAGCACGCTGTGGAGCCCCAGGAAATCCATGTCGATCAGGGCGTCTTCGATGTCGTAGCGCGACAGGCCGCCGCAGATGAGGTGGGGCACCGTCTCGACGCCGTACTTCTTGCGGATGGCGGCCGAAATGCCCACCGTGCCGGGACGCCGCCGCACGACATGGCGCTCGGTCCGTCCGTCGGGCAAAAGGGTCTGTTTGAGCCCCTCGCGGTGGAACGTCACGTTGATATAGGCCGGGTCGAACTCCATGAGCGGGTCGATGGCCGCGAAAGTGCCGCCCATGCCGTCGCCCTTGAGGGGCGGCAGGAGCTCGAACGCAAAGCGGGTTTTGTGCTGGGCCAGCGCGCTGTGGATGATGTCGGTTGCGTTCATAGGTTGTCGGGTATGACTTTGCGCAGCTCGTCGGGTTCGAGCCCGCGGCGCCGGGCGTAGTCGGCGAACTGCTCCTTGTCGACGGGTCCCACGGCGAAATAGTCGGCGTCGGCGAAAAAGAGCCCGCAGAGCGCTTCGCCGGGGTCGATCATGTGGTTTTCGGTGAGCTTCATGGCGGTGGTGACTTCGGCCGCGAGCAGGTCGAAGACCTCGCGTTTGAGCGTGTGGTCGGGCGACGCGGGGTAGCCGAAAGCCATGCGGCGGCCGCGGTAGCTGCCACGGACGACCTGCGCGGGGGCGGGCATCGGGTCGGTTTCGTAACCCCACATTCGGCGCCGGACGAAAAGGTGGACCGCCTCGGCGAAGGCTTCGGTCAGCCGGTCGGCCAGCAGTTTGGCCATGATGGCCGAATAGTCGTCGCCCGCGTCGCGGAACTTGGCGGCGAGTTCCTTGAGCCCGATGCCCGCCGTGAGGGCGAAGCAGCCTATCCAGTCGCCCGAGGGGGCGATGAAGTCGGCCAGCGAGCGGTTGTCGGCGCCGCGCGTCTGGTTGCGCAGCATGGCCAGCCGGTGTTCGCGCCCCTTGGGGTCGGTCACGACGATGTCGTCGCCCTCGGACCGGGCGGGGAAGATGCCGACGACGCCTTGGAGCGTCAGCAGCCGCTCGTCGCGGATGCGGGCCAGCAGGGCCTGCGCGTCGGCGAAGAGCTTGCGCGCTTCGGCCCCCTTTTCGGGGTGGTCGAGCACCTCGGGATAGCGGCCCGGGAGGTCCCAGCCTGCGAAGAAGAAACTCCAGTCGATATAGGGTTCGGCGTCGGCCACGTCGAAGTCGGGGAAGACCATGCGTCCCGGGTGGAGCGGCACGACGGGCGTATGGACGGCGGCGGGCCTGTTTTTGCGCGCTTCGGCCAGCGGCAGCAGGTTTCGTGCCTTTTCGGCGCTGCGGAACTGCTCGCGCAGGGTCTCCTGCTCGCTGCGGATGCGGGCTTCGTAGGCGGCGCGGCCGGGACCGAGCAGCGAAGCGAGTATCTGCGTGTTGCGGCTGGCGTCGGGCGAGCGGACGACCGTGCCCGAATAGACCGGGGCGATGTGCACGGCCGTGTGCATGTCGGAGGTGGTGGCGCCGCCGATAAGAACGGGGATGCGCGACCCGCGGCGCTCCAGCTCCTCGCAGACGTGCGCCATTTCGTCGAGCGAGGGGGTGATCAGACCGCTCAGACAGATGCAGTCGGCGCCCCATGCTTCGGCTTCGTCGGCGATGCGCTGCGGATCGACCATCACGCCCAGGTCACGGATGGCGTAGCCGTTGCAGGCCATGACGACTGAAACGATGTTCTTGCCGATGTCGTGAACGTCGCCTTTGACGGTGGCTATCAGCACCTTGCCCGCCGAATGCGACTGCCCGGCGCTCTGCTCGATGTAGGGGGTAAGGGCTGCTACGGCGCGCTTCATCACGCGGGCCGTTTTGACCACCTGCGGCAGGAACATCTTGCCCTCGCCGAAAAGGGTGCCGACCTGCTCCATGGCGGGCATCAGCAGGCTGTCGATGACGGCCATGGGCGAACCCAGCCCGCGGCAGGCTTCGAGCGCGTCCTCCTCGATATGGTCGGCGATGCCCCGGAGCATGGCGTATCCGATTCGTTCCCGGAGCGTTCCGGCGCGCCATGCATCGGTGGGCTGCGGTCTGGTTTCGGCGTCCTGCCGCACCTGCTGGGCATATTCGGCCAGCCGCTCGGCCGCATCGGGGCGGCGGCAGAGGATGACATCCTCGACCCGTTCCAGCAGCCCGGGCTCGATGTCGCTGTAGACCCGGAGCATCTGCGGATTGACGATGCCCATGTCCATTCCGGCGGCGATGGCGTGGCAGAGGAACGCCGAGTGCATCGCTTCGCGCACGGCGTTGTTGCCGCGGAACGCGAACGAGAGGTTCGACACCCCGCCCGAGACCTTGGCGTGGGGCAGATTCTGCTTGATCCACCGCGTGGCGTCGATGAACGCCTTGGCATAACCGTCGTGCTCGGCGATTCCGGTGGCGACGGCCAGGATGTTGGGGTCGAAAACGATCTCTTCGGCCGGGAATCCGCTGGCTGTGAGCAGGTCGTAGGCGCGGCGGGCCACCTCGATTTTGCGTTCGTAGGTGTCGGCCTGCCCGCGCTCGTCGAAAAGCATCACGACGGCCGCGGCGCCGTAGCGGCGGATTTCGCGGGCCCGGCGCAGGAATTCCTCTTCGCCCTCCTTGAGCGAAACGGAGTTGACGATGGCTTTGCCCTGCGTGACTTCGAGCCCGGCCACGAGCACTTCCCACTTGGAGGAATCTATCATGACCGGCACGCGGGCGATTTCGGGCTCCGAAGCCATCAGGTTCAGGAACGTGCGCATGGCGGCCGGACCGTCTATCAGCCCGTCGTCCATGCAGACGTCGATGACCTGCGCCCCGGCTTCGACCTGCGCGCGCGCCACCGAAAGGGCTTCTTCGTAGTTGCCCTCGCGGATGAGCCGCGCGAACTTGGCCGAACCGGCCACGTTGGTCCGCTCGCCGACGTTGATGAAGTTGGCTTCGGGAACGATGCGCAGGGGCTCCAAGCCGCTCAATATGGTCTCGTGTCTGGGCGTGGGCAGGGGGCGCGGCGTGTAGCCGCCCACGATTTTCTGCAACTCGAAGATGTGTTCGGGCGTGGTGCCGCAGCAGCCGCCGACGATGTTGACCAGCCCGCGCCGGAGGTATTCGCCCACGTCGTCGGCGAACATGGCGGGTGTTTCGTCGTAGCCGCCCATGACGTTGGGCAGTCCGGCGTTGGGATGGGCCGAAATGCGGAACGGCGCCACGGCGGCCAGCCGCTCTAAGTAGGGCAGCATCTGTTTGGCTCCGTAGGCGCAGTTGAAGCCCACGGAAAGCAGCCGGGCGTGCGAGACCGAAGCGCAGAAAGCCTCGACGGTCTGCCCCGAGAGGGTGCGGCCGCTGGCGTCGGCCAACGTGCCCGAGAGCATGGCGGGAATGTCGCGGCCCAGCTCCTCGGAGAGCCGGTCGACCGCGTAGAGCGCCGCCTTGGCGTTGAGGGTGTCGAAGACCGTTTCGATAAGCAGGACGTCGGCGCCGCCGTCCAGAAGACCGCGCGCCTGCTCGGTGTAGGCGTCGACCAGCTGGCGGAACGTCACCTCGCGGGCCGCCGGATTGGCCACGTCGGCCGAGATGGAGGCGGTGCGGTTGGTGGGTCCCATCGACCCGGCGACGAACCGGGGTTTCCGGGGGTTGCGGGCCGTGAATTCGTCGGCCGCACTCCGGGCAAGGGCCGCCGCCGCGCGCGAAATCTCGCGGGCGTACTCCTCCAATCCGTAGTCCTTGAGCGAAATGGCGTTGGCGTTGAACGAATCGGTGGTCACGATGTCGGCGCCTGCCGCCAGGTATTTTTCGTGGACGGCCCTCACCGCTTCGGGCTGTGTGAGGACCAGCAGGTCGTTGCAGCTGCGCAGCCGCACGGGCCACTCGCGGAACCGCTTGCCGCGGTAATCTTCTTCGGTGAAACCGTATTGCTGAATCATCGTGCCCAACCCGCCGTCCAAGAGCAGGATGCGCGATTCCAGGAGCTGTTCGAGCGTCGCGGCCATGTTACTTGCGGATGATTTCGATTTCAAAAATCCGGCTCCAGTTCTTGCCCGTCACGAAGATGCGCTTGCCCTCGGCGTCGTAGGCGATGCCGTTGAGCACGTCGGTTTCGGGGCCGTGTTCGGATTCGGGCAGGATGCCCGCGAGGTCGACCACCCCCTCGACGATGCCCGTAGCCGGGTCGATGATGACGATTTGCTCGGTGGTGTAGACGTTGGCCCAGATTTTACCCTCGATCCACTCCAGTTCGTTGAGGTAGTCGACGGGCTGTCCCTTGTAGGTGACGGTCGTGCGCTTCTCGCGCCGGAAAGTCGCGGGGTCGACCGTATGGATGCGGGCCGAACCGTCGGACATGTAGAGCTTCTGCCCGTCGGTGGTCAGTCCCCACCCCTCGCCGGGGTAGCGGAAGTCGCGGAGCTTCCGCATGGTGGCCGCGTCGTAGACGTGGCAGGTGTTGGCGTGCCAGGTCAGCTGGTAGAGCCTGCCGTCGAGCAGGGCGATTCCCTCGCCGAACTCCGAACGCGGCAGGCGCGCCACCGTCCGGCTGCGTCCTGTGGCAAGGTCGGTCGTCCGCAAGACCGACTGCCCATACTGGCCCGTTCCCTCCCAAAGGATGCCGTCGGCGTACTGCAACCCCTGCGTGTAGGCGTCGGTGGGGTGGGGGTAGGCGGCCTTGATGCGGTAAGTGTATTCGGCGGGTTCGCTCTGCCGTGGGGCTGCCGGTGCGGCGGGCGCGGAGCCGCTGCGGGCGGCACTGCCACCGCAGGCGGCCGGCAAAACAGCCAGCAGGGCGAACATGAAAGTGCTTTTCATCGGTTGAAGCTAATATAAATAATGTGCAAAGGTAAGGATAATCCGGTTAAGATTAGGTACGTTGCCTTGGGAAAATGCGGACAAGTTCGCTTTTGCTTGGCTTTTGGTACATTGGCTTCGCTGAAGATAGTGCGCCTCGGGAAAATCAAACAGCATACTGCATTTGCTTTTCCGCTCGGCTTTTAGTATCTTTGGCCCCGATTGCGAGGAAGAAACGAAAGAAAAATAGATACAATAACCTGACTATGAAGATCGTAAGAGAACAACGCGACGGGGGCAGCTCGCTGCTCCGCATCAAGGTCGGCGAAACCGACTACGCCCAGGAAGTGGAGAAGGCGCTGCGCGACTACCGCCGCAAGGCCAACATTCCGGGCTTCCGTCCCGGCATGGTGCCCATGGGAATCGTCAAGAAGATGTACGGCAAGGGCGTAGTGGCCGAGCAGTCGTACCGCATGGCGTCGAACGCCGCTTTCGACTACCTCCAGAAAGAGAAGATCGACTACCTGGGCGACGTCATCCCGTCGGACGAGCAGGGCGGTTTCGACTTCGAGAACGGCAAGGAATTCGAGTTCGTCTTCGAGTTCGGCGAAGCTCCCGAAATCAAGCTCGACCTGACCGACAAGGACAAGGTGACCTACAACCGCATCAAGGTCGACAAGAAGATGCACGACGACTACCGCTCGAACTTCCTGCGCCGCTTCGGCCGCCTGGTCGACACCGAGAAGGTGACCGCCGACGAAGCGCTGGGCGTGACGCTCGACAACGGCGACATGAACGTGGCCGATGCCTACGTGGGGCTTATCTCGATGTCGGAGGAGGAGCGCAAGCCTTTCATCGGCAAGAAGGTGGGCGACAAGATGGAGGTCAACATCAACGAACTCTACAAGAACCCGTCGCAGCGTGCCGCCGTACTTCAGGTCAAGCAGGACGAGCTGGAGGGCATCAAACCCGAATTCTCGCTCGAAATCACCAAAATCCGTAAGTTCGCCGAGCCGGAGCTGAACGAAGAGTTCTTCAAGATGGCTTTCCCGGGCGGCAACGTGGCCGACGAAGCCGGGCTGGACAAGTTCGTGGACGAAGAAATCGCCAAGGAGCTCGCCCGCGAAAGCGACTACCTGTTCACGCTTCAGCTGCGCGACTATCTGATTAAGAAAGCCGGGCTGAAGATGCCCGAGGAGTTCCTCAAGCGCTGGCTCTACACCATCAACGAGGGCAAGTTCACGATGGAGGAAATCGGCAAGGACTTCGACCAGTTCCTGAAGATGTTCACGTGGAACTACCTCCAGAAGCACTTCATCCAGACGGAGAAAATCGCCGTGTCGAAGGAAGAGGCCGTGGCCGAAGCCAAGGCGCTGGCCGCCGCGCAGTTCGCCCAGTACGGCATGCCCTCGGCGCCGGACGACATGCTGGCCGGCTACGCCGAAAAGATTCTCGCCGACAAGGACCAGGGACAGAAAATCTACGAGAAGCTGTTCGAGACGAAGGTCGTCGAAGCCGTCAAGGGCAAAGTCAAGGTGACGGAAAAGGCCGTTTCTGCCGACGATTTCGCCAAATTGGCAAAGGAGATTTAGTTTTTCGCAGGAAAAACCCATCTTCGGACTTTGCAGGCGTGATGTTTGCAAAGTCCTTTTTTTGAGTGTGAACCGTTTATCCAAGCATTATGTCCGAATTCGAGAAATACGCCCGCGGGAAGTGCGGCATCAGTTCGCTGAAACTTCATGACTACCAGTCCGTCTGCGAGGCTTATGTGTCGCCTACCATCATCGAGGAGCGTCAGCTGAACATCGCTACGATGGACGTCTTTTCGCGGTTGATGATGGACCGCATCATCTTCCTCGGCGCCCCCATCTACGACGATGCCGCCAACATCATCCAGGCGCAGCTGCTCTTTCTGGAGTCGGTCGACCCCGAGAAAGACATTCAGATTTATATCAATTCGCCCGGCGGGTCGGTCTCGGCGGGGTTGGGCATCTACGACACCATGCAGCTCGTGGCGTCCGACGTGGCAACCATCTGCACCGGGCTCGCCGCTTCGATGGGTGCCGTGCTGCTCACGGCCGGGGCTCCCGGCAAGCGTTCGGCGCTGCCCCATTCGCGGGTGATGATCCACCAGCCGCTGGGCGGGGCGCAGGGGCAGGCCTCCGACATCGAGATCACGGCGCGCGAAATCATGAAGACCAAGCGCGAGCTGTACGAGATTCTTGCGGCCCATTCGGGCGTCTCGGTCAAGAAAATCGAGCGCGACGCCGACCGCGACTACTGGCTTTCGGCCCGCGAAGCCCGCGACTACGGGCTCATCGACGAAGTGCTCTCCAAACGTGAAAAACAATGACGCAAAACCGACACAACGGCCGCCACGGCGGCGATAACCCCAACGACTGCTGCTCGTTCTGCGGCGCGCGGCGCGACGACGTGGAGCTGATGTTCCAGGGCTCCGACGGTGCCAACATCTGCAACAAGTGCATCGAGAACGGCTACAAGATTCTGGAGGACAACAACCTTTTCGCCGAGCGGCACCAGGGTGCGGCGGCTCCGTTCCGCAGGGAGGACCTGCTGAAGCCTGCGCAAATCAAGGATTTCCTCGACCAGTACGTCATCGGG
Organism: Alistipes muris; assembly: GCF_943193205.1. Taxonomy (GTDB): domain Bacteria; phylum Bacteroidota; class Bacteroidia; order Bacteroidales; family Rikenellaceae; genus Alistipes; species Alistipes muris. The sequence continues at coordinate 95,145 of NZ_CALPDD010000005.1, forward strand.
CAGGACGCCGCCAAGCGTTATCTTTCCGTGGCGGTCTACAACCATTATAAGCGCCTTTTGTTCCCCTCCAAGGAGAACGAGGTCGAAATCGACAAGTCGAACGTCGTGCTCGTAGGTCCTACGGGTACGGGCAAGACCCTCATGGCCCGGACCATCGCCCGGCTGCTGAAAGTGCCTTTCACCATCGTCGACGCTACGGTGCTCACCGAGGCCGGGTATGTCGGCGAGGACGTCGAGAGCATCCTCTCGCGGCTGTTGCAGGTAGCCGACTACAATGTGGAGCTGGCCGAGCGGGGCATCGTCTTCATCGACGAAATCGACAAGATAGCCCGCAAGGGCGACAACCCCTCCATCACGCGCGACGTTTCGGGCGAGGGCGTGCAGCAGGCGCTGCTCAAGCTCCTGGAGGGGACTGTGGTCAACGTGCCGCCGCAGGGCGGGCGCAAGCACCCCGACCAGAAATTCATCCAGGTCAACACGCGCAACATCCTCTTCATCTGCGGCGGGGCGTTCGACGGCATCGAACGCAAGATCGCCCAGCGGCTCAACACCCGGGCCGTGGGCTACGGCCGCAGCGAAAGTTCGCGCATCGACCGCAGCAACCTGATGCAGTACGTCACGCCGCAGGACCTCAAGTCGTTCGGGCTCATTCCCGAGCTGGTGGGGCGTCTGCCGGTGCTGACCTACATGCAGCCGCTCGACCGCGAGGCCCTGCGCCGGATTCTGACCGAGCCCAAGAACGCCATCGTCAAGCAGTACGAGCGGCTCTTCGAGCTGGACGGCGTGAAGCTGAAGTTCGACGACGAGGCACTGGGCTACATCGTCGACAAGGCTGTGGAGTTCAAGCTCGGAGCCCGCGGCCTGCGCTCGATTTGCGAAGCGGTCATGATGGACGCCATGTTCGACCTGCCTTCGGGCGACCAGTCGCGCTTCACGGTCACACGCCCCTACGCGACGCAAAAAATCGAGCAGGCGAATATCTGCCCGCTCAAACAGGTGGGATAGCCGCGGATTTATTGCCTTCACAAACCCCGGCAGGCTCAAATAAATTTGGTACTGCATCCGATTTGCGTTATCTTTGTTAGCGGAAAAATATCTAACAGCAATAATACCTATGTCTACGAATTCCAAACTTACGCGTGTCGCCGACAACATCCGTGTCCTGTCGGCCGCCATGGTCGAGAAAGCCAAGTCGGGGCACCCGGGCGGTGCCATGGGCGGTGCCGATTTCGTGGCCGTGCTCTTCACCGAGTTCCTGCGCTACGACCCCGACAACATGGCCTACCCCTACCGCGACCGGTTCTTTCTCGACCCGGGCCACATGTCGCCGATGCTCTATTCGACGCTGGCCCTGGCCGGGCATTATTCGGCCGAGGACCTGCAGTCGCTGCGGCAGTGGGGCAGCGTGACCCCCGGCCACCCCGAGGTGGATGTGATGCGCGGAGTGGAAAATACCTCCGGCCCGTTGGGACAGGGGCATGCCATGGCGTTGGGCGCTGCCATTGCCGAGCGCTTCATGGTGGCCCGTTTCGGCGAGTGGATGGCCCACAAGACTTACGCCTATATCTCCGACGGCGGTGTCGAGGAGGAAATTTCGCAGGGGGTGGGCCGCATCGCCGGGCACCTGGGGCTCGCGAATTTCATCATGTACTACGATTCCAACAACATCCAGCTCTCGACCAAGGTCGAGGAGGTCGACACCGAGAACGTCGCCCAGAAGTACGAGGCTTGGGGTTGGAACGTGCTGACGGTCGACGGGCACGACATCGACAAGCTGCGCGAAGCGCTCGTCGTGGCCCATTCCGAGACCGAGCGGCCGACGCTCATCATCGGCCGCACGACGATGGGCAAGGGGGCTGTGGCCGCCGACGGGTCGTGCTACGAGGACAAGGTTTCGACCCACGGACAGCCGCTGTCGGCCGCCGGAGCCGATCTGGCCGCCACCATCCGCAACCTCGGCGGCGACCCCGAGCAGCCGTTCGCGTTCTTCGAGGAGAGCCGCGAGGTGTTCGGCGCCCGCCGTGAAGCGCTCAAGACATGGGTCGCCGAGCAGGCCAAGGTCGAAAAGTCGTGGCGTCAGTCGCACAAGGAGCTGGCGCACAAGCTCGATAAGTTCCTCAAGGGCGAGCTGCCCGAAATCGACTACAAGGCGGTCGACATGAAAGCCGACGTCGCTACGCGTGCCGCTTCGGCGACCGTGCTGAGCCTCTATGGCGAGAAAGTCGAGAACATGATCGTCGCTTCGGCCGACCTCTCCAATTCGGACAAGACCGACGGTTTCCTTAAGAAGACCAAGGCTTTCACCAAGGGCGATTTCTCGGGCAAGTTCTTCCAGGCAGGTGTCTCGGAGCTGACGATGGCTTGCGTGATGAACGGTATGGCGCTGCACGGCGGTGTCATCCCCGCTTGCGGAACGTTCTTCGTCTTCTCCGACTACATGAAACCTGCCGTGCGTCTGGCGGCGTTGATGCGCCTGCACGTCGTCTATATCTGGACCCACGATTCGTTCCGCGTCGGCGAGGACGGTCCTACGCACCAGCCCATCGAGCACGAAGCGCAGATTCGCTTGATGGAGCACCTCAAGAACCACCACGGCGAGCGTTCGATGGTCGTTCTGCGTCCCGCCGACGGCGAGGAGACGCTGATGGCGTGGAAGACCGCCATCGAGGAGCACCGCCCCGTGGCGTTGGTGCTTTCGCGTCAGAATATCAAGAATTTGCCGACGCTCAGCAGCAAGACCCGCCGCGAGGAAGCCGCGCAGGTTTCCAAGGGCGGTTACGTGGTCATGGACGCCGCCAAACCTGCCGCCGTGTTGGTGGCTACCGGTTCGGAGGTCGCTACGCTCGTCGAGGGCGCCGAGCTGCTGGCCAGGGAGGGTATCGCCGTCCGCGTGGTCAACGTGCCGTCGGAGGGTCTTTTCCGCGACCAGCCCAAGTCTTACCAGGAAAGTGTGTTGCCCGCAGGTATCGTGCGTTATGGTCTGACTTCCGGCCTGCCCGTCAACTTGCTCGGTCTGGTCGGCGATTCCGGGTTCATCCATGGGCTCGACCACTTCGGTTTCTCGGCGCCTTACAAGGTGCTCGACGAGAAGTTCGGGTTCAACGGTGAAACCGTCGCCGCCGAAGTCAAGAATTTGTTGAAGAAGAAATAGTTCTTCGGCGGCAACATCTTTTTAGTGCCGCCGGGGTTGGAAGATTGGGTTTCGGCGGCAACATCTTTGGGTCGCCGCCGGGGTTGGAAGATTGGGTTTCGGCGGCAGCGTCTTTGGGTCGCCGCCGAAGTTGGAAGATAGTTTTCCGGCGGTAGCGTTTAGTGCCGCTGATATTCCGGATAGTAAAATCCCGGGCCGTTGAGGTCCGGGATTTTTGTTCGCATCAGCCTTGTGCCGGCTGTCATTCTGAGCGTTAGCGAAGAATCTAAAACGGGATGCCTACCACACGATAGGTTCCTTGCCTGCCGAGCGGAGGTATTCATTGGCGCGCGAGAAGTGGCGGCAGCCGAAGAATCCTCGGTAGACCGAGAGCGGCGAGGGGTGCACGGCCTTGAGAATGCAGTTGCGGGCCGGGTCGGCAATGGCGCCCTTGCGTTGGGCGTAGCTGCCCCAAAGCATGTAGACGATTCCTTCCTTGCGTTCGTTGATGGCCCGTACCACCGCATCCGTAAAGGTCTCCCAGCCGTGGCCTGCGTGCGAGGCCGCTTCGTGGGCCCGCACCGTCAGTACGGCGTTGAGCAGCAGGACGCCCTGTTCGGCCCAGCGGTCGAGGTTGCCTGTCGGGGGTACGGGGGTTCCCGTGTCGTCGTGTACCTCTTGGAAGATATTTTGCAGCGAGGGCGGAAAGGGCACTCCGTCGCCTACCGAGAAGCAGAGCCCGTTGGCCTGCCCGGGGCCGTGGTAGGGATCCTGCCCGATGATGACCACCTTGAGCCGCTCGAACGGGCATTTGTCGAACGCCCGGAAGATGTTGCTGCCGCGCGGGTAGATGCGGCGCAGGGCGTATTCCTGCCGTACGAAGTCGGTCAGTTCGCGGAAATAGGGTTTCTCGAATTCGGGTGCCAGCAGTTCTTTCCAGTCGGCGGCGATTTTCACGTCCATCTTCTGCGGGTTTGAAATTTCGGTAAATATACTGAAAAGTTCGCAGAATCCTGCTAACTTTGTCTTTGCAATCTTATTTCGCAGTCATGAAAAAATTCCTCCTCGTATTGTGCGCGTCGTTTGCGGCGGCGTGCAGTTGTTTTTCCGACCGGGAGCCCGAAGTGCGCAGCGTCATCTACATGATCGGCGACGGCATGGGGTTGGCGCAGGTTTCGTTGTTGCAGATCGCCAGGGATTACGAGCCTACGGCGTTCGACCGTGCGCAGGGCGTCGCCTTGATTGCCACGCGGTCGGCCAACAACCGTGTGACCGATTCGGCGGCTGCGGGTACGGCGCTCAGCAGCGGCTGCAAGACCAACAATGCCTGGCTGGGGCTCGATACGGCCGGGCAGCGGCTGGTTCCCATCGCCGAGTGCGCCCGGCAGCAGGGTATGCGGACCGGACTGGTCGTCACCAGCCACCTCTACCATGCGACGCCCGCCGCGTTCTATGCCCATGTCGCCGACCGCGACAACGTGGCGGCCATTACGGCCGATATGACTGCCAGCGGCATCGACCTGCTGATGGGCGGCGGCCGCAAGGCCCTTTCCGAGCAGCTGCCCGAGGGAGGTTCGCGTCTCGACGAATTCCGGGCCCTGGGCTACCGTGTCGTGCTGGAGCCGGAGCAGATAGATACCTTGTCGGGGTTGCCTGTCGTGGCTGCTGTGGCCGACAAGCATCTGCCCGCCATTGCCGAGCGCGGCGACTACCTGCCGCAGGCTACCCGCAAGGCGCTCGAACTGCTGTCGGCCGACAACGACGAGGGTTTCTTCTTGATGGTCGAGGGGTCGCAAATCGACATGGCCTGCCACGGCCACGACGCTATCCGTTTGTTCAACGAGATGTGCGATTTCGAGCGGGCGGTCGCTGCGGCGATGGACTTTGCCGACAGCCATCCCGGTACGCTGGTCGTCGTCACGGCCGACCACGAGACGGGCGGGCTGACGCTTCCCAGCGGCGAATCGGATTTCACGCTGCCCGATTCGGGCGTGATGGTCGAATTCTCCACAGGCGGGCATTCGGCGTCGATGGTCCCCGTCTACCTCTACGGCACGGGTGCCGACCGCATCCGCGGGCTGATGGACAATACCGGATTGGCGAACCGTATCAAGCAGCTTATCGCCGAGCGCAGGTAGTCTTCCGCCGGATTCCGGCATGAATATAGTCCCCGCATTGCTCGAAACAATGCGGGGGCTTGTCCTTACAGCCGGAAATTGAGCGGCAGCGTATATTTGACGTTTACTTTCCGCCCCTCTTGAATCCCGGGTGTCCAGCTTCCGGGCGGAATATGGCTCAATACCCGAATTACTTCGTGCGTCAGCAGGTCGTGGGGGCTCGACAGCACTTCGATTTGGGTCATCGAACCGTTTTTCGTTACCACGAAACTTACCAAAACCGATCCGCTGATTCCTCGTTTCAAGGCTGCTTGGGGATATTTCATGTGCTGAGAAATCCATGTGCGGAACTTGTTGATGCCGCCACCCTGGAACTTCGGCATCGTCTCAGCCATCAGATAGAGTTCGTCTTCTTTCGGTTCTTCGCTTTCGTCCCACGCGGGCGGTATCTTCGGTTTTTCCGTGGCGGCAAGCGTGTCGCAGATCATGTGCGGAGTGCCCGACGGCATCCGGATTTCTGCCGCCCGAGCCGTGCAAATGCAAAGCAGACAGAGCAAGATTCCTGTCGACAATAGCAGGGCGTATCTGCCCGGGCGTTGGCCAATCATTATCATTTGTGAGTGTTTTTTGCGGATGAGTTCTCAGCTGCGGCGGGGCCATTCGCCGACCTCCATGTCGCGCATGTCGGTCCCGTCGACGGTGAGCCGGACGGCCGTGCGGACGCGGTGGAACCCGAACTCTCCGGCGGCACCGGGATTGACGGCGAGCAGCTGATAGACCGGGTCGTACATGACTTTGAGGATGTGCGAATGGCCTGCGACGAAGAGCTTGGGCCGCACGGCCTGGATGCGGGCGACGGCGCGGGGGTCGTAGTGACGCGGATAGCCGCCGATATGGGTCATCAGCACCTCCACCTCCTCGCAGCGGAAAGCGGCGAAATCGGGATAAACGCGGCGGGTCAGCCCGCCGTCTATATTGCCCGACACGGCGCGCAGGGGTTTGAATGCGGCGATTTCGTCGGCCAGCGCGAGCGACCCGATGTCGCCCGCATGCCAGATTTCGTCGACGTCGCGCAGGAATTCCCGCAGTTTGTCGTCGAACGTGCCGTGGGTGTCGGAGATGATGCCGATGCGTTTCATCCGGGTCAGAACGTGTAGTAGAAGCCGAACTTGAGGTCGGACGACGAGAATTTCAGTCCGAAACCGTCTCCCCAGCCGCCGTTGTAGAATTCATTGCAGTAGCCTAAGAATCCTGCATGGGCCAAGAATCTGAAACGGTCGTTGATTCTTATGCTCAGTCCGGGCTGGAATCCTATCCGGAATCCGGTCATGTCTCCGCAAGCTACGCTCAGCCCTCCATCGAGAAAAAGCGTCAGTCGCCCGGTGGTGTAGTATTTCCAACGCGCATAAGGTGCAAGTTCAAATACTATGACATCATCCAGACCTGCGAAACCTACGGAGGCGCCTACGGCCCATCGGCTATTGAAATCGTAGCCTGCTTCAGGTGCTATGGCATAAGTGTTTTCTCCGGCGTCGTACCAATAACCGATTTGCCCGCCGACCCACCAGCCTTTGTCTTTGGGGGCAGGGGCGGGTTTTTCCTGTGCGGAGACGGTTCCGGCGGCCAGCAGCATGGCTGCGGCGAGCGATAGGGCAAGAAGTTTCTTCATGGTCGTTAAGTTTTGAGGTTCGGTTATTTGTATTTGTCTTTCCAGAGCTGCGCCATGCGTTCGGCGATTTTGGCTTCGGCGGCGTTCTGCGGGTCGGGTTCGTAGAATTTCGTGCCCGAAAGTCCCTCGGGCAGGAATTCCAGTTCGGCGAAATGGCCCTCGAAATCGTGGGCGTATTTGTAGCCCTTGCCGTAGCCTGCGCCGCTCATCAGTTTGGTGGGGGCGTTGCGCAGGTGGAGCGGTACGGGGCGGTTGGTCGTGTCGTGTTCGACCTGCGCAAGGGCCTTGTTGATAGCCATGTAGGCCGAATTGCTCTTGGGCGAGGTCGCTAAGTAGATGGTCGTTTCGGCCAGCGTGATGCGGGCTTCGGGCATTCCGATTTTGTGCACCGTGTCGAAGCAGGCGTTGGCCAGCAGCAGGGCGTTGGGGTTGGCCAGCCCGATGTCCTCCGACGCCAGAATGACCAGCCGCCGGGCGATGAAGCGCGGTTCTTCGCCCCCGGCCAGCATCCGCGCGAGGTAGTAGATGGCGGCGTTGGGGTCGCTTCCGCGCACCGATTTGATGAAGGCTGAAATGACGTCGTAGTGCTGTTCGCCGTTCTTGTCATAGAGGGCGATGTTTTGCTGAAGGCAGTCGGTGACGTATTGGTCCGTGATGGTTACCTCGCCGTCGGTGGCTCCTACTACGATGTCGAGGATGTTGAGCAGTTTGCGGGCATCGCCGCCCGAGAACCGGAACAGGGCTGCGGTTTCCTTGACTTCGATTTTGCGTTCCTTGAGTTCGGTGTCGGTTTTGAGCGCCCGGTCGAGGAGCGTTTGCAGATCCTTGTCTTCCAGCGATTTCAGAATGTAGACCTGGCAGCGGCTCAGCAGCGGCGAGATAACCTCGAACGAGGGGTTTTCGGTCGTGGCGCCGATAAGGGTGACTACGCCTTGTTCAACGGCGCCCAGTAGCGAATCCTGCTGCGATTTGTTGAAGCGGTGGATTTCGTCGATGAAAAGAAACGGTGGCTTGCGGTCGAAAAACTGTTGTTTGCGGGCCGATTCGATGACCTCGCGCACTTCCTTCACCCCCGACGTCACAGCCGAAAGGGTGAAGAACGGCCGTTCCAATTGTGTCGCGACGATTTTGGCAAGGGTGGTCTTTCCTACGCCCGGCGGGCCCCACAGGATGAACGACGGTACGTTGCCCGTCTCGAAGAATTTGCGGAATACGCCGTTCTTGCCCACGAGGTGTTCCTGCCCGATATATTCTTCGATGGTGCGGGGGCGCAGGCGTTCGGCTAAGGGTGCGGACATGGTTGGGGGCGGTTGATTCTTTTTACAAAGGTAGTGCAAGGCGAGAGGAAAAGCAAACGAAGTTTGCATTTTCCCGAGCCGCCGCCTACCTAAACCAAGCGCAGCGCAGGTAAAGTGCAAGGCGAGCGCAATGCCAAATTTATTTGAGCATTGCCGAGCCGTAGCCTGCCTAAACCAAGCGTAGCGCAGGTAAAGTGCAAGGCGAGAGGAAAAGCAAACGAAGTTTGTATGCAGTACCAAATGAATTTTGTGTTATCTTTGTTGGCAGAATCCGAATTCAAAAATCGCAATATCATGGAAACAAACATGCAGAAACCGGATAACAATCTGGTGTGGGCCATTTTGGCTACCGTTTTGTGCTGTCTGCCGTTCGGCATCGTGGCTATCATCAAGTCTACGCAGGTCGACAGCTTTTGGGCCGCCGGACGATACGACGAGGCCGTGCAGGCGGCCGCCGACGCCCGCAAATGGTGCTGGGTCAGCGTCATCGTCTCGGTTGTGGTTATCGTGCTTTATTTTCTGCTGATTGCCGGCGTAGCCGGGTTGGCGGTGGTAGGCAGCCAGTTGTAGCCGTTCCCGTGTCCGGTTTGCGTCATTCCGGTCCGTTCAGCAAATGGGCGGTCGCAGGGCTCCTTGCAGGGCTTGCGGCCGCCTATTACTTCGTCGACCCGGCAGGTTCGGTCTGGATGCCCAAGTGTCCGTTCCGGTTGCTCACCGGGTTGGATTGTCCGGCATGCGGTACTCAGCGGGCGTTCCATGCCGTGCTGCACGGGCGTTGGGCCGAGGCCTGGGGCTGCAACCCTTTTCTCGTGGTCTCCCTGCCGTATCTTTGTCTCGTCGCCTATACGACTTTCCGCCCGCCCGGGCAGGGGTGGTTGCGTTTCGTTCAGCACCCTTGCGTCGTCCGTGCTTACCTTGTCTTGATTATCCTTTGGTGGATTCTCCGGAATCTCTTTATTTAGTTAGTCGATTCTGCTGGTCAACAACTTGATGCTGCTTTGGGGACTGACGGACAGCGACTTGGCCGAAGCAGGCACGAGAACGGTTTCGCCCTGGCGGAGGGGCATGGCGGAGCCTTGGTCGTCGGTGAGCGTACCGGAGCCCTCGATGCACATGACCACGAGGAACGAATCGGTCGCCGCGAGGTCGATTTCGCAGGGGCGGGTCAGGTCGTAGAGCGTCGTGGTGAAGTAGGGGCAGGCGACCAGTTCGACGGGTCGGTCCTTGACCGCTTCGTAGCGCGTGCGGTAGTCGGCCTCCACCGAGTAGTCTATCGCTCCTTTGGCCTGTTCGGTGTGCAGTTCGCGCAGATTGCCGTTCGCATCGCGGCGGTTGAAGTCGTAGATGCGGTAGGTGATGTTGGAGGTCTGCTGGATTTCGGCGATGAACGACCCCGCGCCGATGGAGTGGATGCGGCCCGCCGGGAGGAAAAAGACGTCGCCGGGGCGTACTTCGTGGTCGGTCAGCAGGTCGGTGATGGTGTCGTCGGCCACGCTCTTTTCGTATTCGGCCGGGGTTACCTGGCGCGTGAATCCCGAGCGCAGGTGCGCCCCTTCGTCGGCCGCCACCACATACCACATTTCGGTCTTGCCTTTCGAGCGGTGGCGTTCCCATGCCAGCCGGTCGTCGGGGTGTACCTGGATCGAGAGGTCCTCGCGTGCGTCGATGAACTTGATAAGCAGCGGGAATTCGGTGCCGAAGCGTTCGTAGTTGCGGTTTCCCAGCAGTCGTTCCTTGTCGCGTGCGAGCAGTTCGGTCAGCGTCTTTCCGGCGTCCGGCCCTTCGGCCACCACCGAGACGTCGCCTTCGACGCCCGAGAGTTCCCAGCTTTCGCCGATTTGCTTGCGGTCGGTGGTAATCTGTTTGTAGGTGGCGATTTTTTCGCCGCCCCAAAGGGGCGATTTGAGGATGGGGATGAATTTATACATGGTCGTTTGGTGTTTGCAGGTTAGGCCTGTGCCCCGAATTCCATCAGGTAGGCTTTGATGAAGGCGTCCAGTTCGCCGTCCATGACCGCTTCCACGGCCGAGGTTTGGCAGCCCGTGCGGTGGTCTTTCACCCGGCGGTCGTCGAAGACGTAGGAGCGGATTTGCGAGCCCCATTCGATTTTCTTCTTCGAGGCTTCGAGCGCCTGCTGGGTGGCCATGCGTTTGTCGAGTTCGCGTTGGTAGAGTTTCGAGCGCAGGATGCGCATGGCGTTTTCGCGGTTCATCAGCTGCGAGCGGGTCTCCATGTTTTCGATCAGGAATTCCACCGGTTCGCCCGTGTCGGGGTCCTTGCCGTGGTAGCGCAGGCGCACGGCCGTCTCGACCTTGTTGACGTTCTGCCCGCCCGCGCCCGACGAGCGGAACGTGTCCCACTCGATGTCGGAGGGGTTGACCGTGATTTCGATGGTGTCGTCCACGGCCGGCGACACGAAGACCGACGCAAAGGTCGTCTGCCGTTTGTTGTTGGCGTTGAACGGCGACAGCCGCACCATGCGGTGCACGCCGTTTTCGCTCTTCAGATAGCCGTAGGCGTATTCGCCCTCGAATTCGAGCGTGCACGACTTGACGCCCACTTCGTCGCCCGCCTGATAGTCGAGTACCTTGACCTTGTAGCCGTGGGCTTCGCCCCAGCGGGTGTACATGCGCAGGAGCATCGACGCCCAGTCGAGCGCTTCGGTGCCGCCCGCCCCGGCGTTGATGTCGAGGATGGCGCCCAGCTTGTCTTCGTCGCGGCGCAGCATGTTGCGCATTTCGAGCTGTTCGATGCGTTCCAGGGTCCGGGCGTAGTGTTCGTCGAGTTCCGCTTCGCTCACCACCCCTTCTTTCACGAAGTCGGGCATCAGTTCGAGGTCTTCGACATCCTTGCGCACCGCGTCGTAGTCTTCGACCCACGCCTTGATGGCGGCTACCTTGCGCAGTTGTTCGCGCGCCGCGGCCGGGTCGTTCCAGAAGTCGGGTTCCTGCGTCTTCTCCTCTTCGTTGCGCAGGTCGATGCGTTTCTGTTCGATGTCCAGGCAGCGTTCCAGCACCTCCCGGCGGGTCCCGAGTTCCTTTATCTGTTCGGCAAGTATCATAAGTCCGTTTTCAAGTCGAGTTTCCGGGCCGCGAACCGCAGTATCAGTTCCGCCGTCGCTTCGATGCCCAGCACCGAGGTGTTGGCGCACAGGTCGTAGGTGGCGGCCGCACCCCATGTGCGCATGCTGTAATAGTTGTAGTAGTCGGCCCGGCGCGCATCGCCGTGGGCCATCGTCTGGCGTGCTTCGGCTTCGGAGCAGCCCGTGCGGCCGCAGATGCGGGCCACTCGGTCGGGGTCGTCGGCCGTGAGGAAGATGTTCAGCGAGCGCGGATGGTCGCGCAGGATGTAGTCGGCACAGCGGCCTACGAAGATGGCCGGTTCGCGCGCCGCCACTTCGCGGATGACGTCGCTCTGTATCTTGAACAGCGCATCGCTCGACAGCACGTTGGCCGTGGTGTCGCCGTCGCCCGCGAAAGGTGCCCGCAGGTAGCCCAGCAGGGTGGCCAGCCGGTTGTGCGACTGCTTTTCGTCGGCCTGCTCGAAGATTTCGGGACAAAGGCCGCTCTCCTGCGCCGCCAGGTTGATGAGTTCCTTGTCGTAGAGTTTCACTCCTAAGCGGCGGGCCAGCGCTTCGCCGACCGATTTGCCGCCGCTGCCGATTTGCCGGCCGATATTGATTGCGAACGGTTGTTCCATCTTACTCTGCGTTTTGAGGTTGTGCCATCATCGCCCGGAACTTGCGCAGCTGGGCCGTCAGCATGAAGAACGTGACCACGGCGGCCAGCAGGTCCGAGAGCGGCATGGCGCACCAGACGCCCCAGCTCCCGTTCCACGGGGTCGCCGCGTCGAAGAATCCGGGCAGCAGCAGCAGGCCCGGCACCAAGAACAGCAGTTGGCGCGACAGCGACAGGAAGACCGCCTTGCCCGCCATGCCGATGCTTTGGAAAAAGTTGGTCGCGACCATCTGAAACCCGATGATGGGGAAGAATGCGAATACGAGCCGCATTCCCGTGGCCGAAAGGCGGATCAGTTCTTCGTCGGTCGTGAACAGCGAGGCGGCCGCTCCCGGCGCCAGTTCGGCGATAAGAAATCCCGTGGTCGTGATGCACGTGGCGCCCATGATCGTCAGCCGCAGTACACGCAGCACCCGTTCGTATTGGCGTGCGCCGAAGTTGTAGCCCGCGATGGGCTGCATGCCTTGGTTGACGCCCATGACAATCATCACGAAGAAGAATCCCAGGCGGTTGACGATGCCGTAGGCGCCGATCATCAGGTCGCCGCCGTAGCGTTGCAGCCCTTTGTTTATAAGGATGACAATGAAGCACGCCGCGAGGTTCATCAGAAACGGCGACATGCCGATGGCCATGATGTCGCGCACGATGCGTTTCTTGAGCCGGTAGATGCCGCGGCGGAAGTGCAGCAATTCGTTCTTGTCGGAGAGAATGCGGAACTGCCACATGAGCGATACGACCTGCGCCAGCACCGTGGCGATGGCGGCTCCGCGGATGCCCCAGCCGAAGCCGTAGATGAAAAGCGCATCGAGCACCGTGTTGATGATGACGGTGTTGATGGTCGCATACATGGATTGCCGGGGGTGGCCCGAGGCGCGGAGCACGGCGTTGAGCCCTAAGTACATGTGGGTCACCACATTGCCCAGCAGGATGATGGTCATGTATTCGTGGGCGTAGCCTACCGTCGCTTCGCTGCCGCCGAAGAAGTAGAGAATCGGGTCGAGGAATGCCAGCACCACGGCGGCGAACGCCACACCGATGATGGCGTTGAGCACCACCACGTTGCCCAGCACACGCCGGGCCGTGTCGTAGTCGCGCTGTCCTAAGCGCATCGAAATCAGCGTCGCCGCGCCCACGCCCACCAGCGAGCCGAACGCCGCGGCGAGGTTCATCAGCGGGAACGTCAGCGCCAGCCCCGAAATGGCCAGCGGCCCTACCATCTGGCCGATGAAGATGCTGTCGACCATGTTGTAGAGCGACGACGCGGTCATCGCTATGACCGCCGGAACGGCGTATTGCAGCAGCAGTTTGCGGATGCGTTCCGTGCCTAATTCCGCAGCTGCCGACTTCAATTCTGTCAATTTTCGATAATTAAGAATTAAAAATGAAAAATTAAAAATGATTTTTGATTCCTTTTGTCTGCGAACTTTTCGGCGGCAACGGCGATTTTTAATTTTTCATTCTTCATTTTTAATTTGGAATAATCGGGCCCCGTTTATTCCAGTTCCCAGTCGCTGCCGTCCTTGCGGTCCTTGACACGGATTCCCGCTGCGGCAAGCCCGTCGCGGATGCGGTCCGAGGCGGCCCAGTCCTTGGCGGCCCGGGCTTGCAGGCGTTCGGCCAGCAGCATCTCGACCAGCGGCGTCACATAGTCGCGGCCCGCGGCCGTTCCGGCGGCTTTTTCGTCTTTCAGCCCCAGGATGTCGAAAGCGTATCGGCGAACCGTCGCCGTCAGCGTCTCCAGGTCGGCCGCCGTTATCGTCTGCGCGCCGTCGGCCAGTTGGTTGATGATCCGTACCCAGTCGAACAGGGCCGAGATGACCATCGGCGAGTTCAGATCGTCGTCCATCGCCGCGCGGCAGCGTTTTTCCAGTTCCGACGGGTCGACCGTCGAGGTCGCCGCAGGTTTGATTCTGGCCAGCGCTTCGATGCCTTTCATCAGCCGGTCCAGCCCCTTTTCGGCGGCTTGCAGCGCTTCGTTCGAGAAGTCGAGCGTCGAGCGGTAGTGGGCTTGCAGCACGAAGAAGCGGATCGTCATCGGCGAATAGGCCTGCGCCAGCAGTTTGTGACTGCCCGTGAAGAGTTCTTCCAGCGTGATGAAGTTGCCCAGCGACTTGCCCATCTTCTGCCCGTTGATGGTAATCATGTTGTTGTGTACCCAATAGCGTGCCGAATCGTGGCCCAGGGCGGCCGTCGACTGGGCGATTTCGCATTCGTGGTGGGGGAACATCAGGTCCATGCCGCCGCCGTGGATGTCGAAGCGTTCGCCTAAGTAGCGGGTCGACATGGCCGAGCATTCCATGTGCCAGCCCGGGAATCCGTCGCTCCAGGGCGAGGGCCAGCGCATGATGTGTTCGGGCGAGGCCTTTTTCCACAGCGCGAAGTCGTAGGAATGGCGTTTGTCGCTTTGGCCGTCCAGTTCGCGCGTGTTCGCCACGATGTCGTCCAGGTTGCGGCCCGACAGGCGGCCGTAGTTGTGCTTGGCGTTGTATTTCTCCACGTCGAAGTAGACCGAGCCGTTCGATACGTAGGCGAACCCTTCGTCCAGTATGCGCTGTACGAAAGCTATCTGTTCGATGATATGGCCCGATGCGTGGGGTTCGATGGAGGGCGTCTCCACGTTGAGCGCTTCCATCGCCCGGTGGTAGCGTTCGGTGTAGTAGTGGGCCACTTCCATCGGTTCGAGCTGTTCCAGACGCGCTTTCTTGGCGATTTTGTCTTCGCCCTCGTCGGCGTCGTGTTCCAGGTGGCCGACGTCCGTGATGTTGCGCACGTAGCGGACCTTGTAGCCCGCCGCTTTCAGATAGCGGAACAGCAGGTCGAATGTCACGGCCGGGCGGGCATGGCCCAGGTGGGGGTCGCCGTAGACCGTGGGGCCGCACACATACATGCCCGCACGCCCCGGTACCAGCGGCTCGAATGCCTCCTTGCGCCGCGTGAGCGTATTGTAAAGCGTCAGTTTCGATTCCATCGTCGGAGATATTTTAGGCAAAATTAGCAATTTTCCGCCAATCTGAAAAATTTCGGCGGCCGGCTTCCGTTCGTATGTGCGGTCGGGTCTGCGGCATGCGGCTTTTCCCGCTTCGGCATGGTCCGTTCGGGCCGGGCTGCGCACTCGGCCTGCCGAAGGCCTTGCTATTCTCCGTTAATTGATTACTTTTGCAAGTCGGAAACATATTCTTCTCTTTCAATGAATCTTTTCAAACGTTGGAACAACCTCGTCGGCTGGGCGGTCTTCGCCGTCGCGGCCGTCGTCTATCTGCTGACCATGGAGCCCGTGTCGAGCCTGTGGGACTGCTCGGAGTTCATCGCCACTTCCTATAAGCTCGAGGTCGGTCACCCGCCCGGAGCTCCGCTGTTCATGATGCTCGCACGGCTGTCTACGCTTTTCGCGTTCGGCAATCCCGAGTACGTCGGCATGGCCGTCAACGCCATGAATTCCATCGCCAGCGCCTTCTGCATCCTTTTCCTTTTCTGGACCATCACCCACCTCGCCCGCAGGCTCGTCACGCGCGACGGCCGCGAGCTTTCGGCCGCCAACGTTTGGGCCGTGCTCGGCGCCGGAGCCGTCGGGGCGCTGGCCTATACCTTTACCGACACTTTCTGGTTTTCGGCCATCGAGGGCGAGGTCTACGCCCTCTCGTCCATGTTCACCGCGCTGGTCGTGTGGCTCATGCTCAAGTGGGAGGAGGAGGCCGACCAGCCTCACGCTTCGCGCTGGATCGTGCTGATTGCCTATCTGATGGGCCTTTCCATCGGCGTGCACATTCTCAACCTGCTGACCATCCCCGCGCTGGTCTTCATCTATTACTTCCGTACTACGCCGAGCGTCACCTGGCGCGGCCTGGTCGGCGCCACCTTGATAGCCGGGGCCATTCTGCTGGTCATCAACGGCATCATCATCCCCTATACGGTCTACGTCGGGGCCATGTTCGACCTCTTTTTCGTCAACACGCTCGGCCTGCCCGTCAATTCGGGCATGGTCTTCTTCGCGCTGGCGCTTATCGGCGGTCTGGGCTGGGCTTCATGGGCGACCCACAAGCGCGGCAAGGTGCTTTGGAACGTCGTCTTGCTTTCCACGACCATGATCCTCGTCGGGTTCTCGTCCTACGCGTCGGTCTCCATCCGCGCCGCCGCCAATCCGCCGATGAATTCCAACAAGCCCGACAACCCGCACGCGCTGCTTTCGGTGCTCAACCGCGACCAGTACGGCGACCGTCCGCTGCTCTACGGGGCTTATTATTCGGCGCCGCCTGCCGACTACAAGGAGAAGCACGTCTATTACCTCGACGAGGACGGCAAGTACAAGCCCGCCAGCATCATCACGGGCTACACCCATGCGCCCGAGTTCATGCACCTTTTCCCCCGCATGTGGAACCGTTCCAAAGGTGAAAAGGACTACAAGCAGTGGGCCGCCTACCGCACCAAGACCGACTACGTGCGCGACGACAGCGGCGAGCTTGTGCGCGATGCGCAGGGGCGGCCGCTCCGCCAGGAGGTCGTCGACTTCGGCCGCAAGCGCACGTTCGACGACGGTTACGGCTTGCAGACCATCGTCGAGCCCACGTTCGGCGAGAACCTCAGCTATTTCTTCAACTACCAGCTCTCCTACATGTACTGGCGTTATTTCCTCTGGAATTTCGTCGGGCGGCAGAGCGACATCCAGCCCTCGGCTTCCACCATCACCGACGGCAACTGGCTTTCGGGCATCCGTTTCATCGACGAGGCGTTCCTCGGGCCGCAGGACAGCCTGCCGCGCGAGATTGCCGAAAACCGCGGGCGCAACACCTATTATTTCCTGCCGTTCATCCTCGGGCTGATAGGGCTCGTCTACCAGCTCAACCGCGACCAGCGCAATTTCTCGATTGTCATGTGGCTCTTCATCATGACGGGCATCGCCTTGGTCGTCTACTTCAATTCGGCGCCCTCCGAGCCGCGCGAGCGCGACTACGTTTACGCCGGGTCGTTCTACGCGTTCTGCATCTGGATAGGCTTCGGCGTGTTGGCCGTGCGCGACTTCGTGGCATGGCTCACCAAGCGCAACAACGTCGCCGCCGCTGCCGTCGCTACGGCGGTCTGCATGGGCGTGCCGACTATTCTTGCCGCGCAGAATTGGGACGACCACGACCGTTCGGGCCGCTACATGGCCCGCGACATCGGCTGGAACTACCTCATGTCGACCCTGCCGAATTCCATCATCCTCAATTACGGCGACAACGACACTTTCCCCCTGTGGAACAACCAGGAGGTCTACGGCGTGCGGCCCGACGTGCGGATCATGAATACTTCGTACCTCGGCGGCGAGTGGTATATCGACGAGATGAAGACCCGGGCCAACGATGCGGCAGGCGTGCCGTTCTCGCTGCCCAAAAGCAAGTACACCTACAACAACGACTGGATTCCCGTCAACAACCGCATCGACCGCGCGGTGGAAATCGGGCAGGTCATCGACTTCATCCGCAGCGACGACCCGCGCACCAAAATCGCCCTCGAAGACGGTACGCAGACCGACTATATCCCCACCAAGCGCATTGCGCTCCCGGTCAACAAGGAGAATGCCCTCGCTGCGGGTATCGTCGCCGAGAAGGACCGCGACCTGATGGTCGACACCGTCTATATCAACCTGCGCAAGAGTGCGCTGGACAAGAGCCAGCTGATGATTCTCGACATGCTGGCCAATTTCGACTGGAAGCGGCCCATCTACATGACGCAGATCTACATCTTCCAGGACCTCGGCCTGCTCGACTACCTCCAGTTCGACGGTTACGCCTACCGTTTCGTGCCGATTCTCACTCCGGTGGATAATCCGTGGGAAATCGGCCGCGTCGATGTCGACTATGCCGTGCCGCTGTTGCGCGATACGTTCCGCTACGGCAATCTGGCCGACCCCGACGTCTACGTCGATTATTTCCTCCAATACAATCTTTCGGCCTCGCATGCCCGCGACGCTTTCGCCCGGGTGGCCAAGGAGCTGCTGCGGCAGGAGCGGCCCGAAGAGGCCGTCGAATTGCTCGACCTGGGGCTTGAGCGGCTGCCGACTTCGCAGATACGTTTCACCGACACCAACACCTATCCGTTCCTGGAGGCTTACTACGCTGCCGGAGCGATGGGCGTCGAGGGGGCTGTCGAGAAAGGCGACGCCCTGCTGGAGGAGTACGCGCAGACCCTCATCGAGTATATCGAGTATTACCTGCGTTTCGAGGGCGTGCAGGGCGACATGGTTTCGTCCATCGTCGACGACAAGCTCGAAGAGCTGGGCGACCTCTATTACTTAGCGTCCTATGCCGGGCGCCGCGACATCATCGCTCAGCTGAATGCCTACTACCGCACGCTGGGCGTCTCCGAGGATAGCCTGGTCGACGTCGGCGACAAGCCCCGGCAGGCCGATTCCGTGCAGATAGGCAGCTAAAACGTTTTAGCACTTCTGAAAACGCACCGGACGGAATCCGGTGCGTTTTTCGTTTCCGCCCGCCGCCGCAAGAAAAGTCCGGCGGTTATAGGCGACTATTGCTTTTTATTTTGTATTTTTGCAGGCTGGAAAATCAAAAAACGCACACAATACGATGACGCAGGAAGAACTCTTCAAAAAGTTGGTCGCCCATTGCAAGGAGTACGGTTTCGTATTCCCGTCGAGCGAGATTTACGACGGGCTGGGCGCCGTCTACGACTACGGCCAGAACGGCGTGGAGCTCAAGAACAACATCAAGCGCTACTGGTGGGATTCGATGGTCAAGCTCCACGAGAACATCGTGGGACTCGATGCCGCCATTTTCATGCACCCCCGCACTTGGGAGGCTTCGGGCCACGTGGGCGCTTTCAACGACCCGCTCATCGACAACCGCGATTCCAAGAAGCGTTACCGCGCCGACGTGCTTGTCGAGGATTGGCTCGCCAAGCAGGACGAGAAGATCGAAAAGGAGGTCGAGAAGGCCCGCAAGCGCTTCGGCGAGCAGTTCGACGAGGCCAAGTACCGCGAGACTTCGCCCCGCGTGCAGGAGACCCTCGCCAAGCGCGATGCCGTGCACAAGCGTTTCGCCGATGCGCTCAACGACAACGACCTCAACGAGCTGCGGCAGATTATCCTCGACTGCGAAATCGTCTGCCCCATTTCGGGTACGCGCAACTGGACCGAGGTGCGGCAGTTCAACCTCATGTTCTCCACGCAGATGGGTTCCACGGCCGACGGCGCCAGCACCATCTACCTGCGCCCCGAGACGGCGCAGGGTATCTTCGTCAACTTTCTCAACGTGCAGAAGACCGGCCGCATGAAGCTGCCGTTCGGTATCGCGCAGATAGGCAAGGCGTTCCGCAACGAAATCGTCGCCCGGCAGTTCATCTTCCGCATGCGCGAGTTCGAGCAGATGGAGATGCAGTTCTTCGTGCGTCCCGGCACCGAAATGGAGTGGTGGAACGAGTGGAAGAATACCCGTATGGCCTGGCACCGCGCCCTCGGTTTCGGCGACGACAACTACCGTTTCCACGACCACGACAAGCTGGCCCACTACGCCAACGCCGCTACCGACGTCGAGTACAATTTCCCGTTCGGTTTCAAGGAGGTCGAGGGCATCCATTCGCGTACCGATTTCGACTTGGGCAACCACCAGAAGTTCTCGGGCAAGAAAATCCAGTACTTCGACCCCGAGACGGGCGAAAGCTACGTGCCCTATGTCGTCGAGACGTCGATCGGCGTCGACCGCATGTTCCTGCAGGTCATGTCGGCGGCCTATACCGAAGAGCAGCTCGACGGCGGCGATTCGCGCGTGGTGCTGCGCCTGCCCGCGGCACTGGCTCCCGTCAAGGCGGCCATCCTGCCGCTCGTCAAGAAGGACGGCATGCCCGAAATCGCGCAGAAAATCGTCGACGAACTCAAATACGATTTCAACGTCGTTTACGACGAGAAGGATTCGGTCGGCAAGCGTTATCGTCGGCAGGATGCCATCGGTACGCCGTTCTGCATCACCGTCGACGGTCAGACCGCCGAGGACGGCACCGTGACGGTCCGCCACCGCGATTCGATGCAGCAGGAGCGTGTCCGTATCGACGCCCTCCACGCGATGGTCGAGGAGGAGTGTTCGTACCGCAAGCTCTTCAAGAAGCAGAACCTTTAGTGTCCCGCATCCTTGCCATAGACTACGGCACCAGGCGCACGGGCATCGCCGTGAGCGATTCCCTGCGGCTCATCGCCGGGGGGCTCGTGACTGTCGAAACCCGCCAGCTCGAAAAGTGGCTCGCAGACTATTTTGCCCGCGAGAACGTTGGTACGATAGTTTTGGGTAAGCCCGCCCGGATGGACGGCACCCCCTCCGAGACGTGGCGGTTCATCGAGCCGCTCGCCGCCCGGCTGCGGCAGGCATGGCCCGACAAGGAGGTGGTCTTCCACGATGAGCGGTTCACTTCGGTGCTGGCCCACCGCGCGATGCTCGAAAGCGGCATCGGCAAGATGGCCCGCCGCGACAAGGCGTTGGTCGACAAGATTTCCGCCACGATTATTTTACAAAGTTACATGGATTCCCGCAAATGATTTATCCGATTGTCATCTATGGCGACGACGTGCTCCGCAAGGCCTGCGAGCCCGTTCCGGCCGATTATCCCGATTTGAAGAAGCTCATCGGCGACATGTTCGCGACCCTCGGCGAGGCCGGCGGGGTGGGGCTCGCCGCTCCGCAGATAGGCAAGAGCCTGCAGCTTTTCATCGTCGACTGCACCCCGTGGGCCGAGGACGATGCGTCGTGCGCCGATTTCAAGCGGGCGTTCGTCAATGCCGAAATCTACGCCTATTCCGACCAGACCAAGACCTACAACGAGGGTTGCCTGTCGTTTCCCGGGCTCTATGCCGACGTGCCGCGGGCGTTGTCGGTTCGCGTGCGTTACCTGGACGAGGATTTGAAGCCCCACGACGAGGAGTTCACGGGTTACAAGGCGTGGGTCATCCAGCACGAATTCGATCATACGCAGGGGCGGGTCTTCGTCGACCGCGTCGCTCCCTTGCGCCGCAACCTCCTCAAAGGCAAGCTGCTCAACCTCGTCAAAGGCAAGTTCCGCTGCGACTACAAAACGCGGTAGGCGATTCTCCGGCACAGCAAAAGCGGCTCCCCGAAAGGAGCCGCTTTCCGTTTATGCCGTTTATGCCGGCAGGTCCGGCATCAGAACTTGTAGGTCGCGCCCAAGCTGATGATGATGGGATTTTTCCAGTTCTTGTGGGTCTGAATCATCCACTTGAATCCGGCCGTGAGGTCCCAGTTGCGGGCTATCGAGAAGTCGGTGCCCGCACCCACGTTGATGCCGCACGACCAGTCGCCGATGTCGTTGGCGCTCAGACCCAGCTGCGGATAGAGTTTCCAGAAGCGGGCCGGGTGGAAGATGTATTGCATGTCGGCGCTGATGTCCACCGAGCAGTGTTTCTTGCAGAGGAACGTCACGGCGGGCTGTATGCGCCATACGTCCGAAATCGAGTAGCGGCTCACGGCGCCCACACCGAAGATGGCTCCGTCGCCCCCCGTGTTGGTATAGACCCCGATCTGCGGACCGAGGGCCCATTTGCCTTTGTCCTGCGCCGAAGCGGCTCCCGCCATGCAGAGTGCGGCGGCGACCGTAAGAAGAATCTTTTTCATTTGCGGTTATTTTAATTTGACAAAAAATGTGCGTCTTCTCTGTTTGCCTGCCAAATATATGGAAAAATCCCGGCGCGGCAAATTCTTTTCAACGAAGTGGCCAGTTTTGACAACGAATGGATTACGCAACACTCGTGCCGTCCCGCGCAAAAAAACGATGCCCGGACTTAAAACTCCGGGCATCGTTCGGTTCGACGAATGTTCCTTGCGGTCCTATTTCTGGTTCAGCGCTGCGTGGGCGGCCGCCAGGCGTGCGATGGGTACGCGGAACGGCGAGCAGCTCACGTAGTTCAGACCGGCGTAGTGGCAGAACTCGACCGACGAGGGTTCGCCGCCGTGTTCGCCGCAGATGCCGCACTTGAGGTTTTCGCGCGTGCCGCGGCCCTTGAAGACCGCTTCGCGGATCAGCTGGCCCACGCCGTTGCGGTCCAGAATCTGGAACGGGTCGTTCTTCAGAATGCCCTTTTCCAGATAGACCGGCAGGAACTTCGAGATGTCGTCGCGCGAGAAGCCGAGGGTCATCTGCGTCAGGTCGTTGGTGCCGAACGAGAAGAACTGCGCCACTTCGGCGATTTGGTTGGCCGTCACGGCGGCGCGCGGCACTTCGATCATCGTGCCGACCATGTATTCGATCTTGTCGTTGCGTTCGGTGAATACCTGTTCGGCCGTCCGGTCGATGATGTTCTTCTGGTAGCGCAGTTCCTTGTGGTTGCCCACCAGCGGTACCATGATTTCCACGTGTACAGGGATGCCTGCCGCCTTGACGTTCATCGCGGCTTCGATGATGGCACGGGTCTGCATCTCCGTGATTTCCGGATAGGTGTTGCCCAGGCGGCAGCCGCGGTGGCCCAGCATCGGGTTGAATTCGGCCAGCGATTCGACCTTGGCTACGATTTTGGCCAGCGGTTCGTGCATCTCCTCGGCCATTTCCTTCTGGCCCTTTTCATCGTGCGGTACGAATTCGTGCAGGGGCGGGTCGAGCAGACGGACGGTCACCGGGTAGCCGTTCATCGCCTTGAACAGCCCCTCGAAGTCGCCGCGCTGCATGGGCAGCAGCTTGGCCAGCGCCACACGGCGGCCCGCTTCGTCGTCGGCCAGAATCATTTCGCGGATGGCCTTGATGCGGTCGCCCTCGAAGAACATGTGTTCCGTGCGGCAGAGTCCGATGCCTTCGGCACCGAACTGGAACGCCTGCGCCGCGTCTTTCGGCGTGTCGGCATTGGCGCGCACTTTCAGCACCGAGTACTTGCCGGCCAGTTCCATCAGTTTGCCGAAGTCGCCGCTCAGGTCGGCCGCCTTGGTGGCTACCTGCCCGAGGTACACTTCGCCCGTCGAGCCGTTGAGCGAAATCCAGTCGCCCTCCTTGACCGTGAAGCCGTTGACCTTGATGGTGCGGGCCTTGTAGTCGATTTCCAGCTCACCGGCGCCCGATACGCAGCACTTGCCCATGCCGCGGGCTACGACGGCTGCGTGCGACGTCATGCCGCCGCGGGCCGTCAGAATGCCGGCTGCGTCGAGCATGCCCTTGAGGTCTTCGGGCGAGGTCTCGATACGTACCAGCACCGCTTTCTGCCCCGTCTTGGCAAGCACCTTTTCGGCGTCGTCGGCGAAGAACACCACCGGACCCGTAGCGGCGCCCGGCGATGCGGGCAGACCCTTGGTGATGACCTGTGCCGTGGCAATGGCTTTCTTGTCGAATATCGGGTGCAGCAGTTCGTCGAGCTTGGCGGGTTCGCAGCGCAGGACGGCGGTCTTCTCGTCGATGAGCCCCTCGCGAAGCATGTCCATGGCGATTTTCACCATCGCGGCGCCCGTGCGTTTGCCGTTGCGGCACTGGAGCATCCACAGCTTGCCGTCCTGGATGGTGAATTCGATATCCTGCATGTCGGTGAAGTACTGTTCCAGGTGGTGCTGGATGTCGTTCAGCTCCTTGTAGACTTCGGGCATCACCTCTTCCAGCGAGGGGTATTTCGACTTGCGTTCTTCTTCGCTGATGTTCTGTGCCTTGGCCCAGCGCTTCGAGCCCTCGACGGTGATCTGCTGCGGGGTGCGGATGCCGGCTACGACGTCCTCGCCCTGGGCGTTGATCAGATATTCGCCGTTGAAGATGTTTTCACCCGTCGCGGCGTCGCGCGAGAACGCCACGCCCGTCGCCGAGTTCTGGCCCATGTTGCCGAAGACCATGGCCTGCACCGACACGGCCGTGCCCCATTCGGCGGGGATGTTGTTGAGCTTGCGGTAGAGGATGGCGCGTTCGTTCATCCACGAGCCGAATACGGCGCAGATGGCGCCCCACAGCTGGTCCCACGGATTGGCCGGGAATTCTTCGCCGGTCTGTTTCTTGACAGCGGCCTTGAAGTTCCTGACCAGTTCCTTGAGGTCGTCGGTCGTCAGGTCGGTGTCGTTTTTCACACCGCGTTTCTTCTTCTGCTCGTCGATGATCTCCTCGAACGGGTCGTGGTCTTCCTTCGACACGGGTTTCATGCCCAGCACCACGTCGCCGTACATCTGGACGAAACGGCGGTACGAGTCCCACGCGAAGCGGGGGTTGCCCGTGCGCTTGGCCACGGCCTCGACGGCCTGGTCGTTCATGCCGAGGTTCAGAATCGTGTCCATCATGCCGGGCATCGACGCGCGGGCGCCCGAGCGGACCGACACCAGCAGCGGCATCTCCTTGTCGCCGAACTGCATGCCCGTCAGGCGTTCGATGTTCTTCATCGCCTTTTCGACTTCGGGGCGCAGCATTTCGATGACGGCCTGCTTGCCGTGCTGGTAGTATTCGGCGCACACCTCCGTGGTGATGGTGAAGCCCGGGGGTACGGGGATGCCGATGAGGTTCATTTCGGCCAGATTGGCACCCTTGCCGCCGAGCAGTTCGCGCATTTTGCCGTTTCCTTCGGCTTCCTTGTTGCCGAAGGTGTAGACTCGCTTAATGTCTGCCATAATTTTTCGTTGTATTGAGTTGTTCGATTGTTCGCGTTCGTGCCGTTTTTCGCGTCCCGGCAAAGCCCGGCCTGTCGAAAAGGTCCGGATTTCCCGTTGGGATTGCGAATATAACGATTTAATTCCGTTTTTCCAAATTCATTCCAAATAAACATATACGGGCAGGGCGTAGCTCGTGCCTCCCGCGTAGCGGCGGCGCTGATAGGTGGGCAGGGGCTGCGTTCGGGCCGGGTCGAGCAGGAAGCGCCGGATGTAGACTTCGGCGGCGGAGGTCCGCAGGGCCGTGTCGACGGCGATGCGGTCGCGCATCCGCCAGCCTGCGCGGCTGCGGACGCTGCCCCTGCCTGCCCGTTCGGCCCGGGCGTGCGCGTCGTGCAGCCCGTATTCTTCCAGTCCCCGGTCCGGCAGGCGCCCCATGACCACCAGCTTCGCGCCGGGCCGTTCGTCGCGCAGGTCGCCCACGACCCACCGGACCATCCGCTGTTCGCTGCACAGCACCAGCCCGAGCGTGTCCGTCCGGAATCTCCGGGTGTCTCCTCGGCCGACAGGGCGGCGCAGAACGCCCTCGACGTAGAGGTAGCGGCGGCCCGGTTCGACGTAGTGCGGGAAAAAGCGGTCGCCGTAGTAGAGCAGGGCGAAATCCATGCCGTCCAGCGAGTTGAGGGTCCGGTGCAGATAGCTGTAATCGCTCTGGCAGGCCGCCGCGATGTCGCGGACGACCGCTTCGTTTTCGACGCTCCACAGGGCGATTATCGGCAGTCCCAGCGAATCGGCCAGCGCCGCCGTCCGGGCAATTTTGCGGCGGTAGCGTTCTGTGTTCCAGCGCAGGGCGCCCCGCGGCGTGTAGTCCGTGTCGTCGTAAAACAGCGAGGGGACAGTGTCGTAGAGGTGGTCGGCGTCGCAGTAGGCGATGCCCAGCGGCTGGGCCGTGGCGGTCGCCGCATGCAGGGCCAGCAGCAGAAGGGCGGTCCGCAGGAGGTTTCCCGGTGTGCGCATGGGTTATTCTGCGATCACTCCCGAGCCGACGAGTTCGTCGCCGTCGTACCACGCGGCGAACTGGCCCGGGGCGATGCCGCGCTGCGGTGTGTCGAACACCAGAAAGGCCCCTTCGTCGCGGATGTAAAGCGTCGCGTCCTGCAACGGTTGGCGGTAGCGTATGCGCACCCGGAACCTCGCCTTGCCGCCTGCCGGAATCGCCCGCGCAGGGTCCAGCCAATGGATTTCGCCCGGTTCGATGCGCAGCGCCGGGCGCCACAGACCCGGGTGGGCGTCGCCCTCGCCTACGTAGATGACGTTCGCGTCGACGTCGGTCGCCAGGATGAACAGCGATTCCTTGCGGCCCCCGATGCCCAGCCCTTTGCGTTGGCCGATGGTGTAGTAGTGGGCGCCGTTGTGGGTGCCTATCTTCTTGCCGTCGCGGACGGTGTAGCGCCACGGGGCCGCCAGCGCCGTCAGTTCGTCGGTCGAGGGGTCGTTCGCGGGCACGGCGGGGCGCAGTGCGAATTTGGGCCACGACGGGAGTATTTCGTGGATGTTGCCCGGTTTGGCGGCCAGCTTCTGTTGCAGGAAAACCGGCAGGTCGACCTTGCCCACGAAGCAGATGCCCTGCGAATCCTTGCGTTTGGCCGTGGCCAGGTGCTGTTCTTCGGCAATGCGCCGCACTTCGGGTTTCAGCAGTCCGCCCACCGGAAACAGCGCGTAGTGCAGCTGTTCCTGCGAGAGCTGGCACAGAAAATAGCTCTGATCCTTGTTGGGGTCGGTCCCCGCCAGCAGTTTGCAGTGCGTGCGTCCGTCGGCGTCCGTCTCCTCGGCCTTGCGGCAGTAGTGGCCCGTCGCCACGTAGTCGGCGCCTAATTGGAGCGCTTCGCGCAGAAAGACGTCGAACTTGATTTCGCGGTTGCACAGCACGTCCGGATTGGGGGTGCGGCCGCGTTCGTACTCGGCGAACATGTAGTCGACCACGCGCGTGCGGTATTCGGCCGACAAATCGACCACGTGCAGCGGGATGTCCAGCCGCTTGGCCACCAGCTCGGCGAAAACCCGGTCGTCGTGCCACGGGCAGTCGCCCTCCAGGGTCCCCGTCGTGTCGTGCCAGTTGACCATGAAAAGACCGATGACTTCGTGTCCCTGCTCTTTCAGCAGCCACGCCGCCACCGACGAATCCACCCCGCCCGAAAGTCCTATCACTACGCGTGCCATGCTATTCCAACGTTAAAAGTCCGGCGGGCAGGACGAACCGGATGCGCCGCTCCCCGAAGTCGATGCGGGCTATGAATTCCTCCGCGGCGGGGACCAGCACGCGCCGGCCCTCGATTTCCAGCTCGAAGAGCGGATTGGCTTCGCTGTCGTAGTAGTCGGTCAGCGTGCCCGAGCACTTCCGGGGCGTTTCGCCCTCGTCTGCGGCGAGTTCTTCGGCTTCGGCCGCAAAGCCGATGAGGTCTTCGAGGTAGAATTCGTCGTCCTCCTCGTCGCTTTGTTCGATGCGGAATTCCAGCCCCAGCAGTTCCGAGGCCCGGCGGTCGGTGTCCAGGTCGGCGAACGCCGCCACGGCTCCCGTCTGCCCGCGCCGCTCGAAGCGTTCGCACCACAGCGGTACTTCCAGCGCGTCGACGGTGACCAGAAGCGGCACGGTTTCCGGGTCGAAATCCTCCGGAAATCCGGCGTAGAGCGACAGCATTACGCCGCCGTCCGTACCGAACAGTTTGTTGATTCTGCCTGCGGGGGTTGTCATGGGAATGTCGTCTTTCGGGGGTTCTTCGGCGGCGGGGCCGCCTCCTGCGAGTCGCAGTAAAACAAAACCCGGTAAATCTCCCGCGACGGGAAACTTACCGGGATTCGATATGAATTGTGTGTTCCGTTATTCGGCAGCGGGTGCTTCGGCTTCGGGAGCGGCCTCCTCGGCGGCAGGTGCTTCCTCTGCGCTTTCGGCAGCAGCGGCTTCTTCAGCTTCCTTGGCGGCAGCTTCGGCAGCGGCTTTCTTCTCGGCGATAGCCTTCGCACGGTCTTCGTTCACCTTGGCTTCGGCAGCCAGACGGGCTTTCTCGGCCGACTTGGCATCGGTAGCCAGCTTGTTGGTCTTGGCTTCGATCTTGCCGTTCTTGGCGTCGAGCCACTTGTTGAAGCGGGCTTCGGCTTCGGCCTCCGTGAAGGCGCCTTTGGCTACACCGCCCAGCAGGTGCTTCTTGTAGAGTACACCCTTGTACGAGAGGATGGCCCGGCAGGTGTCGGTGGGTTGTGCGCCTTTGAGTAACCAACCCAATGCTTGCTCGAAGTTCAGGTCGATCGTAGCAGGATTCGTGTTGGGGTTGTAGGTGCCCAACTTCTCGATGAATTTACCATCACGTGGCGCTCTGCTATCTGCGGCAACGATGTGGTAGAAAGCGTAGCCTTTCTTACCGTGGCGTGCCAGACGAATTTTAACAGCCATTTGCTATAAAATTGTTTGATTTGGTTAATAAAACGCTCAGCCCTTCCGGGTTATCAGCCCGCAAATGTAGACAAAATATTCCGCCCGGCAAAATAAATCGTGCAAAAAAGAGGGTTGCGGGCGGCGAATCCGCTCCGGGAGCCGGAATTATGAAAAACTTTTCGTATCTTCGCACCGCCGGACCGATTGGTTCCGTAGCTCAGTTGGATAGAGCAACAGCCTTCTAAGCTGTGGGTCTTGGGTTCGAATCCCAACGGAATCACTTTTCTGCAATCTGCGACCGAGGTTTTTCCCGGTCGCTTTTTTGTCGGTATCCCGAATCAGCGATAGAACGTTCCCTCCCAGCTGGCTGTGTTGCCCGCGCCGTCGCGCACCGTCAGGCGGACGGTATGCCGGCTGCGGGTGGGCGGGGTGTCGAACGTGTGGAACAGCCGCCCCGTCATGGGGTAGCGTTCGCAGGGGACCCATTGGCCGTCGATGAGCAGCGTGTAGGCGGCGATTCCCGAAAAGTTGTCCGTCGCGCGGAATCCGATTGCGTCGCTTTGCGAGAGGTCGGCATCCCGTCCGAAGTTGGCCGTAATGCGGGGCGGTACCAGGTCGGCCACCACGAACAGCGGGTCGGAGGTGTAGGTCGACGCCGTCACGACACCTTCCTTGCAAGAGCCGCCTACATAGGCGGCCCGGCCTTGGGCCGTCCGGCGCGCAAGAACCGCGTGGGGACGCATCCGGGCGGGGATTTCGGTCCGAATCGAAACGCTCATCGTCTTCCGCAGGGGCGTGGCCGGAGGAAGTGCCCGGTAGGCGGGCGAAAGCGCTACGAGGCCCGTGTCGACCCGGGGTGCCGCCGTCTGTTCGGGGCGGCAGGCAAGAGTTTCGTGCAGGGCTCCGGCGGGTATCCGCGCGGTCATCTTTCCGCAGGTCAGGGTCGCGGCGTGCCCGGGCCGGACGATTCTTGCCAGCGTGTCGGCCGTGGCGCGGAACTCCTCCTCGCGGCCCCGGATGTCGAATTCTATCTGCGAGCGGTTGCCGCTGTCGTCTTCGGCTTCGATGCGGATGCGGCGTAGCTGCCCGGGGACGGTGCGGATTATTCCGCGGTCGGTCATCGCCGTGTAGAAGCAGTCGGGGGCCGCTTCGGCCTGCGCCAGGCGGAACGCTTCGTTGCGCGTGGCTATCTGGATGGGGTAGTGGCTCACCGCGTCGCAGCAGCGCGACTGGGCGAACGTGAAGCCGTCCATCCGGTATTCGTAGTAGCGTTCGCCGTCGGCCCATGCCGTCACGCGCCACAGCCCGAAACGGTTGTGCACGCCGTTGCGGCGGTCGGTGATTTCCGCCACGAAATAGCCTTTGCGGCCGACGCCGAGCGGTTCTTCGCGGTTGAGCCGGTATGTTCCCTCGTGGCTGCGCACGGCCGTGTAGCTTTCCGGGGCCTTGCGTGCGCAAAGTCCGCCGGGCAGGGTGTCGATTTCGACGTAGTGGATTTTCACGATGCGCGGCGGCAGCGAATCCACCGGCCGGATGATTCCTTCGCGCACCACGTTGTAGAGCCGTTGGGTCCGCGTGTCGCGGATCTCGAAATGGAGGTGCGGGCCCGACGACGAGCCGCTGTTGCCCGAGTAGCCGATTACTTCGCCTTGGCGGACGGGCAGTTTGCTGTGGCCGAAAAAGAGGTTGAGGCTGTTCTTGCCTTGGGCGCGGCGTTCCTGCGCGACGAGTTGTTCGATGTCGTCGCGGAAGCGTTGCAGATGGCCGTAGACGGCCGTCGTGCCGTTGTTCAGCGTCAGGTAGATGGCCCGTCCGTAGCCGCCGGGCGATACCGACAGGCGCGAAACATGGCCGTCGGCCACCGCCACCAGTTCCTTGCCCTCGGTGCCGCCCGTGCGGATGTCCACTCCCGCGTGGAAGTGGCCCGGGCGTATTTCGCCGAAGTTGGATGAGCAGGTGCCGTCGACGTCGCGGATGGGGTAGAGGTAGTCCGCCGGGTCGAGGGCCTGTCCCCGCGCTCTGGCCGTCAGTGCCGTCAGAAGCAGTATGGTCAGAAGTCGTCGCATGATTCCGTGTCGGCCACCAGCGCGGCGACCGTTTCGTGTACGGTTTCGTAGTCGTATCCCAGCCCGAGACCGTAGCGCATCAGTTTGTTTTTCAGTTCGTAGCGTGTTTCGCAGTGCAGCAGCCGGAGTTTGCGTTCGAGCTGCGTGCGCAGCCGTTCGGCCGTTCCCGTGCGGTCGGCCGCGCCGAGGGCTTCCTCGATGGTTTCGCGCGCCACTCCCTTGCGTTGCAGGGCCGCGCGGATTTTGTATTCGCCCCAGCCGCTCAGCCGCATCTTTTCGCGGACGAAAGCCCCCGCATAGCGGCTGTCGTCGATGAAGCGGTCGTTTACCAGCCGCGCCAGCACTCGCTCCGCATCGCTGTCGTTCAGCCCCCAGCCGTGCATCAGCCGCCGGGCGTCGCCCTCCGATTTCTCGGCCCGGGCACAGAGCCGCATCAGCGACGCCAGCGCCTGGTCGGGCGTCTTGGTCCGCCGGGCCGCGGGGTTCGGTTTCAGTTTAGGCGTGCGCATAGCATGCGGGGTTTTCCGTTCATATCTTCGCGCAGGCGGATTGCGCCGTAGCCCTCCTCCGCCAGCAGGCGTTCCAGCGCTCCGGCGGCCGTGTGGTAAATCTCGAAGTAGAGCTTCCCGCCCGGTTCCAGCATGCGGCGTCCGGCCCGGGCGATGGCCCGGTAGAAGCGCAGCGGGTCGCCGTCGGGGACGAACAGCGCTTCGGCGGGTTCGTGGTCCCGCACGTTGGGGTGCATCGCCGCGCGGTCGCTCTGCGGTACGTAGGGCGGGTTGGAGACCACCACGTCGAACCGTTCCGGGAAGCGCTCGGCCAGTCCGTTCAGCGCATTGGCCTGCCGCAGGGTCACGGCCGCCCCGAGCGTCCGGCAGTTTTCGGCCGCTGTCGCCAGCGCTTTTTCGGAAATGTCGGCTCCGAACACCTCGGCGCCGGGCAGTTCCAGTGCCAGCGTCGCCGCTATGCAGCCGCTTCCGGTGCCGACGTCCAGTAGGCGGCGGGCCTGCCGTTCGTCGGCGACGATCCAGGCCGCGAGTTCCTCGGTTTCGGGGCGGGGTATCAGCACCCCCTCGCGCACGGCGAAGCGGCGGCCCGAAAATTCGGTGTGCCCTATTATATATTGTACGGGTTCTCCCGCGGCGAGCCGGGCGACCGTCTCTTCCAGCCCCTCGATTTCGAGCGGGGCGCCGGGGTCGGTCAGCAGGGCTGCGGCAGGCAGCTGCGCCAGCTCCGATATGCACAGCAGGGCGATGCTCCGGGCTTCGCGCGCGTCGTAAAGCGGGGTCAGCGCCGCCGCCGTCCGGTCGAGTATGTTGCGCCGTGTCGTCATCTGCGTAGGTCTGCCAGTGCGATGGCTACGGCCGCTTCGACGGCCGCGGCTCCCCGCAGGGCGATGCAGGCGTCGTGCCGTCCGCCGATGGCGAGCGGTTCCGGGCGGCCCGTCGTGCGGTTGTAGGTCGTCTGTTCGCGGGCGATGCTGGCCGTGGGCTTGAACGCGGCGCGGACCACCAGTTCGTTGCCGTTGGTCAGACCGCCGACGATGCCCCCCGCGTGGTTGGTCGCCGTGCGGCCCGCGGCGTCGAGAATCGGGTCGTTGTGCTCCGAGCCCCGCATCCGTGCCGCGGCGAATCCGCTGCCGAATTCCACCCCCTTGACGCCCGGTATGGCGAAGAGCAGGTGGGCCGTCAGGCTCTCGGCCGAATCGAAGAAGGGTTCGCCCCAGCCTGCCGGGATGCCCTCGGCGCGGCATTCGACTATGCCGCCCACCGAATCGCCGTCGGCCGCGGCCGCGCGTACGATTTCGCCGAACCGGGCCGGGTCGGTGCAGCCGCCGATTTCGGCGACGTGCGTGGCGAAGCGGACCGTTTCGGGCAGCAGTTTCTTGGCCACCGCCCCTGCGGCCACAAGGGCCAGGGTCAGCCGTCCCGAGAAATGGCCGCCGCCCCGGGGGTCGTTGAAGCCGCCGGAGCGTTCCCATGCCACGCGGTCGGCGTGCGAGGGGCGGTCGTGGCCCGTGAGGGCCTCATAGTCGTCCGGGCGTGTGTCGCTGTTGGCGAATACGAGGGTCAGCGGGGCTCCGGTGGTGTAGCCTTTATAGATGCCCGCTACGATTTGCGGCTCGTCCTTTTCTTGGCGCGGGGTGGTTCCTGCGGCGCCGCAGGAGCGGCGCCGGGCCAGGTCGGCGGCGAAGTCGTCGGCCGAAAGGGCCATGCCCGCAGGCACGCCGTCTATCGTCAGTCCGATTTGCGGGCCGTGCGATTCGCCCCAGAGGGCCAGCCGGAATTGCGTGCCGAACCGGTTCATGCCTTGAGGGTTTTCAGGTCGCCGAAAAATCCGGGGTAGCTTTTGGCCACGCATCCGGCGTCTTCTATCGTCACGGGTCCTGCGGCCCGCAGAGCCGCTACCGCCAGCGACATGGCCATGCGGTGGTCGCCATGGCTCCGGACCGCGGCCGCACGGATTTCGCCGCCACGGATGCGCATCGTGTCCTCCTCGCTGAGGTCGACTTCGATGCCCAGCCGTCCGTATTCTTCGCGGATGGCTTCGGCGCGGTTGCATTCCTTGTGTTGCAGGCGCGAGGTGCCGTGCAGGACGCTCACGCCGTCGGCCGCCGCAGCCAGCGCGGCCAGCGCCGGGAAAAGGTCGGGGCAGTGGGTGGCGTCGAACTCGAATCCGCGCAGGGGCCGCCGTGCCGCCGTGATGGAGTGCGGTTCGTCGATGACGGCCGCGCCTGCCCGCACGAGCGCTTCGCAGATGGCCGTGTCGGCTTGTTTGGAGAGCATCGAGACGTTGCGCACGGTCACTTCGCCGGCCGTCGCGCCCGCCACCAGGAGCATGGCCGCAGCGCTCCAGTCGCCCTCGACGGCGAAGTCGGTGCCGCGGTAGCGTTGGCCGCCGGGGATGTAGAATTCGCGGTAGTCGTTGTGGCAGATTTCCACGCCGAACCGGGCGGCGGTGTCTATGGTCATGTCCAGGTAGGGGATCGAGACGGCCCGACGCACATGGAGGGTCGTGTCTTCGGCGGCCAGCGGCAGGGCCAGCAGCAGCCCCGTGATGAATTGCGACGAGACCGAGCCGTCGGCTTCGGCCGTGCCGCCGCGCAGTGGGCCGCAGACTTCCATCGGCAGGTATCCGCCGTGGTCCTCCACCCGCACGCCCAATTGCCGGAGCGGCCCGACCATCATCTCCATCGGGCGGCCCAGCAGCGATTTTTCGCCCTCGATTCGGACGGGCGTGCCGCAGAGCGCGGCGATGGGGGTGAAAAGGCGGGTCGCCAACCCCGATTCGCCGACCTCCAGCACCCGGCTGCGGGGGTGCAGCCCGCCGCGGATCAGAAGCGTATGTTCGTCGGTGTGCGTTACTTCGGCGCCCAGCGTTTCGATGCAGCGCAGGGCCGAACGGGTGTCGTCGCAGTATTCGATGTTGTGCAGCACGGTCCGCTCCTCCGAGAGCAGCGATGCCGCCAGGGCGCGCTGGGCATAGCTCTTCGAGCAGGGGGGCGTCAGCGCGCCTCGGACGCTCCCCGGAGGCAGGGTGATCTCCATCACTCGCGCCCTCCCCGGTTTTTCATCTCCTGGGTCAGCTGGTGGCTGCGCTTGAGCTCGAAGTTCTGGCCTAAGTAGACCTTGCGCACCATCGGGTCGGCGGCCAGTTCCTCGGCCGAGCCGGTTTTGAGTATCTTCCCTTCGTAGAGCAGGTAGGTGCGGTCGGTGATGGCCAGCGTCTCGTCCACGTTGTGGTCGGTGATGATGACGCCTATGTTCTTGTGCTTGAGCGTCGCCACGATCGACTGGATGTCTTCCACCGCTATGGGGTCCACACCCGCGAACGGTTCGTCCAGCAGGATGAACGCCGGGTTTATCGCCACTGCGCGCGCGATTTCGGTCCGGCGCCGTTCGCCGCCCGAAAGCTGGATGCCCAGGCTTTTGCGGACCTTTTGCAGGCGGAATTCTTCGATCAGCGCTTCGACCCGTTCGTTCTGGTATTCCTTGGTGTAGTCGGTCATTTCCAATACCGCACGGATGTTCTGTTCGACGGTCAGCCGGCGGAACACCGAGGCTTCCTGCGCCAGGTAGCCCACGCCCAGCTGGGCCCGGCGGTAGACCGGCAGCGAGGTCAGTTCGCTGACCTGTTTTTCGTCGTTTTCCAGAAAGATGCGCCCCTCGTTGGGCTTTATCAGTCCCACGATCATGTAAAAGGTCGTGGTCTTGCCCGCTCCGTTGGGTCCCAGCAGGCCCACGATTTCGCCTTGGTTGACGTCTATCGAGACATGGTTGACCACGGTGCGCGATTTGTATTTCTTGACGAGTTCGCTGGTATAAAGGCGCATGACGGTTTTGTGAATAAAATTTTTTACAAAGTTATGATTTTTTCCGAAAAAATTTTTATCTTTACATTGGATTTTCGGATTTAACGTACAATGACGGCTCAATGAAACAGTTCGACGCATCCCTGCTGCACGCCAAGCTCAAGGAATACTTCGGCTTCTCCTCCTTCAAGGGCAACCAGGAGGCGGTCATCCGCAACGTCTTGGAGCGCAAGGATACTTTCGTGCTGATGCCCACCGGCGGTGGGAAATCGCTGTGCTACCAGCTGCCCGCCCTGTTGATGGAGGGGGTCGCCATCGTCATCTCGCCGCTGATCGCCCTGATGAAGAACCAGGTCGATTCCATGCGTACGTTCTCCGCCGAGTCGGGCGTCGCCCATTTCCTCAATTCGTCGCTCAACAAGACCGCCGTCCAGCAGGTTCGGGCCGACGTCCTGGCCGGGAAAACCAAGTTGCTCTACTTCGCGCCCGAATCCCTCACCAAGGAGGACAATGTCGCGTTCCTGCGTAAAATCAAGATTTCGTTCTACGCCATCGACGAGGCCCACTGCATTTCCGAGTGGGGCCACGACTTCCGGCCCGAGTACCGCCGTATCCGGCCCATCATCAACGAGATCGGCAGTGCGCCGCTCATCGCTCTGACCGCCACGGCTACTCCCAAGGTGCAGATGGACATCCAGAAGAACCTGGGCATGTCCGACGCCGCCGTGTTCAAGTCGTCGTTCAACCGCCCCAACCTCTATTACGAAATCCGGCCCAAGCACGACGTCGACCGCGAAATCATCCGTTTCATCAAGCAGAACGAGGGTAAGAGCGGCATCATCTATTGTCTTAGCCGCAAGAAGGTCGAGGAGCTCACCGAGCTGTTGATCGCCAACGGCATCAAGGCCCGGGCTTACCACGCCGGGATGGACGCCGCCACCCGTGCGGGCAACCAGGACGATTTTCTCATGGAGCGGGTCGACGTCATCGTCGCCACCATCGCGTTCGGCATGGGCATCGACAAGCCCGACGTGCGCTACGTCATCCATTACGACATTCCCAAGTCGCTCGAGGGTTATTACCAGGAGACCGGGCGCGCAGGCCGCGACGGCGGTGAGGGGCATTGCCTTACCTTTTATAGTTATAAGGACATCCAGAAGCTCGAAAAGTTCATGCAGGGCAAGCCCGTCGCCGAGCAGGAAATCGGCAAGCTGCTGCTCGTCGAGACCGTCTCCTACGCCGAAAGTTCCATGTGCCGCCGCAAGACCTTGCTCCATTACTTCGGCGAGGAGTATGCCGAGGAGAATTGCCAGAACTGCGACAACTGCCGCAATCCCAAGCCGCAGGTCGACGCCAAGGCTGCGCTTCGCATGGCGCTCGAAGCCCTGCGCGACATCGGCGACAAGTTCAAGTCCGATTACCTGGTCTCCGTCCTCATCGGCAAGAATACCGCGCTCATCAAGAGTTACGGCCATAATAAGTCGAAGTGGTTCGGTGCCGGCGAGGAGCACGACGCCCGCTTCTGGGGGGCCGTCATCCGGCAGGCGCTCATCCTGGGGCTCGTCGACAAGAACATCGAGAACTACGGCTTGATTTCCATCAATCCCAAGGGCGAGCAGTTCATTACCATGCCGTTCCCTGTCAATATCACCCTCGACCACAATTACGACCAGGAGGAAAAAGAGGCCGTCGCCGAGGTCCCCATGGGCAAGGGCGGTGCGGCCGACGAGGAGCTTTTCTCCATGCTCAAGGACTTGCGCAAGAAGGTTGCCAAGAAGCACGACCTGCCGCCGTTCGTCATCTTCCAGGACCCGTCGCTCGAAGACATGGCCGTGCAGTATCCCGTCACCCTCGAGGAGATGCAGAACATTACGGGCGTCGGCGTCGGCAAGGCCCGCAAGTTCGGCGAGGAGTTCGTGCGGCTCATCAAGGCCTATGTCGAGGAGAAGGAGATCATCCGTCCGCAGGACATGGTCGTCAAGGGAGTGGCCAGCAAGTCGGGCAACAAGATTTTCATCATCCAGTCCATCGACCGCAAGATGGATTTCGAGGACATCGCCCGGGCGCGCGACCTGGATTTCGACGAGCTGCTCACCGAAATCGAGGGTATCGTCAATTCGGGTACCCGGCTCGACATCTCCTATTATATCCGCGAGTTCATGGACGAGGACAAGGCCGACGACATCTACCTCTATTTCCGGGAGGATGCCGAGAGCGATTCGCTCGACGACGCACTCGCCGAACTGGGGTCCGACTATACCGAGGAGGAGATACGCCTCGTTCGCATCAAGTTCATGTGCGAGCAGGGTAACTGACAAATACGGTTTTGCCTATGAACAAGAAGACTTTTACGCTCGCTTTGTTGTTTTTCTGTCTGACGGCGGTGTGGTTCGGAATCAGTCTTTATTGGTTCTTCACGTGCCGTTCGTGCGTCGGTTGGTTCGACTTGTTGATTGCCGTCTGTTTCGTCGGCGCCGGGGCCGGAATGACCGTCCACGAGTTCCGCAAGAAGAAGCGCATCCACCTCGACGAGGCCAACAGGCATCAGATTCCTTAGGGTAGCTTATGAGCAAGACTTTCTTTTGGCAGGCGGTCCGCTTGGTCGTCATGGTGTTGGCCGTCGCCGGTATCATCTACGCCCTTGAGTTCATGCACGGTGGTTTCGCCGTCTGGTTTTGGGTAGCGCTTCTGGGCGTCGGGTTCTTCGGGTTGCTCGTTTCGTTCCGCGCAGCCCGTCGTCGTTCCGTCCGGCAGCAGAGCTTCGGGGCCCGCCGCCACAGAAAATCCTGCCGCCGATGACCGAAGTCAGAGCCAAAAAAGCGTTGGGGCAGCATTTTCTCGTCGACCTCAATATTGCGCGCAAGATTTGCGACGCGCTTTCGGGCGGTACGGCCGAAGCGCCCGCTACGGTGCTGGAGGTCGGCTGCGGCATGGGGGTGCTCACGCAGTTTCTGTTGCAGCGCGGCGACCTGACGACTTACGGGGCCGAGATAGACACCGAGAGCGTCGATTACCTGCACGACCGTTTCCCCGCTTTCGCTCCGCGGCTCATCGCGGGCGATTTCCTCAAGATGGATTTGCGCGCGGCGTTCCCCGACGTTTCCGCGCTCCGTATCATCGGCAATTTCCCCTACAATATTTCGTCGCAGATTTTTTTCAAGATTCTGGAGCACCGCGATTTCGTGCCCGAGTGCGTCGGCATGATTCAGAAAGAGGTCGCTGTGCGTCTGGCCGAGCCGCCCGGGTCCAAGGAGTACGGGATTCTGTCGGTGCTCTTGCAGGCGTGGTACGACATCGAGTACCTCTTCACGGTCAGCGAGTCGGTTTTCAACCCGCCGCCCAAGGTCAAAAGCGCTGTCATCCGGTTGCGGCGCAACGGCGTCGCGCAGCTCGATTGCGACGAGCGGCTGTTCGTCCGCGTCGTCAAGGCGTCGTTCGGGCAGCGGCGCAAGATGATTCGCAACTCCCTCCGCGCCGCGTTCGGTGATTTCGGCGGTGCCGAGCATCCGTTCTTCACCTCGCGCGCCGAGCAGCTTTCCGTCGGCCAGTTCGTCGAGCTGACGAATTGGGTAAGCGAACATGTAATTAAAAATTAAGAATGAAAAATTAAAAATGGATGTGCCGTTCGGAGATGCAGTTCAGGCATCTTTTATAGTTTGAGGTTCAGATAAAAACGCGAACAGCCCCCCCCCGATTTTTAATTCTTAATTTTTAATTCCCGTTTTCTCCCGCCACCACCGTCACCAAGTCTTCCCGGGCCAGGTATTTTTGCGCCAGCCGCTGGACGTCGGCAGGGGTCATCGTGCGGATGCGGCGCAGATTTTCGTCGATGACGCTGTTGTCCGTTCCGCAGAGGATGTTCTCTATCGTCACGTCGGCTATGCCGAACGGGCCGTCGAGTATGCGCATCATCTCGCCCGCCATGATGTTCTTCACCAGCGTCAGTTCTTCTTCGTCCATCGGTTCTGTCCGCAGGCGTTCGATTTCGGCGTATATTTCGCTCAGGGCCGCTTGCGTCGCTTCGGTCCCCACTTGCGTCGCTATGGCCATATAGCCCGCCCGGTCGAAGTTCACCATCGCCGCCACCACTCCGTAGGTGTAGCCGTGGCGTTCGCGCAGGTTCTGCATCAGGCGCGAGCCGAAGTAGCCGCCCAGCGCCGCCGCCACGACCTGCATCCCCACGAAATCGGGGTGTTCACGGCCGAACAGCAGCCTGCCGATGCGAATCGACGACTGGACCGCTCCCGCGTGTGCGACCTTGACTTCGTGGGTCGTCTGCGGCGCGGGAAATTCCGGCCGGGCCTTCGCCCCGTGCGGTATCTGTTCCGCAATGGCCGCCACTGCATGCCGTTCGTCGTCGGTAATCCGGCCGCTGCATACCACAAAGCAGTTTTCGGCCGTGTAGTGCGTGCGGTAGAACGTTTCGACGTCGGCCCGCGTCAGCGTGTCGTAGAGCGCTCCGTCGTACGATATGCCGTAGGGGTGCCGTTCGCCGAACAGCGCCCGCGCAAAGGCTTCGCGCGCCCGGACATCCACTTTGTGGCGGTCGATCAGCAGCCGCTGCTTGCGTTTGGCGCAGTAGGTGCGCAGTTCTTCTTCCGGAAATACGGGGTGCAGCAGGATTTCGGCCGCCGCTTCCAGCGTCTCGCGGTAGAATTTCGAGAGGGTCGCAAAACTGATGTAGGCGTAGTCGCGGTCCAGGTTGACATCGTACCACGAGCCGTAGTAGTCCAGCCGTTCGGCCAGTTCGCGGGCCGTGAAGCGCCGGGTTCCTTCGGCCAGCAGGTTGGCCGTCGTCGAGGCCGAGAACGGGACCCGTTGTACCGACGGCCCCGCACGGAATACGAACGTCACGCGCAGGACCTCGAAATCGTTGGCCGGGAGCGTGTAGAGCGCCATGCCGTTCGGCAGTACGTGTTTTTCGGCGGCCTCTATTTCCACGGCCGAGGGGATGGTCAGGGGCGGTTGTGTCATTTGGCGCGGTAGATTAGGGTGGAGCTTCGTTCCGGGCGGAACGTGCGGCGGCTGAAGTCGAGAATGCTGTCGGCCGTCACGGCGCCGTAGGCGTCGACTTCGCGGTTGGCGAGTTCCGCATCGCCCAGCATTTCGTAGAATCCTAAGTTCATCGCCTTGTTCATGACGTTCAGTTCGCCGAACAGCGTGTTCGCCTCGAACTTGTTCTTCACTTTCTGCATTTCGCGGGCTTCGGCCGGTATGCGGCAGAGCGTTTCGATTTCTTCCCGGAACGCTTCTTCGGCCTGCTCGGGCGTCGTCTGCGGCAGCAGTTGTCCCGTGAAGATGAAAAGCCCCGGGTCCAGGTCGCCCGTGATGTAGGCGTTCACCGACGAGAGCAGGCGCCGTTGCTTGACCAGCCGCGTGTAGAGCCGCGACGAGTCGCCGCCCGACAGCAGGTCCGACACCAGATTGGCCGTGTAGAAATCGGGCGACAGGCGGCCGCCCATCGCATAGGCCACGGTCACCGTCGTCGCCGGGACGTCGCGCTGCACTTCTTCGCGCCGGGCTTCCGTCTGCGGCGGTTCCTGCGGGATGGGGCAGGGGGCTGCCGGCCGGTCCGGCAGGTCGCCGAACCATTTTTCGGCCAGCGCCAGCATCCGTTCTTTTTCTATGTCGGCCGACATGGACAATATCGCGTTCGACGGGTGGTAGTGCGTCCGGTAGAATTCCCGCACGTCGTCGAGCGTTGCCTGCGCTATGTGGTCCGGCGTCAGTCCGATGGCCGCCCAGCGGTAGGGGTGTGTCTTGTAGGCCAGCGCCCGCAGCAGCAGCGTCTGGTCGCCGTAGGGTTGGTTCAGATAGCGTTGGCGGTATTCTTCGATGACCACCTTTTTCTCCGTTTCGAGTTTCTCGGGCGTGATGTCCAGCCCTTCGATGCGGTCGCTTTCGAGCCACAGCGCCGTTTCGATGTTGGCCGCCGGGAGGGTCATGTAGAAGTCCGTGTAGTCGTTGTTCGTAAAGGCGTTGTTGTCGCCCGAGGCCATCTGCACCGGCAGGTCGAAGTTCTCCACGCTGCGCGTGCCGCGGAACATCAGGTGCTCGAACAGGTGGGCGAAGCCCGTGCGCCCGGGGTTTTCGTTGCGCGCCCCTACTTTGTAGAGTATGTTCACGGCCGCCAGTTTCGACTGCCGGTCGCGGTTCGCCAGCACGGTCAGTCCGTTGGCCAGCGTTTTTCGGCGATAGGGAATCATGGAGGACAAAGGTAGCACTTTTCGCTCCAAAAATCGGAATGTTGCAGTTCGGATGCCAAAATTTACAGGTTATTTGTACGATTGTGGGGGTCGTTTTTCGTCCGAATTCCGTACCTTTGTCTGCGTCTTGGATACTATGTCCCGGCAGAGGCAAACGATGGTTTGTTTCTGCACTCGGCTTTCCGTATCTTTGGCTTCGCCGAAGATACTTCCGCCTCGGAAATGCTCAAATAAATTTGGCATTCCGCCCGGCTTATTCGTGTCTTTGACTTCGCCGAAGATACTGCGTCTCGGCAAAAAAATCGAATGAATTCGTTTTTTTGCTCTCGGCTTATTCGTATCTTTGCATCGCATGTTCCGGAACCGCGGTTCCGGGGCTGTAAAACGTATTCGGAAATACACACAAATATATATTTTCTAAATTCAATTCAATATGGCAGAAAAGAAATTCATTACGTGCGATGGCAACTACGCTGCGGCTCATGTGGCTTACATGTTCTCGGAGGTTGCGGCGATTTACCCCATCACGCCTTCTTCGACCATGGCCGAGCTCGTCGACGAGTGGGCCGCCCAGGGCCGCAGGAATATCTTCGGCGAGACGGTGAAGGTCGTGGAGATGCAGTCGGAGGCCGGTGCCGCCGGCGCCGTGCACGGTTCGTTGCAGAGCGGCGCCCTTACTTCGACGTTCACCGCGTCGCAGGGCCTGTTGCTCATGATTCCCAATATGTACAAGATTTCGGGCGAGCTGCTCCCCGGCGTCTTCCACGTTTCGGCCCGTGCGCTCGCCGCCCAGTCGCTCTCCATCTTCGGTGACCACCAGGACGTCATGGCCGCCCGGCAGACCGGTTTCGCCATGCTCGCCACTTCGTCGGTGCAGGAAGTCATGGACCTCGCCGGTATCGCCCATATCGTGTCGCTCAAGGCGCGTGTGCCGTTCCTCCATTTCTTCGACGGGTTCCGCACTTCGCATGAGATTCAGAAAATCGAGCTCATCGACGAGGCCGCCCTCACCGCCATGCTCGACCGCGACGCGCTCAAGGAGTTCCGCCGCCGCGCCCTCAATCCCGAGCATCCCGTCACGCGCGGTACGGCCCAGAATCCCGACATCTACTTCCAGACCCGCGAGGCGGCCAACAAGTTCTACGACGCCGTGCCCGACATGGTCAGCGACGCCATGAAGCAGATTTCGCAGATTACCGGACGCGAGTACAAGCCTTTCACCTACTACGGTGCTCCCGATGCCGAGAACGTCGTCGTCGCCATGGGTTCCGTCACCGAGACCCTCAAGGAGACCATCGACTTCCTTCTCAAGCAGGGCAAGAAGGTCGGTCTTATCACTGTCCACCTCTACCGTCCTTTCTCCGAGAAGTATTTCTTCAACGTCGTGCCCGCTTCCGTCAAGCGCGTCTGCGTCCTCGACCGCACCAAGGAGCCCGGCGCCGAGGGCGAGCCTCTGTACCTCGACGTCAAGTCGATGTTCTACGGCAAGCAGCTCCAGCCGATGATCATCGGCGGCCGCTACGGTCTTTCGTCCAAGGACACCACGCCCGCCCAGATGCTCGCCGTCTTCGAGAACCTGGCCGCCGCTCAGCCCAAGGACCACTTCACCGTCGGCATCAACGACGACGTGACCAACCTGTCGCTTCCCGTCGGCGAGGAGATTTCGCTCGCCAAGCCCGGTACGTTCGAGGCCCTCTTCTTCGGTCTGGGCGCCGACGGTACGGTGGGTGCCAACAAGAACTCCATCAAGATTATCGGCGGTACCACCAACAAGTATTGCCAGGCTTATTTCTCGTACGATTCCAAGAAGTCGGGCGGTTACACGTCGTCGCACCTGCGTTTCGGCGACCTGCCCATCACTTCGCCCTATCTGGTCACTACGCCCGACTTCGTGGCTTGCCACGTGCCGTCGTACGTCGACAAGTACGATGTGCTGAAGGGTCTCAAGAAGGGCGGTTCGTTCCTCTTGAACTCCGTGCACGACGCCGAGACCACTTGCAAGACCCTGCCCGACCACATGAAGGCTTACCTGGCGAAGAACAACATCAATTTCTACATCATCAACGCCACGAAGATCGCCGCCGAGCTCGGCCTGGGTTCGCGTACCAATACCATCATGCAGTCGGCGTTCTTCAAAATCGCCAACGTCATTCCGTTCGAGAAGGCCGTCGAGGAGATGAAGCACGCCATCCTCAAGTCCTACGGCAAGAAGGGCGAGGACATCGTCAACATGAACTATGCGGCTGTCGACGCCGGCGGTGACGCCGTGGTCAAAATCGACGTGCCCGCCGAGTGGGCTTCCATCGAGGTCAAGGCCGCCGCACAGAGCGTCGACATGTCGCGTCCCGAGTTCGTCCGCAGCATCGTCGACCCCATCAACGCTCTCAAGGGCGACGACCTGCCCGTGTCGGCTTTCAACGGCCGCGAGGACGGTACGTGGGACAACGGTACGGCTGCTTTCGAGAAGCGCGGCATCGCCGTCAACGTTCCCGAGTGGCAGATCGACAATTGTATCCAGTGCAACCAGTGCGCCTATGTCTGCCCCCACGCTGCCATCCGTCCGTTCCTCGCCACCGAGGCCGAGGCTGCCGCTTCGGGTGCCGAGTGGAAGCAGGGCCTGGGCGAAACCAAGGAGTACAAGTTCCGTATCCAGGTGTCGCCGCTCGACTGTACGGGTTGCAACAACTGCGTCGACGTCTGCCCCGCCAAGGAGAAGGCACTGGTCATGAAGCCGCTCGAATCGCAGATGAAGCAGGCCGCAAATTGGGATTACATCACCAAGAATATCGGTTACAAGGAGGTCGTCGACAAGACCAAGTCCGTCAAGAACCTCCAGTTCGCACAGCCCTTGTTCGAGTTCTCGGGTGCTTGCGCCGGCTGCGGCGAAACGCCTTATATCAAGGCCATTTCGCAGCTCTTCGGTGACAAGATGATGGTGGCCAACGCTACGGGCTGTACCTCCATCTACTCCGGTTCGGCTCCCTCGACGCCTTACTGCACCAATGCCAAGGGTCAGGGTCCCGCCTGGGCCAACTCGCTCTTCGAGGACAACGCCGAGTTCGGTCTCGGTATGCACGTCGGTATCGAGAAGCTCCGCGACCGCATCCAGGAGACCATGGAAGCCGCAATCGCCAACTGCACCAAGTGCTCCGACGAGCTCAAGGGCGTCATGAAAGAGTGGATCGCCGCCCGCGGTTCGTCGTCCGCTTCGGCCGAGGTTTCCGCACGGCTCGTTCCCATGATGGAGGCCTGCGGCTGCGATTACTGCTGCAAGATTCTCGAAATGAAAGATTGGCTCGTCAAGAAGTCGCAGTGGATCATCGGCGGCGACGGCTGGGGCTACGACATCGGTTACGGCGGTGTCGACCACGTGCTCGCTTCGGGCCAGGACGTCAATATCCTCGTCGTTGACACGGAGGTTTACTCCAACACCGGCGGTCAGTCGTCCAAGTCGACGCCCGTGGGTGCCGTCGCCAAGTTCGCTTCGAGCGGCAAGCGTATCCGCAAGAAAGACCTCGGCGCCATGGCCATGACCTACGGTTA
Organism: Alistipes muris; assembly: GCF_943193205.1. GTDB lineage: Bacteria > Bacteroidota > Bacteroidia > Bacteroidales > Rikenellaceae > Alistipes > Alistipes muris. The sequence continues at coordinate 139,183 of NZ_CALPDD010000005.1, forward strand.
TGTCTACGTCGCTCAGGTTTCGATCGGTGCGTCGCAGCAGCAGTTGTTCAACGTGCTCAAGGAGGCCGAGGCTTATCCCGGTCCGTCGCTCGTCATCGCCTACGCTCCCTGTATCAACCACGGTATCAAGGGCGGCATGACCCGCACGCAGACCGTCGGCAAGGAGGCTGTGGCCTGCGGTTACTGGCACCTGTGGCACTACAATCCCCAGCTTGAGGAGCAGGGCAAGAATCCGTTCGTGCTCGATTCCAAGGAGCCCGACTGGTCGAAGTTCCAGGACTTCCTCAAGAAGGAGGTGCGTTACACTTCGCTCCAGAAAGCGTTCCCCGCCGAGGCCGAGGAGCTGTTCCAGGCCGCCGAGCAGAACGCCAAGTGGCGTTACAACGGCTATAAGCGCCTTTCCGCAATCGAATACTAATCGTTCGGTTGCCGACTTTTCCGACCGCGGTCCCGTGAGGGGGCCGCGGTCTTTTTTGTTCGTTGCCGGAAAATAAGTTATCTTTGCATTCCCGTCGGCATGGCCCGTGATTTGCCGTGTTGCCGGGTAATCGAATTCTAAAACAGAAAGCTATGAAAAAGATTCTGGCAGCCGCTGCGCTGTTTTTCGCGATGACCGCCTGCTGCGGCGCGCACAATGACAAACCGCTGGAAGGCACCGTTTGGAAGCTCACCTCCATGGAGGGTATCCCCGCTTCGGCCATCGACAGCGAGGAGGACGCCTTCACCTTGATTTTCAACGGCGAGGAAATGCTCGTCAGCGGCCGTACCAATTGCAACCGCTTCTTCGGCAGCTATAACGCCGCCGACGGTGCTTTGGCATTCGGCAACATGGGTATGACCCGGATGGCTTGCCCCGACATGCAGTACGAGGACGCTTTCGCGCAGATGCTTGACAAGGTCGACGGGTTCAGCATCAAAGGCGAAACCCTCACGCTCTTCGGTCAGCAGCAGAAGCTCGCTTCGTTCAAGGCCATCGAGCTCAAGGACGATTCGGTTCAGTAGCAGAAGTCGCGTCGTTCAGGGCTGTCATCCTCAAGGCGGTTCTGTCTCGTACCCCCCCCCGGCCGTCGGTATCGGCCGTATACTTATATATAAAGCGCCGTTTTTCGGCGCTTTTTTCGTGTTCGCTCCTCGCCCTCTTGTCATTCTGAGGACTTCTCCTCCGTCATTCTGAGGAGGTCATCAGTCCGACAAAGAATCTAAAACAAGTGTCATTCTGAGCGTAGCGAACTGACGAACGAAGTATGAGCAAAGGCTATCGCATAGGCTTTGCCATACGAGGAGGAAGAAAACAAGCGTAGCGCAATTAAGAATCTATCAACATGTCATTCCGAGCGAGCCGTAGGCGACAAGGACCCGACGAACGAAGCATGCGCAGAGACCGCTTGCGGGCTATGCCATGCAAGGAGGAGGACAACAAGCGTAGCGCAGTTAATCTGAACAAGTGCTGTAACATTCCCCTTTCCTCGTTTGTTCAGATCGCCACGGTATCTGCGACACCTCGCGATGACGTGTCGGATAGTCATAGCAAGGCCTCCCTCTCCTCCAATAAAAAAAGACTTCCGGAGAAATCCGGAAGTCTTCTTATCGGTTTTCGCCTGCCTTATTCGGCCAGCGGGGTGATGCTTACATAGGATTTGCCTTCGCCTTTCTTGCAGAACGCTACCGTGCCGTCTACCAGCGCGAACAGCGTGTGGTCCTTGCCCATGCCGACGTTCTCGCCCGGGTTGTGCACCGTGCCGCGCTGACGGACGATGATGTTGCCAGCCTTTGCGAATTGACCGCCGAACAATTTGATGCCGAGCCGTTTGCTTTCCGACTCGCGGCCGTTCTTGGAACTACCTACACCTTTCTTGTGTGCCATGTTGATTCGGTTTTTTGAAGGTTATGCAACGATTTCCTCTACAAGGATCTGCGTCAGATACTGGCGATGACCGTTGCATTTCTGGTATCCCGTGCGACGCTTTTTCTTGAAGACCAGGACCTTGTCGTCCTTCAGGTGCTTCAGGATCTTGCACTTTACCGTGGCGCCTTTCACTACAGGTGCGCCGACTTTGACCTGACCGTCGTTGTCTGTGAGCAGGACCTTGTCGAAACTTACGGACGAGTTTTCTTCGCCCTGAAGACGGTGAACATAAAGTTTCCGACCTTTTTCAGCCTTGAATTGCTGACCTGCAATCTCTACTATAACGTACATCGAATGCGTTTGGTTATGTTTGATAACATAATTCAGGGTGCAAATATACGCATTTTTATCGTATAAGCAACACTCCCGGGAACTTTTTTTCCGCGTCCCGGGCTCTGGCACGGTTTTGGGCTTCGCTGTTGCCGTTCCGGCCTGTTCCGGAGAGTTGCTATGCCACGGATATTGATTGCTTCCGACGACGAGTTCGCTCGCGAATTGGTCCGCCTTGCGCTCGCAGGGGTGGACGCCGAAGTGCGGTGCGCCGGGTGCGGCGCCGAGTTGGAGCGTTTGTGCGCCCGCGTGTTGTTCGACATGGTCATCGTGCTGAGGACCGCTCCTTTTTTCTGCGGGCGCGAGTTGATCGGGCGCTTGCGGCCCGAGGGGTTGCGGCGGCCCGTCGTCTACGTCCTCTCGTGGCAGCAGTGCGAGCAGACGGTCCTCGCTCTGTTGGAGTGCGGCGTCGACCAGTACCTTACTTTTCCCGTCAGTTTGCAGCGGTTGCGGGCCAAGGTCGTCAGCGACCTTGCGGTCAATGGGTTATGAATCTGCTTCTGATTATTTGTGCGGTTTGTTCCGGCGCGGCCGTCGTCGGGTTGTCGGTCTTGTGGGTCGTCGAAACCTTGAAGGCTCGGCGGCAGGGCGGTTTCCGCAGCGTTCTCCAGCGGCGTTACCTCCATATCGTCATGTCCGCCTTGTATTCCGGCCGGGGCGCCGTGCCGCGGTTCCCCATGTTGCGGCGCGTCGGGTCACGGCTCGTGTTGGCCGAAACGCTGGCCGGGGTCGTTTCCATGACTTACGGGCTCGACGTCGGGCTGCTGCGGCAGGTCGTCGCGCGTTACGGGCTCGACAGATGGCTGTTGCGGCGCGTGCGCTTCGCCCAGGGTTACCGGCGGGCGCGTTACCTCGCTTTGTTGGCTGTCCTGCCCGTCGGCGAGGGGATTCCTCCCCGCATGGCACGTTACGGGCGTAGCCGCAACCGTTACGTCCGGTTCTTCGCCTTGATGACCCGCGTCTCTGCCGAGCCCCTCGCGGCTTTGCGTCGTTTGGCCGACCATGCCGTGCCTTTTTCCGATACCGAGGTGGCCGAAATCATGACTTGGCTGCGGCGCGGCGCATTGCCCGTCGCTTACGAGCCGCTCGTCGCTTCGCCGTCGTTCAACCTGCGGCGGGTGGGGTTGTGCGTCGTCCGGCAGTTCGGCATCGAGGAGGCCGAGCCGTTGTTGCTGCGCTTGCTCGACGGCGAGGAGCCTTACGCGTCGGGGACCGAGGCGCTTTTCACGCTGTGTGCGTTGCATCGGCCGTTGGTCCGCCGCGAGGTTTCCCGGTGCGTGGCCCGCTTGAGCCCGTCCCAGCGGCGCGCGCTGATGCGCTACATGGCGCAGTGCAGTTACTCCCCGCAGGTGCTGTCGCGGCTTTTCGACGATTCCGAATCCGCTTATTACGACACCATCGTGCGGTCTTATAAACGATGCCTGGTATGATTGCGGCGGTTGTTTGTTTCGTGTCGCTGGCCGCCGTTGCCGGGGCCTGCTGGCTGGTTTTGCCCCTCTTGCGGGCGCGTAACAAGCGGCTGTTGGCTGCGCGCATGTTCGGCACCTCCTGCGACGCTTCCGGGACCATCGGTTTCTCGCTCCTTTGCAGCGGCGTGCGGCGGCTCTCGCAGATCGAGAACTTGCTGTCGTCCGAGTACGTCCGTTCGGAAGTCGTCGTCGTGGCCGATGCGTCGCTCCGGCGTGCTTTCTTTGAATCGCTGATAGCCCGTTACCGGATGATTCGCGTCGAATACCTGCCCTCCGATGAATTCCCCGTGCAGCATGTCCGCAGTATGTGGCGTTCGCGCCGGCGGTGTTTTCGGCGGTTGGTGCTGCTCGACCGTTCCGAGGATACTTCGGCCGACGATTGGAACGCCGCCGCTTCGGTCGCTTCCTACGATTGGCTGATTCCCGTGCGCGACGGGCAGTATCTGTTGCCGGGGGTGCTCGAACGGCTCTCGGTCGAGGCGGGGCAGGGGCATCCCGGTGCCGTGGGGGCGCTGCGTTCGTGGGTCGGCGGTTCGTTCGCGCTTCTGAGCCGTGACGCCGTTGCTGCGGCAGGCGGATTCGGCCCCGGGTTTCTGCGGAAGATTCCGCGCCACGCCCGCCGTTGGCTGTGGGAGCCGTTTTTCTATCGGCCCGAGTTCCGCCGGGGGAGTTCGCGGTGGCGGTTCCTGGGGGTGGCGGCACTCGGCTGTGCGATCTTCGCGGCGCTTTGGTATGGTTGGTGGGTGTTGGCGGCGCTTCTGCTCGCCGGGGCTGTCGTTCTGTGTGCCGTCGCCTGTGCGGGGCTTCTGCTCGCCGATATGGCAGGCCGGAAAGTGCCGTGTAAAATTGATGTGAAAAATTTCACAGAATGGTGAATTTTCCGTATCTTTACGATGGCAACCCCGAAAACCGACCTTAAACCCTCTGTCTCGATGATAAACGACAAGGTGAGGATGTACCTGCTTCCTCCGCTTTTCAATGCGGCCGTGCGTGCCGGAGCCTCCATCATGCAGGTCTACAAGAACCGCGACGATTACGACATAAGCCTCAAGAGCGACCGTACCCCCATCACCATCGCCGACCGCCTGGCCCACAAGGTCATCCGCGAGTACCTCGGGCCCACGCGCATTCCCGTTCTGAGCGAGGAGGGGCGCGAGATGCTTTACGACGAGCGCCGCAACTGGGAGCTTTACTGGTTGGTCGATCCGCTCGACGGCACGGTCGAGTTCATCAAGGGCAACAACGAGTTCACGGTCAATATCGCCCTCATGGAGAACAACGTCTGCATGGGGGCCGTGATTTACGTGCCGTTTTACGAAAAGATGTACGTCGCCGGGCGCAATGCCGGAACTTTCCTCAAAGAGCACGTCGCACCCGACGCCGCGGCCGATTATTCCTACGAGCGTATCGTCGAGGGTTTCCGGCCGCTGCCTTTGGCCGGGCCGCCGTCCCGGCCGTTGCGCGTCGCCGTCTCGCGGTCGCACCAGACTCCCGAGACCCACGAGCATATCGCCCGCCTGCGCGAGCGTTTCCCCGACCTGGAGGTCGTCGAGCAGGGCAGTTCCTACAAGTTCTGCATGTTGGCCGAGGGGCAGGCCGATTATTACGTGCGCACTACCCGCACTTTCGAGTGGGACACCGCAGCCGGGGAGCTGATTCTCGCCGAGGCGGGCGGTTCCACCCGTTCGCTTCCCGACGGCCGGGCCCTGCGTTACAACGAGGAGGACCTCCGCAATCCCTGGTTCGTCTGCCGTTCCAAGTTCTGCAAGGTCTGAATCGTTCTCCGTCCGGTTTTTCCGAAAAAGCAGCCCCGTGTAGATGCTGGACGCAGCGCACGGAGAGGCCGAGCGCCCGTCCCGAGAACCCGTTCAGCGGATTGACGTTCCCCGAGTTGAAGTTCAGCCCGGCGGGTGACTTGCTGCCCGCAGCGTAGGACGACGACGACCAGTAGTCGCCTTCCGTGCCGACGCCCGTCAAGGCTCCCGCGTCGCGTGTGCGGTAGCCCGCAGCAGTCGCTTTTCAGCAATCGCTCGGATGAATGACAGAAAAAGTACTCAATGAATAATTAATAATGAATAGTGGATAATTATTCCTTATTAACTATTCATTATTCACTAAAGTTTGTTTTCTGTCAGACTGGGGTGCACAGCTGACGGCAGTTAAAACGTTTCAGCAGCTTGTTAAAACGTTTCAGCGCTCCGGTGAAAATCCCGAAGCGCCGTTGCGTCAGCGGATTGCTGAATCTACCTTACCTCGCTGGCACGCACCGTAGCCCGTGCCATTCCGGGTCGGGGCTGCTTTATTTCTGGCGGAAATAGATTTGCATCGGCACGCCCGAGAAGTCCCAGCGTTCGCGCATGTTGTTTTCGAGGAACCGCCGGTAGGGTTCCTTGATGTACTGCGGCAGGTTGACGAAGAACGCGAACTGCGGCGTCGGGGTCGGGAGCTGCGTCACGTACTTGATTTTGATGTACTTGCCTTTGGTCGCAGGGGGCGGGTAGTTCTCGATGAGCGGCAGCATGTGTTCGTTCAGTTCCGAGGTCGCTATGCGGCGTTTGCGCGCCTGGTGGACCTGCATGGCCGTTTGCAGTACGTCGAGGATGCGTTGTTTGTTGAGTACCGACGTGAAGATGATGGGGATGTCGTTGAACGGCGCCAGCTTCTTCTTCAGAAACTCGGTCCATTCCTTCATCGTGTTGTTGCCCTTTTCGATGAGGTCCCATTTGTTGACCACGATGACGCAGCCTTTGCGGTTGCGGACGATAAGGTTGTGGATGTTGAGGTCCTGCGATTCGAGCCCCTGCTGCGCGTCGAGCATCAGGATGCAGACGTCCGAGTTCTCGATGGCGCGGATGGAGCGCATGACCGAGTAGAATTCGAGGTCTTCCATCGTCTTGCCTTTCTTGCGCATGCCGGCCGTGTCGACCAGGTAGAAGTCCATCCCGAATTTGTTGTAGCGCGTGTGGATCGAGTCGCGCGTGGTGCCCGCTATCGAGGTCACGATGTTGCGTTCTTCGCCTAAGAGCGCGTTGGTCAGCGACGACTTGCCTACGTTGGGACGGCCTACGATGGTGATGCGGGGCAGTTCGTCGTTCTCGTCGGCCGTCGGGTCTTCCGGCAGCGCTTCCAGAATGGCGTCCATCAGGTCGCCCGTGCCGCTTCCCGACATGGAGCTGATGCAGTAGGGGTCGCCCAGGCCCAGCGCATAGAATTCGTGCGACGAGTACATCTGGTCGTTGTTGTCGACCTTGTTGCAGACCAGGAACACTTTCTTGTTGCTCCGGCGCAGGATGTCGGCCATGAGCGCGTCGAGGTCGGTGATGCCCGTCGAGACTTCCACCAGGAACAGGATTACATCGGCTTCGTCGATGGCCAGCAGTACCTGACGGCGGATTTCGTCCTCGAAGATGTCTTCGGAGTTGACCGTGTAGCCGCCCGTGTCGATGACCGAGAATTCCTTGCCGTTCCAGTCGGTCTTGCCGTAGTGGCGGTCGCGCGTGGTGCCGGCCGTCGCGTCCACGATGGCTTTGCGTTGGCCGACCAGCCGGTTGAAAAGGGTGCTCTTGCCCACGTTCGGGCGTCCGACGATTGCTACGAGGCTCATGTTGTCTCCTTGACTTTTGCGGTTTCGAGGGGCAAAGATACTTTTATTCGGTGAAAGGTGAAAGGTGAAAGGTGAAATGTTGCAAGAAATTTCACGTGACGGCCCTTTTGCTGTATGGTCCGCAGGCGGTCTGTGTCATCGTTCACTCGCCAAGGTCCCCTTTTCACTTTTCACTTTTCACTTTTCACTTGTTGTCCTATCCTAAGTTCATGTTGAAGATGCCTTGTTGTTCGGCATGTCCGGCCTGTACGGGGTAGACCAGTACGAAGCTGTGGTCCGCCATGTTTTCGTCCAGGTAGGCCGGGATGCGGTACATGCCCGCCTGGTAGGAGATGCGGTCGCGGCGGCTCATGACGACCCACAGACAGTCGTCGCTGCGCAGTTCGGGCAGCAGGGCTGCGGGGTTGTCCCAGGTTTCTTCGCAGACGGCGTATTGTGCGATGTCTTTGCGGCGGCGACGGCCCCGCAGGTGTTCGACGGTTGTTTTCGGGGCGTGGAAAATCAGTTGGGCTCCCGTGTCGTGGGCCAGGTGGCGGATGCGCAGGAGCCATGCCTGGAATCCCGCTTCCAGCTCCGCCTTGCGCGGGACCACTACGTGGTGGCGCCGGATGGTCGGGAGCGGCTGGGCCGAATGGTAGATGAACGTCGTCACGGCGCATTGCGCCAGCACGGCTTGCAGGGTCTTGCCCAGCGCGGCGGTCGTCGCGGCGGTCGGTATGCCCGGAATCTGCACGTTGGGCCCCGGCGAATTCTCGTGCATGCCCAGCACCAGGTCCGTGATGTTGCGTTCGCGCACGGCGCTCACGATGGCGTTCACCGTGTTCACATCGTAGCGCAGCAGGCTGTGCATGTGGATGTCGGCCGCGGCCGAACAGATGCACGGCGCCTTTCACCCCGATTCCGGGCGTGAACTGCAAGGCGATGTGGTCGATGGTCATGGCGGCT